>NZ_JBNKYN010000001.1:0-135489 GCF_050300915.1 Amphritea sp.
GATGCGTTGCCAGAGACTCCCCGTCTGAGCGGCGAAAAACAGTTGTCTAATATCCTCATCTGCATAATATTAAACGAAATTAAACTGTCGGAACTCAGCTATGTATCGCCTCCCGAATATAGAGAAAAACACTGATATAAAAGCAATAGCAGTTATGACCAGCGGTGGCGACTCACCGGGAATGAATCCAGCGATCCGCAGCGTTACCCGTGCCGCACTGAATCAGGGGGTGCGCGTTTTTGGCATTAATAAGGGCTATAGCGGGCTTATCATTGGTGATATTTTTGAACTTAAAAGCAGCGATGTCACTAACATTGTGCAACGCGGCGGTACCATTCTGAAAAGTGACCGTTGCGAGGCGTTTAAAGATCCTGTGGTGCGTAATCAGGCCGCAGAGATTCTTAAAGAGCACGGTATTGGCGGGCTGATTGTTATTGGCGGAGACGGTTCACTGACAGGCGCCCACCTGCTGACCCATGAAACAGGCATTCCCGTGGTTGGCTTACCCGGCACCATTGATAATGATATCTATGGCACTGAGGATACTATCGGCTTTGATACCGCACTCAATACGGCACTGGAAGCGATCGATAAAATCCGTGATACCGCGGTGTCCCATGAGCGGATATTTCTGGTTGAAGTGATGGGGCGCAACTCTGGCCATATCGCCTCACAGGTCGGGGTGGCATGTGGTGCCGAGATGATTATTGTGCCTGAAATTGATTTCAAACTGGATGCTCTGTGTTTCTCACTGGCAAACCAGCGAGCCGAAGGACGGGGAAGCAGCGGAATCATAGTGGTTGCAGAAGGCCCCCGCCCCGGGCTTACTTACCGCCTGGCTAATCAGCTGGAAACCCATGGTGAAAAGCCGGGGGTCTGTATATTGGGTCATATACAACGGGGTGGCAGGCCAACCGGCCACGACCGGGTATTGGCATCATGCCTGGGCGCTGCGGCTGTCACTTATCTGTTAGCGGGGTTCACTGATATCATGGTCGGCATGATCGATAGTAAGATTACCGCAACGCCACTGTTAGACGTGATGGAAAAAAGAAAGCCGCTTAACCCCCAACTGGTTGAACTGGCTCAACTGCTGCATAAATAACCGCGGGGATACTCGTCCAGAAAACCGTTTAATCGGTTTTCTGGATAAAATCATCGGGTATATGCTCAGCAAACGTACGGATCAGTTCGGGCAGCAGTGTTTCAGCACTCCGTCCGGACAAGCTCTGTGCATCACTGTTGAGTCGCTCCAGCGCACTGCCCTGCTGGTTATTGTCAACCACAACCGAACTTAGCAGACTCCAGTCAGAGGGGTAAAGATGCAGACCACTGACCAGAGCGACACCTTTACGCTTACGAATCTGCGCCAAACCCACCAGCTTTCGACCATCCTCGCTGACCACCTCGCCATGGGAAAGTGCTGCATAGCAGGCCCATTTCAAGTTTTGTTGCTGACTTAGTACTTTAGAGCGATCAATCATCGCCTGATCAACGCCCTTACAAGGCACACCACAGACATGCAAGGTATCGATCCAGATCTGCTCCAGCCAGGAGAAGATCTCAATAATATTGTGTTTTGCCACAGGATGATCAGGGGGAATGAACACCGTAACACTCAGCATCCAGGGGCCCGCCAGCACAGCACCACCCCCCGAACGCCGCCGTAACAGAGGTAAACCTGCCCTCGCAGCACGCGACATCTGGCCTTCATCCGGCCGTTGCGAACATCCCATAATGACTGCGGCCTGATCGTATTGCCAGAACAACACCTGAGGCGCAGTCACTCCGGCCTCAAGTACTTCGCTGATTCGCTGCTGCTCATCAGGCATTGAGCCAATAACCAGCGGCTGTAAACTGTTTACCATTCATTCCCCCTGCGTCAGAGGCTGGAAGATTAACCTATCTCTTACCCGGGTAAAACTATTATCATGTCACTGTCAGCAACGGAACCTCAGTGATGCAGAACGACTTTATCAACATTTATCAGCAAGCGATTTCCAGCAATGGCTATCAGTCAGACCCGGACCAAGGGTTACTGGTGGAACAGCTTAACCAGATCTATCAATTTCTCAAGCGCAGTCCCCGTAGTGCCAGACCTGAAGGAATCTATATCTGGGGGCCGGTCGGTCGCGGCAAAACATTTCTGA
This sequence comes from Amphritea sp., assembly GCF_050300915.1. GTDB lineage: Bacteria > Pseudomonadota > Gammaproteobacteria > Pseudomonadales > Balneatricaceae > Amphritea. Next base: position 2,151 of record NZ_JBNKYN010000001.1, read on the forward strand.
TGGACCTGCTGTTTGCGCACCTGCCTGACAACACCGCGCTACGCCATCACTTTCACCGTTTTATGGCCCAGATCCACCAGCAGCTTGGTGAATTGCAAGGCCAGGCAGACCCGCTGGAGCTGATCGCGGCAAAACTTGCCCGCCGCTACCGACTGATCTGCTTTGACGAATTTTTCCTCAATGATATCGCCGATGCGATGATTCTTGGCAAGCTGATTAAAGGACTGCTCAGACGGGGCGTAATTCTGATTACCACCTCAAACCGGCCACCGGAAAAACTCTGTAAAGACCCTCTGTTTGAGGATCGGGTCAAACCGATCATAACGATGATTATGCAAGAGATGAGGGTCTTCAACCTCGCAGGGGAAACTGATCACCGGTTGCGGACACTGACACCGGCACCGTGTATCTTTTACCCGGACGACGCAGCAAATGCTGACCATGAACAGCAACTAGCCCAGTGTTATATTGCACTTAGCAACACGCACCCCCGTGTTAGTGAAGTTTTAGTGCTGCAACGCCCCATCCCCGTCCGAGCGGTTAGTGACGACTGTATCTGGTTCGATTTTGAACACTTATGTATGGGCGCCCGCAGCCAGATGGATTACATCGACCTTGCGAACCGCTTCAGCCACATCTTTGTCAGTCAGGTGCCGTTACTCGGCAGTCGCAGCCACGAGCAAATTAAGGCGCGAGGCACCGAAGATGGCAGTGAGGCGGTAAAAGCCGGAGAACGTCAGGTTTTGTTAGGCAATATGGATGATCCCGCCCGACGCTTTATCAGCCTGGTCGATGAACTCTATGACCGGGGAGTTAATCTGTTCTTGAGTATTGAAGTGCCACTGGAGCAACTCTATATGGAAGGCAGCCTGATCTTTGAATTTGCCCGTACCTTCAGCCGCCTGTCGGAGATGCAATCACTGGAGTACCAGCAGCGACCACCGATAAGCTAACTGGCTAAATATAGGGGCCTTTAGTAAAGATCGGTGGCAACCCCTAACTTGCCCAGCTCAAAGCACTGCAGGATCGCTTCTTCAGATACGACGATCACCTGATGTTAAGGTGCTATCTCGGGTTCACCTGCGTTATGGAAAATCGTAACTTTAAGATCCTTGTGATAGATTCTGGGCTCGGGTATTCAACGGTTAGGAACCATATACCTGCCCCATGCAGTCATACGATAATCACCATAGTTGATCTGATTCATCAAGCGCCTCCACATCAGGTGATGCATGAGGTTTATTACAGCTAAGCTACCGGTCATAACCGGGGCTCAACAGGAATAATTTTCATGAAGACAGCGTTGCGTTTTTTCTTTCAGGGGCTGCTGATTTTGCTGCCATTCGTGCTGACAATCTATCTGGTTTTTCTGATTTTTACCGCACTGAATGAGACGCTGTTCTCGGCGGTAGGTTCACTCATCAGCTACTTTATTCCTGGCCTTCAACCGGGCCTCACCGAAACCCTGCTAGGCATTTTGCTGACGGTCACCATCATAACCCTGACCGGTATCGCGGGCTCTCTCTATCTGACCCGCTTTCTGATGAATATCATCGGTTCACTGATGGAACGAATCCCCTTAGTGAAACTACTCTACAACTCGTTGAAAGATCTGTTTCAGGCGCTGCTGGGAGACCAGAAGAGTTTTAATAAACCGGTATTGGTGTATCTGAACAAGGAAAAAACCATCAAAGTGATGGGCTTTCTAACCTGCGAAGATCTGAATGGATTTGGCCTCGGCGATGATGTGTCAGTCTACCTGCCAGATTCCTACAACTTTTCCGGCAACCTGATCATCGTGCCACGGGATCAGGTTGTTCCTCTGGATGTCAGTGCGGGGAAGGTAACGACCTTTATCGTCAGTGGCGGTGTGTCTGTTACTCCGGATAAAGTAAACTAGCGGTTTAACCTGGGCCTATCCCCGGGAATCACTGACAAAAGGGTTGGTTTTACGCTCCTGACCAAAGGTGGACATCGGACCATGCCCGGGAATGAACGCCACCGCATCGCCTAATGGAAAAAGCTTCTTGCGAATAGAACTGATCAGGGTAGCATGATCGCCCTGAGGAAAGTCGGTACGGCCTATTGAACCCTGAAACAGAACGTCGCCCACCTGTGCCAGCTGGCTCTCAGGGCTGAAAAACACCACATGTCCCGGTGTATGACCGGGGCAGTGCAGCACCTCCAGGGTCTCATTTCCCACGGTTACCTTGTCACCATCCTCCAGCCAACGATCCGGAGTGAATATCTCCACCTGAGGAAAGCCAAACATCTGACTCTGTTGTGACAAGCCATCGATCCAGAACTGATCACCACGATGCGGCCCCTCAATCGGCACCCCCGTAAGCTTAGCCAGTTCTGCAGTACCACCGGCATGATCAATATGGGCATGAGTCAGCAATATTTTTTCCAGCTGCAATCCCAGTTCATCCAGTTTTGCCATCACCCTGGTAATATCACCGCCCGGATCAACAACCGCCGCTTTTTTAGAGGTTTCACACCACAACAAAGTGCAGTTTTGCTGAAATGGGGTAACGGGAATAATACTGTATTTCATAATGACGCCGCATACTGACAAAGTGATTCCGCAGTATACCTATTTCTGAACTATCCTTCGATATGCCAGACCGTTTATCAACGCTGGCCGACAACAGACTTCAGAAGAGACAGTTCACTCTGTCAGGAGGTTATTTAGATGTCTGTATCTCCCACTGTACAAAAATTTCTCAACCAGGGAGAGATCCCCTACCGCCTGCTGCGTCATCCGTATACGGAAACATCGCTCAGATCCGCCATTGCGGCCCATGTTCCCGCTCGTCGCATGGCTAAAGGGGTTGTACTTCGAGATGACGAAGGTTTCCTGATGGCCGTTGTGCCATCTGACCGGCGGGTTGACCTGCACGCAATCAATCGGCAAATGGGACGGGTACTATCTCCAGCGGCCCAGCGGGACGTAAAAATTCTCTTCAGGGACTGCAACAGTGGCGCGGTTCCAGCTCTGGGACAGGCTTACAACATGCAAGTGATCTGGGATGATCATCTGGCCGATGAACCCGACTGCTATATGGAGGCAGGAGATCATCAGGATCTTATCTGCTTCTCTCAATCCACCTTCAAACAGGTGATGTCTGAAAAGCCCCATGGAATGATCAGCCACTGAAACACAACCACGCTGATTTCTTAGATTGCAACCCTATCGGGATGGTTATGCCATCCCGATAAAATCTCCTTTATTATATTTACCCCGCTCCGGCAGCTATGCGATAGTGGCAGCCAATTCCCTATAAAAGCTGTTGGAGAGAGCGATGAAAAAGCTAAAGCATGAAGCTGAACTGGTCAAAGAGGCAATCCGCATTGGCGGTGTCTATATGGAGAAACGGGGTGCCGGGCAGATTGAAGCAACCGACAGTGCCAGCGATAAGATCAAAGCGATCTACCTTTTACTGGTGCTGGATAAATTGATTCAGCCTCTGGCGAAAGGCGAGGAAAACGAACCCAACATGAAACACAAACTGGCCCTGTGGATCAGCCGTCAACTCCCCAAAGGCCACCCCCTGCTGGAAGATTAACATGTCACAGCTGTCAATCTATCTGGCAGGCCCGGATGTCTTCTGGCCCAACGCAGCCGAACTGGGTGCAGCCAAAAAGCAACTGTGTCAGCAATACGGCTTTATCGGTCACTTCCCTCTGGATAACGAAATAGACCTGTCTGAACTTTCCCCGTTTAACGCTGGATTGACAATCTATCAAGCCAACATCGGGTTGATGAACCAGAGCGACATGATCATCGCAAACATGACGCCGTTCAGAGGGCCAAGCATGGATGTGGGAACCGCTTTTGAGATGGGTTATATGAGCGCCCAGAATAAACCGGTCTGGGGCTACTCTCTCGATGGCCGTGCCTACAGCGACCGGATTGAAGGCGATACCTGCGACGCCAGGGGCTTTAGCATCGAGTCTTTCGCCATGGCAGATAATCTGATGATGGTGGGTGCCACAGATCAGCTCGGTGGTTTCATCTCAGAGGCGCTGACAGAAAATCTGCACAACCATCTGACACTATTTGAGAGGGTGTTACAACAGATACAAAAAAGCCGCTGAGATCAGCGGCTTATTGAAAACGCGACAGATCTTAGCCGTTACACCTTATGATAGATCTCAGCACCGCTCTGTTTGAACTCCTTAGATTTCTCCTGCATCCCCTGCTCTGCCGCCTGCATTGAAGCAATCTGAGTTTCATCCAGGTTACGCACCTCCTGGGAGATCTTCATGGAACAGAACTTAGGACCGCACATAGAGCAGAAATGCGCCACCTTTGCCGATTCTTTCGGCAGTGTTTCATCGTGATATGCGCGGGCGGTATCCGGATCAAGACCGATATTAAACTGATCTTCCCAACGGAACTCAAAACGCGCCTTGGACATGGCATTATCACGGATCTGCGCGCCCGGATGGCCTTTTGCCAGATCGGCAGCATGAGCCGCGATCTTGTAGGTGATGATACCGGTCTTCACATCGTCTTTGTTAGGCAGCCCCAGGTGTTCTTTCGGTGTCACATAGCAAAGCATGGCACAGCCGTACCAACCGATCATCGCCGCACCGATACCAGAGGTGATATGGTCATAGCCCGGTGCAATATCAGTCGTCAGTGGCCCCAGGGTATAAAACGGTGCTTCATGACACTCGGTCAGCTGCTTGTCCATATTCTCTTTAATCATATGCATCGGCACATGCCCTGGGCCTTCGATCATCACCTGTACATCGTGCTTCCAGGCGATCTTGGTCAGCTCTCCCAGAGTTTCCAGTTCGGAGAATTGTGCTTCATCATTGGCATCGTAAACTGACCCCGGGCGCAAACCATCACCCAGCGAGAAAGACACGTCATAAGCCTTACAGATCTCACAGATATCTTCAAAATGGGTGTAGAGGAAGTTCTCTTCGTGGTGCGCCAGACACCATTTCGCCATGATAGAACCACCACGGGAAACAATACCGGTCATCCGCTTCGCCGTCATCGGCACATAGCGCAGCAGCACACCCGCATGAATGGTAAAGTAATCCACACCCTGTTCAGCCTGCTCAATCAGAGTATCGCGGAACACTTCCCAGTTAAGGTCTTCAGCAACACCATTCACTTTTTCCAGCGCCTGATAGATCGGCACGGTCCCGATAGGTACCGGAGAGTTACGCAGAATCCATTCGCGGGTTTCATGGATATTCTTACCCGTAGACAGATCCATAATGGTATCGGATCCCCAGCGGATCCCCCAGGTCATCTTTTCAACTTCCTCTTCGATAGAGGAGGTCAGTGCAGAATTACCAATATTACCGTTGATTTTAACCAGAAAGTTACGCCCAATAATCATCGGCTCAACTTCAGGATGGTTAATATTGGCAGGGATAATCGCCCGCCCTTCTGCAACTTCCTGACGCACAAACTCAGGCGTAATCTCCTCAGGAAGCTTGGCACCAAAGCTGTGGCCCGGGTGCTGCTGAGCAACCGTATCACCCTCGGCACGGGCTTTCGCCAGCTTCATATTTTCACGGATGGCGATAAACTCCATCTCTGGAGTAATAACGCCCTGACGGGCATAGTGCAGCTGGGTAACGTTACTGCCAGGTTTTGCTTTCAGCGGCTTACGAGTCAGTTCAAAACGCAGATGATCCAGGCGCAGATCCTGCTCACGGGCACGACCATACTCTGAGCTCAGCCCATCCAGCTGCAGCGTATCTCCCCGCTCCTCAATCCAGCCAGCCCTCAGTGGCTCCAGCCCTTTGCGCACATCAATCTTCGCTTGCGGATCTGAGTAGGGACCGGAGGTATCATATACATACAACGGCGCATTTTTCTCACCACCCATATCGGTAGGCGTGTCCGCCAGTGAAATTTCACGCATCGGCACCCGAATGTCAGGGCGGGAACCCTCAACATAAACCTTACGGGAGTTAGGAAATGGCTGCACAGAAGCTTCATCAACCTGTGCACTGCGACTTAGAACTGTCTGACTATCGGTCATCTTATTACCTGCGTCTTGAGTTTTTCTTATAAAGTTCCGGCTAACGCCGGTCACCAATATTGATGAAAGTGATGCAACGGCCCATGACCCTGCCCCACCTGCAACCTATCTGCTGCGAATATAGCCGCATAGATGTAATCTTTTGCCTGTTGCACCGCCGCCTGCAGATTCAGTCCTGCCGCCAGACCGGCTGTAATCGCCGATGCCAGCGTACAGCCGGTACCGTGGGTATTGCGGGTAGCAATCCGTGGAGAGCTGAACTGACAGACCTGATTACCATCACAGAGCAGATCAATAGCATCAGCACTGCCCTCAAGGTGCCCGCCTTTTAGCAATACGGCACCCGCGCCCAGAGTCAGCAGTTGCTCCGCCATCCTCTGCATCTGTGCCAGCGTGGTCGGTTGCTCACAGCCGAGCAACACTGCTGCTTCAGGAAGATTAGGGGTAATCAGAGAGGCTAAAGGGATGAGACGGGTTTTCAACATTTCCACCGCACTTGCCAGCAATAAAGCATCTCCGCTTTTTGCTACCATCACCGGATCAACAACCAGATATGCGGGTTTATACTGCTCAAGGCTGGCGACAACGCAAGCAACAGTATCGGCGTCACCCAGCATACCGGTTTTCACCGCTGCAACGCTGAGATCATCAAACACCGCACCGATCTGCTCAGTGATCATTGGCAGAGGCACCGGATGGATCGCCCGGACTTCACGGGTGTTCTGCGCTGTAATAGCCGTGATCACAGACGCACCATAGACGCCCAAAGCGGAAAAGGCTTTCAGATCAGCTTGAATACCCGCACCACCACCACTGTCAGAACCAGCAATAGTGAGCGCAATAGGAATGTTTCTTTCAGACATCGGTAGCGGTCCAGCATTATGAGCTAAACCGGGTACGACAAAGGCAGTATGACGGTTTATCTCGATTTCCTACGCCGGTATTAGCCGGATCAGGTTCGCGGGTTACTGGTCATCTTTCATACCAACTCTCAGCCCAATGGGCACCCCGACAAGATCTCTCTAGTGTATGTCCAACCACCCGTCATGTCCATCTTCTGGCGAAAAATTGACCTGTAGCAATACTCATTTGCTGCATAATCAAAAATAGGACTTTTTCCTATATCTACCTGTATGTAATTCAAACAATATGTGCTTCAGGAAGTTTTGACGTTCGGGACTGAACTGGGGATGGCCTGGAAAAGCGGACAGGAAGCACGGATTGCTGGCAGGATGCCTTGGATTCGCCGCATGGAAAATGGATGCCATATGAAGAGAGTACTTAAGGGGAACTAAGTACTCTCTTTTTTTTTGCCCAATTTTTGCCCCGAAAAAGTATCTGCCATGCTGCACCGCAAAATAGGATTTTTTCCTATAGCTCCGAATGGGTTGAAATAGGATACTGATTCTGACGGAACGATGGCCTTCACGGATGAAGGAAAACGGCTGGCATACCAGGCAAAAGATGATCGACAGGTGAAAAGGGAAACAGGGACGTCAGCAGGATGCTGATTAGATTTCACCAGGGTAATGGATAAGGGACCGGTCATCTGGCCACTAAAACAAAAGAGAGTGCTCAAGGGGAACTGAGCACTCTCTTTTTTTATGTCCTTATTATTTTATGCTCTTCTCTGGGCTGCAGATCTATGCACTGAGGGTCTTTTTTTCCGCTTCCTGGCTATGTCGTCACCGGCCCGGCCAGCTGCTCAGCAATCACCCCCTGCCAAAGCTCCTCAGCCAATTCTTGAGCGCTCTGATCGCAGCCATTATGTATCCACCGGGCCAATGCGGCAGCGACATCCGGGTAGGCCACCGGCTCTGGGGCTGACTGCCCGGCCCAGCGATAGAACTGATCCGCCTCCAGCTCATCAAACACTTCTGCCAACCCTAAATGCTCAAGCACTGCCGCATTAGATATCTGCTCAGGCTGACCAGTAAGCGGCTTAGTCAGCAGCTTTTTGCCTGCCTGTAATACCTCACTGGCCAAACCAAAACCACAGTTAGCGATCACGCCATCGCAGCATGCCTGTGCCTGGCGAAAAGCATCTCTGGAAAGTGGCCGCCAGAAAATATGCTCATCCTCCTCTGGATGATCAATATCGCAGTAAACATGAAACTCATAATCACTGAACGGTAATAACCATTGACGAATCTGCTCCCGGTTTTCAAATGGCAGATACACCAGAATCATCCCCGACTGCACGGTAATAGGATAGGGCTGCGCCTCAATCAATGGCGGTAATATCGGGCTGTCAAAATGATGCCAGTGCAATCCAATACCCTGCTGCACTGGCGCGAAGAAGCGGATCATTGGCATCATTACCCGACCAATACGCGGGCCAGGAACCGGGTAACTGAAAGCATACTGATGGGCAATACCAATACAGGGTTTCCTCTGCAGCTTAGCAGCCCAGGCAGTTATCGGTTCGAAATCACTGATAATCAGATCATACTGCTGCAGATCCAGTGCTCTGATATCTTTTACCAGCTGAAGCAGATTATTCTGAGCCAGGCTGCGCCAGCGATCAATCTTGCCATCGATCACTGTAAAAGTAAGACCACGACGGGTCTGATAGTCACCAAAAGGCTCCATATTAAACAGCTTTTCAGGCGGCCTCCCGCTAAATAGAAAATCGACCTCAATCCCCTCTTGTGCCAGTGCCGGTGCCATCACTCTGGCACGGGTAATATGACCGTTGCCCGTCGCCTGTACGCCATAGAGTATTTTCATTGCAGATCCCGACTCAGTTGAAACGATTAAAGACGCGCGCTTAGAACAGGTCGATCAGGTTTAACCCGATAACAGAGGCAGTCAGACCTAAAGCAGCACCGGCCAGGATGTCGGTGGGATAGTGCACCCCGAGAAAGACACGCGCCAGGGCGATCAGTGACGCCAGCGTATAGGCAGGTAACATCAAAGAGGGATAGTAATAGCTCAGCACCGAGGCAAAAACAAAAGCTGCAGCGGCATGTCCTGAAGGTAAACTGAATTTATCAGAGGGCGTGATCTGCGGAATCACATCGGCAAATCGGTCACAAGGGCGATCCCGTTTAATCGCCCGCTTTAAAAAGATATACACCGGCAGCTCAATCGCAAATACAAATAACCCGGCGAGCAGAAAATTAACGCCATTTTCAAGCTCTAACCAGGCCACCAACAGACCGGTCACGAGATAGAAAACCCCATCCCCTAATTTAGAAATCAGACGACTGATTGTCGGCATCACCGGTAGTCTGCAGGTACCAAAACAGAGGTAGTACAGTGTGACATCGAATGCGACTATGCGTTGCTGTAATGCGTTCATAGTTCAGGACCAAATGTTTGCTGTGTGGCAACATTGTCCTCCAAAAACTATTACAGTGTGGTTAACAACAATTTAAGCTTCAATGACAGGGGACACAGCGTCTTCTACCTGAAGCAGCAATTCAGCGGTAATCTCATCCGCGGGCAGTGGGCGACAGAACAGATAGCCCTGCCCCTGCTCACAGTTGAGCTCATCTAACAACTGTTGCTCTTGCCGATGCTCAACCCCCTCAGCAATCACCACCATATTCAGCGCATGGCCCATCTGCAATGAAGCTTTGACGATCTGCAGACTAGAGTGGTCCTGAGTAATACCGCGTATAAAACCCTGATCCAGTTTAAGCTTTGAAACCGGAAGCTCTTTCAGATAAAGCAATGATGAAAAGCCGGTACCAAAATCATCAATAGAAAAACAGATACCCAGTTTTGTCAGCTTAGACATGGTCTCTTTTGCTAACACCCGGTCACCCAGAAAGATCGATTCAGTAATCTCCAGCTCCAGCTTTTCCGGAGGCAGACCGCTCTGCTCAAGGGCATTCAGTACTTTGCTGGCAAAATCGGCTTCGACAAACTGTTTAACAGAGACATTGACAGCTATTCGCTCAAACTCTAGCCCCTGATTCAGCCATTGACATCCCTGCTGGCAAGCCAGGAGCAACACCCGGTCTCCCAGCGTTACGATCAGCCCATTCTGTTCAGCCAGAGGGATAAATTTATCAGGAGGAACCCGCCCCAGAACTGGATGGTTCCAGCGGGCCAGCGCTTCAAAACCAACCACTTTACCGCTATCTAACAAAACCTGGGGCTGATACTCGAGAAAAAACTGTTCCGTTGTCAGCGCCTCACTTAACGCCGCATGCAGCTGCTGATTTTCCAACAACTGAACGCTCATCTCTGAGGCGTAAAACAGATGACTACCAGGATTTTTCTTTTTTGCCTCATGCAGTGCCAGATCTGCCTGCTCCAGCAAACGCAGGGGTTCTTCCAGATCACCATCCTGTATCGATATTCCAGCCGTTGCCGTCAGGGCAAAACTCTGGTCACCATAAGCAATTGGCAGACTGATCTCAGCAATCAGCCGGTCAGCCAGATGACTCAGAGAGGTCCGGTTAGCCGGGAGACGAATCAGCACGGTAAACTCATCACCACCGGTGCGGGACAGCACAGCATCACTACTAAGCCGCGACTGCAGCCGGGCACTCATCCGCTGAAGGACATAATCCCCCATTTTCTGGCCATGAAACTCATTAATCAGACTGAAATTATCTAATCCCAACAAAATTACACACGTAGTCTGATCTGCAGAGCTCGGCAAGCGGGTATATTCTGCCAGCGTTTCCAGCATAAACTGGCGATTATAAGCACCGGTCAGTTCATCATGATAGGCCAGAAAACTCACCTCCTTCTGGGCCTCTTTACGATGGTTAACTTCCCGTTTCAATGAGCGGTTCCAGAGCACCACCATCAGCAACAAAATCAGCAGCAAACAAAATCCCGCAATAATGACCCCGTGGATAAGCGTATCCATATCCACCCGCTGACTATCCTCAGGTTGCACCCAGCGGCGCTCAATCGCATTTTTTTGCTCAGCCGTAAGTGATACAAGCGCTTTTTCCAGCAAACCGGACAAGATCGGCTCATCATTCCGGGAGCCAAACGAAATATGGTAATTAAACCCGACACTACCGACGATACTGATATTGTCGACGCCCTCCATCACGGTATACAGGTACCCGGCAGAGGCGTAAGAGCCGACGCCATCAACTTCACCAACAGCCAGCAGAGAGAACGCCTCTTGCAGATCATTAACCTGAACCAGGATGATCTCCGGATAGTTATTCCGGATATAGTTAACCAGTGCCGTGTCCCGGGGCACGGCGAAACGCTTCCCGGCAAAATCACTCATCTCAGCACGTTTAAACTTACCTTTGCGAGTGAATATCTTATTCGACAGATGTGAGTAGACACTGGTGAAATTGAGATAACGGCTGCGGGCCTCAGTATTGGTAACACCAAAGACAACGTCAATCGAGCGCAACCTGGCCGCTTCCATCATCGCACCATAATTTTCAAAGATCTGGTACTGAAACTTTATCCCCAGGGCCGTCTCCATCCGTTGCAGGTAGTCGATTGACAACCCCTCAACCTGATTATCACCAGCACGATTGGAAAGATAGGGTGGGATTACGGCGACCCCCACCGTGATAGAATCGCGATGTTGATCCAGCCAGACAGACTCTTCCCGAGTCAGGGTTAACCCTGCAAATACAGGCAATGACTCCAACAGAAGAGCCAGGAAAATAAACAGAAAAGACTTCGTCCTTAAAGTGATCGTCATACTCAATTCTTAACGTTAAGGTAGATTAAACCCATAGTAACGTCTAAGCATTCAGCCAGTCAGCAATAATACCTGCCAGTTTAAGAGGTGCCGTCAGCGGCATCATATGTCCCTCACCAGGTACCGTAATCAGCTCAATCGGCTGCACCGCCTCATAAACAACCCGACGACTATATCCCACGGATAACACCTCATCCTGCTCTCCCTGCACCAGGGCCAGCTTAAATGGGTATTCACGCCGCATAATTCCGGCTTTATGACTGAAAAGACTGGCCAGGGTTTTAAATGGATAATCCAACACCAACATCGGGTCATGGTTTATCAACATACCTGCCGGGTGACCTGCCAGCAGATGGTCATAGTCGACCATCCATGCTAACGGTAAGCGCAATCCGGGAAACAGCATCGCGCTGCCCCAGGTCCACTGCCAGCCAAGCAGGTGAAACAGGTCAGGTGGTACCTCTGTTGTCAGCAAAGTGCCGCACACAACCTTCGTAATCCTTTCATCTCTCTCTGCCGCTGCCACCGCCAATAGCGCACCGATAGAGTAACCATAGATGTAATAGGGCCCGTCATAACGCTGTTCCAGAGCATCGATCACCAGGGAGACGGACTCCTCTACCGACTCAACGGAATATACTCCGCGCTCACCGCCGGAATAACCATGTCCCGGTGGGTCAATAGCTACCACGTTAAAACCCCGTTGCGATAGCGACCAGAGCATCTCCGCATAGAGTTCACCATAAGTGCCAATACCCGGCAGAAACATCAGAACCGGTGAATCAATACTATGCTCATAAATTTCACAATGAATCGGCAACTCACCCACATGAAATGTTTCACGCTTAGCCAGATAGGATTCACTGCCCAGGGCACGCTGAAGGTCTTCCCGGCTTGGGCAGATCTCACCACCTGTCGGGGTTGGTTTCAAAAGCGGTTCAAGTATTCCCATTAGTGCTGACACTCCGGACAGTAGACAGTAGATCGCTGGCCAAGACGAATCTCTTTCAGCGTGGATTTGCAGTGATGGCATAATTCACCGCCACGACCATATACATTCAGTTGTTGCTTGAAATAGCCGGGCTTACCATCGCCACCAACAAAATCTTTCAGGGTAGTACCGCCCTGCTCTATAGCACGGGCGAGTATCACCTTAATCTCATCCACCAATCGCTCCAGCCGTACAGCCGAGATATTCCCGGCAGCCCTTTTCGGGTGAATACCGGCACTAAACAGCGCTTCGTTGGCATAAATGTTACCCACACCAACGACAATATGGCTATTCATAATAAGCTGCTTAATCGCCTGCTTACGTCCGGCACAACACTGCTGCAGGTAAGCCGCATTAAAATCACTGCTCAACGGTTCAGGACCGAGTGATTCGAGCAGACTGTGTGACTCGCCTGCGGGTTGCCACAACACCGAGCCAAAACGGCGTGGATCAGTCAACCGTAGCGCCATACCGCTGTCGAGAACCATGTCGACATGGTCATGATAAGCCGCCGGCTGATCAGAGGAGACCATATAAAGACTACCAGACATCCCCAGATGAATCATTACCGAACCGCCCTGCAGGTTAATTAGCAGATATTTACCCCGCCGGGTCACTGAACTGATGCGGCAACCGACAACCCATTCTGCCAGCTGATCGGGGACCGGCCAGCGCAGCTTAGGCTGGCGAATCGTTAGCGCTGAAATTATCCGCCCCTCGATGTGAGGCTCAATACCACGGCGTGTCGTTTCAACTTCTGGTAATTCAGGCATATTCAACTGACTTCAGAGTAATAGGTTTCGGTTCGATTGGGCACAAAAAAACCCGGACCAGCCGGGTTTTTTTATTATCAGCTCAGATTATTACTTAATCTTAGCTTCTTTGTACAGAACATGCTGACGAACAACTGGATCGAATTTCTTCATTTCCAGCTTGTCAGGAGTAGTACGTTTGTTCTTAGTAGTGGTGTAGAAGTGACCAGTACCAGCAGAAGAAACCATCTTGATCTTATCGCGCATTATCGTGCTCCTTAAACTTTAATGCCGTTCTTGCGAACGTCAGCCAGCACAACATCGATACCTTTCTTATCGATGATACGCATACCTTTAGAAGAAACGCGCAGACGTACAAACTTCTGCTCACTCTCTACCCAGAAACGGTGCCAGTGCAGGTTTGGCAAAAAGCGACGACGTGTACGGTTCAGTGCGTGGGAAACATTGTTTCCTGTTACAGGACGCTTACCTGTAACCATGCAAACTCGAGACATGAAAATTACCTTTTAACAATAGTTTATGTAGCCTTCTATCAGATACTTATTGGAACGGCAGCTATCGATCCCAGAATCAAATAGGGTAGCTGCAATATCCTCAGGCGGTGCGTCCAAACCAAAGACAATAACCCGTACCGGTGGATAGAAGAGCGCGCATTGTACAGAAAAACCTCCCTGATAGCTACACAAGCTCACAATTTTATTCAACATCAGAGCAGCCCCCTTTCCGCCAGAGAAACCGTAACGCCACTGCCCACCACCATATGATCCAGTAAGCGGATGTCCACCAGGCTCAGTGCTTCTTTAATCCGCTGGGTAATATGCTGATCCGCCATACTCGGCTCAGCAATACCCGAAGGGTGGTTATGGGCCAGAATCATCGCCGCAGCATTGTGACTCAGAGCCAGTTTCACCACTTCGCGGGGGTGTACTGTCGCACTATCGATAGTCCCCTTAAAGAGCTCTTCAAAGCAGATAACCCGGTGCTGGCTATCCAGCAACAGGCAGGCAAACACCTCACGGCTGCGATCGCTGAGCTGCAGTTGCAGATAATCCCTCACCAGATCGGGTGAGGTCAGCGCCGAATCACGCTGCAACTGCTCAGCCTGACAACGGCGGCTAATTTCCATCACGGCCTGAAGCTGAACATACTTTGCAGGGCCCAGTCCGAGTTGCTCGCAAAAGGTCTGCTGATCCGCCTTGATTAACGCTCTTAAACCGCCAAACCGTAATAACAGCTGACGAGCCAGATCAACAGCACTGCAGCCTTTGACACCCGTACGCAGAAAAATTGCCAGTAGTTCGCCATCAGACAGACTTGCAGCCCCCTGACGCAATAATTTCTCCCGAGGGCGCTCAGCCTCCGGCCAGTCAGTAATCGCCATTATTCACATCCCTGTGTCATCACTGCTAAATTAATATACCGAGTCATTGTAGACCAACCCTCAGCAACACGCTGCAGGAATGTAACTCGCCTCGGGATAGTGGTATCGTATGGCTCCCAAATTACCGCAGATGAATAGTTACCCGGTATGCAGAGACTCTCTAACAGACAGATTATTTTAGGTATCACCGGCGGCATCGCTGCTTATAAAAGCGCCGAACTCACCCGTTTACTCAAAGGTGCGGGAGCCGATGTTCAGGTAGTAATGACCCCCGCAGCCACCGAGTTTATTACCCCTCTGACGATGCAGGCGCTCTCCGGTAATCCGGTACACCTGCATCTGCTCGATCCGGAAGCAGAAGCGGGGATGGGCCATATAGAGCTGGCCAAGTGGGCTGATCTGGTGCTCATCGCCCCCGCCAGCGCAGATTTTATGGCTCGACTCAATGCCGGGCAGGGCAATGACCTGCTCAGCACACTCTGCCTGGCTACCGAAGCTCCAATCGTACTGGCACCGGCGATGAATCAGGCGATGTGGCGCGATCAGCAAACGCAAGCCAATGCAACAGATTTAAAACGCAAAGGCATACAACTGCTAGGCCCGGGCATAGGCGAACAGGCTTGCGGGGATACTGGCCCGGGACGAATGCTTGAACCCGTGGAGATAGCACAGCAGACCGCAGCACTGTTTGACCGGGGGGCACTGACGGGCAAGCGGGTATTTATCACGGCAGGGCCAACCCGTGAAGCCCTTGATCCGGTGCGCTATATCAGCAACCACAGTTCCGGCAAGATGGGCTATGCGCTGGCTGAAGCCGCAATTGATGCTGGCGCCAGAGTCACCCTGATTAGTGGACCGGTGAACCTGCAGACACCGCCACGCTGTGAACGGATAATGGTTGAAAGTGCTGAACAGATGCTGGCAGCATCTCTGCAACAGATAGGTGAGTGCGATATCTTTATCGCCGCAGCGGCTGTTGCCGATTACCGTCCCGTTGCCGTCGCGGAGCATAAGCTGAAAAAAGGCAACGAAGAGATCATGGAGCTGCGTCTGGTGAAAAACCCGGACATCGTTGCCACCGTTGCTGCACGGCCTGACAAACCCTTTACCGTGGGGTTTGCCGCCGAAACCCGGGATGTCGTCAGTTATGCACAGGATAAGCTGGCACGCAAGAATCTCGATCTGATTATTGCCAATGATGTGTCCCGCAGCGATATCGGCTTCAACAGTGACGATAATGCGGTAACAGTGATCAGCCGCGACGGGGTTCAACAACTGCCGTTATGCAGCAAACGCCAGCTGGCAGCAAAGCTGATAGAGATCATTGCAAAAAACCAGGAAAGCTAAGCAGATGCAAACGCTTCAGGTTAAACTGCTGGACCCGCGTATCGGTCATGAGTTCCCCCTGCCCCAGTATGCCACTGAGGGTTCAGCAGGACTGGATCTGCGCGCCTGTCTCACCCAGCC
Source organism: Amphritea sp. (assembly GCF_050300915.1). Lineage (GTDB taxonomy): Bacteria > Pseudomonadota > Gammaproteobacteria > Pseudomonadales > Balneatricaceae > Amphritea. Next base: position 18,421 of record NZ_JBNKYN010000001.1, read on the forward strand.
AGTGACACTGGAACCCGGCCAGACCGAACTCCTGCCAACCGGAATTGCCATCCATATTGCTGATCCGGGCCTCTGTGCAATGCTTCTGCCCCGCTCCGGTCTGGGCCATAAACATGGCATTGTGCTCGGCAATCTGGTCGGCCTGATCGACTCAGATTATCAGGGCCAGCTAATGGTTTCCTGCTGGAACCGTGGCCAAACCAGTTTTACCGTTGAACCGGGTGAACGCATTGCTCAGTTAGTGCTGGTGCCCGTGGTGCAGGCCAGTTTTGAGATAGTCGATGAGTTTAACGAAAGCGACCGCGGCGAAGGCGGTTTCGGCTCTTCCGGCCGCCACTAATATAGCCTCTGGGAAACTTAACCGTTGAATGGGTCCGACCTCAATCCAACTATATTTCGCGCCTATGATATCCGCGGTATCTATCCGCAAAGCCTGAATACCGCCGCTACCGTGCTGATCGGCCAGGCAATAGGCAGCGAAGCCCTCGCCCGACATCAGCAGAGCATCTGCGTCGGCTATGACGGCCGCCTGTCCAGTCCAGAACTCTGTCGCGCACTCATCACCGGATTACAGCAAAGTGGCATCGATGTGATCGATCTCGGAATGCTGCCTACTCCGGCGTTATATTTCGCCACTCACGCGCTGAACACCGGCTCAGGGGTGATGGTCACTGGCAGCCATAACCCGGCCGAATATAATGGCTTTAAAATTATGCTGGCTGGACACACCCTGTCCGGCGATGAGATAACTGCACTCTACCAGCGCATCGTTTCAGGACAGCTGAACGAAGGTAGCGGTACGCTGCAGAAACAGGATATCACTCCCATTTACCTCCAACGCATTCTGACAGACCAGAAACTGAACAGACCGCTGAAGGTTGCTGTTGACTGCGGCAACGGCGTTCCCGGCCCCTGGATTGTCCGGCTGCTGGAACGCTTTGGTTGCGAGGTTTTACCCTTATACTGCGATGTCGATGGTAGCTTCCCTAACCATCATCCGGACCCCGAAAAAGCCGAAAACCTGGTCGACCTGATCAACAAAGTCGGTGAGTCTGCGGCAGATATCGGGCTGGCGCTGGACGGTGATGGCGACCGCCTGGCCGTCGTCAGCAACAGCGGGGAAATCATCACGGCTGACCAGCTGATCTGCTTGTTTAGCCAGGATCTGCTGCTGCGCCACCCGGGGGCAGAGATCGTCTATGACGTTAAATGCTCGCTCAACCTGCCCTTGCTGATTAACAAACTCGGCGGCAAAGGGGATATGTGGCGCTGCGGTCACTCGATGATTAAAAACCGGATGCGGCAAACCGGAGCACTGTTCGGCGGTGAATTCAGTGGCCATCTGTTTTTTGCCGAACGGTGGTATGGCTTTGACGACGGACTCTATGCAGCGATACGGCTACTGCAACTGCTCAGCAACAGCGACAAGACTGCAGATCAGCTCTTCAGCCAGTTTCCGCCACTACCTTCTACCCCGATGATCAATATCGCCGTCAGTGACGAGGACAAATTTCGCATTATTGCGCAGTTCAGCCAGCTGGATTTTTTTCCGGCCAGGGTCTGCAATGTGGATGGTTTGCGGGTAGAATACAGCGATGGCTGGTTCGGCATCCGCCCCTCCAATACCACCCCGATGCTAACCCTCAGAATTGAAGCACTCACGGTTGCAGCGCTGCAAAGAATCAGTCAACTGCTGCAACAGAAACTGCAACAGGTAATGCCAGGCTTGCAAATACCGGAGTTAGCAGTTACAAACTATACAAACCCTACAGATAGAGACGATACTCATGCCACTGTCACGTAAAGATGCGATGAATACCGCAAACGTGCTAAGCGAAGCACTCCCCTACATTCAGCAATTTTCCGGCAAAACCGTGGTCATCAAATACGGCGGCAACGCGATGATTGATGACAAGCTGAAGGACAGTTTTGCCCGTGATATCGTGATGATGAAACTGATCGGCATCAACCCGATTGTCGTCCACGGCGGCGGCCCTCAGATTGGCGAGTTACTGGAAAAACTGGCGATTGAATCACACTTTGTGAATGGCATGCGGGTAACCGATTCGAAAACCATGGATGTGGTTGAGATGGTACTGGGCGGCATGGTTAACAAAGATATTGTCGGCCTGATCAACCGCAACGGCGGTAAAGCGATCGGTCTGACCGGTAAAGATGGCATGCTGTTAGGTGCACGAAAACTGAAGGTGAAGCACCAGTCACCGGAGATGTCCGTGCCTGAGATTATCGATATCGGCCATGTTGGCGAAGTCGATCATGTCAATATCAAAGTACTTGATATGCTCAGCAACTCTGACTTCATTCCGGTTATCGCCCCCATCGGCGTTGGCAAAGATGGCGAGTCCTACAACATCAATGCAGACCTTGTTGCCGGTAAAGTGGCTGAGGTAATGCAGGCAGAAAAACTGATTCTGCTAACCAATATCAGCGGCTTGCTGGACAAAGAGGGCAATGTCCTCACCGGGCTGACAACCGCACAGGTTGATGGACTGATTGAAGACGGCACAATCTATGGTGGCATGCTGCCCAAGATCGACTGCGCACTCAGCGCTGTAAAATGTGGCGTTACCAGTGCGCACATTATTGATGGCCGGGTAGCACACGCCTGCATTCTGGAACTGTTTACCGATGAAGGTGTAGGCACACTGATCACCAACCAATCACGCAAGGTGCAAGAGTGATGGATGTGGATACCACAGAGAAGCCCTCCCGGCGCGAGCAGATTCTGCAGTCGCTGGCAATGATGCTGGAAAGCGATCCGGGGGCCCGCATTACTACGGCGGCCCTCGCTAAGCATGTCGGCGTATCGGAAGCGGCGCTGTATCGCCACTTCCCCAGCAAAGCGCGCATGTTTGAAGGACTGATCTCATTTATTGAAGAGACCATGTTCAGCCGCATCAACATGATTACCGGTTCAGATGCCAACGGCATGAAACAGTGTGAACAGATTCTCACCCTGCTGCTGGCATTTGTAGAGAAGAACCCCGGCATGGCGCGGATTCTAACCGGGGATGCGCTCTCTGGAGAAACCGACCGGCTGCGACAACGCATCAATCAGTTTTTTGAACGCATGGAAACCCAGCTGAAACAGATTATGCGTACTGCCGAGCAGGTTGAGGGGCTGCGTACACAACTCCCCACCGGTGCCACCGCCAATCTGATGCTGGCCTGTGCAGAGGGGCGCATCCGTCAGTTTGTTCGCAGTGAGTTCAAAGCCCGGCCAACCGCCAACTGGGCAGACCAGTGGAGCGTACTCGCCATAGCAGCGAGCCGCTGAGGCTCAGCGAACCAACGGCTTCGCAGCCGGATGTTGAGCCAGGTGATCCTGGCAGTGTCCTTCATGCCGATCACACTCATGCCCCAGCTTGCGCTCGGCAAGCTGGGCTTCAACCAAGCGGCGCGCCTCGGCCTGTTGAAACAGAAAACCGCTGGGAGCCACCAGCTGAATCCCCTGCTCGCCAATTTTAGGTAAGGCATCCTGAAGGTAGCGAATCGTTTCCGGATAGGGGTGGCAGATCAGTACAGCAAAGCCCTGCTCTTGGGCAAGTCTCAAACCATAGCGGAACTGTTTATCAATAAACGCGGAGGTCTGCTCATGATCCAGAAAAACATCCCGCACCAACCAGGGAATCCCCTGAGAGTATGCTGATTTCCAGGCCATGGTGTCACTGGTCGTTCGACTATCAAGGAAGAACAGCCCCTCCTCCGCCAAGACCGACATTACCCAGTCCATTTTCTGCCGCTGTTGCGTCAGTAAACTCCCCATATGGTTATTCACACCCGACACATGAGGAACTGCAGCGATATCATCCCGCAGGACAGCTATCAGTTGCGCCTGGCTCTGCGTATCCGTCAACGCCCCCGGTCCTAAACGCAGATGAGCAGTATTGGCCATCGGTGCATGCAGCATGACCTCTTTTCCCTGACGATAGGCCATCTCAGCCAGATCTACACTGTGGGGGGTGTGGGGCAGAACAGAGTAGGCAACCGGCCCGGGCAGGTTGATTGCTGCTTTGCCCTGTTCCAGATTATTACCAAGATCATCAACAATAATAATCAGACGTGGCGGGCCTGTTTCCGCCATCAATGGCTGCAACAGCGCCAACAAAAAGATAAGGCCCGCGGAATAGAATCCAGCGAGCCTGTAGGACAGAAAAACCGTTCGCTTCACTGCGGCTTAGCGCCGGCTTTTGTCTGCCGGGCAGCGGCTGCGGATTTAACCACGGCGAGCCCTTTCAGCAGGTTTAGCGCTTCGTACAACTGAAAGTCGCTTTCGACCATCGACACCAACGCCTCAGACGGATCCGGGGCTTTCGCTTTAGCATTTTCAAGATGACCACTCAGGTCACGCTCTTTGATGAAATTACCAGAGTCTTTCAGGTTCACATCAGCTTCGGCAACATAGATATCAGGCACAATTCCCTGGGCCTGAATTGAGCGTCCCAGAGGGGTGTAATAGCGTGCCGTTGTCAGTTTCAAAGCCCGCTGTTTGGTCAGCGGCAGGATTGTCTGCACCGAGCCCTTACCGAAGCTATCAACGCCCATTATAACCGCCCGGGCCTGATCCTGTAGCGCACCAGCAACAATCTCAGAAGCGGATGCCGACCCCTGATTAATCAGCACCACAATTGGCACATTGTTATCAATCAGTGTGCGCTGAGTCGCATTGTAACGCAGCTCGGAATTAGTGACCCGCCCCTGGGTATAGACAATCAACCCCTGGTCGAGGAAGGCATCGCACACCTCCACTGCCGCCCGCAGAACGCCGCCCGGGTTATTACGCAGATCCAGCACCACTCCATTTAACTCACTCTCAGCTTTAAGTTTTTCAATGGCCGATTGCAGGTCTTTTCCGGTATTAACCTGAAACTGCGTAATACGCAGATAGCCGATACCGCCATCGAGCATACGTTGTTTCACACTGGCAACACGAATAATGTCACGCACTACCACGATCTCAAGCGGTTTATCTTCACCTTCACGCACCACCGTCAGCACCAGTTCAGAACCGGGCGTGCCGCGCATCAGTTTTACCGCTTCCGCCAGCCCCATTCCCTGTACTGGCTGATCACCCAGTTTAATAATCAGGTCACCGGATTTGACACCGGCCCGCTGTGCAGGGGTATCATCAATTGGCGCAATAACACGAATAAAGCCATCTTCCAGACCCACCTCAATACCCAACCCACCAAACTCACCACTGGTGTGACTCTGCAGATCAGAGAACGCTTCCGGCTCAAGATAAGCCGAGTGAGGATCAAGACCAGCCAACATACCCCGCACCGCATCTTCCAGCAGTTTGGCGTCATCCACCGGCTCAACATAAGCATTTTTGATACGCTCAAATACTTCAGTAAACAGACGAATCTCTTCCAGTGGAATCGTTTTAGCCGCAGTATTATCCGATGTTGCATCTGCGGCAAACAGAGGGGCCGTTAACCCGCTCAGCAGGCAGGCCAGCAACAGAGGTTTAGTCAGGCTGGTTAGCTGTTGCTTCAGCGTCATGGTTCATCCTTTTTACATCTGTTAAATATTGAAACAGCATAACCGCTACGACTACCTTCTCGCCAGCCATTTAAGCGGATCTGTAGAATTTCCTTTATAGCGTACGGCAAAATAAAGGCCCGACAGGCTACTGCCACCACTATTGCCGACAGTTGCCAGCTGGTCTCCGGCAGACACCCACTCACCCACATCCCTCAACAGGGATTCATTATGCCCATAGAGACTCATATAACCACCTCCATGGTCGACAATCGTAAGTAGTCCATAGCCGCGCAGCCAGTCGGAAAAGACCACCCGCCCATGATGTACCGCCCTGACAGGCTGTCCTGATTTTTGTGCGACCAGGATCCCCTCATAGCGCATACCGTCCTGGTTGCTACCGAAACGACGACTAATATTTCCTTTTGTCGGCCAGGGTAAACGTCCCTTGAGTTCAGCAAAGGAGCGCTCATCGCCACCGATGGCAATCTTTTCGATCGACTCACGAATCTGTGCCAGCAGTTTTTCCAGTCGCCGCTGATCTCCCTGCATCGATTTCAGCTGCTGACTTCCGTCTGTAAGTTTTTTCTCCAGCTTACTCAACACAACCCGACGTTCCTGGCGTACCGATTCCAGATCATTTGAGCGCGCTTTCAGCAGATCCCGCCGGTCGAATATATCCTGTTGCGCAGCTCGAATATCCTCTTCAGCCTTATCCAGCTGAACCAATCCCTGCCGGAACGACTCAAGTCGCTGACTCAGAGTCTTATTGATGCGGTCGTAGTAACGCAGCATCCGCGAGATCTGTTCCGGATCCCGCTGTGTCAGCAGTAGTTGCAAGCGTGGCTGGCTACCGGTCTTATATTGCTGGCGCAGCTGCAACTCCAGCCCCGCTGCCTGCTGTTTCAACCCACTCAGCAGAGGTTTTTTTTCCTCTTCGAGTTTACGTAACCGTGCCTCAGCACCTTTCAACTGCGCATTCAGCCGCAGAATCTCCTGCGCCAATTCACCAATGTTTTTATCGGTACGACGCAACTCCTGCTGCACTGAAGAGCGCTCGCCCTCTAACGAACCCAGCGTTTTCGTCAGTTTTGAAATTGTTTTCTTGAGGGTAACAATCTCCGCCTCGGTGGCTTTTTCCTGCACAGCAACAAGTGGCAGCGGTAGCAACAACAGCAAAAGAGTGACAACAATATGTGTAAGTGTTCTCGGCATATATAAGAAAGGCCGTTCAATGAACGGCCCCGATTCCTACCCCAGCACAGCCAGTGAATGGCCGGTCATCTCTGCCGGTTGTTCCAGCCCCATCAGCGCCAGCAAGGTTGGCGCCAGATCACACAGCGCACCATCATTCAACCGCAGCTGTGATCTGCGCGGACCATCATACACCAGTGCCACGGGCCAGGTTGTGTGTGCCGTATGCGCCTGACCGGTTTTTGGATTAACCATCAACTCCACATTGCCATGATCCGCAGTAATCAGCGTTTCCCCCGCCACTTTTTGCATCGCCTCAAGCACCCGCGAGATGCACTGATCGATCACTTCCACCGCCTTCACGGCTGCGGCAAAATTACCCGTATGCCCCACCATATCAGGGTTAGCAAAGTTGCATACGATCAGATCAAATTTACCACCGGTGATCGCTTCAACCAGCTTATCGGTAACCTCCGGCGCGCTCATCTCCGGCTTGAGATCATAGGTAGCAACATTCGGAGAGGGCACCAGAATGCGTTCTTCACCAGCATACGGCTGTTCTTCACCACCGTTAAAAAAGAACGTCACATGGGCATATTTCTCCGTTTCAGCGATACGCAACTGCGTCCGCCCCTGTTTCGCCAGAAAATCCCCCAGACTGTTAAACAGCTTAACCGGTGGATAGGCACAACTGGCGGCAATATCTGACGCATATTCGGTCATCATGACATAATCCGCCAGTTTTGGTGTGCTGCTGCGGACAAACCCCTCAAATGGGCTATCAACAAACGCCCGGGTAATCTCCCGTGAACGGTCCGGGCGAAAATTGGCACAGATTACCGTGTCATTATCCCGCACCAGCCCTTTCGGCAACCCATCTTCACCAACAATCGTGGTGGCCTGAACAAACTCATCGTTCTCATCACGCTCATAGGCATTGTGCAGGGCATCCAGTGCTGAAGTTTCATAGCAAGGGGCCTTTCCGGCAGTCATCGCATCATACGCCAGTTGCACACGATCCCAGCGGTTATCGCGGTCCATTGCGAAATAACGCCCCACGATAGTCGCAATCGCTCCCGTACCCAGCTCGGCAAATTTTGCTTCTGCCGCGATAATAGATGCCTCAGCACTGCGTGGCGGCATATCCCGACCATCCAGAATACCATGCAGGTATACCTGTTGCGCCCCCCGCTTAACCGCCATCTCCAGCAACGCAAACAGATGCTCTTCATGGCTATGCACTCCGCCGGGGGACAACAACCCGGTAACATGTACTGCCCCACCCGCAGCGATCGCTTTATCAATTGCAGCCGTCAGCACCTCATTGGCGAATAGCTCGCCATCCTCAATCGCTTTACTGATACGGGTAAAATTCTGGTACACCACCCGGCCAGCACCGATATTCATATGCCCGACTTCAGAATTCCCCATCTGCCCTTCAGGCAAACCAACCGCTAAGCCAGACGTTGCAATACGACTGTGAGGCGCATCAGCCATCAACCGATCCCAGGTTGGCGTATTAGCAGCAGCAATGGCGCTGGATTCAGTCTGCTCGACACCGAAGCCATCGAGAATAATTAATGCTTTTGGGGATCGCTGTTCAGTCATAGAGATATTTTCACTCGGAGTTATTTTATTGCCATGCAGTCAATTAAAACGGCTTTTTAACATGGGATCAACGGCCTGCTATTTTACTGGCAAAACGCAGTAATGGCTAATTATCCCAGGATTACGGCCCGGGAGCTCGAAAGAAAATCTCTGTTGAATCAGATATCGCCGACATTGATCACTTTTCCTCTGGATTTCACGCCTTCGGCTGTTACCAGTTTTGCTTTCGCAAGGTATACTTACCGGCTTTAAAAACGATCACCTTTAAAAACTATCACCGCGACCCGCAATTAATTCCGCGGCTTCGCAACTGGCCGGATACAGAGAATGGAACAACTGCTCGAATTCATCACTAACAATATTATGCTGGTAGCCGCCTGGGGCTTAACCCTGGCAATGCTGCTGTGGACTGAACAGAATAAAGCAGGAAAGTCCGTAGGCACCCATGAAGCAACCCGACTGATCAACAAAGATAATGCGGTTATTCTGGATATCAGGCCCAAAAAAGAGTTCACCACCGGACACATTACCAATGCTATCCATATCCCGGTCACTGAACTGGACAAACGCATGAGCGAGCTGGACAAGCATAAACAGAAGCCGATTATCGTCGTCTGTAATATTGGCCAGACCGCCGGTGCAGCCAGCAAAAAACTTAAAACCGCAGGCTTTGATAACGTTGTCCGTCTCTCTGGCGGCATGACCGAATGGAAAGCCCAAAGCCTTCCGGTGATTAAATAGTCATGCCGGAGATTAAATAGTCATGCCGGAGATTACCGTATACAGCAATAGCTGGTGTCCCTTTTGCCGCAGGGCAAAAATGCTGTTGGATCATAAAGGCGCCCGCTACACAGAGATAGATGTCGAAAAGGTTTCCGGCGCCCGCCAGGAGATGAACCAGCGCAGCGGCCGGACATCAGTTCCACAAATTTTTATCGACCAACTTCATGTCGGCGGTTGTGACGATCTGTTTGCCCTGGAACAACAGGGAAAGCTTGATCCGTTACTGGCCGGTTAACTCATTATTTACAGGAAAACAGGACAATGGCAGAGAACGAACAGAACACCCAGGAACAACAGGCTCCTCAGTTTGCGATTCAGCGTGTTTATATTAAAGACTCCTCTTTTGAAGCGCCTAACTCACCAAAGGTGTTCACTAAGCAGTGGCAGCCAGAGATCAACCTGGATATGAACACCGCAACCACCACGCTGGATAAAGGCGTGTTTGAAGTGGTTCTGACACTGACTGTTACCGCTAAAAACGATAGCGACACCGCTTTCCTGGTTGAGGTTCAGCAAGCCGGTATCTTTACCATCACCGGTCTTGCCGATGCTGAACTGCATCACACGCTGGGCGCTTTCTGCCCAAGCATTCTGTTCCCATATGCTCGTGAAGCGATCGACAACATGGTTAACAAGGGTAGTTTCCCTGCACTGATGCTGTCTCCGGTCAACTTTGATGCATTATATGCCCAGCAGATGCAACAACAGGCTGCCGCTGCGGCTGAAGAAGCGCCACAGCATTAAGCACGCCGACGCTTAAACAAAAAATCCGATGCCAGCAATGTCATCGGATTTTTTTGTGCTTAATGCGGCTGTGACCTGGCAGCGTTATCAGAGACCGCCACACCACTGACCCGTGACTCAGCTATTGCCACCGAACCCCAGCTGTCGCCAGGCCTCATAGACCACTACCGCAACCGTATTTGACAGGTTCAGACTTCGACTGTCGGCATTCATCGGCAACCGGAGGCGTTGCGCCGCGGGCAGGCTATCCAGCACCTCGGCTGGCAAACCACGAGTTTCCGGACCAAACAGCAGCACATCTCCCTCAGCAAACGCCGCATTGGAGTAACACTGACTCCCCTTCGTCGTCAGCGCCCACACGGTTCCCGATGCAAGTTCAGTCAGACAGCTGCCAAGATCGGCATAGCGCTTTACCCGGGCAAACTCATGATAATCGAGCCCGGCACGTCGCAATTTTTTATCATCAAAATCAAATCCAAGCGGCTCAATCAGATGTAACTGAAATCCGGTATTCGCACACAGGCGGATGATATTACCGGTATTTGGCGGTATCTCAGGCTGGTAAAGCACCACATGCAGCATAAAAAAATCCCTGACTCTCGATGAGGCAGGGATTATAGCTGAAACAAGCGTAAGATCACTCTTCTACAGACTCCGGCACATCATCCATACCCAGCTCTTTGATCTTGCGCGTTAGCGTGTTACGCCCCCACCCCAACAGCAGCGAGGCATCCCGGCGACGACCAGCGGTTTGCTTCAGCGCCGCTTCAATCATTATTTTTTCAAATGCAGGCACCGCCGTATCTAAAATAGATGTAGATCCCTGCTGCAACTGTTTCTCCGCCCAATTACGTAAGGCTTTCTCCCAGTTCGAGGTAACAACCTGCTCATCACCGGTATGATCCAGCAGCTCCGGGGGCAGATCACCCACCAGCACTTCACGACCAGACGCCATCACTGTTAGCCAGCGACAGGTATTCTCCAACTGCCGCACGTTACCTGGCCAGGGTAGTGTACTGAGAAATTTTTCGGTATCCGGGTGCAGCAGCTTTGATTCAACACTCAGCTCTTCGGCAGAGCTTTGCAGAAAATGACGGGTCAGCCGGGGAATATCTTCGCGACGTTCAGCCAGCTTTGGAATGTGGATGCGGATAACGTTCAGTCGATGGAAAAGGTCCTCACGAAAACGCCCCTCCTGTACCAGTTTTTCCAGATCCTGATGGGTTGCAGCAATAATCCTCACGTCGACCTTAACTGAGGTATGTCCACCAACACGATAAAACTCCCCCTCAGCCAACACCCGCAACAGCCGGGTTTGGGTATCCGCAGGCATATCCCCGATCTCATCGAGAAACAGTGTACCACCATCCGCCTGCTCAAAACGCCCCGGACGGGCAGAGGCGGCACCGGTGAAAGCTCCCTTTTCATGACCAAACAGTTCTGATTCGATCAGGTCTTTGGGGATAGCCGCCATGTTCAAAGGAATAAATGGTCTGGATGAACGTGGACTGTGCTGATGCAAAGCATTCGCCACCAACTCTTTACCAGTACCGGATTCACCATTGATCAATACCGTGATATTCGATTGAGACAAACGACCTATAGCCCGGAATACCTCCTGCATTGCCGGAGCTTCACCGATTATTTCAGTCTGCGCCTCAGGCTCAACACCACGCTGTTGCTGCTGTTCACGGGAGTGTTCTACGGCTCGTAAAACCAGCGCTGCCGCTTCATCAATATCGAAGGGCTTAGGCAGGTACTCAAACGCCCCACCTTTATAGGAGGCCACCGCACTATCCAGATCGGAATGGGCGGTCATAATAATAATCGGCAGTTCCGGATGCTCAGCATTCACCCGCTCAAGCAGATCAAGCCCGTTAATACCCGGCATCCGGATATCACTGACAACAACATCCGGTACCTCCCGCGAAAGTTGCTGCAACATGCTATCGCCGCTTTCAAACAGTGTGACTCTGACCCCTTCACTGGAGAGTGCTTTATCCATCACCCAGCGAATCGAACGGTCATCATCTACAATCCATACAGATGCAGCATTAGTCATCATTGTAGCTCCAGAGGTATTAATAATTGAAAGCAGGTCTCTCCGGGGACACTTCGACACTCGATCAGTCCCCGGTGTTGTGCCAATACAGATTGTGCAATTGACAATCCCAGGCCTGTTCCGACGGCTCGACCACTCACCATCGGATAGAAAATTTTCTGCAGTAGTTCTTCCGGTATGCCCGGTCCGTTATCGGTTATCTCGACACAGCAAACCAACCGATGCATCTCAGCACCCAACGTCAGATTGCGCATCACACGGGTACGCAACAGGATATGCGGATCTTCAGTTTCCGATTCCTGCAACGCCTGCATACCGTTACGCACAATATTCAGCACCGCCTGAATCAGCTGCTCCCTGTCGCCCATAAACTCAGGCAAACTGGGATCATAATCCCGCTGAACAAGAACCAAATCACCAAATTCAGCAATCACCAGGCTGCTCACATGTTCCAGTATGGAATGGATATTCACCTCTTCCATACGTGGCATCTTATGCGGCCCTAACATCCGGTCAACCAGATTCCGTAAGCGGTCGGCCTCTTCAATAATCACCCGGGTGTAATCGTGTAATGACTCATCAGCGAGCTCGCGCTCAAGTAGCTGCGCCGCACCGCGCAACCCCCCTAATGGGTTTTTAATCTCATGGGCCAGCCCCCGGACCAGCGAGATCACCGTTTCATGATTACTCAGCAACTCCTCTTCCCGGGATATGCGAATCAAGCGATCTCTCGGCGTCAGCTCAATCAGTACCAGTCGCCCATATTTCTGTGGCATTGGATTCACACTGTAATCGATAGTGATCTCCCGCCCTGCCAGCGTTGTTAACTTTGCTTCACGCTTGGTAAAGGGATGACCATTGTCCAGCGCACCAGTTAACGCATTCTGGTCATCATCCACCAGAAACCAGTCATGAAACGGCAACAGACGCAAACGCCGGGCACTGGCTTCCAGCAACATCTCGGCAGACGGATTCATATACACCAGTTGCAACTCACTATCGACTAGCAGGGCCGCTGTAGACAGGTTGTCTAATATATGTTTATGCAGATCGGGTGTTTTCATCGTTGATGTTCTGCCTCAGAAACTGACCATGACTGCTTTTAACTTATCGCAGACGGTTACTATAAAGATGGTAGCAAAAAGTAAACCAACTCGGTGCACAGAAAAAAATAAGCACAGATTCCGGGATTTACGGCCACTCTGAAGCGGGTTAATCCGCCGGAGAGACCCGAACAATAAAATCATGCGCACTGTTTTAGTGCAAACAAAATCAGCCAAAAATCGGGAATAAAAAAAGCCTCCCGAAGGAGGCTTGTTTCAGCTAATCCGCACTGGATTAAACAGAGTAGTACATATCAAACTCAACCGGGTGAGTAGTCTGACTTACTTTCAGACACTCTTCCTTCTTCAGACCAATATATGCATCGATCATGTCGTCGGTAAATACACCGCCAGCAGTCAGGAACTCACGGTCATTATCCAGAGCATCCAGCGCCTCTTCCAGAGAAGACGCAACGGTTGGGATAGCAAGCGCTTCTTCAGCAGGCAGGTCATACAGATCTTTATCCGCTGGATCGCCAGGGTGGATCTTATTCTGAATACCATCAAGACCCGCCATCATCAGCGCTGCAAAGCACAGGTAAGGGTTAGCAGATGGATCAGGGAAGCGAGTCTCAATACGGTAAGCCTTAGGATTGGTTACATAAGGGATACGGATAGAAGCAGAACGGTTACGGGCAGAGTATGCCAGCATAACAGGTGCTTCAAAGCCTGGCACCAGACGCTTATAAGCGTTGGTAGAGGCGTTAGTCAGGGCATTCAGCGCTTTCGCGTGCTTAATGATACCGCCAATATAGAACAGTGCAGTTTCACTCAGACCGGCATAGGCATCACCGTGGAAAATGTTCACGCCATCTTTAGACAGAGACTGGTGAACATGCATACCAGAACCGTTATCACCTACCAGAGGCTTAGGCATAAAGGTAGCAGTCTTACCGTATGCGTGAGCAACGTTGTGCACGCAGTACTTCAGAATCTGCACTTCGTCAGCTTTAGCTGTCAGGGTGTTAGGACCCACACCAATCTCACACTGACCTGCAGTTGCTACTTCGTGGTGATGTACTTCGATAGTCAGGCCCATCGCAGACATCGCATCACACATAGCGGCACGCAGATCATGCAGGGAATCAACCGGAGGAACCGGGAAGTAACCGCCTTTAACACGTGGACGGTGACCGGTGTTACCACCTTCATAGCTGTTATTTGTCGACCATGAAGCCTCTTCAGAACCGATAGAGTAGCCGCAACCACTGATATCAGCATGCCACTTAACTTCATCAAATACGAAGAATTCTGGCTCAGGACCGAAGATAGCAGTATCAGCAATACCGGTAGACTTCAGGTAAGCCTCAGCGCGCTTGGCAACAGAACGTGGATCACGCTCATAACCCTGGCCGGTTGAAGGCTCAACGATATTACAACGTACAATAATAGTTGAATCTTCCGTAAATGGATCCATTACAGAAGCCGAATCGTCTGGCTGCAGGATCATGTCGGACTCGTTAATACCCTTCCAGCCAGCGATGGACGAACCATCAAACATTTTGCCTTCTTCGAAGAAGTCTTCACCGACTTCGGTAACAGGGATAGTAACGTGCTGCTCTTTACCGTGGGTGTCGGTGAAGCGCATATCGACCCACTTAACATCATGTTCTTTGATCAGATTCAGAGTCTCTGACATTTGACTTTCTCCACTAGATTATGTTGCCAGACGCCCAACCGATCCTTTGATGACTACGAAAGCCAAACCGGTCAGGTTTATTTCGCCTTAAAATCAGCAAGGGCTATGCCAGTTAGCATAAGCACCGAAAAAACGCGGCACAAAGTGGTTCTGATCGAATTTGAAACAGATTAACCCATGAATAGCGAACCATAACAGGGCAAATAAACAAATAACGAACCATTATGGTGCATTGCACATTTTTCCGATTTGCCTTAATCCTCGCCGCCTCAAAAAGGTGCCTTCATAATACTCGAACCTATAACACTTATCTTCTAAAACAGATCAACAAATCGGAAAAAAAAACTATTTTTATCTTTCTGCACATAAGAAAGACGCAGCTGCGGTATATCTCATGTATAATGTGCGCTTCTAAATTTGTCTGCACAGGTCCCCAGACGTGATCGAAAACTTAAGAAACATCGCCATCATAGCCCACGTTGACCATGGTAAAACCACCCTGGTTGATAAACTTCTATCACAGTCCGGCACGCTGGGCCGTCGTGACGAAGGCACCGAACGAATCATGGATTCGAACGACCAGGAAAAAGAGCGGGGTATTACCATTCTGGCGAAGAACACCGCCATCCAATGGAATGAATACCATATCAACATTGTTGATACCCCCGGACACGCAGACTTCGGTGGCGAAGTTGAGCGGGTGCTGTCGATGGTTGACTGCGTCTGCCTGCTGGTTGATGCCGTTGACGGTCCAATGCCACAAACCCGTTTCGTAACTCAAAAAGCCTTCGAGCAGGGCTTGCGCCCAATCGTTGTAGTCAACAAAGTCGACCGCCCTGGTTCACGTCCCGATTACGTTATCGACCAGGTGTTTGATCTGTTTGACAGCCTTGGCGCAACCGATGAGCAACTCGACTTCCCCATCATTTACGCCTCAGCACTGAACGGTGTTGCCGGTAATGAGCCGGATCAGTTGGCGGATGATATGACGCCGCTGTTCGAGGCGATTGTAAAACATGTAAACCCACCACAGGTTGACACTGAAGGGCCATTCCAGATGCAGATCTCTGCGCTGGACTACAACAGCTACGTTGGTGTTATCGGTGTAGGCCGGGTAACCCGTGGTACGGTAAGACTTAACCATGTGGTTAAAGTCATCGACCGCGAAGGAAAGGTACGTAACGGTAAAGTCCAGAAGATCATGGGCTATATGGGCCTGGATCGTGTCGATGTTGAAGCCGCTCAGGCAGGTGACATCATCTGCGTAACCGGTATCGACGCCCTGAACATCTCTGATACGCTGTGCGATCCGTCTGCCGTTGAAGCGCTACCGCCTCTCTCTGTTGATGAGCCTACCGTGTCGATGACTTTCCAGGTTAACGATTCACCGTTTGCGGGTCAGGACGGTAAGTTTGTTACCAGCCGGAATATCAAAGACCGTCTGGATCGCGAACTGATTCACAACGTAGCACTGCGTGTTGAACCAGGCGATTCCCCTGAGAAATTTAAAGTATCTGGCCGTGGTGAACTTCACCTGTCGGTACTGATCGAATCGATGCGTCGCGAAGGTTTTGAGCTGGGTGTTTCCCGTCCTGAAGTAATTCAGAAAGAAGTTGACGGTAAAACTCACGAGCCTTTCGAAATCGTCATGATCGATGTAGAAGAGCAGCACCAGGGCAACATCATTGAAGAACTGGGCAAGCGTAAAGCGGATATGACCAACATGGAAGTGGATGGTAAGGGGCGTGTACGTCTGACCTTCCTGATCCCTTCACGCGGTCTGATCGGTTTCCGTTCACAGTTCCTCACTATGACCTCCGGTACCGGTATCATGACCTCTGTATTTGACCACTATGGTGTGGTTAAAGAGGGTGAAGTTATCAGCCGCAACAACGGTGTTCTGGTTTCCATGGTAACCGGTAAAGCACTGGGATACTCTCTGTGGAACCTGCAAGAGCGTGGTCGCCTGTGTATCGAGCCTAACATCGAAGTCTATGAAGGCATGATCCTGGGTATCCATAGCCGCAGCAACGACCTGGCCGTTAACCCGATCAAAGGTAAGCAGCTGACTAACGTACGCGCATCCGGCACCGATGAAAACATTCAATTGACCCCTCCAGTGCGCTTTACACTGGAACAGGCTCTGGACTTCATCGAAGATGACGAACTGGTGGAAGTAACCCCACTGAGCATCCGCATCCGCAAGAAGATGCTAACTGAAAACGAACGTAAGCGTCATTCCCGTTCTGGGAAGTAAAGGCTGTCGTTTTTCAATAAGCAGGTAAATCTGCACATAAATAGCCCGGACAGCGACCGCTGTTCCGGGCTATACTCCCGGTGTCTGCCAGACTGACAAGGACACCTATATGAACACCCTGTTTCCTGATATTCACCCCTATAAGCAGCACCACCTTGCTGTTGACGACCTGCATACCCTCTATATTGAAGAGAGTGGCAACGCCCAGGGCATCCCTGTGTTATTTATTCACGGCGGCCCCGGTGGTGGCACTAACAGCTTTAACCGTTGCTTCTTTGATCCCGAAAAATATCGCATTATTCTGTTTGATCAGCGCGGCTGCGGCCAGTCAACACCCCATGCAGAGCTGAAAGACAATACCACCGGGCACCTGATCAGCGATATTGAAAAAATTCGCGAACACCTGAATATTGATGAGTGGCTGCTGTTTGGTGGCTCATGGGGTTCCACCCTGAGCCTGCTGTACGCCGAACGTTTTCCTGAGCGGGTTTCTGGCATGATTCTGCGTGGTATTTTTCTCTGTCGCGACCGTGATATTCACTGGTTTTATCAGGAAGGCGCCAGCGCTATCTTCCCGGATTACTGGAAAGAGTATCAGAAGGTCATTCCACGGGAAGAGCGCAATGAGATGCTACAGGCTTACTACAAACGCCTGACATCAGACAACGAAATCGCACGAATGTCTGCCGCCAAAGCCTGGTCAGTCTGGGAAGGCCGTTGCTCTACCCTTGATCCAAACAGCGACCTTGTTGATCACTTTGGTGACCCCCATATCGCGCTGGCGATGGCCCGGATAGAGGCACACTACTTTATCAATCATGCCTTTATCGAGCCGGATCAGATTATCCGCGATGCCCACAGAATTCAGCATATCCCTACTGTCATAGTGCACGGCCGCTATGATGTAGTCTGTCCAATTGAACAGGCGTTTGCACTGTATGAGGTACTACCTCAGGCTGAACTGCATATCGTCAGGGATGCTGGCCATAGCGCACTGGAGCCCGGCAACACCGATAACCTGATCAAAGCTACTAACCAGTTTGCATTGTCAAAAGCCTGAATAAGTTACAAGGAACCGCGTTGAAAGCACTTATCCAGCGGGTTAAGTCCGCCTCAGTTGATATTGCCGCCAAACCCCATGGAGCAATAGGTCCGGGAATTCTACTTCTGCTGGGTGTCGAGAAGAACGACACCGAAGCCAGCGCTGACAAGCTCCTGCAGAAAGTGCTGAATTACCGGATTTTTGCCGATACAGAGGGCAAGATGAATCTCAGCCTACAACAACGGCAGGGCGGCCTGCTGGTTGTGTCCCAATTCACTCTGGTAGCCGACACTGCCAAGGGACTACGTCCGGGATTTTCCAAGGGCGCGACACCCGAGCAGGGCGAAGCGCTGTACGATTATTTTGTCCGTCAGGCCCGGGCACAACACCCTGACGTTGCCACCGGCTGCTTTGGCGCCGATATGCAGGTCAGCCTGATCAACGATGGTCCTGTCACCTTTCTACTGGAAGTCTGAACCGATGGACACCACAACCCTGGCACTTGCCGAACGTATCTTTCTCACCGTTTTTCCGCTGTTTGCGATTGTTCTGTGCGGCTACCTCTATGGCCGCTATAAGAAACCCGACATGTCACTGGCCAACCAGTTGAATATGGATATATTTGTCCCGGCACTCATCTTTTTTGTGTTGTCAGATAAATCCTTTGATCTGGTGAAATACCAGGCACTGGCGGCAGGTGCGGCGATTGTTATTCTGGGGTCCGGGCTGCTAATCTGGCCACTCTGTAAAATACTCAAAGTAAAACCTAAAACTTTTCTGCCTCCAATGATGTTCAGCAACAGCGGCAACCTCGGCCTGCCTCTTATCATTCTGGCGTTTGGTGAGCAGGCCCTGCCCGCCGCAATTATGTTGTTTATTGTTGAGATGACCCTGCACTTCACTCTGGGCATCTACATGATGGACCATCGCACCAATCCCTGGCGACTGCTCCGTATGCCGATCATTATCGCCACCATTGCGGGTCTGCTATGGAGTAGTTTCAACCTTTCGATGCCAGCATCCATCTCTACTTCGCTGGATATGCTGGGACAGATTTCGATCCCTTTACTGCTCTTTACCCTGGGGGTCAGACTGATCACCGTTGACTTCAGCGCCTGGAGGATAGGCGTCACCGGGGCTATTATCAGCCCGGCTATTGGCATTCTGATTGCCTTTGCCATTCAGCAACTACTGCACCTGGAAGCCGAACAGTTTGCCTATCTGATCATTTTCGGCGCACTACCGCCTGCAGTACTAAACTATATCGTTGCTGAGCAATATAACCAGGAACCAAAACAGGTCGCCTCCATTGTTCTGCTGGGTAATATGGGATCACTGATCTTTATTCCGCTTACCCTGGTCTTCGTCTTATAAAAAAGGCTGCCTTACGGCAGCCTCTACAACTTAACGTCACAGCTTACTTTCACATCTTAACTGCGCTCAATCTTACTGTGGCTCTTCAACCATAATACTTTGCAGGTTTTTAGCCACCGTCGCACTACCGATCCCCTTCACATTAGCCAGCTCATCCACAGTTTTGAACGGCCCGTTAGTTTCTCGATACTCGATAATGGCTTTGGCTTTTGCCGGCCCTACCCCCTGCAATACCTCTACCAGCTGATCAACCGTTGCCGTGTTGATATTCACCATCGGCTCAGCATATACGCCCAACGGCAAACTCAGACAGAGCAGCAATAATATCGATTTAAGATACGAACTCCATTTCATAGCAATTTCCTTTTCATTAGTATTAAAGCCGGTAAAAACCGGCTTTAATACTAATAGCACATGACAAAAATATGACAACTAACGTGCTGCAAGGATCTCCTGTTCAATCCGGCGTAACGCCTCAACCGGCACTCCCGCCTGTGTGATCGGCCGACCAATCACCAGATGAGTACTGCCGGCGGTAATCGCCTCTGCAGGTGTCATAATCCGTTTCTGGTCACCAACTTCAGCCTCTGCAGGACGGATACCCGGAGTCACCAGTTGAAATGCTGGTGAAACGATCTGCCGCAGCGGTTTTACCTCCTGAGCAGAGCAAACCACACCGTCGAGACCGCTGTTCTGAGTCAACAATGCCAGGCGTTTAACCTGCTCAAGCGGCTCGATATCCAGACCGATATCCGCCAGATCCGACTGCTCCATACTGGTGAGTACAGTGACGGCGATTAACAGTGTCTGAGCACCATTCACCTGATCAAGCTCATTACGCGCTGCTTCCATCATCCGCCGGCCACCGGACGCATGTACATTCACCATCCACACTCCCATCTCTGCCGCAGCTCTGACCGCTTTTGCAGTCGTATTAGGGATATCATGGAATTTGAGATCAAGAAAAACTTCAAACCCTTTACGATGCAACGCCTCTACCACCGCCGGTCCCGCCCGGGTAAACAGCTCTTTACCCACTTTAACGCGGCATGTGGCCGGATCCAGCTGATCTGCCATCTTCAGAGCGGCGTCCTGATCGGGATAGTCCAGCGCAACAATAATCGCTTTCGTCTTATTCATTTAGATAGATCTCATACAGATTCAGATCGGGACTACTCACCCTCAAGCCCCTGGATCGGTTTAGTCGTCCCCCAACTCTGACAGGAGGGACATTGCCAGTGCAGCGACTTCCCTGAAAAACCACATCGCTGACAATTATACACCGGCTTACTCAATTCCAGCTGCCCCGTCAGACCACGCAACACCATCAGGCTTTCATTGGCTCCTTTTGAAGCGTGGGCGATATACAGGTCAATCAAGCGGTTAAATCCCTTCACCGAGGGGCGGTGCTTCAGCTGGTCAGTAATAAAAGCACCCGCAGGGTAAGCCCCTTGCTGTTCGAGTATCCGGCCAGCCAGGGCCAGCATCACACTGGTTGACGGGTATTTGTTCAACCACTGCGTCATCAGGCGTTCAAACTCAGCCAGCTGGTTCAGCTCAGCATAGCAGCGCTGCAGACGCTTGATGGTTTCAGATAAGAACTGAGGGTCCTGGGCGGCAACCCGCTTCAATTCAGTAATCGCCCCTTTCCAGTTCTCCTGCTGAATAGCGATATCCGCCAACAGCAGACTGGCGCGGACACAACCTTTATCAAAATTCAAAGCGGTATTCAGTTTACCGCTAGCATGACGGTAGCGTTGCTGAGCCATATACCCCTCAGCCAACTCACAACAATAGTGGCTCAATTCAACTTCAAGCCCCTCTAATTCAGCGGCACTCTGCTGCTTAGCGACCTCGATCGCCTGCCCCCACTCCTTCTCTTTTTCGTAGAGCTTTATCAGCAGAGCAATAACTTTCTGATGGGTTTCTGCGCCCGGACGCTGCGCCCGAATCTCCAGCAAAAGATTTTCGGCACGATCAAGCAGCCCCACGGCATAGTAATCCCGCGCCAGGGCCATCTGAATCCGCATAAAATCATCACGTGAAAGATCGGATCGGGCCAGCAAATTCTGATGAATCTGGATAGCACGTTCCACATCCCCTTTCTTTCGAAACAGCTTTGCCAACGCCAGATGAGCAGGAATGGTATCGGAATTTATTTCGAGGGCGCGAATAAAGCTCTCTATCGCTTCATCGGTTTTTTCGCTCAGGAGGTAATCAAGACCGCGAAAATACTCCTGCTGCAGCGAGGAGTGCAGAGGCAGCTTAGTATCCCGCTGACGGCGCCCCATCAGCCAGCCGATAGCGACCGCTACAAACAGCGGGATAATAAACAGATAATCATTCATTTCAGGAAGTGCGTTTCAAAGATGCAGTACGCAGCTGATCAAGCTCCCTGTCAGCTGAACTAATCTTCCGCTTTGCGGCCTTAAGCTTGAGTTTTAGCAACATCAGAAACAGGCTGCTAACCAGAACGCCAGCGATACCACCCGCCACAAAGCTGGCCATTAGCCAAATAGATAAACTGGCTTCGGGCAGAGTAAAGAAAAACATATTAATGCTGACTATCTCAGTATTAAGCGTGGCAAAAGTCCAGCCACAGAACAGAAATACAAGACACAGCACCAGCACAAGCAGCGTTTTTAACCAACGCATCATTTACCCCTAAAATTAATCAATCCCTTAAGACCGTCCATTTTTAAGACTGTCATTAACCTGCTCACGCAGTTCCTTACCCGGTTTAAAATGTGGTACATATTTAGCGTCCAGCGATACTGAATCACCGGTTTTTGGATTACGCCCCACTCGTGGCGAACGAAAATGCAGGCTGAAACTACCAAACCCTCTGATCTCAATGCGATCGCCCTGAGCGAGAGACTCCGTCATATGGTCCAGCATAGTTTTAACTGCCAGCTCTACATCTTTAATTGAAAGCTGTTCGTTCTGGTCAATCAAACGCTCGATCAGTTCAGACTTAGTCATGCTCACCCCCTGACATTTGATGGTCTGATAGTTACCAGACCTCTCATCAGAAATTATGTGTATCCGTTACTATTTCTTTTCCAGTTGAGCTCTGATCAGGTCACCGATAGTCGTCGGCCCTTCAGATTCAACCTGTTGGTGCTTAATCGCATCCAGCGCCTGTTTTTCCTGCCGTTTTTCAACCTGTTTCACTGATAGCGTAATCGCACGGGTGCGCCGGTCTATATTGACAAGCATCACCTCAATATCGTCGCCGACAGTAAATGCATGTGTCAGATCGTCGATCCGTTCAAATGAGGCTTCCTGCACTTTAACCGTGCCCTCAACCCCTTCAGCCAGACTAACGACTAACTGTTTCGGCTCAACCTGTGTGATCTTACCCTGAACAACCGCGCCTTTGGCATTCACCGCGGTATACTCGGAGAAAGGATCACCGCCTAACTGCTTAATCCCCAGAGAGATACGTTCGCGCTCTGAATCAACCGCCAGCACCACTGCACTGACAGTATCACCTTTACTATAGGCCTTAACCGCCTCTTCACCTTCCTGATCCCAGGACAGGTCAGAAAGATGCACTAAACCATCAATGCCCCCCTCCAGGCCGATAAATACACCAAAATCGGTAATCGACTTGATCACACCCGTGATCTCAGTACCTTTACTGTAGCGTTCTGCAAAGGCATCCCAGGGGTTAGCCTGACACTGCTTCATACCCAAAGATATACGCCGGCGTTGCTCATCAATATCGAGAATCATCACCTCGATCTGATCTCCGAGATGGACGACCTTCGATGGGTGAACATTCTTATTGGTCCAGTCCATCTCAGATACATGCACCAAGCCTTCGATACCTACCTGAATCTCGGCGAAACAACCATAATCCGCAATATTAGTGACCTTCGCGGACACTTTGGTGCCGACCGGATGGGCCGCCTTGAACTCATCCCATGGGTCCGGGGTGAGCTGTTTCATACCCAGCGAAACCCGGCTCTTATCCCGATCATAGCGCAACACTTTAACGTCGATCTCATCGCCGATCGACAGCAGTTCACTCGGATGCTTAACGCGCTTCCAGGCGATGTCAGTTATATGCAGCAGACCATCCACACCACCCAGGTCGATAAACGCACCATAGTCGGTAAGATTCTTCACGACCCCCTTAACCGTCATCCCCTCATTGAGGGTCGCCAGCAGCCTATCCCGCTCAGCATTGTAAGCGGTTTCAAGCACGGCGCGCCGGGACACGACGATATTATTCCGCTTGGCATCCAGCTTAACCAGCTTAAATTCAAGCTCTTTGTTTTCCAGGTGAGAGGTATCCCGTAACGGCCGAATATCGACCAGAGAACCCGGTAGGAAGGCACTAATGGAGTTAACATCAACGGTGAAACCACCGCGAACCTTACCGGTAATACGTCCGGTAATGACTTCGTCATTTGCAATCGCTTTTTCAAGCACACCCCAGGACTCAGCCCGCTTCGCCTTTTCACGCGATAGCTGAGTTTCGCCAGAACCGTCTTCGAGAGATACCAGAGCAACTTTTACCTCATCACCCACGGCGATGGTCAGTTTACCCTCATCATCGAGAAACTGATTTCGCGGGATAACTCCCTCCGACTTCAGTCCGGCATTAACAACGACAAAATCGCCATCAACCGCGACAACAGTACCCGTCACAATAGAGCCTGGTTGCATATCCAGCTCTTTCAGACTCTCTTCAAACAGCTCAGCAAAACTCTCATTCATTCCGGCTAAACCTCATTTTTTTTGCCGTTAACGCAGACCCTTATGTCTCGCCTGATCCAGCACAGATGCTAACACCTCTTCAATACTCAGATGAGTAGTATCAAGAGATATAGCATCTTTTGCAGGCTTGAGAGGCGCTACTTCACGATTCATATCCCGCGCGTCCCGTACCTGAATATCCTCCAATATTGCCTGAAGACTAGCACCGAGCCCCTTATTTATCAACTGGTTATACCGGCGGTTTGCTCGTTCTTCTGCACTTGCCGTCAAATAAATTTTTAACGGGGCGTCCGGGAACACCACGGTACCCATATCCCGACCATCGGCAATCAGCCCCGGTTCGGAGACAAATGCCCGCTGCCGCTCAAGCAGCGCATCCCGGACAGAGCCTATCGCAGCGATCACAGACGCATCAGATCCACACTCTTCTGTACGGATAGCATTAGTGACGTCTTCCCCCTCCAGAACAATGGAAACCTCATGATGATTAGCCGATGTCTCAAACTGCACATCCAGATGAGCAGCCAGCACCACCAGCGCAGCTTCATCATCCAGAGCAACACCGTGATGCCGCGCAGCCAGGCCCACCAACCGATACAAGGCTCCGCTGTCTAGCAGATTCCAGCCCAACTCGCGGGCCAGCAGACTGCAGATAGTACCTTTCCCTGATCCTCCAGGACCATCTATTGCAATAACCGGGAAATCTCCCATGTTACTTCTCCTCTTTACGAACCCGGATACCTACCTGCTGAGCCAACTCAACAAAATTTGGAAACGATGTGGCAACATTAGCGCATTCACGGATTTCGATATCCCCACTGGCCCGGAGCGCAGCGATGGTAAATGACATCGCAATGCGGTGATCATCATGACTTTCAATCACACCACCACCCATTTTACTACCACGGATAATAGCGCCGTCCGGTGTACCTTCGATGTCAGCACCCAGAATTTTCAGTCCATCGACCATCGCCTGAATACGGTCACTCTCTTTTACCCGCAGCTCTTCGGCACCGGTGAGTACCGTTTCACCCTCGGCACAGACCGCGGCGATAAACAGCGCTGGAAACTCATCAATCGCCAGCGGCACCTGATCTTCAGGAATACGGATACCTTTCAACGGAGCATAACGGATGCGGATATCAGCCACCGGCTCACCACCGACTTCCCGTTCGTTCAACAGCTCAAGATTGCTGCCCATCGCCCGCAGAATATTAATCACGCCAATCCGTGTTGGGTTAATGCCAACATGCTCAAGGGTAATATCAGAGCCGGGGCAGATAGCTGCTGCGACCATGAAAAAGGTTGAGGATGAGATATCTGCAGGCACGTCGATCTTTGTTGCAGTCAGAGAACCACCACCGGAGAGTGAAACTTTATTACCCGCAACATCCACCGAATAACCAAACCCACGCAACATACGTTCAGTATGGTCCCGTGTCGGTGCCGGTTCAATAACGCTGGTCTCACCTTCGGCATAC
This sequence comes from Amphritea sp., assembly GCF_050300915.1. Classification (GTDB taxonomy): domain Bacteria; phylum Pseudomonadota; class Gammaproteobacteria; order Pseudomonadales; family Balneatricaceae; genus Amphritea. Next base: position 43,941 of record NZ_JBNKYN010000001.1, read on the forward strand.
AGACCTGCGAGCATCACACAGGATTTAACCTGTGCACTGGCCATCGGCATCTCATAATTGATCGCCTTAAGTTTCTTCCCGCCTTTGATCTTCACCGGAGGACAACCATTTTCGCCGGTTTGGACATCTGCGCCCATCAGCCGCAACGGCTTAGCCACCCGTTCCATTGGACGCTTACTGAGAGAGGCATCACCACTCAGCTCAGAATCAAATGACTGACCTGCCAGGAGGCCCGACATCAGACGGATAGTGGTACCGGAGTTACCCACATAGATCGGCCCCGGTGGCTGACGTAAGCCATTAATACCAACGCCATAAATTTTCACAACCCCCTGATGCGGGCCCTCAATAACGACCCCCATATCCCGGAACGCCTGCAAGGTCGCCAGACTGTCTTCGCCTTCAAGAAAACCGGTAATCTCGGTGATACCATCAGCCAGAGACCCCAGCATAATGGAGCGGTGAGAGATAGATTTATCGCCAGGAGCCCGAATCGTGCCCTGCACCTGACCACCGGGTTGTGCATAGAATGTAGTGTCTTTTGTTATCATATTCTTTTGCGAGTACGCTGAGCCCGATAAAATTTTAGAAAAGTGTTCACGTGCGGCCTTGGCCCGGGTGAAAATCCCCAGCATTGCAAGGCTGTCTTCAGATTCAATCGCTGTTCGCAGCCGATTAACACCTGATGTAAATTCGTCAATCTTCTGCAGGATTGCCTGTTTATTCGCCAGACCGATGTCATGCCACATCGTCGGATCACTGGCGGCAACCCGGGTAAAATCCCTGAAGCCTCCCGCGGCATAGCGGAAAATATCATTACAATCCTGTTCCTGCGCCAGTGTATCCACCAGAGAAAAGGCCAGCAGGTGCGGCAGATGACTGGTCGCCGCCAGCACTTCGTCATGCCGGTCAACATCCATCTGCAGCACCTGTGCACCAACGGCTTGCCACATCCGCGCGATCAGTGTGACCGCATCCGGGTCACTTTCAGACAGCGGTGTAAGAATCACTTTATGATGCTCAAACAGTGTTGCATCAGCCGCCGCCACACCACTTTTCTCCGATCCGGCGATGGGATGACCGGGAATAAAGCGTTTTGGTACATAGCCAAACAGATTGATCGCTGATCTGACAATGTTACCTTTAACACTGCCGACATCTGTGAGAATAGTGTCCGGACGCAATACTGGCAAGATTTCCGCCAGAACCGCTTCAATTGCCTTCACTGGCACAGCCAGTACAATCACATCGGCCTGGGCTGCTGCCTCCAGCAGATCAGCTGCTGCTTCCTCAACAATGCCAAGGCGCAGCGCAGTGGCCAACTCATCTTTATCGCGATCAAAACCAACCACAGTGCGACAGATGTTGCGCGCCCGCAGCGCACTCGCCAGTGACCCACCGATCAATCCCAAGCCGATAATCAATACGCGCTCAGTCAAACATCTCACAGTGTATCTGCCTTGCCTGACTGCTGCTTCAATACTTTGTCAAAGGCGCTGAGAAACCGGCTATTTTCCTCAGGCAAACCAATGGTCACCCGCAGATGGTTGGGCATCTGATAGTTAGCGACCGGTCGGACTATCACCCCTTCCTGCAGTAATCCTGCATATAGTGGTGCCGCATCACAGCCACAGTCTACCGTAATAAAATTACCCACAGAGGGTATCCAGCTGAGCCCCAGCTGGGCAAGCCCCTGCTCCAGCTGCGCCATACCGGTACAATTCAGAGCAACACTGCGCTGCAAATACTCACTATCGCTAAGCACGGCTGCAGCCGCCTCCAACGCAGGAATATTGACATTGAAAGGCTGACGTACACGGTTCAGCAGATCAGTAATCGCCGGATCAGCCACCGCATAACCGATACGCAATGCGGCCAGACCAAAGGCTTTAGAAAAGGTTCGGGTAACCACCAGATTCGGGTATTCCTGTTGCAGCGCCAGCCCCGACATATAACCGGATTCTGCAACATACTCCAGATAGGCTTCATCCAGCACAACCACGACGCTCTCCGGCACTTTCGCCATAAAGCTCCGCAACGCCTGCCCACCAAACCAGGTGCCGGTCGGATTATTCGGGTTCGCCAGAAAGATCACCCGGGTTTTATCGGTCACGGCCGCCGCCATCGCATCCAGATCATGTCCCCAGTCACGGGCCGGAACCACCACCGCCCGGGCGCCGGTTGACTGAGCCACCAGCATGTAGACAACAAAGGAGTACTCTGAATAGATAACCTCATCGCCAGGCAGCAGAAATGTCCGTCCGATCAGATCCAGCACATCATTTGAACCATTCCCCAGAGTTATCGTGTTGACACCGATACCGTAGTGATCTGATAACGCCTGCTTCAACTTAAAACCACTGGCATCAGGGTAACGACAACTCTCAGCCAACGCTGTCTGAACAGCAGCAATGGCGACCGCACTCGGCCCCTGAGGGTTTTCATTACTGGCCAGTTTAATACTGTTTTTAATGCCCAGTTCCCGCTCCAGCTCCTCTACCGGCTTCCCCGGCTGATAAGGATGGAGACCCCGAACCCCGGGCGTTGCTAACTGATAGAAATCACATGCCATCTACTTTGCTCCAGATCAGAGTACTGCTACCGGGTATGAGCCCAACAATTTCAGTTCTACAGTATCAGACTGCAGTTCCTGCAATACGGTCTGTATATGCTGATTCGCCGCATGCCCTTCAAAATCAATATAGAAAATTGAATGTGCGCTCTCGGTACTTGCGGGTCGGGTTTCAATACCTGTCAGACTGATCTCATGTTTATGAAAATGCTCCAGCAGCTCATACAGCGCCCCGGCCTTGTCTTTGACGGTCACCAGAATTGAGGTTTTATCATGACCGCTTTCGCCCACTTCCTGATTACCAATAATCAGATAGCGGGTGCTGTTGTCAGACTGGTCATCAATATTTCGGGCAACGATATTCAGCTGATACAGATCAGCCACCAGATCACTGGCTATCGCTACTGCCGAGGCGCCCTGCTTAACCGCCATCCGGGCCGCTTCAGCGTTACTGTTGACGAGGATACGTTCGGCTGAGAGAAAATGGGTGTCGAGCCAGCTGCGGCACTGCGAGAGTGTTTGTTGTGGCAGATAGATACGGGTGATATTTTCCAGACCTTCATCGCCTGAGCGCAACACATGATGATGGATGCGCAGGCCCACCTCACCACAGATTTTAAGATTAAAACGCTTAAACAGATCCAGCGTATGGGTAACCATCCCCTCGGAAGAGTTCTCGATTGGCACCACACCATAGTGCGCGCCACCCGCCTCAACTTCGCGGAACACCTCATCATTGCTGTTAAACGGAATACAGTGGGCGGAATGGCCAAAGTGCTTGCTGGCGGCCTGCTGGGTAAATGTCCCCTCCGGCCCGAGAAAAGCAACATGCATCGGTTTTTCCAGCGCCAGGCAGACCGACATAATTTCACGGAATAGCCGGGCCACTTCAAGATCAGCAAGCGGCCCTTCGTTACGTTCCATAACCCGGCGCAGCACCTGCGCTTCCCGCTCAGGGCGATAAAAAACCGCCTCCTGAGCCCCCTGATACCTTTGCTTGATCTCAGCTACGCTCTGCGCGCAGCGGGCACGGTCATTAAGCAGTTGATGAATCTGCTTATCGATCGAGTCGATCTGATCGCGTACAAGTTTCAGTTCTGATTCCTGATCACTCATCTTACCGCCCTCTGCTATCTGGCTTAGCCGTGACGCTGTGAAAAGTCCTGCATAAAGGCGATCAGCGCATCCACGCCCGCTTCAGATACGGCGTTATAGATACTCGCCCGCATTCCGCCGACTGAACGGTGCCCGGGAAGGTTGAGTAAGCCCTTCTGCTCAGCTTCCAGAAGGAACTGCTTATCCAGGTCAGCGTTAGCAAGAATAAAGGGGACATTCATCCAGGAGCGCGCATTGATCGCCACCGGATTGGAATAGAACGGGTTACTATCGATCGCCGCATAGAGCTTCTCCGCTTTACGACGGTTAAGCTCTGCGATCGCTTCAACCCCTCCCTGAGCTTTCAGCCATTTAAATACCAGCCCCGCCAGATACCAGCCAAATGTTGGCGGTGTATTCAGCATAGAGTCGGCATCGGCGTTGACTTTATAATCATACAGCGCCGGTGTTGCCGGAAGAATATTACCGAGCAAGTCGTCCCGGATAATGACCACCGTCAGGCCCGCAGGACCGATATTCTTCTGAGCGCCCGCGTAGATCATGCCAAACCGGCTCACATCGATTGGGCGTGAGAGGATATTGGATGACATATCAGCAACCAGCGGCACATCACCGGTCTCAGGAATGTAATCAAACTCAACGCCCCGAATGGTTTCGTTAGGCGTGTAGTGCACATAGGCGGCATCCGGGTTTAGTTTCAACTCTTCCTGCGCCGGGGCGCGGGTAAAGTTATTACCTTCTGTCGTAGCAACCACATTCACGTCACAGTAACGGGACGCCTCTTTTATCGCTTTGATCGACCAGTCACCGGTATTGATATAGTCGGCGGTCGTTTTACCCCGCAGCAGGTTCATAGGGATCATGCTGAACTGGCTGCTCGCACCACCCTGCATAAACAGAACCTTATAGTTATCCGGGATATTCATCAGATCGCGCAGATCCTGTTCAGCCTCAGCCGCCACAGCAACAAATTCATCACTACGGTGACTCATCTCCATGATGGAAAGTCCAAGACCATGCCAGTCCAGAAGCTCTTGCTGAGCCAGTTTCAGGACCTCTTCAGGCAGTGCAGAAGGACCCGCACTGAAATTATAATTACGTGTCATTATGATAGATCTGCTACAAAGTTCGTAAAATGGGGTTTAAAAAAGATCGCCGTTAAGGGCTCTTCTAAGTCATTCTGTAAAACAGTTTAAACAGCAGGCTAAGACAAAAATGTGCGGCCTGAGCCGCACATTGATTTAGCCGTCACCGTTACTCGTCGGTGTCACCCTCTGGCGTCTCAGAAGGTTCTGAGGCCCCACCGGTGTCTGCCGCATCAGAGACATCCTCCAGCGGCTCACCGTCGACCAGCTCACCGTCAAGCATATCATCCTCTGATACTTCAGGTTCCTCTATTCGTGCAACACCGACCAGGTTTTCATCCTCCGCCACGCGGATAACACGAACCCCCTGAGTGTTACGACCCAGCACGGAAATCTCATCACCACGGGTACGCACCAATGTGCCCTGATCACTGATCAGCATCACATCATCGCCTTCAAACATCTGTACCGCACCAATCAGCTCACCGTTACGGTCGGTACACTGCATCGCGATAACACCCTGACCACCACGACCGTAGGTCGGGAAATCCTCAACCGCAGTCTGCTTACCAAAACCATTGATACTGGTCGTCAGAATACGTCCATTTTCCTGAGGAAGAATCAGTGAAATAACCTTCGCATCACCCTGCAGCTTAATACCACGAACGCCGCGAGCGGTACGTCCCATCGGACGAACATCATCTTCCGCAAAACGAATCGACTTACCCTGACTGGACACCAGCATCACCTCAGCGGTACCGTCAGTAATAGCCGCACCAATCAGCGTGTCCCCTTCATCCAGTGCCAACGCAATCAGCCCCGTAGAACGCGGACGGGAGAAGTTCTCCAACGGTGTTTTCTTCACCGTACCATTGGATGTCGCCATAAACACGTAGTGCTCATCGGCATATTCGTTCACGGTCAGGATAGTGGTGATGCGCTCACCCTCCTGCAGCGGCAGAATATTGACGATCGGACGCCCCCTGGCGGCACGACTGGCTTGCGGAATCTCGTACACCTTCAACCAGTACACTTTACCCAGGTTAGTGAAGCAGAGAATCGTGTCATGGGTGCTGGCAATCAGCAGTCTCTCGATAAAGTCTTCGTCTTTCACCGCCGTCGCAGACTTACCTTTACCACCCCGGCGCTGGGCCTGATACATGGTCAGCGGCTGAGTCTTGGCATAACCACCGTGAGAGATGGTCACCACCATATCCTCTTCAGCGATCAGATCAGCTACCGTAAAGTCTTGCTGAGACGCGATGATATCGGTGCGACGCTCATCACCAAACTCTTCAACAATCAGCTCCAGCTCTTCACGGATAACTTCCATCAGTCGCTCAGGGCTGTTCAGAATCGCCAGCAGCTCAGCTATACGCTCCAGCAGTTCACGATATTCTGCGATCAGCTTGTCATGTTCCAAACCAGTCAGGCGATGCAGACGCAACTCAAGGATGGCCTGAGCCTGCGCCGGTGACAGATGATAAACACCCTCATGCATACCGTATTGTGCTTCAAGATCTTCCGGACGGCAGGCATTCTCGCCCGCACGCTCCAGCATCACCGTCACTTCACCAGGCTGCCACGAGGTTGCAATCAGTCGCTCTTTAGCTTCCGCCGGTGTCGGAGAGCTCTTAATCATCTCGATAACGGCATCAATGTTGGCCAGCGCAATCGCCAGACCTTCCAGGATGTGCCCGCGCTCGCGTGCTTTACGCAGCAGATAAACGGTACGCCGGGTAACCACTTCGCGGCGATGACGAATAAAGCATTCAAGAATCGACTTCAGATCCAGCGTACGTGGTTGCCCATCAACCAGCGCCACCATATTGATACCGAAAACGTTCTGCAGCTGGGTCTGAATAAAGAGGTTGTTAACCACCACTTCAGAATTTTCACCCTTACGCAGCTCGATAACGATGCGCATACCGTCTTTGTCAGACTCATCGCGCAGCTCGGTAATCCCTTCAAGCTTCTTCTCTTTAACCAGCTCAGCGATCTTTTCGATCAACCGCGCTTTGTTAACCTGATACGGAATCTCAGTAAAGATAATCGACTCTTTACCGTTCTTATCATTGGTCTCAATATGATGTTTGGCACGCAGATAGATCCGCCCACGGCCAGTCTGATAGGCCTGCAGGATACCCGCACGGCCATTGATGATCGCCCCGGTCGGGAAATCCGGTGCCGGAATATATTCCATCAGACCATCAATACCGAGATTCGGGTCATCGATCAGCGCAATACAACCGCGCACAATCTCGCCGAGATTATGCGGCGGTATATTGGTCGCCATACCCACCGCGATACCAGCAGAACCATTCACCAACAAGGTTGGAACCTTAGTCGGCATGACCGCAGGAATCTGCTCCGTACCATCATAGTTGGGCACGAAATCAACGGTTTCTTTATCCAGATCGGCCAGCAGTTCGTGCGAGATCTTCGCCATGCGGATCTCGGTATAACGCATCGCCGCCGCCGAATCACCATCGACAGAACCGAAGTTGCCCTGACCATCAACCAGCATATAACGCATCGAAAATGGCTGGGCCATCCGTACGATAGTGTCATAAACCGCACTATCACCATGAGGGTGATACTTACCGATTACGTCACCTACCACACGGGCAGATTTTTTGTACGGCTTATTCCAGTCGTTGCCCAGTTCACTCATGGCAAACAGCACCCGACGGTGTACCGGTTTTAGTCCATCCCGTACGTCTGGTAACGCACGCCCCACGATTACGCTCATGGCGTAATCCAGATATGACTGCTTCAGTTCATCTTCGATGTTAACTGGCAGAATCTCTCTGGCTAAATCACCCATAATAGCTCTGGCTATCCTTGAATCTGACTGCTGAGAATTAAGTGGTTAAACCCACCTTTAAAGCGGTAAACCATAAGCCCGCGAGTATACCATAAAGAAATCGCAATATTCTCGCAAAATTAAGACCTTGGACCCCTGAATCAGGGTTCTGCGCAGTTCCCGATCAGACAACCTGTATTCGCCTCTCCAGCAGTGCTAGAATGGCGCTGAATTTTCACCAGACACCAGCCTTTGGCAGCTAATTATGACTGACATGCAGAACAATACCGGCGCAAATATCGACCCCCAGGAAATTGCTAAATTTGAAGAACTGGCGAGCCGCTGGTGGGATCGTGAAAGCGAGTTTAAACCACTGCATGACATCAACCCATTACGGGTCGACTTTATTGACCGCATTGCTGCCCTCAATGGCAAAAGCGTACTGGATGTTGGCTGCGGTGGCGGCATATTATCTGAAGCGATGGCACACCGCGGTGCTGAAGTCACCGGTATCGACATGGGAGAAGCCCCCCTTAAGGTGGCTAAATTGCACGGTCTGGAAAGTGGTGTCAACGTCTCCTACCGCCAGGTGACCGTGGAACAACTGGCAACCGAACAACCGGCAAGCTTTGATATCGTCACCTGTATGGAGATGATGGAACACGTCCCTGATCCCTCTTCTATTGTCGATGCCTGCAGCCGACTGGTTAAGCCTGGCGGTTTTGTCTTTTTCTCTACCCTGAACCGCAATCCTAAAAGTTACATGATGGCCATTATCGGGGCGGAACACCTGCTAAAACTGGTACCAAAAGGCACTCATGACTTTAACAAGTTTATCCGCCCTTCTGAACTGGCCAGCTGGATACGTCAGAGCGGCTTGCAGAGTCAGAAAATCACCGGATTGACTTACAATCCGCTGAGCAAAACTTACAAACTCAACGACAAAGATGTTGATGTAAACTATATGATCGCGACCCGCAAGCCGGACTAAGGGATGAAGACTCTTCTACCAGAAGCAGTGCTATTCGACCTGGACGGCACGCTACTCGATACTGCACCGGATTTTCACTATGTGATCAACCTGCTGCTGGCTGAACAGAGCCACCCTTCCGTCAGCTATGAGTTCATTCGCGGTTATGTCTCCAACGGTGCCCGGGCGATGGTCAGCGCAGCCTTTCAGACCAACGAACAGGCCGATGACTTTGAGTTTCTGCACCAACGGATGCTGGAACTCTATCTGCAACACCTGAACATTAAAACCAAACCGTTCGCAGGCATTCCCGAACTTCTCAGATGGCTAGAGGAAAATACAATCCCCTGGGGAGTTGTCACCAATAAACCCGAACGCTATACAACACCGGTAATGCGAAGCGTCAACCTGCAACCTGCAGCCGCGACGGTTATCTGCCCAGACCACGTCAAAGAGAAAAAGCCCCACCCGGAAGCACTATTCCTGGCCTGCAATCAACTGGGCATCACACCCGAGCGCACGGTGTATATCGGCGACCATCGCAGGGATATTGAAGCAGGTCTGAATGCGGGCATGCAAACCATCGCTGTCAGTTATGGTTATCTTGACGAGGGCGAAGATATTACCCACTGGAACAGCCATTTTCAGGCAGATCACGCCAGCGAGATCCGCCCCATACTTGAAACACTTTATCGCCACAACTAAGCGATCAGACAGAGGAGCGGTCATGTACGAATATCAGGCACCGGAGAACTTACTGCAAGGCAAAATCATCCTGGTTACCGGCGCTGGCAGCGGCATCGGACGAGCAGCAGCCCTTAGCTATGCGGCTCACGGTGCTACCGTCATCCTGCTCGGCCGCACTGAGGAAAAACTCGACGCAGTCTACGACGAGATAGACGCCGCCGGTTATCCTCAGGCCGCGATTATCACCCTGAATCTGGAAACCGCAGAGGAGGTCGCCTTTGATAATCTGGCCGCCACTCTGGAGCAGGAGTTCGGCAGAATCGATGGTATTCTGCACAACGCCAGCATCCTCGGCACTCGCACCCCGATCGAAAGTTATGACCCGGTTGTCTGGCAGCAGGTTATGCAGGTTAACGTCAATAGCGCTTTTATGCTGACACAAGCCCTGCTCTCACTAACCAACGACTCAGAAGATGCCTCCATCATCTTTACTTCATCCGGCGTCGGCAGAACCGGCAAAGCGTTCTGGGGAGCCTATGCGGTCTCCAAATTCGCGACTGAAGGGATGATGCAGGTACTGGCTGACGAACTGGAGTACAACCCCAATATCCGCGTGAATGCGATCAACCCTGGCGCCACCCGTACCGATATGCGCGCCAGCGCCTATCCTGCTGAAAACCCGGAAACCAACCCGACGCCGGAAGAGATAATGCCGCTTTACCTCTACCTGATGGGGCGGGACAGCCGCGCCGTAAACGGTCAGTCCCTTAACGCCCAGTAAAATTGCACAACGATCAGGCATAAAAAACCCCCAGTGTTGGTTGTCCAACTACTGGGGGTCACTGCAACCTGAAGCTGCATTTTTTCTATCCGCGACGAATATCTTCGCACCGACTAACGCTCAGACTTTTTCGGCCCTACCGAGCGGCGCGTCTTCTGCCGCTTAGCCCGACGCGCAGCACTTTCCTGATCCTGCACCGAGAGCGGCTTATTATGCTTCTGCTTCATGTCCATCATGCTCGAGAGCATATTAATTTCTTTCTGGGACAGCTCCTTCCAGTGCCCTGCTTTCACCTCACTGGGCAGAAAGAAGGGCCCATAACGCACCCGTTTCAAACGACTGACCTGAACCTCCTGAGACTCCCACAAGCGCCGTACTTCGCGATTACGCCCCTCCATAATGCAGACGTGATACCACTTGTTAGCCCCCTCGCCATTGAAGAACTGCACATCGGTAAAACGTGCCATGCCATCATCCAGCAGAACGCCTTTTTTCAATCGTGCGATCATCGCCTCATCGACATCCCCCAAAATTCTCACCGCATACTCGCGGTCGATATTGGCTGAAGGGTGCATCAGATTATTGGCCAGCTCACCATCGGTAGTGAACAACAGCAGCCCAGAGGTATTTATATCCAGCCGACCAACCGCAATCCAGCGCCCCTGCTTAAGCGGCGGCAGATGATCAAACACTGTCGAGCGCCCCTCGGGATCGTGTCGGGTGGCAACCTCGCCCAGCGGTTTATTATAAATCAGTACACGGCGCTCACTGTCGCGCTCGAACACCATTTTTTGTGCCTGCCCGTCAACCTCAACTTCATCCCGAACCGAGATTCTGTCGCCGAGCGTTGCAACCTGACCGTTAACTGAGATACGGCCAGCTTCAATCCAACGTTCCATCTCACGACGTGAACCTAATCCGGAACGCGCCAAAACTTTCTGAAGTTTTTCGTCTATCACGACGCATCCTCACATTAAGAAGCCTGCACTCAGACTCCTGATAATAAAATAAACAAAAAAGCTCTTCGGCGTAGCGCCGAAGAGCTTTTCAATAATAGCGGAAACGACAGATTAAATTAAGAAGTCATCTTTGGTTTTGCCCTTGGCAAATTCAGCCTGAAACGCTGCTGGTGTACGACCACGGCCAGACCACTGGTGCACATCACCATTTTCATCGGTTACCTGGTATTTAGGCGCAACCTTTTTCTTAACCGGAGCATCGACCATAACCATCAGATCATCAAGACCGATGCCAGCTTCCTGCATACTCTGTTTAATGGCTTCAATTTTTTCAGCCCGCTCACGCTCAACTGCCAGTAACTCCTCTTCCTTCGCCTGTTTTTCTTCCAGGATCTCAGTCAGATCAGCAATTGCCTTTTCAATATCAGCACTGGAAAGTTCATTGCACTGTTTACGCAGTGAGTTTTTACGGGTAAGAAGTTTTACAAAGTCGGTCATTATAAATCACCAATAAAAATAAGTTTGGGAACAGAAGAATTATTAATTAAGATATACTATTTTTCAATAAAAAAAATGAATTACGTTTATTTATTCAAAATCTGACACATCACCAGAACCCCGACGAATAACGACGGGCACATCATCAACGAGATTAATGACGGATGTTGCCTCCATTCCGCAATAACCACCATCAATGACAAGATCAACTTCATGCTGTAACAGATCCCTGATTTCATAGGGATCAATAAGGGGAAGTTCTTCACCCGGCATAATCAGCGACGTACTCATTATCGGCTCACCTAATGCTTCCATTAGTTGTAACGCAATATTATTTTGAGGAATTCGCAGACCTATTGTACGCCTTTTCGGATGCAATAACCGACGTGGAACCTCTGTCGTTGCATTTAAAATAAAAGTATAGGCACCTGGAGTCATCGATTTTAACAGACGATACACTGAATTATTTACTTTGGCGTAAGTCCCTATCTCAGAAAGGTCACGACATACCAGGGTAAAGTTATGCTTATCATCCAGTTTACGAATGCGCTTAATCTTCTCCACTGCCGACTTATCGCCCAGATGGCAACCTAAGGCATAAGCACAATCGGTAGGATAAACAACGACTCCACCATTTTTTATGATATCGACAGCCTGACTGATCAGACGTGGCTGGGGATTTTCAGGATGTATCTGAAACAGCTGGCTCACAGGAAAACCTTCTACAAAAGTTAATAAATCTATTTTACTTAAAACTCAGTTAATGCTGAAGCAGTTTAGAAAGTACATGGAGATTATTACTGCTATAACGGGGATATTTTCCAATTCCAGTCCAGTGAAACTGCTTTTTATGGAAATCACTGCCCGCCGACACCATCATTTTATGCTTTGATGCCAGCTTATCCAACTGCAACATATGGCCAGACTCCACCCCGGGATAGCTTATTTCAATCGCATCACCACCCTGCTCAGAAAAGCTATCCACCAACAACCTTACTTTAGTAAAGGTCATATTATACTTAGTCGGATGAGCCAGAACAGCAACACCACCCGCCTGGTGAATAATATCTATCCCTTGTGCCATTGTTGGCCAGTCGACTTTTACATCGCCAACTTTGCCCGCACCTAAATATCGGTTAAACGCTTGCACCTCATTATTTACAACACCCGCCTCTACCATGGCCAGTGCAAAATGAGGGCGGCCAATCTGACCATTACCCGCTAATTCAATCGCCCGGGGTAAAAGATCCGGAATATTGCGTTTACAGAGTTTCTCGGCAATCAGCCCTGCCCGCATCAGCCGCAATGCATCAAGCTGTTTCAGGTAATCCAGCAACGCCGGATGGCATTCATCAAAGCCTAAGCCAATGATATGCACCATACTGCGCCCCCACTGGCAGGTCAGTTCGGTACCTGCAACCGCAAGAATGCCATATTCTGGCGCAGCCGACTTTAACTCTGCGACACCAACAACCGTATCGTGGTCGGTAATCGCAAATACGCCAACCCCTTTATCTGCAGCCCCTTTAAGCAGCTCCGCAGGCGTCAGTTCACCATCAGAGAAACAGGAATGACAATGAAGGTCACTGAAAGGCAATTCCTCACAGGTTTCGGGTTTATAACTCAACTGGCTCACTCTATAATCAACCCACTTCCTAACCAAAAAAAGTTGCTATGAAAATATTTCTCGATTTCTTACCGGTCATTATCTTCTTTATTGTCTACAAAAGCACCGACGATATTATTCTGGCAACCGCCGTGCTAATTCCTGCCACCCTATTACAGATGCTCTATACCTGGATAAAAACTCACAAAATAGAGATGATTCAGCTGGTCACGCTGGGGCTGGTTGTGATTCTTGGCGGTGCAACCGTATTGTTTCAGGACAAGACATTTATTCAGTGGAAACCGACCGTCGTCACCTGGCTATTCGCAGCCGCCTTTTTGGGCAGCCAGTTTATTGGTGAGAAAACTATTATTCAGCGACTTATGGCCGGTACGATTGATATGCCAGCCAATGCCTGGAAACAGCTGAATATCGCCTGGATCATATTCTACCTAATTTTAGGCGCTGTAAACCTTTACGTAGCCTACACTATGAGCGAGGAAACCTGGGTTAACTTCAAGCTGTTTGGCATGCTCGGCCTGACAATGGTGTTCATTTTGCTACAGGGCTTTTATATCTCCAAACACATTAAACCTGACAATAACGAAAACCATAGCGATAACTAAGGACCATACAATGCTTTACGCAATTATCTGTGAAGATGAACCGGGGACACTTGAACAGCGCATGGCTACACGGCCTGACCATCTGGCGCGGCTGGAAGCCCTCCGCGATGAAGGAAGACTTCTGGTGGCCGGCCCTCACCCGGCAATCGACAGCGAAGACCCGGGGCCTGCAGGCTTTACTGGCAGCCTGGTCATCGCTGAATTTCCCTCGCTGGCAGAGGCACAATCCTGGGCTGATCAGGATCCGTATAAAAAAGCAGGCGTTTATCGACAAGTGATGGTAAAACCATACAAAAAAGTTTTACCATAGTGTCTCTTTTAGGCTTAAATGCCCGCTATCAGCACAACCTGTTTAAGTTAGGTTCAGGTTGAACTGGTATAAATAGGCGACAAAAGAACGAAATTACAACATAAGGATGTAAATGATGAAGAAGCTTGCACTTTCTGCCGCTCTGGCTCTGACAATGGGAATTTCTGCAGTAGCTAATGCCCACCCAACCAACGCCGGTTATGCTACCACCTCTAACGACACTGTCTGGAAAACCAGCTATGGTGAGTGCTGGCAGCACAGCTACTGGACTGAAGAGGATAAAACTGTTGAGTGTGGCGCAGAGCCAGTCGCAGCTGCACCTGCTCCAGCCCCAGCTCCAGCCCCGGCACCTAAAATGGTAACAAAAATGATTGACGCTCAAGAGAGCCACATCATTTATTTCGACTTCGACAGCAGCAAAGTCAATGATGTTAGCGCTATCGTAAACTATGTGGGCTCCCTGGCTAAACTGAACTCTATCGAGCTGAAAGGTTACACTGACTCCATCGGCACCAACGCATACAACGATGCGCTTTCTAAGCGTCGCGTTGAAGCAGTAGATGCAGCTCTGGTTAAAGCCGGTATCGAAACCAGCAAAGTAGTATCCTACTCTTTCGGTGAAGCGAATCCTGTTAAGGTATGTACTGACACAGGCGCATCTCGTAAGGCTTGTCTGAGAGAGAACCGTCGCGTAGAAGTATCTATCAGCGGCCAGAAACAGATCAAAGTACAGCAGTAAAAGTACAGCAATAAAAGTACAGCAATAATCGCTGCCAATAATAACCTTACCGCACTGTAGCCGTAAGGTTTGCTATAAACCGGAGCTCATACAAGCATACTGTATGATCTTCGGTTTTTTTATATCATTTTTATACCGCATCAACGCCAGGCCTGGAGACAAAAACACTACGCAGAGGCCTGTTTCGCGCCACAAGCCACACAACAGAGAGATATCTGTTGCAGAAAGGTATATACCACACATCAGCCACCCCCTGAAAATCACCAGCAACCACCTTAAATCACTGAGCGGTGAGAACAAGCAGGCACAACTCGACACCCTTCGATTACAGATAATACGGTCGATACCGAAACCGAATGCGCTGCATAGCTTTCAAAGGAGCTGGGATAACATTGACAGTGTCGCGGTTGAGGATTGACTAGCCGCAGGTTTACCGACCATAGTGGACTTACAACAAGGCTATATTTGGGTACACCGATGAACAGACCAAAAAGCACCACACCCGGAAACAATAATGGCAATGGCTTGCCCGGCTGGCTTAACTGGCTCCCCCTTGGCAACGTTGCCTCAATCTCAGCTGAGATCGCCTCGCAACAGATTGATGACTATCTGTTTATTGATGTACGTACGCCAATGGAATTTAATAAAAGTCATATTCCCGGTGCCATTTCATTGCCACTTCACAGCCTCAATGCCGAGCGGATAAGTGAACTGCCGACGGATAAACCGGTCATCTGTATCTGCCTCTCAGCCCATCGCAGCAAACCCGCGACCCGTAAACTCGCTAAGGCCGGTTTTGATGCTCAGGAACTTAAAGGTGGTATGCTGGCATGGTGGAAGCTGAAACTCCCGTTAGAAGAGCAGACCTGAAATGCTCCATCCACCAGCCTGGCTATTTACACCCTTCTAATAAGCTCTGCTACTTATTAACAACTTTCTACGTATTAGCTCTTTAATCTAATAGCCTTCCCACTCAAAAGCGCTCCAGCTCTGTTCAAGCGACAAATTGACGCATGCGCGCTTCTGTCACACCTCCCACCAATCGTCAGGCTTTACCATAGCAGCGTCAAAATCACTGATGGAATGTAAGGTTATGAAGTACATGAAAGCATATGTGTTGTTGGGAGTCTACGGCGTATCAGCACCGTTAGCAGCAGCTACAAATTCTGTTGATAACACCATCGTTGTCACCGCGACACAGGTAGAGCAGTCAATACAGGATGTGGATGCCTCAATTGAGGTTGTCACCCGGGAGGAGATCGAATCATTTTCCAGTCGCAGCCTTGCCGAGGTTTTGAAACAGAGTACCGGCCTGGAGGTCACCGACGGTGGCTCCAGCTCATCGGTTTCTATTCGTGGTTTCAATAGTACACACACGCTCATTCTGGTTGATGGACTGCGCCGGACTGAGAAATACGCAGGCAACAACGTCAATAACATCTCGCTACAAAACATTGAACGTATCGAAATTGTGCGGGGACCAATGTCAGCACTCTATGGTTCCGATGCCCTGGGGGGTGTCATCAACATCATTACTCAAAAAGCGGACAAAGACCTGTCACGAATCCGCCTGACCCTTGGCGGAGCCGAATCACCCGCCGGACGAGAAACGGTTATTGTGCATGCCAGCCGTGATTTTGTAACCGCTAGCAGTAGCCATAGCCTGGGGATCGAATATAAACAGCGCAACCCCTATGAAAACGATAACGGCACCCTGAATGAGGAACAACGCACCTTCCTTAACTATCGTGGCCGGTATGATCTGCGGGATGATATTCAGCTAACCCTGGGGGCAGAGTATCTTGACCAGAACGACAAAAAAGCTGACGACAGCGGCAGGTTTGAATCAGAAAAGCGCTATCAACTCAATGGCCGCTATACACAGCAGTTCGATACGGATCAGTTTGATCTGGATCTCTCCCAGGGTTATAGCGATGCGCTGGTCAACCGGGGCTCCGGAGAGGAAAGCACCGACTTCAGGCAAACTCAGCTGGAGGGGCGCTATGCGGGCCTGTTCAACGACATCCACCTCTATAATCTCGGTGCGGGCTACCGCCAGGACGATGTCGATATCAGCATCAACACCCAATCCGTTGATCGTGATAACTACTACCTGTTTTTGCAGGATCAGTGGAGCCTGACAGACAGTGTTAACCTGACCGTCGGTATTCGTCATGACAACTACAATGATTTCGGAAGCACAACCAACCCCCGCCTGTCCCTCTCCTGGAGCGATGGGCCATGGAAAATAAGAGGGAGCTACGGTACAGCATTCAGCGCCCCCTCTCTGGTGCAGATGTACTCCACGTTTACCCGCAACGGTTATGGCACCAGCATCATCAATGGTAACCCGGATCTGCAACCAGAAGAATCGGTCAGTTATGAGCTTAGCCTTGGATATCAACTGGATCGCGGTGCTCTGGAACTAACACTGTACCGCTCCGATGTAGACCAGCTGATCGCCGCAGAACTGAATAGTACATCAGGTGTCTGTCCTGGCTTTAGCTGTACCAAAACCTACCTGTACACCAATATTGATAAAGCGACACTGGAAGGTGCAGAAGCAACCCTTTCCTATGCTTTGACCGATCAACAGAAGCTCAGCGGATCACTGGAGTATCTGGATGCCAGAGATGCCACTACCCATGAACGTCTGACCGAACGTGCTCGTTGGCAAAGCCGGGTATCCCTTGACTCAGAATGGAGTTCTGCATGGTCGAGTAGTATCAGGTTTCGCTATACGGGTTACTACTACGCTACACCCAGCAATTTAATGTCACCCTATGACTCACACTTTACCACGGTGGATACCCATCTGAACTACCAGCTCAATCACTCTGTGCAACTGATGGCAGGGATCGATAATCTGCTTAACCGGGAACTGCCGGAGAATATGGAGCTACGCGGCACGCCACAAGATCCGGGGTCGCGCTATTACTATGCGGGCATCGATCTGAGCTTTTAAAAGCCGGAGACTGTTATCAAAAAACGCGCCAACAGGGCGCGTTTTTTCTCTCTGCCTGACGCCTGAATAACGTTATCAGGCTGGCAACGCAACAGCTAGCAGATTACCCCACCCATACCCGGGCGTTACGGAACATCCGCATCCAGGCGCCATCCTCTTGCCACTGATCCGGCGCCCAGCTATTAGTTACCGCACGGAACACCCGTTCCGGATGAGGCATCATGATAGTAACCCGGCCATCGGTGGTGGTCACACCAGTGATCCCCACAGGCGAGCCATTCGGGTTAGCTGGATAGGTTTCAGTCACCTTGCCGTAGTTATCCACATAGCGCAGCGCTACCGTACCAGAGCTTTGTAGATTCGCCAGATGGGTCTGATCAGCAAACTCGGCACGCCCCTCACCATGAGCCACCGCGATTGGCATCCGCGACCCAGCCATTCCCTGAAGGAAGACAGACTGACTTTGCTGCACCTCCACCATCGCCACCCGGGCTTC
Source organism: Amphritea sp. (assembly GCF_050300915.1). GTDB lineage: Bacteria > Pseudomonadota > Gammaproteobacteria > Pseudomonadales > Balneatricaceae > Amphritea. The sequence continues at coordinate 62,157 of NZ_JBNKYN010000001.1, forward strand.
AAACTGCTCGGACAGGTTGCGAGAGAATCGAGGCCAGTGATCACTGCCTGGAATCAGTTCTTTCAGCTGTGACAGCATCTGACAGCCGTTACAGATTCCCAGCGCGAAGCTATCATCGCGATTAAAGAACGCCTCAAACTGATCCCGTGCCCGGCTATTGAACAGAATCGATTTAGCCCAGCCTTCACCCGCGCCCAGCACGTCACCGTAAGAAAAACCGCCACAGGCAACCAGGCCTTTAAAGCGGTCCAGATCGATCCGTCCCTCGAGAATGTCACTCATGTGCACATCGACGGCAGCAAAACCGGCCCGGTCAAATGCCGCCCCCATCTCGATCTGACCGTTAACGCCCTGTTCACGAATAATCGCCATCTGCGGCCGTACACCGGTCTGAATATAGGGCGCTGCCACATTGTCGTTCTGATCAAAGGTCAGCTCGGCAGTCAGACCCGGATTGTGCTTGTCCAGCAGCCCATCAAACTCCTGCTGGGCACAGACTGAGTTATCCCGCAGAGACTGCATACGGTAAGAGGTTTCCGCCCAGGTACGCTGCAGTGTGGTACGGGACTCAGAGTAGATCTCTTCATCATCGAAATGAACCCGCAACTCGTCGTCCATATTAACCGATCCGATCACCTTGGTGATTTCGGCCAGACCCGCTGCATTCAACTCAGTCAGCACACGTTCGATATCATCGCGTTTAACCTGAATCACCGCACCCAGCTCTTCTGAGAACAGCGCCGCAGCAAATTCAGAACTGTCAGTCGCCAGCATATCCAGATTGATGTCGACACCGGTATGTCCGGCAAATGCCATCTCGGCAATGGTGGTAAACAAACCACCATCGGCACGGTCATGGTATGCCAACAGCAACCCCTGCTCGTTAAGTTCCTGAATAGCCGTAAAGAAGGCAACCAGTTGTTCAGGGTCATCCACATCAGGGACATCCTGGCCCACTTCGTTGTACACCTGCGCCAGCGCAGACAGACCCAGCCGGTTCTGACCGTTACCCAGATCCAGCAGGATCAGGTCGGTGTTTTCAATATCGGTTCGCAGTTGCGGTGTCAGGGTTTTGCGGACATCCAGTACCGGGGCAAAACCGGTAATAATCAGCGAGGTCGGCGCGGTTACCGATTTATCTTCACCGGCATCGTTCCATACGGTACGCATCGACATGGAGTCCTTGCCTACCGGAATGGTGATTCCCAGCTGTGGACACAGCTCCATACCCACCGCTTTAACGGTGTCGTAAAGTTTTTCATCTTCACCCGGATGGCCCGCAGCACACATCCAGTTAGCAGAGAGTTTGATATCGATAATGTCGCTGATGCGGGCGGATGCCAGGTTGGTCACGGTTTCACCCACCGCCATCCGGCCAGACGCAGGCGAATCAACCAGCGCCAGCGGCGTCCGTTCACCCATAGCCATCGCTTCACCCGCATAGGTATCAAACGATGCTGTCGTTACCGCACAGTTAGCCACCGGCACCTGCCATGGACCGACCATCTGATCACGCGCTACCTGACCGGTAATTGAGCGGTCACCGATGGTAATCAGGAACGACTTTGAAGCAACTGCGGGCAGATTCAGCACCCGTTTAGCCGCTTCTTTAAGATTAACGGTGCTGGCATCAAAGGCAGGGACTTCATAGCTGATACGATTAACCGAGCGGTGCATTTTAGGCGGCTTGCCAAACAGTACGCTCATCGGCAGATCAACCGGCTTGTTGCCAAAATGGGCATCGCTCAGGGTCAGATGTTTCTCATCCGTAGCAGTACCAACAATCGCATAGGGACAACGCTCACGGGCACAGATCGCTTCAAAACGTGCCATATCTTCAGGCTGTACCGCCAGCACATAGCGTTCCTGCGCTTCGTTACACCAGATCGCCAGCGGAGACATACCTGGTTCATCATTATTAACGTTGCGTAGCTCGAAATTACCGCCACGACCGCCATCTTTAACCAACTCAGGGAACGCATTGGACAAACCACCAGCACCCACGTCATGGATAAAGGCGATCGGGTTCGCATCACCCTGCTGCCAGCACTGATCGATCACTTCCTGACAGCGCCGCTCCAGTTCCGGGTTATCCCGCTGTACCGAAGCGAAATCCAGATCCGCAGAGGAAGTACCTGAAGACATTGAAGAGGCAGCGCCACCGCCCAGACCGATCTGCATCGCAGGGCCACCCAGACAGATCAGTTTGGCACCGACTTCGATCTCACCTTTATCAACGTGATCCGTACGAATGTTACCGTAACCACCGGCGATCATGATCGGCTTATGATAACCACGCACCTCTTCACCCGCCGCGCCGTTAACCTTTTGTTCGAAGGTACGGAAATATCCATTCAGCGCCGGGCGACCAAATTCATTGTTGAACGCCGCGCCGCCGATGGGGCCTTCCAGCATAATATCCAGCGCCGAGACGATCCGTTCAGGCTTGCCATAATCAGATTCCCAAGGCTGTACAAAGCCCGGAATTTTCAGGTCAGACACCGTAAAGCCAGTCAGACCCGCTTTTGGCTTAGAGCCTTTACCGGTCGCACCCTCATCACGGATCTCACCACCGGAACCGGTGGCTGCACCGGAGTGCGGCGCAATCGCGGTCGGATGGTTGTGAGTCTCAACCTTCATCAGGATCTCAATGCTTTCCTGATTGTAGCCATACTCTTTGGTCTGAGGATTAGGGAAAAAACGCCCCGCCTCTGAACCCACCATCACTGCGGCGTTATCAGAGTAAGCAGAAAGAATATTCTCCCCCCCCAGCTCATTGGTATTACGGATCATCGCGAACAGCGATTTCTCCTGTGCTTCACCATCGATATCCCAGGAAGCGTTGAAAATCTTGTGCCGACAGTGCTCAGAGTTTGCCTGAGCAAACATCATCAGCTCTACGTCTGCCGGGTTACGCCCCAACTCGATAAAACTGTCGACCAGATAATCGATCTCATCATCCGCCAGAGCCAGACCCAGATCGGTGTTGGCTTTCACCAGCGCATCACGTCCACCCGCCAGAATATCCACCAGTGTCAAAGGGGCTGGCTGATCAGCACGGAACAGTTGTGATGCATCATCGACCGCGTTAAGCGTCGCCTCAACCATGCGATCATGCAGCACAGCACGCACCTCATCCAGCTCCGCATCGCTCAGTGGCTGCTCAGAATGCACAAAATAGGCAGTCCCGCGCTCCAGTCGTTTGATGCTCTGCAGTCCGCAGTTTCTGGCGATATCCGTCGCTTTAGACGACCAGGGAGAGATAGTACCTGGACGGGGTATGACTAAAATCAATTGACCTGATGGCTCTTCCACTTTAGCTTTAGGGCCGTAGCAGAGGATACGCTCAAGCGTGTTACGCTCCTGATCCGACAGATTTTTTTCCAGGTCCGCGAAATGCATATACTCACCATAAACACCGGTGATATGGGCAATTCGTGATTTCAGGGCAGACAGCAGCTTATCGTGACGAAAAGCAGAAAGAGCAGGCGCTCCACGCAGTACCAGCATGTTAGTTTCAAGCCTCTTGAGTGTGTCTAACAGATAGGTTGTATGTAGGAGAAAATTAAGGCCGAATTTTACTGAAATAGCGGATTGGTTACCAGAAAAAGCCCATTTTCTTATGCGAATAAATTTATTTCACGTTAAAGAGCTACTTTTCCTACTGATTTCAGTGTCGCTTTTCGCTGCACTACTGCTCTATAACCAGAGTAATCATACTCAGCTTGATTCGATCCAGAAAACCGGAATACTCAGGGTTGCCACCCGCAATACACCGACAACCTACTATCAGGATAACAACGGTGAACCCACCGGATTTGAATACGAGTTGCTCAAGGCGTTTGCCGATTACCTGGGTGTCGAACTTGAGCTGATCATCCCGGATACCTTTGGTGATATATTCACCCTGGTGAAAAATCGCAGCGCACATATTGCCGCAGCCGGACTGACCATTACCGAGGAACGTAAACAGAGTTTTCGCTTCTCACCCGCATACGCCTACTCAACGCCAACACTCATCTACCGTGTTACCCAGGGCAAACCTGAGCCAAAAACAATTGCAGACCTTGAGAACAAAAGCATCAAGGTGATCGCGAATAGCAGCCATGCCGAACTGTTACGCTCCCTGAAAAAAACCTACAGCTATCTGAAGTGGCAGGAAACCACTACCAGCAGTGTCACCGAGCTGCTTGAAGATGTCTATGAGCAGGAGATCGACTATACCGTCAGTGATGATCTGATATTTGACGCCCAGAAATCCTATTTCCCCGGACTGAAGAAATCACTGGTTCTGAGTACACCCAACCCGGTTGCCTGGCTGCTGATTAAGCAAAGCGATCAGAGTTTGCAGCGCGCCACTGAACGTTTTTTTGAACGTCCGGCAACCCAGGACCTTCTGGTCAAATTGAAAAAGAAATACCTCACCCGACAAACCAGACTCGGCTATGTTGATATTGAAACCTTTCGCGGCGATCTGGAAACCCGTTTTTGTAACCTGGAACAGTATTTCATGATGGCGGAACAGGAGACCGATATCGACTGGCGCCTGCTCGCCTCCATCGCCTATCAGGAATCCCACTGGAACCCCAATGCCGTGTCACCTACCGGAGTAAAAGGGATCATGATGCTGACACAGGCTGCAGCCAAAGAGGTCGGCGTCAAAGACCGTACCGACCCGGTTAAAAGCATCATGGGCGGCGCCCATTATCTGAAAAAAGTGATGGGTAAGATCCCTGACAGAATCCAGGGAAAAGAGCGCATCTGGTTTGCACTGGCCTCGTACAATATCGGTTATGGTCATCTTGAAGATGCCCGGGTCCTCACCGCCCGGGCGGGCAGGGATCCCGACAAATGGAGTGATGTCAAAGAGTTCCTGCCACTGCTCACCCAGAAAGAGTATTTCCAGACCGTTCGCCATGGATATGCCCGGGGTTATGAGCCCGTTCTCTATGTCAAAAACATCCGCAACTATTATGACCTGCTCGACTGGGAGCTGCGCAAAGCCAGGATTGAAGCGGCTAAACCGCCACTGAGCCCAGCCGAAAACGAGGGCGAAATCGTCATGCCGGGACAGCCTCAGGATAATGGTGCAGATGCCGTCCAGGAGATGATTGATACCATCCCCTCAACACTTTAATAACGTTGATTTGATGGGGGTTCCGCGCTCTTTTTTCATCAATCGCACCAGCGGATCTCCACATCCGCCGAAAAGCCAATTACAATGCTTGCCTAAACTATCTGCAGAGTAAGCCTGACCCCATGTTTCTTCGACTTATAACGATACTTGTCGCCGGACTAACTCTCAGCATGGGTGCACCTGGATTTGCCGAACCAGCAGACCCGTTGTCACTCTATACGACAGAAACGCCGCCCCAGGCAGAAAGCGCATTAACGTCGGCACCGACAAGTGTTGCGGACGAAAAACCAGAAACCGGCAACCCTGACGTAAATCCAGCCCCGCCCCCCTCCCTGCAGACGCTAGACAAAGTCTCCGATACACCAGCGACCACGGCGGCCAGAACTGACGTTCCGGACAGCACCGCCCCGCAAGAAGACAGCCAGGCTGCAGTAAAAACGCCCCCTGCAACGGCGCAAACAGAAACCTCAGAGGCGGCCCCCCCAGCAGAGAAAAGCCTAGTCACTCAAGCAGAAACAGGCCCTGATAAGGAGGTCATCGAAATCTGTAATCGGATCGGTGAAAAACTAAGCAGCGTCTCCGCTGAAGAGTGCCTTAACGCAGCGTTTGCGCCACCACGCTTCTACTCAAACCATCATTTACCCCTGCTAGAAAAACATTTCCCGGCATCCCCAAAGCGGGAAGATGCCCCCAGAATCCTGTTTCTCGGTGGTATCCACGGCGATGAATACTCCAGCGTCAGTATCTCATTTAAATGGTTGAAAATTTTGCAGGAAAGTCACAGCGGGGTGTATGACTGGCACTTTATGCCCCTGACTAACCCGGACGGGCTGTTGCAAAAAAAATCCACCCGGGTCAATGCCAACCATGTCGATCTTAACCGTAACTTTATCCCTGCTGAAACCGCAATTGATCCTATCGAACACTGGCAAACCTACGCCAAAAAACGAGCCCGCTATTACCCCGGTGCCAAACCCCTGAGCGAGCCGGAAACCCAGGCGATTCACTTACTGATTGACGAGTTACAGCCAGATATTATCGTTTCAGTTCATGCCCCCCATGGGATATTGGATTATGACGGCACCATCACACCACCACGCAATCTCGGCCCGCTTCAGCTGAAACAGCTTGGCACTTACCCCGGATCACTCGGCAACTATGGCTGGTTTGTCAAACAGATCCCGGTAATGACCATCGAACTGAAGCACGCAGGCATCATGCCTAAACAGCATGATATCGACAGAATGTGGGCTGATCTGATTCAGTGGATAAAACAGCGTACCGAAGGTGATGGCACCCTGTTGGCACGCAAAGAAAGTATGCGTGAGAAAAAGCCTACGCTATAGCCGTGTTTAAAAGCTCATCATTCAGATCGGGTAGCGGACGCTTTTTCGGCAAGCTTGGCAGCCTTTTTCTCCGAGCGACGCTGACGAAAGAAAGCACTGATGGCATCGCTGCACTGTTCCGCCATCACCCCTCCGGTATATTCAGGCCAGTGATTCATCCATGACTGATCAAACATCAGAGCATTACTAATAACGGCACCTGCCTTGGGTTCAGACGCACCAAACACGACCCGCTTTACCCGCGCATGGATAATCGCTCCGGCACACATGGTACAGGGTTCAATGGTGACATAGAGCGTCGCCCCCGCTAAACGATAATTAGCGATCTTCGCAGCCGCCTCACGCAGCGCCATTATCTCAGCATGAGCGGTTGGATCATGGCCGGAGATCGGCTGGTTCCAGCCCTCACCGATGATCGCCCCATTCAGCACAACAACGGCGCCAACCGGCACTTCGCCAGCATCAGCGGCTCGCTGTGCCAACTGCAGCGCATGCTCCATCCAGTGTAAATCGTCGTCTTGATTCATAGAGTGCAATATAACAAAAAAACCTCCGGACAGCTGTCATCTGATCTGCCTGAAAAATATATTTCACTTATCTTTAAGGACGTTGCGAAATAAGCCCCTCCTGTTGAGACAATGTACGCTGAAATCTTCTCAGAGATCATCAGGATGGTTCCTTTTGCACCTGAATACCCTTATATCCAACCGTTCGCCCCCGCATTACGCTGATAAAAATTACTCCTCTCAACCTTCTGTTTCTCCTGAACTGTTTCCAGTTACCCGCGTCGATCTCGCAACTCCTGCTAACTCCTCGGGTTGCCCCCCTGTAGAGAGGAGCCTCCGTTTGCGCCTTCTATGCTATGTTCGGTGGCAGACAGACGCCCCGGATACAAATCTATAAGCTATACTCATCCATGCGTTACGCAGACAACAAACGCAATAAGTCAGGGTGGAGCCGTCTGGCAAGATATCTCTTACTGCCAATTGCCCGGATATTTACTCAGTTTGAAATTCATTAAAGGAATAAGTGCATGAAACCAATTAGAAAACAGATTTCACAACTGGCGATTGTTGCCGTCGCAGCAACAGCGCTGATTCCACTGACCGCGACGGCCGAAGGTTATCTGGTCGACAGCAACGGCAAAAACGTGATGAGCAGTGATGGTCTGTGCTGGCACATCAGTGAATGGTCTCCAGCCAGTTATCGTGAGCCCTGCGACCCGGCTTACAAACCGGTAGCTGCGGTTGTTCCAGCCCCCGTTGTGTCCCCAACACCAGCACCAGCACCAGCGCCAGCGGCACCGTCACGCAAAAAAATTAGTTTTTCAGGCAGTACGTTGTTTGCTTTCGACAAGTCCGCACTGAAACCTGAGGGCATGGCGTTGATGGACGACCTGGTGCAACAGCTTAACAGTGCAACCTATGAGACCATTGAGGTCACCGGCCACACCGATCGCATCGGCTCCGAAGTATATAATCAAAAGCTCTCGGAACGCCGCGCACTATCAGTTAAAGACTATCTGGTCAGCAAAGGGATTCCGGCAAACAGCATTACTGCGATAGGGAAAGGTGAAACAGCCCCCTCCGAAACTGGTGAATGTAAAGGGATGACCGTCTCAAGAACCAAGGCCTGTTTACAGCTCGATCGCCGTGTTGACATTGAGATGATAGGTACCAAACCGGTCGCCGGTAGTAACTAAATAGTTGTCACGCAGGAGCATTAAGATCTGTCAGGGATGACGCGTTACAAACCAGTTATACCAGTAGAGGGAAATGACACAGGTAATTTCCCTCTGCGCCCCTGATGAGAAAGACCAATAAGAATCACGATCAACAAACAAACCTGAACCATGGATTTAAGCTATACATTCCATTCTTCCTCGTTGGCTGGGTGTTGCTCAATTTTTTCCAGCTTCCGGCCTTCACTTCTTGCATTGATCAAACCCGGCCAGGTCGGGGCATGCTGCCGCAGCGCTAAAATTCCCGGACAACGTCCTTATCGGTGTGAAGATGGGGAACCTGCAACACAGCCCCCACAGAACCTGATAGGGCTGTGTTGCTTCGCGCATCACTGCACCTGAGTCAGTTTCGCCAACGAAGGGCAAGGGACCGAATCCAGCTTAAAGCTGGGGATCAGGACATTCAGGAAAGGCACTGCCAGCCACTCAACGTCTTCCGTATTGGGGCGCACTTCAACACAGGTGGTTTTACCGGCGTGGAACTCAATATTCTGCGACGACGAGACACTCCCCTGTGCTTTCACCGCAAACTCATGCCAACCGGATGTCATCGGGTAGCGGGTGTACTCCTTCTCGCCCAACTGGGTAAAGTAGTCACCGCCACCTGAACCCAGATAGGCATCGGCCAGCTTGGCCTGCAGAGACGCTTGCCGGAAAAAGAGCACCTCGGCATTTTTCTCCCCCTCCCCGGCCATCGGTTCAGAAGAGTTCACGCCAGCGCAAGCGCCTAAGGTAGAGACAAGCAAAGTGCCGAGTATAAGTTTCATCATTTTCATAGATAGTTTCCAGTCTTGTAGTAACGGCTGACGACAGCCATCAGAGCCAGTCGTCATTCAATCCGGCGTCAGAGCCGGAGACAGGGCTATTTCACGATGATTCAGCGTTTTCGTCGTCCTGATCGATCCATCAGAACCTCAGACTGCTCAAATAACAGACAAAATGAGCATTTAAAGCGAGATTTTGTACTAACAGGCGCTTGCTAAGCGCTTGCGGTACTCACCCGGAGTCACCCCCTGATGCTTTTTGAAAGCGCTGTAAAAAGCCGATTTGGAGTTGAAACCGGACGCCATAGCAATATCGAGCACAGTCATTCCGGTCTCATCCGCCTGCTGCAACATCGCCAGCGATGACTCAATCCGATGCCCGTTGATGAAATCGAAGAAGTTCATCTGCAGTTGTTGATTGATCACCTGAGAAAGATAGTGTGCCGAAATATTGAGCATCGCGGCCAACTGCGGCAGGGTGAGCTGATTGTCGAGATAGGGGCGCTCAGATAACATCAGCGCTTTCAGCTCCTCTAACAACGCCTGCGACAGCTCCATCGACAGCGGAGAGTTACTGTACTTATTATCGGCAGATGACGAAGCAGCGCTCTCAGCACGTGTCTTCTCCGCCCTCCCGATCCCGCCATCGAGTTCACCGGCACCGGCTTCATTCACAGCTGGCTGCCCGGCCCCGGTCACGACAGCCGATGTCGAGGATCGAACCGCAGGTACAGAGAGATCCAGGTGAAAGATATGTGGCTGCCGCAGCCCCTTGTAACCCATGGAGTAGATCAGCACCACAAACCCCAGACCCAGCACTGCCTGCAATACCTCTTCCCAGAAAGAGGTTGGGCTCAAGAGTTGCAACACCCAGATTAAGTAGATCGAGATCAAGCCAATAATCAGGTGGCGCAGCCAATCCAGACTCAGTTTATCGGTGTAGGAATAGGTCTCTAACACACGCCGGGCGTGAGCGCGCAGCAGCTTCAGGCTGATAAACAGATAGAGCAGAATCACCAACATGGTAACCGTCTGCTCTATGGGGCCAAAAATCATCCACAGCCACTTATCCCCCACCCTGGGCGCATCGGTTAAAATCCCCAGTTGTCTTTCGCCACTCAGCGTCAACAACGACCAGCTGATGATCACGTGCAGCCCGGCCGGGACGAAGTGAAGCCACTGCCGCCCGCGCAGCTGCGGCGGGTTGGGCAGAGAGAGTTCACGCACATAGAAATAGATGAGCGGCCCGTAGAAGAACTCTTTGGGCCATTGCAGAGTGCGCGCCCATGGGTAAGTCGCCGTCAGGCCAACGTAGTCCAGCACATAGTCGGCCAGGGCCACGGAAAATAGCAGGGTTAACAGCCCCAGATAGCGATTGGCTCTGCGCCGCTCATCATGACTGGAGAGCAGCGCCACTGAGAGCATTACCCCCTGCGCTGTTCCCAGGAGGTAAAGCACCGCAAACAGTGTGTTCACGCTATACCCCGGTCAGCAACGCCAGCGAGAGCTTTTTATCAATCAATGTGAATCCTGATTATTCCCATTCAATAGTCGCAGGCGGCTTAGAACTGACGTCGTAAGTCACGCGGGATACATGCGGGATCTCATTGATAATACGACTGGAAACCGTTTCCAGCAGCTCATACGGCAGGTGCGCCCAGCGAGCGGTCATGAAGTCGATGGTTTCAACAGCCCGCAATGCAATCACGTACTCATAACGGCGGCCGTCACCGACCACGCCAACCGACTTCACCGGCAGGAATACGGCAAATGACTGGCTGGTTTTGTGATACCAGTCGGCACGGTGCAGCTCTTCCAGGAAGATCGCATCGGCTTCACGCAGAATGTCTGCATACTCTTTCTTAACTTCACCGAGTATACGCACACCCAGACCTGGCCCCGGGAATGGGTGACGGTAAACCATATCGTATGGCAGACCCAGTTCCAGACCAATTTTGCGGACTTCATCCTTAAACAGCTCACGCAACGGTTCAACCAGATCCATCTTCATATCGTCAGGCAGACCGCCAACGTTATGATGGGATTTAATCACATGGGCCTTACCAGTCTTGGCACCCGCAGATTCAATCACGTCAGGATAGATAGTGCCCTGCGCCAGGAAGTTAACCTCAGTCAGTTTTGTCGCTTCTGCATCGAACACTTCGATAAAGGTGTTGCCAATAATTTTTCGCTTGGCTTCAGGATCTTTTTCGCCCTGCAGACGGCCCAGAAACAGCTCTTCTGAATCGGAACGAATAACCTTAACGCCCATGTTCTTGGCGAACATGTCCATTACCTGATCACCCTCGTTCTTACGCAGCAAACCGTTATCAACAAACACACAGGTCAGCTGATCGCCAATCGCTTTATGCAGCAATGCCGCCACAACCGATGAATCCACGCCGCCAGAAAGGCCCAGCAGTACTTTCTGATCGCCTACCTGGTCACGTACTTTATCAATCAGATCAGCGATGATATTAGCAGGGGTCCAGAGGGCGTCACAGCCACAGATTTCGCGAACGAAACGCTCCAGAATACGACCGCCCTGCTTAGTGTGGGTCACCTCAGGATGGAACTGCACGCCATAGAAATCTTTGCCCGGATGGCACATCGCCGCAATTGGCGCACTGGCGGTGCTGGCGATTACGTTAAAGCCCTCTGGCAGGGTTCCCACCTTATCACCGTGACTCATCCAGACATCCAGCAGCAGGGAACCATTATTGGCAATCTGATCTTCAATCCCTTCCAGCAAACGGCTCGGACTATCTTCCAGACGCACCTTGGCATAGCCAAACTCGCGCTGATCAGAGGTCACAACACTGCCACCCAGCTGTTCAGCCATGGTCTGCATACCGTAGCAGATACCCAGCAACGGGATACCCAGTTCAAACACGAGTTGGGGCGCGCGCGGTGAGTTACACTCAGTAACGGACTCCGGGCCACCAGCCAGGATAATGCCCTTGGCACTAAATTCCCGGATCGCCGATTCATCCATATCCCATGGATGAATCTCACAGTAGATGCCGATCTCTCGTACACGACGGGCGATTAACTGAGTATATTGCGAACCGAAATCCAAAATCAGAATTCGTTGAGCATGAATATCTTGTGACATTTCGATGACTCCGAAATCATCGCCAATACCCATTCAGGTTTACTCTGGCGATTGGCTGTTTTAGCAGCGTGTTAAAAAAGAAAAAGTGGGAGGGCCGAAGCCATCCCACCTGTTTTATTCATTCAGAAGCGGTTATCCAACGCGATAGTTAGGCGCTTCTTTAGTAATACTGACATCATGCACATGGCTCTCAGCCATACCTGCACTGGTGATACGTACAAACTTAGGTACTGTGCGCATCGTCAGGATATCCGGGCTGCCGGTATACCCCATAGAGGAGCGCAGACCACCCACCAGCTGATGCACAACACCACCCATCGGACCTTTACAGGCAACCCGACCTTCAATACCTTCCGGCACCAGTTTTTCGGCACCTTCGGAGGCATCCTGGAAGTAACGGTCTGAAGAGCCAGAGGTCTGTGCCATCGCGCCCAGTGACCCCATGCCACGGTAAGACTTGTAAGCACGGCCCTGGAACAGTTCAACTTCACCCGGCGCCTCATCCGTACCCGCCAGCATAGAGCCGATCATCACCGCCGATGCACCTGCGACAATCGCTTTGGACAGATCACCGGAGAACCGCACACCACCATCGGCGATACAAGGCACTCCGTAAGGCTCAAGTGCTGCAGCAACATTGGCCACGGCGCTGATCTGTGGAACACCCACACCGGCAACAATACGTGTGGTACAGATAGAACCCGGACCGATACCGACTTTAACGCCATCGGCACCCGCTTCTGCCAGTGCAACAGCGGCCTCAGCAGTCGCAATATTACCACCGATAACCTGAACATTAGGATAAGTCTGCTTCACCCAGGCAACCCGATCAATAACACCCTTGGAGTGTCCATGGGCGGTATCAACAATAATCACATCGACACCCGCTTTAACCAGAGCATCAACACGATCTGCAGTTTCAGCCCCCGTACCTACCGCAGCACCGACGATCAGACAGCCTTTACCATCTTTCGCCGCGTTTGGATGAGTCGAGGCTTTATTCATATCCTTAACGGTCATCATACCGCGCAGGGCAAACGCTTCATCGACTACGAGAATTTTTTCAATACGGTGTTTGCGCAGCAGATTGCGAACATCATCAGGGTCAGCCCCTTCCAGAACCGTTACCAGACGCTCTTTAGGGGTCATAATAGAGGCAACAGACGCATCCAGTTTCTTTTCAAAACGGGCATCACGGCCAGTGACGATACCAACCAGTTCGCCATTATCAACAACGGGGAAACCAGAGAAGCCAAGACGCGCAGACAGCGCGTTCAATTCACCTACGGTCATATCCGAAGTACAGGTCACCGGGTCACTGACAACACCCGCCTCATACTTCTTAACCAGACGGACCTGTTCAGCCTGTTTCTCGATGGTAAGATTTTTATGGATAATACCAATACCACCTTCCTGAGCCATAGCAATGGCGAGGCCGGATTCAGTAACGGTATCCATAGCAGCAGAAACAAGAGGGATGTTCAGGGCGATGCCTTTGGTCAGGCGTGTCTTTAACGAAACGTCTTTAGGCAGAACCTCGGAGTAACCGGGAACCAGTAGAACATCATCAAAAGTGAGGGCTTCTTCAGCGATTCGCAACATGGGTGAGATTGCCTGTAGTGTCTAAAAAAATAAGACGCGGGATTATAGCCTTTTGTCGAACCTTCGACAATCAAAATAGATTAATCCCAACCATTTTTATTCATTTCGTTAATTATGCCAAACGGTCATTACAAAGCGGTGATCGGTTGGTTTAAGATGCGCACTATGCAACCTTACTCACACCCCCAATATTCGACCAGCAACAGTCCGGCAAACAGCGCTCTGAGCGTTACCGAACTGAATCGCCAGGTAAAGTCCCTGCTGGAAAGCTCATTCCTGACAATACATGTGGAGGGAGAGCTGTCCAACGTGGTTAAAGCCAGTTCCGGACACTGGTATTTCACCCTCAAAGACAGAGACGCGCAGGTGCGTTGTGCGATGTTCCGCAACCGCAATCAATACCTGAAATATCAGGCCAAAAATGGTGACAAGGTGGTGGTCAGGGCCAAAGTCAGCCTTTATCCGGGCCGTGGCGACTACCAGCTGATCTGTGATTACATGGAAGAGAGCGGAGTTGGCTCACTGCAGCAAGCCTATGAAGCGCTCAAGCTCAAACTGCAACAGCAGGGGTTGTTTGATCCGGCGTTTAAAAAACCGATCCCGGCTCACCCGAAATATCTGGGCGTAATCACCTCGCCAACCGGCGCGGCAGTTCACGATATCCTCACCGTACTTAAACGCCGTTTTCCCTCACTACCCGTAATACTGTTCCCAACCGCCGTGCAGGGGAATGAAGCGGCTGCGCAGATCGCCAATGCTATCCGCCTGGCGAATGAAGATGGTCGTTGCGATGTATTAATTGTTGGCCGTGGTGGCGGCTCTCTGGAAGACCTCTGGCCATTTAACGAAGAGATCGTGGCACACAGCATCTTTGACAGTGAAATACCGGTTATCAGTGCAGTGGGCCATGAGACCGATGTATCTATCGCCGATTTTGTTGCGGATCTGCGCGCCCCGACCCCATCGGCAGCCGCAGAGCTGATCAGCCCGGATCAACAGCAAATACTGCTACGCCTGCAGCAGATTCAGCAGCGTTTGATGCAGGCCTGGAAGCGCAGTCTTCAGCAACGCCAGCAGCAACTACAGTGGACCCGCACCCGACTGCGCCATCCAGGGGATAAACTCCGAGAGCAGGCGCAAAAACTCGATGACCTTGAACTGCGGATGCAACGCGCTGTCAGACATATCGTTGAAGGCAAGAAACAATACTACTCTCAGTTACAGCAACGCTATCTGCGCTGCTCACCGATGCCCGTCATCACCTCAGAGCAACGACGGATGAATGAGCTGCAACGCCGCTTAACTGCGCTGATGCAAAACAGCCTGAAGCAAAACTCGCTGAAACTCAGCGGCCTGGCGGCCACACTCAACAGCGTCAGCCCACTGGCCACCCTTGACCGGGGTTATGCTATTGTTCAGGACGAAACGGGCAAAGTGGTACAGGACATTAATGACTTAACTGTCGGAAAAAACGTTGAGACACGACTGAGTAATGGCCGTTTTTTAAGCTCGGTCACTCAGGTTATAAAGGAGTAAAGACCCCCTATGCGCCTCGTTAGTTTTATATTTACACTGTTATTCAGTTTCTCAGCTGCCGCCATTGAACTGCCGCAGGAGTCCCGGGTACCCGGAGGTATCGCCCTGATTCCACTGACCGGCCTGACCAGCGCAACCGCGCCATCAGCCTGGTACCGGGGCAACCGCATTATGGTTTTACCCACTCAGGATACAGCCTACGCCCAACAAGCCCCCTGGATCGCGGTGATCGGCATTCCGCTGTCAGCCAAACCAACCGAGACCCAGCTAATGAAAGCGGATGGTGAGAGTTTTCCGTTCCAGGTTCAGGGTAAGGAGTATGAAGAGCAACACCTGACCGTCACCAACAAACGTCACGTTAATCCAAACGAACAGGATCTGGCCCGTTATAAACGCGAAAAAGCAGAGATGGTTGCCGCATTCAAAACCTGGAGCACCCCCACTCTCTCCAGCGTGAATTTCAAGCTGCCAGCAAGCGGGCGTTTCAGCAGCCCGTTTGGGCTCAAGCGGTTCTTTAACGAACAACCCCGTAACCCCCACAGCGGTCTGGATATCGCGGGTGGACAAGGCGGCGCTATCAGCGCACCGGCACCGGGAAAAGTGGTGGCTGTAGGCGAGTATTTTTTCAACGGTAATACCGTCATTGTCGATCACGGTTATGGTCTGACCACCATGTACTGCCATATGAGCAGAATTGATGTAAAGACCGGCGATCAGCTGAATACCGGCGACATTATCGGCGCCATCGGCAAAACCGGACGGGTAACAGGCCCTCACCTCCACTGGAGTGTCAGCCTCAACAATACCCGGGTCGATCCGCTTCTCTTTGTTAAAGAGTAGGTGAATATGATAGGCTTCGCGTTCTTAAAACCGAAGCGACAGAGTACTCATGTCTGATATTAAATTTGAAACAAGTGAACAGATCGCCAGCTACGGTATCGGCCGTCAAATGGGCGATCACCTGGCAAACCAGAGCTTTGACGGCGTTGAACTGAATGCGGTAATTACCGGCATCAAGGAAGCATTTGCCGGCGAAGCCCTGAGCATCGAAGGCGAAAAAATCCAGGCTGCATTTAACGAAATCCAGGCTCGCATGCAGGAAAAAGCTGAACAGCTGGCCAAAGAAGCAGCCGCTGAAGGCGAGTTGTTCCTGGAAAAAAATGCTCAGCGTGAAGAAGTATTTGTGACCGATTCCGGTCTGCAATACGAAATTATCACTGCCGGTGAAGAGGGTGGCGAAAGCCCTACCCGCGAATCCACTGTTCGCACTCACTACCACGGCACGTTTACCGACGGCAAAGTCTTCGACAGCTCTTACGACCGTGGTCAGCCAGCTGAATTCCCTGTCGGCGGCGTGATTGCTGGCTGGACTGAAGCACTGCAACTGATGACTAAAGGGGCCAAATGGCGTCTGACTGTTCCTTATCAGCTGGCATACGGTGCTCAGGGTTCTCCTGGTGGTATCCCGCCTTACTCAACACTGGTATTTGATGTAGAACTGCTGGATATTCTCTAAGCACTGCTTAGAAGAACTTAGTCCAATCCGGTTAAGCTAACCACAGCTTAACCGACAGAGACCGGCAGCGTTCCCGCTCCGGTCTTTTTTATGGAGAGCTATAATGCAACTGAATCTACAGATCTCCGGCAGCGGAGCCCCTCTGATCATTATGCACGGTCTGTTTGGCACGCTGCTGAACTGGAGTGGTCAGATCAAAGCACTGTCTGAGCATTTTACCGTCTACGCGGTTGATCTGCGCAACCACGGACGCTCTCCCCATGCAGATAAAACCAGCTATCCACTGATGGCTGACGATATTCTCGAACTGATGGATCAGCAAGGTCTCGAAAGCGCTCATATTCTGGGCCATTCAATGGGTGGCAAAGTCGCCATGCAACTGGCACTGAACCATCCGCAACGGGTCAACAAACTGATCATCGTAGATATTGCCCCGGTACAATACCCCAACCATCACGGCGATGTATTTACCGGCCTGAACGCCGTCGACCTCGGCAGCCTGACATCCCGCGCAGAGGCCGACAAACAGCTGAGCCAGTATGTTGATGAACTCAGTGTCCGGCAATTCCTGCTCACCAACCTGTATCGCACTGAAGAGAAGCGCTTTGCCTGGCGAATGAATCTGCCGGTGCTGGAAAGTTGCTACGATGAGATCAGTAAAGCCCCTAGCGGTCCCGCTTTCGAAAAACCGGTGTTGTTTATCAAAGGCGAAAACTCAGACTACATCACCGCAGACTATCGTGAGCAGATACTCAGCCTGTTTCCCAAAGCCGAATATCGACTGATACAGGGCAGTGGTCACTGGCCCCACGCCGAGAAGGCTTCGATTTTTACCCGATTAGTCTTAAATTATCTGACGAAGTGAATCCAACAGCAGGCAACAGAGCTGAAATCTCCCCCTGAAGAGGGTCAGATGCAGAGTGTTCGATAAAGCATCAGATTCGATTGGCCAGAGCAGGATTGATCTGAAGAGATCAGGTGAACATTGTTAAATCAGTGACAAAATCTAACGACCCCAGAGAGAGTACTGACATGTACTCTCAGCAAACATGACGCACAGTAAGGCAGAAATTAGAAGTCATAGGACAGCCCCATACCCAAGCGCCCGTTGACACTACCCAGCCATAAGCCAGGGTCTTTCCGGTCTTCGGAGTTAAGGCTATAAAGCGCGTATATTCCGGACGACACCCGCACCAGCATAAACTGACCGGTATCGACACTCAAACCTGAACCATCTTCCCGTACCAGCGGCTGGAATGCACCTGAAAAATCAGCCCCTGGTTCAACATGCTCTTCTGACTGAGCAGACTGTTGCGCTTCGCCTTGCTGTATTTCATCGCCGCTAATTACGCCCGAAATCATATCCATTAAGCCGTCCAGTCCGGCGCAGTTTCCGCTACAGGGCAGCAGCAGAAGGAGGGACATTACTGGAATCAGATATCTGTTCATAGCCTTACACCTATTAAAAGCTAATGAAGTTTCAATCAATTCACGTGTTGTTAGCCCCCCCAGGCATCAAACCTCTATACAAACGCTCGTTTGATCACGTTACGCACAGAAGGTAACACAGCTCAACTGTATAAAAAGTGATCTTAATCAGTTTATGCCAGTTAAATTACCCAATCTGGGTAATAGATAACAACCTGTTCCACAATGACGACAGAGCTCTTAATTCAGGTGTATTTGATTAGAATCAGCTGGCATTTCATCTATGGTTTTGCCCTTTTTACAAGCCTTTATTATAAGCCTGTGAGTAAACACCGTCCTTTAACCTGCATGAACCGGTTTCGCGGTAAAACAGCTGGCAAGTGCCACGACCAGAAACATCCAACCCGGGCTTTACAGGACTTTATTACAGGCACAAAAAAAGCATGTCATTACGACACACCTCTGATTATTACGTTGGTAGCGGGGGCCAGATTTGAACTGACGACCTTCCCGAGCGTTTATAAAGAACCGAGCCCGACGCTTTCTTTCCATCAGTATAAATCACTGAATTTCAGGCACAAAAAAAGGCATGTCTTTACGACACACCTTTAATTATTACGTTGGTAGCGGGGGCCAGATTTATTCATAACAGCCTGTTGGCTGTTATGCCCCTTCGGGCTTCGACGCTTCGCGTCTCGATGCAAGTTGTGCTCTAAGCACAACTTGTGAACTTCGTTCTTCATCCGTCCCTTACAACATTAAATAAAAAAGGGGACACCTTTCGGTATCCCCTTTTTTATTTAATAGTGGTAGCGGGGGCCAGATTTGAACTGACGACCTTCGGGTTATGAGCCCGACGAGCTACCAGGCTGCTCCACCCCGCATCAACGTGGGGCGTATACTACAGATGAGTTACCCTCTTGGCAAACGTTTTATTAAATTAATTACAATAGTTCAGCTGACAGCCTGTTTTCAGCTAAGAAAACAATCTCTCTCTGAACGTTACACCTGTACAGGCCTTCTCACCCACTAACACCGGCCGCATCTAAAAATGAATATCCTCTGAGAACATAAAATCTTCAGTAAAAAATGCTGACGATTAAGTCTGCGGCGGATTAGGAATCGCTGTTGAATTTAAAGGAAATACGGGTATCTACCTATAAAACTCCGATAGAAAAATCCTCTGCCTGAATTAATTTATGCCACAAAAAACAGCTATATCTGGCCAGTCCCTATCGATTTCCCTGGTTGACTTGCCCTATTACCGCGACTAATGTTGACCGTCAGCACGCCCCAAAAAGGTATCGCTGAAAGGATAAAAATCCCGGCCTATCCGCCGGAACAATAACAACAATATATTCGCACCTGGCTGTGATCCGGCTGAGGTGAAAGGTAATCATCATGACCGACCACGTTTCCCTGTGGCGCACTCCCCTGTGCCGATCTCTACTGTCTGGCTGTGCATCTCATCGCTGCCAACCTGTATCACCCTATCTGATAGCTCGCTCCCCAACGGTTTCGATTATTTCGCCACACGGCGTCTGAACCTCCGTTACCTGTCGTTTATTGTCTGATTCGTTCTGAGCCAGAGCATATAACTGTTGCCGTTCAGAACCGGGAGCTATCAACATGAAAAATACCGTTTCACTGCAGGATAAGTGGGAAAAACAGAGCGGACGGGTCTACCTGACCGGTAGTCAGGCACTGGCGCGCCTGCCCATGTTACAAGCCGCACGGGATAAACAGGCCGGACTGAATACAGCCGGGTTCATCTCAGGCTATCGGGGCTCACCTCTGGGCAACTTTGACAAAACCCTGTGGCAGATCCGTGACCACCTGCAAGCAGCCAATATTGTTTTTCAGCCGGGCGTTAATGAAGATCTGGGGGCAACCGCCGTGTGGGGGTCACAACAGGTCAACATATTTGAAGGTGCCCGCTACGATGGCGTTTTCGGCCTCTGGTATGGCAAAGGTCCGGGGGTTGACCGTAGCGGTGATGTACTGAAGCATGCCAACGCTTTCGGTACCTCAGAGTATGGTGGAGTACTGGCGGTTGCCGGTGATGACCATGCCAGTAAATCCTCGACCCTTCCCCATCAGAGCGATTACGCCTTTATGGATGCGATGATTCCGGTGCTCTATCCCTCCGGGATTCAGGAGATGCTGGATTATGGCCTGTATGGCTGGGCAATGTCCCGCTTCAGCGGCTGCTGGGTGGGGCTGAAAGCGCTGGCCGAGGTAATGGATTCAGCCATCTCAGCCAATCTTGATCACCAGCGACTGGAGATCAGCCTCCCCGAACACTTCGAGCGCCCCGCAGATGGCCTGAATGCCCGCTGGCCGGATAAACCACTGCAACAGGAAGCGCGACTGCACCGCTACAAAATCGCGGCAGCACAGGCGTTCTGCCGCCACAACCAACTGGATAAAATCGTTATCGATACCGCTCAGCCGCGCCTGGGTATTGTCACCACCGGTAAGTCTTATCTTGATGTCTTGCAGGCCCTGGAAGATCTGGGTATCAGCCACGTGCAGGCCGCCGGGTTGGGTATCCGGTTATACAAAGTCGCGATGCCCTGGCCGCTGGAACCCGAAGGGGTCTATGAGTTTGCTGAAGGTCTGGAAGAGATTCTGGTCATCGAAGAGAAACGCGGCCTGATCGAAGATCAGCTGAAGGAGCAACTCTACAGCTGGCAGGACCGGCATCAGAGTGCTCGTCCCCGGGTGGTGGGTAAGAAAGATCAGTTGGGCAATGAGCTACTAACCAGCCTGAGCGAACTGACACCGGCGATGATCGCCCGGGCGATTGCCGCACGTGTCGCCCCCTTCCACAACAGTCAGCAGATCGCTGACCGCCTCACCTTTCTTAGCGAAAAAGAGTACCAACTGGCACAGCCGCGTGCCCTGCTGGAGCGCACTCCACACTTCTGCTCCGGCTGCCCCCATAACACCTCTACGGTGGTGCCTGAGGGCAGCCGTGCACTGGGCGGTATCGGTTGTCACTATATGGCCACCTGGATGGACCGTGGCACCGACACCTTTACCCAGATGGGCGGCGAAGGCGCGACCTGGATCGGTCAGGCCCCCTTCACTGATAACAACCATGTATTCCAGAACCTCGGCGATGGAACCTACTTTCACTCGGGCCTGCTGGCGATTCGTGCGGCGATCGCCTCCAGCGCTAACATCACCTATAAAGTGCTGTACAACGATGCCGTCGCCATGACCGGGGGGCAGCCCATTGATGGCCAGCTGACAGTACAGCAGATTACCCACCAGCTCTATGGTGAAGGTGTCCACCGTATCGCTGTGGTCAGCGATGAACCGGATAAATACCCCAGCCGTTCTGAATTTGCCGATGGGGTCACCTTCCACCACCGGGATGATCTGCAGGCGGTGCAGATGGAGCTGCGGGAGATCCCTGGCTGCACCGCGATGGTGTATGACCAGACCTGTGCGGCGGAGAAACGTCGGCGCCGTAAACGCAGTGAGATGACCGACCCGCAAAAACGGGTGGTTATTCATCAGGAGATCTGCGAAGGCTGCGGTGATTGCGGCGTGCAATCCAACTGTTTGTCGCTGCTGCCCAAAGAAACCGACCGTGGCCGCAAACGCGCTATCGATCAGTCCGCCTGCAATAAGGATTTCAGCTGTATCCGCGGCTTCTGCCCCAGCTTTGTTACCGTCAAAGGGGGCAAACTGCGTAAACCCGAACCACTGGGTAAAGAGCGTCATTTCCCGCAGCTGCCCATGCCGCAGCTACCCGGTTGTAGCACGCCCTACAACATCCTGCTGACCGGCGTTGGTGGCACTGGGGTGGTGACCGTCAGCGCCCTGCTGGGGATGGCGGCGCATATCGAAGGTAAAGGTACTGGGGTGCTGGATCAGATAGGCCTGGCACAGAAATTTGGCGCGGTAATGAGCCATATCCGCATCGCCGAGTCTCAGGAACAGATCCATACGGTGCGTATTCCGGCGGGTGAAACCGATCTGATGATCGGCTTTGACCTGATGGTAGGGGCCAGCGAAGAGGCGCTGGGCAAGCTGGATCGGCAGCGCAGCCAGGTGGTGATCAATAATCATGAAACCATGCCTGCGGCGTTTACCCGAGACCCCGATCTGCAGGTACCCACCGCAGAGATGGAGCAGGTAATCCGTGACAGCGCCAAACCTCTGAGCAGCTTCTGTCTTGATGCAACCACCCTGGCCACGCAGCTACTCGGTGATGGTATGGCGGTTAATCTGTTCTGCATCGGCTATGCCTGGCAAAAAGGGCTGATCCCGCTTGAGATGGATTCAATCGGGCAAGCGATCGAACTCAATGGTGTGGCGGTTGCGGCCAATAAAGAAGCGTTCCTCTGGGGACGCCGTGCAGCGCACAACCTGCAGCAGGTTGAACAGATCACTTCCCCGGCCAGTGATGTTCAGACGGTGCGGATAATGCCCGGGCTGGAAGAGGTGATTCACCGGGAGATGCAGCACCTTAACCAATATCAGGGAGCTGCCCTGGCGCATCGCTATCAGTCACTGGTGCAGAACGTCGCTGACACGGAAAAGCAACTGGGCAGAGGGAACACCCTGAGCCTGGCCGTTGCGGAAAATTACAGCAAGGTGCTGGCCTATAAGGATGAGTATGAGGTTGCCCGACAGCTGACATCCAGCCACTTCCGGCAGCAACTTGAAAGCCAGTTTGAAGGAGACTTTGAACTCGAATTCAATCTGGCACCGCCGCTGATCTCGCGGATCAACCGCGCTACGGGGCGCCCGGTCAAGCGCCGCTTTAGCGAAAAAATCATGCCGCTGTTTCGTCTGCTGGCCAGCCTCAGACCTTTGCGGGGCACCCCCCTGGATCTGTTTGGTTACAGTGCTGATCGCCGTCTCGAACGACGACTGATCCGCGAATACGAGCAGGATATTCAGGCGCTACTGCAGAATCTCAGTGTGGACAATCTGCAGGATGCGATTGAGCTGGCCCGGCTACCCTCTGTGATTCGCGGCTATGGACCGGTCAAGGAGCGCGCCTATGAGCAAGCGCAAATCCAGCGACAACAGCTTCGGGAGCAGATCCTTGAAGCGCACAGCAGCGCATCCCAGGCAACTGTTTAATAACAATAAAACCCAGCATTATTCAGGAAAACCGTTATGTCCGTTTTTAGTCATGCCGAATTTGATAACCATGAGCAGGTTGTCTTCTGTCACGATGAGATCACTGGCCTGAAGGCCATTATCGCCATCCATAACACCAACCGCGGCCCCGCATTAGGGGGCTGCCGGATGTGGCACTACAGCAGCGATGAGGAAGCCCTTAACGATGTGTTGCGCCTATCCAAAGGGATGACCTATAAGTCGGCCCTGGCCAATCTCGACCTGGGCGGCGGTAAGTCGGTGATCATCGGCGACCCGCGCAAACATAAAACCCCGGAGCTGCTGGCAGCGATGGGACGTTTTCTGGAGCACACCGGCAACCGCTATATTGCGGCAGAGGACTCCGGCACGTCGGTACCCGATCTGCAGGTGATGGCACAACACACTGGCAATGTGGCCGGCATCACCGAACGTACCGGTATTGATGGTCTGCCCTGCAATGGCGATCCCTCCCCTGCTACCGCTTATGGCACCTTTATCGGTCTGAAAACGGCGGTGCAGTATCAACTGGACCGCACCGATCTGACAGGTCTCAAGGTGGCGATTCAGGGAGTGGGTAATGTCGGCTACCGGCTTGCCGAACAGCTCCATCAGGCGGGTGCACAGCTGTTTGTTACCGATATCCATCAGCAACAGGTAACCCGTGCAGTCGAAGAACTGGGTGCTATCGCCGTCAGTCAGAATGAGATTCTCTCTCTGGATGTGGATGTGATCGCCCCCTGCGCCCTGGGTGCCGTGCTCAATGATGAGTCGATTCCGCTGATCAAAGCAAAAGTGATTGCCGGTGCGGCCAATAATCAGTTGGCGTCACAACGCCATGATCTGATGTTGCGTGAGCGTGGCATTCTCTATGCCCCGGATTACGTCCTTAACGCGGGCGGCATCATCGATATTTTCTATGAACGTATCGGTCATCAACACACTCAGGTGCGCGCCCATATCGAGACCATCGCCGACACCCTGTGCGAGATATTCCGTCGGGCCGATGCCCAGGATCGTCCAACCGGGGAGATCGCCAATGAGCTGGCCGAAGAACGCATTAATCAGCCACGTGCGGCACACTAACCTGTAAAAACAACTCAGCCCATCACCGATGGGCTGGCTCTCTCTGACATAAAAATAAGATCTGGAGAAAATCAATGACTGAACTGGTTCAGAACCCGGCACTGGATGCCACTGCCGACAACACCGGCAAAGACCACCCGATGTGGTCATCCCGCATGGCGTTTATCCTGGCTGCCAGCGGCTCGGCCGTAGGGCTGGGAAATATCTGGAAATTCCCCTATATCACCGGTGAAAATGGTGGCGGAGCATTCGTTCTGGTATACCTGCTGTGTATCGCCCTGATCGGTATTCCAATTATGATTGCGGAGGTGATGATCGGTCGCCGTGGCGGTCGCAGCCCGATCAACAGCATGCGCAACCTGACCCGGCGGGATGGTCTCTCCAACCGCTGGATCTGGATCGGGGGAATGGGGATGCTGGCCTCGATTCTGATCCTGTCTTTTTACTCGGTGATCGGTGGCTGGGCGCTGGCCTATATTGGCAACTCCGCCAACGGCCTGTTTGTCGGCGCCAGCACCGCAGCGATTGGCACGATGTTCAGCAGCCTGCTGGCCGATCCCTACACTCTGCTGTTATGGCATTCGGTGTTTATGCTGCTGGTCATTTTGATCGTCGCCCGCGGTCTCAGCTCTGGTATGGAGAGAGCGATCAATATCCTGATGCCGCTGCTGTTTGTTCTGCTGCTGGTGATGGTGGGTTATGCCATGAGCACCAACAGCTTTGCCGAGGGTTTTGCATTTTTGTTTCAGCCAGACTTCTCCAAACTGACCACCGCCGGTGTGCTCACGGCACTGGGACACGCTTTCTTTACTCTCAGCCTGGGGATGGGGGTAATGATGGCTTACGGTTCCTACCTGCCGAAACAGGTTTCCATCGTGAAAACGGCAGTCACCGTCTCCGTTGTCGACACCCTGGTGGCCTTGCTGGCAGGTCTGGCGATCTTTCCGCTGGTGTTTGCCAACGGTCTTGAAGCGGGGGCAGGCCCGGGACTGATCTTCCAGACCCTGCCGATTGCGTTTGGCCAGATGAGCGGCGGTATATTGTTTGGCAGCCTGTTCTTTATCCTGTTGGTTGTCGCAGCCATTACCTCGGCAATCTCGCTACTGGAGCCTCTGGTAGAATGGTTTGAAGAACAAAAGGGAATCAGCCGTCTGAGCGCCACCCTGATGGGCGGCATCAGTATCTGGGCGCTGGGGATCCTTACCATTCTGTCGCTGAATGTGTGGGCAGATGTTCATCCGCTGGGCATGTTTGAACGCTTTGCCGGAAAGACCTTCTTCGATCTGTTCGACTACGCCACCGCCAACCTGATTATGCCGTTAGTCGGCCTGGCAACCGCGCTGTTTGTCGGCTGGTTTATGGCAAAACCGGCCGCCAAAAATGAATTTGATATGGGCAACGGCCTGGCTTACCAAAGTTTTATGTTTGTTATCCGTTTTATCACGCCGGCAGCAGTACTGGTGGTGTTTATCTACAACCTGAGTTGATAGTCCCGCTATCACCGACAAAAGCCCTGCCGACGCAGGGCTTTTTTGTTCACGCCTTGATATTTTTTACACCTCTCTCCCCATTTATCCCGGGCCGGACAAATAACCATAAAAAAAATATTGAATTATTTTGCCCCGTTCAGATTCATGTCAGCTTTGTCAGCAAGAATGTCCCTGACACTTAAACAGGGGACAGCAAATGTATATCTTGCGCTACCAGGAAAACGATCTGAATACAGCAAATCTGTATCTCAATCAGGGCCTGATCTCAAAGATCAGTTCGCTGAATCCCTCAGTTATCAGCATCACCGGTGCCTTTGAACCTGAGCGTCAGCGGGTCGTTGATTTTATAAAGAATATCTACAAGCAGAGTTATAACGCCGATATCAACGTTACCTACCCGATGATTATGTCGGTGCGCAATGCGGATGATGAGATTCTGGCGGCTGTCGGTGTCCGTTATGCCGATAAAGAAGCGTTGTTTCTGGAACAGTATCTGGACCAGCCGATTGAGAACGTGCTGGACTGCGAGCGTGCGCAAATCATCGAGATAGGCAATCTGGCATCCGCCGGTAAAGGCGCATCGGCCTTCCTGTTTGCCGCGCTGGCGTCCTATCTGGAAAACCAGAAAATCCGCTACGCCACCATTACCGGAACACAGTTCCTGCACCGTTATTTCAAACGTACCGGACTGAATCCCAAAGAACTATGCCGCGCCCACTTAAACAATATCAGTGAGCAGGATACCGATTGGGGTACCTACTACGATACTGAACCCCGGGTACTGGTGGGCAATGTTAATACCGGCGTTGCACGCCTGAAAGCACTGTTCGGTGCTGATTTCCGGGAGTGCCGACCACGTTTATTTCCCCGTCTCCACTTCAAAGCGGAACACTAAACCATGATATTCAAGAGCATCAATCAACATGCACCAGGCAAAATCGCCCTGCAGGACGCGCAGCAAACGGTGTATTACCGTGACCTGAAAGCAGAGATTGCTGACCGGGCAGAACAGCTTAGCCAGGTGTCGACTCTGGCCATCGCTCTGGATAACAGCGTTGACTGGGTGCTCTGGGATCTCGCAGCCCTCAGTGTCGGGGTCGTCTGTGTACCGATTCCACCGTTCTTCAGCCCGGAGCAGAGAGACCATACACTCTCCCAGGCGGCGGTATCTCACATTATTTCACCTGATGGTCTGGTGGCAACCGGAATACAGCACACAGTTGCGTTGCCCGAAACGACAGCCAAAGTCACCTTTACCTCGGGTACCACCGGCCAGCCTAAAGGGGTTTGTCTGCCGCAGCGGGCCATGGAAAATGTTGCCCACAGTATCGAGCAGGTGCTGGGGCAGGACTTTGTCGGCACCCATCTGTGCAGTCTGCCGCTGGCGGTATTACTGGAAAATGTTGCCGGGGTGTACGCCGCGCTGATCGCCGGCTGTACCATCCGTCTGCCATCCCTCACGGCGTTTGGCCAGAACTATGACGGCCTGCATCAGCAGATTGCCGAAACCGCAGCGACATCGATCATTCTGGTACCTGAAGTACTGCGTATCCTGCTGGCTCAGATTGCGCAAAAGGGACCGCTGCCCTCGCTAAAATTCATCGCCGTGGGCGGTTCAAAAACCGATGCCAATCTGATTCAGATGGCGCGTCAGATGGGACTACCGGTGTATGAGGGGTATGGCCTGTCAGAGTGCGCTTCGGTGGTGTCACTGAATACACCGGACAATGACCGTCCAGGCAGTGTGGGCAAACTGCTCCCCCATGTAACGGCAAGCGTTGAAGCGGGAGAGATCAACATTCATAACCCCGGTTTTCTCGGTTACATCGGCCAGAGCGCGACAGGCAGCTTCAACACTGAAGACCTGGGTGCTCTGGATGCAGAGGGTTTTCTCTCCATCACCGGACGGAAAAAGAACGTTCTGATCACCTCCTATGGCCGCAATATCTCCCCCGAGTGGGTGGAAGCCTCTCTGCTGTGTCAGCCGGAGATCGCTCAGGCGGTTGTCTACGGCGATGCGCAACCGCATCTGAGTGCGCTGATCGTGCCGGTGTCAGTAAACGCCGATATCCAGCAGGTCATTCTGAAAGCCAATACGGGGCTACCGGAATATGCGCAGATCAGAGATTACCGTCTGGCGGAGCCGTTCACCCTTGCCAACGGCCTGCTGACCGGCACAGGCCGCCCCCGGCGGGCAAAAATATTAGAACGGCTTAACCAACTCTAATTTCAAATCATCAACTTATGCGCACAGAAACCTATTCTCGCAAAAACTTCCGTACTCAAAAACGTACAAGGAGACACTTTATGACTTTTTTTGATCTGTTGATTCAGGAAACCGAAGCCGAACGTGCAGAGCTCTATCAGGTACCCCAGCTGACCAATGCCCTCCAGGGTAAGATCACCCAGGAAGCCTATCTGGCCTACCTGACCGAAGCCTTTCATCATGTGTCTCATACGGTGCCATTTCTGATGTCGATGGGCGCCAGACTGCCCGCCAATAAACTGTTTCTGCAAAAAGTGATTGCCGAATATATCGAAGAGGAGATCGGCCATGAAGAGTGGATTCTCAACGATATCGAAGCGGTCGGCGGTGACCGGAAGACGGTGCGCAACAGTACGCCAGCGCTGGAAACACAGGTACTGATCGCTTACAACTACGACTATATCAACCGCAAAAATCCGGTCGGCTTTCTGGGTATGGTGTTTATGCTGGAAAGCACCTCAATCGCCATCGCTAACAAAGGTGCGGATGCGGTTAAACAGTCACTGGATCTGCCAGAGCAGGCGTTCTCCTATCTTCACTCCCACGGTGATCTGGATATCAGTCATATGCAGTTCTTTGAAAAAACGTTGGAAAAAATAACCGACCCCAAAGACCAGGCAGCCATCATCGAAGTGGCTAAAAACACCTTCCGCCTGTTTGCTAATGTGCTGCGCACTATCCCTTTTGAGGGGGTGAAAGATGTCGCTTAAAGGGAAAAGCATCTTTATTACCGGGGGGACCGGAGGCATCGGTGCCCCCCTGGTCAAACTGCTGCGGGATGCAGGCGGGGATGTCATTGTATTCAACCGCCAGGAGTCTGGCGATCTGAGTGACAATATCGACGGTATCTGCCACACCCTGTCCCATCTGGCGCCGGATATTCTGATCAATATGGCAGGCTACAATGAGTGCGCGCACTGCGAAGACCAGCATCTGAGCGAACTTATCGACCTGAACCTGACCGTGCCGATGCGTCTGTCACAGGCGGTGCTGCCGGCAATGAAACAACGCAATACCGGGCAGATCATCAATGTGGGGTCAATGATGGGCATTATTCCCCTGCCCTATTATTCCGGCTATGTGGCCGCCAAAGCAGGTATTAAGGCGTTTTCCGATTGCCTGCGGCGAGAACTGTGTGATACCGGAATCAGGGTAACGCTGATCGCTCCACGGGCGGTGCAAACCCGAATGAATCAGGGGATCAGCAGCGAGATTAACAGTCAGACCGGCACTGCCTATGATCAGCCGGAGGAAGTCGCTCAGCGGATTTTCGACGCCATCCTGCTTGGCGAAAAAGAGGTCCGCTTTGGCAAGCCTGAACGTTTCTTCGCCTTTATGAATGCGAACTTCCCTTCGGTTGTGGATAAGGGATTACGCAAGAATGTCAGGGTTGGCGAGGCGATTTTTAAACATCACAAGACAGAATCAGCAAAAAAACTATCAACTGAGTTAAATAACGCAACCTGACTGTATCTTTTGGGTTAGCGCAACAGAGCTGCAGCCCGATAGTCCAGACAGATAACCTTTGAGGTCAACATGATGAAACATAAACTCCTGATATCGGTTGCGGTAATGAGCCTCTACCTGCCCCTCTCTACCTCGTTTGCCGCTCAGGCGGGCCAGCAAGAGATGCTGCAGGATGTGGCAGCGCTGCAATCTGAATGGGCCAGAATCAAATACCAGGTAAGCGATGAAAAACTCCAGCTCTCTGCTATCGAGAAGCTGGAGCAGCAGGCTGAACAGACCTCAGCCAAATATGCCGATTTTGCCGAACCCAAAATCTGGCAGGGTATTATTCTCTCCACCGATGCGGGTATCGTGAAGGGTTTGTCTGCACTGGGTAAAGTAAAAGAAGCTAAAAAACTGTTTGAAGCCTCTCTGGAACAGAATCCAACGGCACTGAACGCTTCAGCCCATACGTCGCTGGGTTCACTCTACTATCAGGTGCCCGGCTGGCCCATCGCCTTCGGCAGTGACGACAAAGCGGAGCAACATCTTAAGGCGGCCCTTGAAGTGAATCCCGATGGTATCGATGCCAACTACTTTTACGCTGACTTCCTGATGGAAAGCAAACGCTATGACGAAGCTAAACACTATTTTGAGAAAGCTCTCTCAGCCAAACCCCGCGCCGAGCGCCCGATAGCTGATGCCGGACGTCGGCATGAGATCGAACTGGCCATGGCAAAACTTGCCGGACTGAAAAAGTAATCTCCCCCTCTGCTATTTATCATTTCCCCATGATAAACCCAAAAAATCCCGGCAAATTCCGCCGGGATTTTCATCTCTACTCCAACCTGACAAACGTCTTACTATGTTGGCGTTTATAACCAGGTCTTCACGTTGAAGGGAACTGAATCACCACTTCAAAGCCATCGCTACGATGGCGGGCGGGAGAGTAAAATGTCAGCGTTCCCGAGCCGTGTTTAACAAAGGTATCGACAATCGCCAACCCCAGTCCGGTGCCTTCAGACTGATAACTACCACGCTCAAAACGGTTGGTCAGACGCTGTAACTGATCCCCGGGCAAAATGGCGCAACTGTTGACCACATGCAGGGCATGATCGCTATCACTGAAGATCTCCACCGGTTGCTGTGGCGTGCCATAACGCAGAGCATTTTCGATCAGATTGCGCAGAATAATGGCGGCGGCATCCATATCCATCGGCCACTCAAGAGAGTGCAGGCTGGCTTCATCACAGATTATCGGCAGGTCTGTCTGAGTACCCCGCTGATACTCCTCTATCAAAAAGGCGAGCAGCGTCATTACACTGGAGGTTTCACCACGGCGAAGCACCGACGCATCCGCCCGGGAGAGTTGTAACAGTTTTTCTGAGAGCCGTTGTAACCGTTTTAAGCCCCGTTCCAGCTCTGCCGCCCGCTGTTGGGTATCGATATCTTCAGAGACGGCAAGCAAACGCTGGGTCTGCGCCAGCAAAGAGGCTACGGGCGTGCGCAGCTCGTGGGCACTATTGGAGGCAAACTCCCGCTCGGCATAGATCGCCTGGGATATTTTCTGCATCAGCCCATTCAGTGATGCAGTGATCGGCAGTAGCTCCTGCGGCTGATGGCGGTGGTCAAACAGGGTCAGGTTCTCACTGCCCCGCTCGCTGATATCCCTGTTCAGCCTGAACAGCGGCATCAGAGAGTTGCCCACCAGCCACCACACCATAAAACCGGTCACCGGTATCACCAGCAGCAGCGGGACCAGAAACCCCCACAGGCTCTCCATTACCGCCTCTTCGCGGTGATCGAGTGGTTCTGCGACCTGAACAAAAAAATCACCATTGTGGATGCTCTCGGTATAAACCCGGAAGCCTTCCAGATCCTGAAACCCATCCACCAATAACTCACTGAAAGGACGTTTAGCAATATCATGGGAAAAATGGGTTACATGGCCATCTTTAGCGCGAATCTGATAGAGAAAATAGCTTTCGTTTTCCGCCTCGGCAACCGGAGGGGTCTGATCACTGTTTTTCGTTTCATCGCCATCGCTGCCATCCTGAAGCGCCAGAGGGATCAGACGTTTGGCATTCTGCACCAGCGCGTCATCCAGCACTTCATTAATTTCATCATTGAAGACATAGGCTGAATAGCCACTGGAGCCCAGCCAGATCAGCGTCACAATAGAGACTATCGAAACCACCAGCCGGCGTTTAATACTGCGGTGTCTCATCCGTTTAAACCTTCATCCGATAACCGACACCACGGATGGTTTCGATACTGGTTTTGCCAATTTTTTTCCGTAACCGGCTGATATAAACCTCGACCGTATTACTTTCTACCTCTGCGCCATACTCATACAGCGCATCCTCGATTACCGACTTGGCGACTATTGAGTTTTTATGCCGCAACAGTCGCTCAAGTACCGCCCACTCCCGGGAGCTAAGGTTTGCAGGTGCACCGTCATTCAGGATGATCTTATTGGTCAGATCGATACTCAGGCTCCCCAGTGTCAGCATACCGCTACCATCAGCATAGAGACGCCGCTGAATAGCGATAATTCGCGCCGATAGCTCCCCCAGATCAAAGGGTTTAACCAGATAGTCGTCGGCACCGGCATTCAGCCCTTTAATCCGGTCCGAAATCTGATCCAGTGCGGTGAGGATAATCACCGCCACACTGCTTTTAGCTGACCGGATCCGGGTCAGAAGATCCAGCCCATGGCCATCGGGCAGAAGAAGATCAAGCAGAATCAGATCATAATTGGTGGTCGTCAGACTGGCTGATGCATCAGAGAGAGTCTCGAACCAGTCCACCGCGTGCCCCTCACTGGCGATATGCTCCCGTATCGCCGCACCTAAACCCCGTTCATCTTCAACCAGTAAAATACGCACCCACAATCTCCACAGTTTTCCTCCATTAAAAAACATAAACCTGACAACAACCTGAACGGCCGCTTCCAGAGACAAACATCAACGAGGTTTACATTGTTAAGCTCAGCAGTGAGTTAACCACAGCCATCCGGCTTTGCAAACCAGTCTGCAAAACGGAAACCGACTACCCCCCGGCGGCAAGGCCTTGCCCCTCGAAACCGTATTGAGCCGGTTAACTGACAAGCAACCAACTGTTTTTAAAAGCTTTTATTTTCAATGATAACCACTGGCACGATATCCGCTTAGAAAAGTCATTGTTCATTGAATCAAAGGGCGCTTCAAAACGACCCCCATAAGGGATTACCCGGGAGACTATCATGCAGACCAGTTCAGTTAACCCTCTTTCAGCGGCTTACTCAGCCACTTCAGATCGCTTCAGCCGGGTTCAGACCGATCTGTCCGGTGGTTTTGATAAAGTGATCAGCGATGCGATGCAGGGGGGTGCCAGCGATGATTTTGTCAGTCGTCTGTTTAAAAACCAGGAACGGTTTATACAACTGGCAGAGATGGCCTCGCAACAGCAGCCCATCAATAGTAAGTCGTTCCTGAAGAACCTCAGTTATGAGGACCGGGAAGTGCTCAGAGAGGTGCATAGCCTGGCTGACTTTATTGATGACAGCAAGATCGACCAGATGAGCAGCGAGGGGGCCAATAATCTGCTGCGCCTGCCCCACACAGGCCTGGATTCAGACAACGATGGTTTTACCGATGTCGGCATTGGTAAAACCTTCATGTTCCCCAACTCCAATACACCACCAGCGGTCGCCGAAGCCTGGTATAAAACCACTGACGGAATGAGTTTTAAGGACAAGATGATGGCAGAGGGCCATCTTATGAGTTCGCTGATCGTGGCGAATATTGAGGTGGATGAAAATGGCCGGTTTGTGGCTCGTCACGAACCAGGTGAACCCGGCTATGTTAATCCATTTGCCTCTGCGGATTTTTCCTATAAGCAGTGGTCGACCGACTGGTTGCGCTATCTGGAAGATTTCAAACTGCAGATGAGTAGCGACCAGTACAACAGTGACAAACGCTTCTTTGAGGGATTTCTGCAGAATTTGCAGCAAACCGGGGCGGTTTAGCCTAAGGGCTTGAAGAATGTCCGGATCACGCAGCAAAGGGCTATCTGAGGATAGCCCTTTGCTGTTCATTCACCGCCTTTCAGATCTCTGCAATTGCCTCAAGAGACTCGGGCAGAATCTGACCACCATCAACAATGATCTGCTGACCGGTAATATACCCTGCTTCTTCAGAGGCAAAAAAGAGCGCCGCATTGGCAATATCTTCCACTGAACCGAGTCGTTTCAGCGGGATAGACGCAGACATGGTATCCAGATAGTCCTGCCCCAGCCCCTGCAGGCCTTCGGTATAGATGTTACCGGGCATCACCGCATTGATGGTGGTGTTATAGCGGGACAACTCCATCGCTGCCGTTTTCAGGAAGCCCAGCTGCCCCGCCTTTGATGCGCCATAGTGAGACCAGCCCGGAAAGCCGGTGACAGGGCCGGTGATCGATGAGGTTACGACTACGCGTCCCTGCCCGGCTTTTTCAAAATAGGGTATCGCAGCCTTGACCGTCAGAAAGGTACTCTTCAGATTGGTCGTCATCACATGATCCCAGTCATCCGGGTCCATATCGACCATTTTCACCTGCGGGAAAATACCCGCATTGGCGCAGACAATATCCACGCTACCAAAGCGCTCGGCGGTTTTTGCAAACATCGCTGAGACCTGACCCCAGTCGGACATATCACAACAATAGAAGTCCGCCGTGCCGCCTGCTGCGGTGATCTCTTCAACCGCTTTGATCGCATCGGCTTCACCGCGGGCAACCACCATCACGTTAGCGCCTTTAGCGGCAAAAACCCGGGCTATCCCCTTGCCAATACCTTTCGATGCACCTGTCACAATACAGGTTTTTCCTTCAATTGATGTCAACATTTGGGCGACCTCCTTAAGGTGTTGTAGTCTGTTTTATACGTGCTAAAAATTTCGGTACAGAGGGCGCGATAAGCGCGACAGCGAGAATCAAAGCCGAAGAGAGCACCGTTAAAATACCAACCGTAGGAACCAGCGGTGAGTAACCCGACACCATCTTGGCGTATAGCCATTCCGGCAGAGTTGAGTCCGCCCCGGTGGTAAATAATGAGAGTGGAAAATTCCCCCAGCTGAGCAGAAAGGCAAACAGCCCCGCCGAGATAACCCCAGGCATCAGCAGCGGCACAGTAATCTCCTTCATAATCTGAAATGTTGAACAGCCCATATCACGGGCAGCTTCTTCCAGCGTCGGGTCAAAACTAAAGGCTCTGATAGAGATAATCAGGGTCGCTATCGGCGAGATCCAGACCAGATGAGCGATCACCGCGGTATGCCAGGTCGGAATCACCTCAAGAGAGTTAAACCACATCAGCAATGCCAGACCTAAAACCGTTTGAGGAAAGAAGATCGGCAACAGAATCAGCTTCTGATACAGCTTTCTGAAACGCCAGTGATAGCGGGCAAATGCCAGCGCCCCGAAGAACCCCACCACCATACTGACCAGGGTAACGATACCGGCCACCTGTAATGAGATACGCAACAACTCCGCCACCGTATCACTTTGCAGCGCCGAACCGTACCACTTAGTATCGTAGGCCCGGATGGGAAATGAGAGATAGCGGCCTTTCGATATAGACGCAAAGAAGACGGCAATCAGCGGCAGGTAGAGAAACACCAGTGCCGCTATGCCATAGATGAGTAACGCTTTGTCTGTACGTGATGAACGGGCCATTAGCGCTTACCTCCCATAATCGTATCCAGATCTACACGACTGACCGCCCAGATCGCCAGGCCACCAATCAGAGTGATGAGTACCATGGATAGTGCAGACCCCAGCGGCCAGTTCTGGCCATAGGTAAAGGCCGTTTCTATCTCATCGGCGATCACAATCACCGCCTGTCCACCCAGCAATTTTGATTCAGCCAGCGCACCAGCCGCCAGCACAAAGGTCAGCAACGATCCGACCATAATCCCGGGAGCCGCCAGCGGCAGATCGATCTCAAAGAAGATGCGCGTCCGGCTTGCCCCCAGATCTGCAGCGGCCTGACGGGCATCATCAGGCACCATGGAGATCCCCTGTGCCAGAGGAAACAACATAAAAGGGAAATACACATACACCAGACCAAAGACGATGATCGGCACGTTATACAACACCCCATCAAAACCAACACCAAACCAGTGCCGCAGATAGCCCTCCACCAGCCCGCCTTTCATCAGCGTCAATACCCAGCCAAACATGCGGATATTTTCCGATACAAACAGCGTCATCACCACACCAATGGTCAGCACCAGCGTAAACTTCTTAAACACTTTTGCCATTGCAAAAGCTAATGGCCAGCAAAGCACCAGAAGGCACAGAGTGGCAGCAAATGCCATCCCCAGAGACCAGCAAAGCGAGCGCCAGTATCCCTGACGGAAGATCTCAGCATAGGCAGAGAAATCGGGCACATTCGCCAGCGAGAACACTTTTTCCGGCATAATCGAAAACGCCGCCACCACGCACAGTGGCGCCAGAAATGACAGCGTCAGTAAAGCAACGATGGGCATGGCACATAATGCCCCCAGTCGTTTATCTAATCGCTCCATCAGAGACGCTCCCGAATCAGGTGACAATGATCCGCAGTCCAGCCCAGGGTAACCTGATCATGCAACTGCCCCTGATACATATCATCACGCAGGGTTTCAACAATCAGTGGTTTATCATTACCGGTATTGATCTCATACTGGATGCGGGACCCCAGATTGAAATCAGCACTGATGGTGCCGGTGACTTTAATATCTGCGTCGGCATCGGCGGCAATAAACTTCACATTTTCGGGGCGCACCATCAGGGTTCCGCCACGTTCACTCAGCCCCAGAGAATCCACAGCCATCGGGGATATCTGCAGCGAATCCCGGGATCTGTTATCCACATCAAACAGATTCACATCCCCCATGAACTCAGCAACAAAACGACTCACCGGGCGGGTATAGATCTCATCCGCCGGGGCGATCTGTTCGAACTCACCCTTGCGCATAATCGCAATACGGTCACTCATCCCCATCGCTTCTTCCAGACTGTGGGTAATATAGATAAAGGTTTTCCCGGTGCGGGCATGCAGGTCTTTGAGCTCTTTTTCCAGCGTTTTACGCAAGCGGTAGTCGAGTGCAGACAGCGGTTCATCGAAGAACAGAATTTCCGGATCAAATGCCAGTGCACGCGCCAGTGCGACACGCTGTTTTTCGCCACCCGAGCACTGATTGATCCCTTTTGAATAATATTCCTGCGGCAGTCGCAACAGATCCAGCAGCTCCAGCGCCCGGGCCCTTCGCTGTTGCGCATCAACATTCTTTATTTTCAACGGAAATTCAATATTCTGTCCTACCGTCATATGGGGAAACAGTGCTAATGACTGAAATACCATACAGGTGGGACGTTTATTCGCCGGTACAATATCGATACGTTTATTTCGCAACCAGATAGTGCCGTCAGTGGCTTCATCCATCCCCACCAGCAGCCGGATCAGGGTTGTTTTACCACTGCCGGAAGGGCCAACAATAGCCAGAAATTCACCCTCTTTCACATCCAGGTCGATACTATTGAGGGCAGTAAAATCACCAAATTTTTTATACAACCCGGCAATGCTTAAAATCGGTAATGCCTTCATCGATTCTCATCCAAACTATAAAAATGTCATGACCGTTGCGCCGGTGATAACAGGCCCAGCACATACTATGCCTCACTGATACCTGTTATTGCCCGGCAAAAAAATACAACTAAGCGCTGCTTTATCAGGCGCGTTTTACGGCGTTGTAGATGGTAATCAGCTCGTCATAGGAAGCCACGGTGTCGTACTCGACAGACAAAGCCATCTCCTCCTCAATGGTGTCCCACTGGATCGCATCCAGCTCTTCAGCAGACCACAGGCTGAACACCTCAGGATCACCCATCTGGCTGACCGGGTTATAGGTGCCTTCAGCAAAACCAACCGCCTTAGCGATGTCCGGTTTCTGTACAAACTCGAGGAAATCTTCCGCCAGCGTGGTGGGTTTAGGGTTATTGACCAGCGAGGTCAGCTCGATCCAGGCAACCCCGCCCTTGCCATCAATCGGACCGGATTTCGGCGTGATAGCACGAATATTTGACAGACCATCGAGACGCGCCGGACTGGCGGTATAGGTTCCGCCAGTGAAATAGGCATCAATTTCACCGTTTACCAGCGCGGTGTTCATCGCCACCAGATCATCGGACAGGAGTTTCGCGCCACCAAAGATGGTTTCTGCGGTTTCCTTAAAGGTGACAAAGCCCGCCTCATCAATGGGTTTGAAAGGGTTAAGCCCAGCGGTAATACACATGTGGATGATGTTCCAGTTGTCATAGGTCAGCACCCCATAACGCCCTTTCATCTTCGGATCGAGGAACAGGTTCCAGCCCTCCTCTTCGGCGGTTTTCTGACTGATCTTGTCGGTGTTGACCACAAAAGAGAAAGGGCCGTATCGCTGCGGCATACCGATCAGCTCGCCATCATCGGCAAACGCCAGTGGATAAGGTTTTTTAAACTCCGGAGCCATCTTGTCAAAGTAGGGCATAAAGCGCTCTTTGTTGAGCGGCTTAATCAGCTTTGAAGGGTATAGCTGCGCCCGCGCCCAGGGCTGGTTGACGTTGATCAGATCCCAGACATTGACCTCACCGGCACGCAGCTTGTTAATCATATCCGGGTCGGATGTACCACTCTCTGCGCGAATGGTTGCTCCTGGATTGAGACGGCGAAATGGCCCCAGCACCTCATCAGTGTTATAGCCCTCCCAGCAAAGAATATTCAGGTGGCCACTCTCAGCAGCACTCAGGCGTCCAAAGGGACTGCCCAGAGCAGCCATGCCAGCTGAAGCGGCCAGCGCTTTTGCAAAATCACGTCTAGAAAGTTTCATGGTCTATCCCTCTTATCAATCCTCAGGATTCAAATGCAATGCGTTACACTGCAACAAATCAGATTATATTTTGAGCAACTACACACAAATTGCATTAATAAATGTTGTAAGTCAAACATTTTATGTTTAACCTTCAACAACAATGACAATTTCAACAGCCTCTGGAGATACCCCGTTATGAGTGGTCTATATAGCGATCAACTACTGGATGAGCTACTGTGTGGCACGCGGAGTCTGGCCGGAGAGTGGGGCCTGTCAGACCAGACCGAAGTCAGCCTACTGACTATCTCTGAGAATATGACCTGTCTGGCTTTTGACCCGCTACAGAACAGGCAGCTTATCCTGCGCGTTCACCGCCCTGGCTATCACACCCGCGACGAGATCAACTCTGAACTGCTGTGGATTAACGATCTGCGCCAGCAGGGCGTGGTGGAAACACCAGAACCGATCAAAACGCTCAGCGGATCGCTGATTGCGTCATTCACCACCGGCCATGAAACACGGGATGTGGTGGCATTCAGCTTTATGTCCGGCAAGGAACCCTCCGCAGATGCAGAGCTGGTCAATGGTTTCAGACAACTGGGCAGTATCAGCGCAAAACTGCACAACCATTCTCAGAGCTGGATACGACCGATTAACTTTGTTCGCAAAACTTGGAACTTTGAAACCATGCTCGGAGCGACGCCGCTGTGGGGCGACTGGCGGGCCGCGGCAGGCCTGACCGACACAGGCCGCAGCACCATAGAAGCAGCCTGTCTGATAATCAGAGATAAACTCGATGCATACGGTATGGGCGAAAACCGCTTTGGTCTGGTGCATGCCGATCTGCGGCTGGCCAACCTGTTGATCGAGGGTGACCGTTTAGGGGTAATCGATTTTGATGACTGCGGGCTGAGCTGGTTTATGTATGATTTTGCAGCCGCTATCAGTTTTATAGAAGAAGACCCGATCATTCCCGACCTGCAAACAGCCTGGATTGAAGGTTACCGCAACAACCGGCCGCTTTCAGAGGCCGATGAAGCGATGTTCCCAACCTTTATCACCCTGCGCCGGATCTTGCTGACCGCCTGGCTTGCCAGTCACAGTGAAACCCCCACAGCAGAGGAACTCGGATCAGGTTTCACCGACGGAACCGTAAAGATAGCGGCTCAATACCTCTCCAGTCATCAATAATGGAAACGCGCATGTCGAATAATAAACGTGGCATTCTGGATATGAATGCCTTCGATGCCAGCAGCCAGGAAAGCATCGCGAGCCCTCTGCTAAAACGCAGGACAGACAATATCGGTGCGGCCTCGGTACTGTTTTATAAAAAACCGATAGAGATGGTGTCCGCCCGGGGCTGCTGGATGACCGATGTGGCCGGTGAGCGCTATCTCGATTTTTACAACAATGTGCCCTCGGTTGGTCACTGTCATCCCCATGTAACAGCCGCCATCACCCAGCAGTTAGAAACACTTAATACTAACTCCCGTTACCTGAGTGAGATCACTGAAAGCTACCTGGAAAAGCTGAAGTCGACCCTGCCACCGGAATTAAAAAATGTGGTGATGACCTGCAGTGGTAGCGAAGCGAATGATCTGGCGATGCGCATTGCGAAAACCAACACCGGATCACAGGGTTTTATCGTCACCGCCACCGCTTACCACGGCAATACAGAGTATGTCACCCAGGTCTCACCTTCCGCACTTAAACATGGTGTATGCCCTGACTATGTAGTCACCATTCCGGAACCTGGCAGTGCGGCTTATGGCGATGACATTGAAGCCGGGTTTAATC
Source organism: Amphritea sp. (assembly GCF_050300915.1). Classification (GTDB taxonomy): domain Bacteria; phylum Pseudomonadota; class Gammaproteobacteria; order Pseudomonadales; family Balneatricaceae; genus Amphritea. The sequence continues at coordinate 102,406 of NZ_JBNKYN010000001.1, forward strand.
AGGCCGTCAGCGGGGCAATAGCGTTGTTAACAGACCGGGGTTACGGCGTTGCCGCGCTGTTGTGTGACTCTATATTTTCCAGTGATGGCGTCTTCAGCGATCCTGCAGGCTTTCTCAAATCAGCGGTTGATACGGTTCACCGGGCCGGAGGTTTGTATATCGCCGATGAAGTGCAGCCGGGCTTTGGCCGCACCGGCGATTGTTTCTGGGGTTTTCAGCGTCATGGCGTAGTGCCAGACATGGTGACGATGGGCAAACCGATGGGTAATGGTTTCCCGGTCGCGGCACTGGTGGTTAAACCCGACCTGCTGCAAAACTTCTGCGACGATGTGGGCTATTTCAACACCTTCGGCGGCACCCCTGTGGCGGCAGCGGCAGCAATGGCGGTGATGGAAGTGATAGAGCAGGAAGGCCTGCAGCAAAACGCAAAAACCATCGGTCTCTATCTGAGACAGCAGCTGACCCTGCTGAGTAAAACCGATAAACGCATTGGTGAGATAAGAGGTGCCGGGCTGTTTATCGGCCTCGATCTGTGCGATCCCGGGACAGGAGAACCTGCAGCCCAACTGGCAATCCAGGTGATCAATGGTTTGCGTGATGAAAAGGTATTGATTGGTGCCGCAGGTCCCTATGGCCATACCCTGAAAATTCGACCACCATTGTGTCTTAACCAGAAAGAGGCGGACTTTTTTATTGATGCGATAAAGAAGGTTCTGGAACGACTCGCCAACTGATCATGAACAGTGAGAACCGCGTCTGTTTAACCCGCTACAGTTCATCGTTCGTAGGTGACCACCGAAGTGCCTGCGGCGTCGATTACCCGCGCCAGCTCGCCCTTCGGCCGCTCATCACAGGCCAGTACATCGATCTCATTCCAACTGCTGTATTTCGCAGCAAAGGTAAGATCAAATTTGCTATGGTCGGCCACAATCATCGCCCGGGTCGAGCGCGAAATCATAGCACCATAGACCTCTCCCGCTTCAATCACCGCATCACTACCGCCTTCAAGATCGAGACCACTGGCGCCGAGAATAGCCCAGTCGGCACGAAAGTTTTGCAGATAGCGAATAGTCTGCGACCCATGCAACGCTCCTTCCGGCGCATAATAGCGGCCCGGAGCCATAAACACTTTAATGGTCGGATTCAGCGACAACACAGTGGCCACTCCAAACGAGTGGGTGAACACCGTAATATTGTGCATCTCATACGCCATGCGTCGGGCAAGATGCACCGTGGTAGCGCCCGAACCGATCATAAAATGCTTACCACCGGTCAGCACCGGTACCGCAGCCCGTGCGATCTTCTGGCGCTCGTCCACCATCAGATTCTGCCGTTCGTTGAGCACCGGCTCCTGCATATTGTTGCGCACCACGGCACCGCCGTAAGTACGGTCTATAAGTCCCTGCTGAGTCAGTTCATCCAGATCCCGACGGACAGTTTCAGCCGATACACTCAGCTTTTCAGCCAGATCGGTAATCCGCAAACCGGGCTGAAACCCAAGCTCTTCAACAATCCGTTTCTGACGCTTTGTTTTTTTATTCGTTACCATGAAATCAAACTAACTCACTCTCTGTTGTTGTGCAACACATTGATATTACTCAGGAGAAACACATGACGTGGAACTGGAAAACAGCCTACCGCTCCTTTTACTATGCCTGTGCCGATGAGCCTGAGGATATCATAATATACCCTCAGCAAACCGCTCTGCTGGTCATCGATATACAGAAAACCTACCTTGAGTCCAAAGCCGATGCTGAGGAAGATCGGCGCTGGCAGCCATTCTTTCAGCGGATGAACCACACGGTTATCCCCAACACCGCCGAGCTGATTGAACTCTCCAGACAGCAGGGTATCGAGGTGATGTTCGCCCGGATCGCCTGCCAGACCGAAAATGGCCGCGACCGCTCTTTAAGCCAGAAAAAACCGGGCTTTAACTACCTGTTATTACCGAAAGACCGCTATGACAGCCAGATTGTGCCAGAACTGGCCCCTGTCGGTGATGAGATTACCGTTTTAAAAACCACAGACTCTGCCCTCACGGGTACCAACCTGCGTCTGACACTTCAGAATATGGGGATTAAACGGGTGATTATCGCGGGTATTTTTACCGACCAGTGCATCTCCTCCACCGTTCGCAGCCTGGCGGATGAAAGCTTTGAGGTGCTGGTGGTTGATGACTGCTGTGCCGCCGCCACCGATGAGATCCATCAACGGGAACTGGAGATCATCAACATGATCTACTGCCATGTCGTCCGTAAAGATGATCTGAAAAATATGCTGCTTTAATCCTCGCCTGCGGCATGAAAGTAAAACGGGGAGCGAACAATCAACGCTGTTCGTCCCCCGCTTAGATAAAACCGCCTATTGCAATTCGCTTAAGCCCGGTTGAAGCAGCCACTATTCTTAAGGATTACGCTGTTGCATCTGATGCTGACTAAACTCGCTGGCATCCAGCATCTGATCATGATTGCTATCCATCTCCTCAAATGATTTCATATTGGCGAGATTGCGCATGGGATACCCCGCCTGAGCCCGCTCAGTGATGCGCGCATTACGGAAGGTATTCATCTCCTCCTGGCTGATGAAACCATCACCGTTCTGATCAACATCACTGAAGGACGGCTGATTGCGGCCAGCGCCCATCATGCCGTTTTTACCGGCACCCATCGGTTGGTTCTGGCCCTTCAGGTTTCGCTGAGCGGTCTGCCCGGCCTGCAATTCAGCGGCGCTGATCTGACCATCGCCATCGCTGTCAAAATCCCGGAACATCGGTGCATTCGCCATCCCCGGCATCGGGGTACCGGCAGCAACGTTGCGCTGTCTGCGCTGGTTACGGATATCATCAAACTCTTCCTGACTAATAACACCGTTTCCATCCTGGTCATAAACCGCAAAGGGGATAGGCCCCCGTGCCGGAATATCCGCAGCCTGAGCCACCAATATCATCATACAACCGGCAGAGATCGACAGTAGGGCTGAGATCGGGGATAACCTGACTCTGAGTCGTGTTTTCATGATAAGCCTCTACAGGGTAAATATCTGTTAAATTTAAATGAGCTCATTAATAGCCGCTCATGGATAAAAGTGCTTAAAGAAGCACTCTTCTAATCTACTCTCTTTAGACCACGGCCAGTCAGCAACAGATCAATAAATAGTCAAAGAATATGATTTTGATCCATTACGGAGCACCCGGAGTCAGGCAAGTCCATCCCGGTGTTCGGCCAAAAGCGACGCCGTCTGAAAAATTATTCGTACAACCCGTCGCCAATCATAAAACTGGTTCAATTATTGCTGTGTAAAACACCAATAGCTTGTCAGCTATTGGTTAACTGGGTTGTCACGATCCGCAGTAACCAAAGTCCACCAGAATATTTTGCATACCAGAGGTAGTACATGAGCGGAAATGAATCTCGCGTTAAGGCGGTTTACGAAATCACCAGTGCAAAACCATTTGAAACAAAAATGACTGAGCCACTGAATAAAATCTGGGCCTCTGATGTATTTAGTTTGCAGCAAATGGAAGAGTCTCTTTCAAAGTCTGCGTTTAAAGCGATTAAGAAAACGGTACAAACCGGCGAAGAGCTTGACCCTGCTGTCGCTGATGTTGTTGCTGCGGCGATGAAAGACTGGGCGATGTCGAAAGGCGCCAAGTTCTTCTCTCACATCTTCTATCCAATGACTAATGCGACGGCAGAGAAACACGACGGTTTCGTTGTAACCAACTCAGATGGCGGCGCAATCACCGAATTTACCGGCAGTTTACTGATCAAAGGTGAGCCAGACGGTTCATCATTCCCGAACGGCAGCCTGCGTATGACCAATGCTGCCCGCGGTTACACCGCATGGGACCCAACCAGCCCTGCGTACATTATGCATACCGCAAACGGCGCTGTGCTGATGATCCCAAGCGTCTTTATGTCATGGACTGGCGAAGCGCTGGATAAGAAAATTCCTCTGCTGCGCTCCAATGCGGCTATGGATAAAGCAGCGAAGAAAGTTCTGACACTGATGGGCGAAACTGAGATCGCTACACTGAACTCCAGTTGCGGTGCAGAACAGGAATACTTCCTGGTTGACGAGCTGTTTGCCAACACACGTCCCGACCTGCTGCTAGCAGGCAGAACCCTGTTTGGTGCTCCACCGGCTAAAGGTCAGCAGTTTGATGATCACTATTTTGGTGCAATCCCTGAGCGTGTTCAGGTATTTATGCAGGATTTAGAGGACAAACTCTACCGACTGGGCATCCCTGCCAAGACTCATCACAATGAAGTGGCACCCGGCCAATTTGAAATCGCGCCTTACTTTGAAGCGGCTAACGTTGCCTCTGATCATCAGCAATTGCTGATGACTTTGCTGAAGAAAACCGCGAAAGAACATGGATTTGTCTGCCTGTTGCACGAAAAACCATTTGCTGGTGTGAATGGTTCCGGTAAGCATGTTAACTGGTCTGTCGGTAACGCTACCCAGGGCAACCTGCTTGATCCAGGTAGTACACCAAATGAGAACCTGAACTTCCTGCTCTTTTGTGGTGCAGTAATTCGCGGCGTGCACAAATTTGGACCACTATTGCGCGCAGCGATCGCATCTGCCGCCAACGACCACCGTTTAGGTGCCAACGAAGCGCCTCCGGCTATTCTGTCAGTCTATCTGGGTAGCCAGCTGGAAAAGGTGTTTGACAATATCAAAACCGGCGAGCTACATGTTCCAACCACCGGCGGGCTGATGGATCTGGGGCTATCACAAATTCTGAAGTTTGAACGCGATCCAGGTGACCGTAACCGTACCTCTCCATTCGCCTTTACCGGCAACCGTTTTGAGTTCCGTGCGGTGGGTTCATCTCAGTCTGTTTCCGGCCCACTGGTCGCTATGAACACCATGCTGGCTGACTCTCTGGAGTGGATTGCTGAGAAGCTGGAAGCGGAACTGGCTAAAGATGCAGACAAAGCAACAGCGGTATTCAGCGTACTGCAAGAGCTGATGCAACTGCATGGCAATGTAGTCTTTGGCGGTGACGGTTATTCTGCCGAATGGCACAGAGCGGCAGTCGAAGAACGCGGCCTGCAGAATATTCCCACCACCGCAGATGCGCTGCCTGCATTCAAATCACCTGAGGTGGTTGAATTGTTTGCTAAGACCGGCGTGCTGACACCGGTTGAACTGGCCAGCCGTTTTGAGGTGTATGCTGAACAGTATGTTCTGTCAATTGAGGTCGAGGCGAAGCTGGTTTCAGAGATGGCGACGACGATGATCTATCCGGCGGCTATCAACTACCTGTCCAGCATCGCTTCTACCGGTATTAAACTTGACTACTCACCTGCCGGTGCCGTAGCTGAAACCGCTAGTGCGATGATGGCTTCTGTTGAAAAACTGAATGCTGCACTGGCATCAGAGCACTTTGAGTCCACCGAAGCCCATATGAGCTTCCTGGCTTCCGAGGTTCGTGGCCTGATGGATGAGGTGCGGGCTTCAGCTGACAAGTTGGAAACACTGGTTGCTGATGACCTGTGGCCGCTGCCTAAATACCGTGAGATGCTGTTCATCAAATAACCGCATTTAAAATCTCACCCGCCCTTTCGGGGCATGAAAAAAGCACTGACCGCAAGGCCAGTGCTTTTTTATTTCCAGCCTCACCCCAGTTATCCAAGCATCCGCTTATGATGCTCAAACCGGGAGCGGCTTTATCAGGTTATGCACTATACATAATAAGATTTGATCTGCGGATGCTCTGTGATCCGTTTCAGATGTTCCAGAAGCTCTGGAGCAACATCCTCAACCAGCGTCAACGGCAGGTGATCAAGCATGCCAGAACCCAGCCACTGAACCACAACAAACACTTTCAGATCGGCAATAGTTAAGCGGTTATCGGCAAAATACTCCCCACCCTGTTTTGTCAAACGCGCACCCAGCCATTGGAGATAGGTGGTCAGTGGCCCGACTAACTGTTCACGAGCATTTTTCAGCGCTTCGCCGCTCATGGTCATCGTGGCGGATAGTTTATGACTGATATCCTCGACTACATCCATGACCTCATCACACAACAATGCCTGATAGTTATCCTCGGGATAGAGTCCCGCCTGTTTACCGAAGTAGCGGCACAGGGCGTTAGACTGAGTAATCTGTTCGCCATCCAGCTCAACAACCGGCACCTGCCCAAAAGGGGTTCCCTTGCGTACTTCGGCAAACTCACTGAACTGAAAACGATAATCTTCAAACTCCTGACCAAGGCAGTGCAGTGCCAGACGAATCGGCTCAGCCCGACCGCCATTAATATCAAAATAGGTAACCTTAATCTTAGCCATGTAAACACATCCTGCTATATAACAATCTGATTTAAAGGGTTTATTATCGAGAGGCCAGAGTTTCTTACAGTCTAAAGCGGTGAAAACGTCGATGGCCTGATGCTATGACAGGCTGGCAGAGCGCAAAGTTCAGGATTTAAAATCGGTAATGCTAGTTTTATCTGCTATCAGATCGTTCGGGAAGCGGTAAAACGAGGCGATGCTCTTATACCCTCTCATCAAAAATAAACCCTTCAGCGAACAGCTTCTTAAACACACCCGCATCAATCAGTCGTTGGTTAATCTCGGCAAACTTCTGGTTTACCTCCTCCAGCTGTTTACTAAACTCCTGTAGTTTTTCCGACTGCGAGTCTCCCTGTTCCTGCTGATCTTTGATGCGCTGTTGCTGCTCTTCAGAACGACGCGCCTCACGCATCTGATCAGCTTCTCGCTGATCACCACTATTCTGATCTGACGCCTGTCTCTGTTGCCCAAGCTCTGCCCGGGCTTCCGCTGCCATCGCTGCAGCCCGGGCCGCTATTGCCCGATCCTGGGGCGAGGGGTCAGCTACTGCCAGCGCAGCTCGGAGAATAACTTCAGCCTTCTCCAGTGTCGCTTCAGGATCATTCGGCACCGGAGAGGTATCGATGCTGACTTCACCACCCACCGCATAGAGACGCCCATCAGGCCCGCGCTGATACTCGAAGGTTGGTGCACCGGCATATTGTCCGCCCGCGGCAGCGTGACTCAGTTCGTGCTGCCGCACCTCCCGGTCACGGGCTGACAGCTCACGCAACAACTGTTGTTCATTATTCTGAGGATCTGTATTTTGAGGATCTTTAGTATCACTATCCGTCACTGATGAAGCGTTTCGCCCATCGCGACTCAGCGGCTGTTCATCGGTGTAGAACTCGGCTGATCCGCCTGCAGCAGGAGCATCAACGGGTTTTATCGGAGAAGTCTGTAACGTTGCGGGGATAAGTAAAGATGGTGAAGATAATGAAGCGGGTAAAGCAGTACCCGATACTGCAGGTTGATGTTTACCGGCAGTGTTGTTGGATGAATATGTATTCAACGTAAGTGAATTGGCAGTTAACGGTAACTGCATCACCCTCACCTCCCGTAATTGATCTCCGGCTCCTTACTTCTGGAAACTGAGTGTTGTAACAAATGTTATTAAACCCTGATCATTAAAAACGTTTCATTGAAAGCCCATTTTTAAATCCAGGCCCTTAAGAGATATATAACAGTTATAGGTTTAAACACCTGCTTCTGAAAAACCGCTGCAACTCAGGCCCGGATATCGATCAGTGTACCCAGCGTGCCGTCAACAGACTGAACCACTTTAGTGGATGCAGCAACAGCGTTTTTTTCTACCGCCAGCTCGGCAATAGACTCATTTATATCCCTGCCAGTAGCTTCTTCCGGGGTATTGGTTTTGCCTGCGCCCGCGATATCAGACGCCGCTTTTTGAACACCATCCAGACCCCGGTTGATACCGAGAACCCCTGTACTCAATGCTGATGTAACATTCATAAACACACCTGCTCTCTTCACGTCTGCCTGCAGTACTACTCTGCTGCAAGACTGACAAACGTTAACGGTGAAAAACATGCTTGCAAAAACTTATCTGAGGCTATTATAGCTCAGAGAAGCATACAGGTCATTTATTGAACAGTCAGAAGCGGCTCTAAATCGATGTATTTAGCTATAGTCTGCGCAGAACACTCCTCAATATGGGGTATTTCAGCCAGTAACGGTGCCGATAGCATCGCTTTCAGGGTTTCCAGATTCTCGCTGTAACAGCTCATGTCGGGCTCAGCCCGATTGGCAACCCAGCCAGCCAACCGTAGCCCGTCTTTGACGATCGCCTCAACGGTCAGCAGGGTATGGCTGATGCACCCGAGCTTCATCCCCACCACCAGAATCACCGGGGTACGCAACAATTTGGGAATATCCGCCAGGGTCTGACGGTTATTCAGCGGTACCCGCCAGCCACCCGCTCCCTCAATAATCATAAAATCTGCAGGCTGCATCATCACGCCGCGACAGAGTGCCGCTATACGGTCTGCATCCAGACGACGCCCGGCCTGCTGTGCCGCGATATGAGGGGCAATGGGCGGTTCCAGTGCGATGGGGTTTACCTGCTCATAACTCAGTTTTATGGAAGCGCTCTGCTGCAGTATCAGCGCATCGCTGTTGCGTAACCCCGCTTCGGTCTGCTCACATCCCGCAGCGATCGGTTTCACCGCGACGGTAGAGAGGCCGCGCTGATTAGCCGCTTCTAGTAATCCTGCCGAAACAACGGTTTTGCCAACATCAGTATCAGTGCCTGCAACAAAGAAAGTACGCTTAGCCATTTAGCCTATCCATTAATAAAGTCACCGTAAAATACCTGATAGGTCGCCGGTAGCTTACCATCCGACCGTCGAAACTGTTCATAGGCCTGCTTAAAAGCGATCACCCGGGCTTTGCCGGTCAGGCCGCTCTGTCGACCGGCACTGATATTATGGGCCCCGATTCCCTTTAACTCAGCAGTCAGTTCACGCAACTGATCGTACAGCAGCAACTCCTCAGTCTCTATCAGACTGACTTTTTGCAGATAACCTTCAGCACAAACCTGCAAACGGGGAAAACTGATAAAACGATTCACATGCTGAAAGCTATCCACATCCGACCAGGCGTCACGCAGCTCATGCAGGGTGTTCGGCCCCAGCGTACTGAAAAGAAAACGCCCGCCAGGTTTCAATACCCGCGCCGCCTCACTAAACAACGCAGCAAGATCTTCACACCACTGAATCGCCAGAGAGGAGAAGATGAGATCAACAGAGTTATCCGCCAACGGCAGACTCTCAGCATCACCGCAGAGCCACAGTGTGTTCGGGGTTGCGCGCGTCTGACGGGCATACCGGAGCATCCCCTGGGCAAGATCAAGGCAGATCAGTTGCTGCGGTTTTGCCTGTTCAGACAACAACGGTACAAAATAACCTGTGCCACACCCCAGATCCATCACCACGTCAGCAGATGACAGAGATATCTGAGCCAGCAGGTGATGACCGATTCGGCGCTGCAACTGGGCAACGCTATCGTAGCTCACTGCGGCCCGGCTGAATGACTCGGCAATCTGCGGTTTTAGAAACTGGACACTCATAAACTGAACGTTCGGATTTTCTCGGCCAGTTTCTGCGGCGCAGACAGAAAGCCAATATGAGACTGATCTGCCAGTACAGCAATTCCAGCCTGAGGTTGCAGCAGTGCAAGCTCATCTGCCATTGCTGCCGGGGCAAGAATATCCTGATCACAGAGCAGGTGTAGAGTGGCGTGTTCAGTGGAGGAGTACAGACCACGGTAATCCTCACGTAACAGCGCCAGACTATCAACCAGTGCCTGCTGGGGCGGCGCTACTTCAGAGAGAATCTGCTTCAATGATTTCAGATCGGCACGAGCGGTGTCGCTGCCCTGTGTCTGAAGCATATTAAAACGTTGCAGCGTTTTAGCAGGGTTAGCGGCAAGATCATCTTCAAACTGGCGATAGGTTGCCTCGTCCATACCAAAACACCAGTCAGGCCGCTCAACAAAACAGGGACTGGTGCCCAGAGTGATCAGCCCACTGACCCGATCAGGGTAACGCTGGGCAAACGTCATGCTGATAATGCCACCAAGTGACCAGCCAAGCCAGACCGCAGATGCAGGCGCAACCTCGGCGAGTAACTGCGTAACGGACGCAAGGTTGTAGTCATCAGGCAGGGTTTCAGCGCTACGCCCCAGTCCAGGCAGATCAATCAGAGTGATATGGAAATCTCGCTGCAACTCAGGCAGAAGCGTACACCAGACCCCACTGTGCATACCCCAGCCATGCAACAGCACCAGTGGTTGTCCCTGCGGATTGCCCTGTTGTTCAGAATAAAGCATCAATCCGTCATTCCTGTCATCACCTCATCCAGCGCATCCAGCAATCTATCTAACTGCTCATCCGTATGAGTCGCGCTGATGGTAACCCTTAAGCGGGCCGCGCCCTGCGGCACGGTCGGTGGCCGGATAGCACCGATAAAGATCCCTTTCGCTTCCAGCGCCGCACTGATCGCCATCGCCTGGTCAGCCTCACCCACCAGAATCGGCTGTATCGGTGTCGGAGATGCCATCAGCGGCAACCCCAGCTGTTCGCAGCCGTTGCGAAAACGTTGAATCAGCTGGTTGAGTTTTTCCTGGCGCCACTCCTCCTGTTGTAACAGCTTCAGGCTGACGCGGGTTGCTGACGCGATAGCAGGCGACATACTGGTGGTATAGATATAGGTGCGGGCATGCTGAATCAGGGTTTCGATCAGCTCTTCAGAACCGGCAACAAATGCGCCAGAGGTACCAAACGACTTTCCCAGTGTGCCGACTAAGATCTGCACCTGATCATTCCCCAGGCCAAAATGGTCAACCGTACCGCGCCCCTGCTTACCGATACAGCCAAAACCGTGAGCATCATCCACCATCACCCAGGCATTATGAGCAGCGGAGGTTTGACAGATCGCTGGCAACTCAGCCAGATCGCCATCCATACTGAAGACACCGTCACAGACCACCAGCTTACGCCGGGCGTCGGTACGTTGCAGACGGGTATTGAGATTATCGGCATCGTTATGCAGAAAGCGCTGAAAGCGCGCACCGCTGAGCAGACCGGCATCCAGTAACGAAGCATGATTGACCCGGTCCTGAAACACCGCATCCCGTTTATCCAGCAGGGCATTAACCGCACCAATATTGGCCATATAACCGGTGGAGAACAGCAATGCCCGGGGACGACCGGTAAACTCGGCCAGCTCCTCTTCAAGCGCGTGATGTGCCTGACTGTGGCCATTCACCAGATGGGAAGCGCCACCACCGACACCATAACTGTCAGCCCCCTGTTTCAGGGCGGCGATCACGTCGGGATGGTTTGCCAGACCGAGATAATCGTTGGAACAGAAGGCCAGACAGGCTTTGCCATCGACAATCACTTCAGGTGCCTGAGGACTTTGTAAGATCCGTCGCTGACGGTATAGCGACTGCTCTTTACGCGCCTGTAACTCAGCGCTCAGCTGATCAAAAGACATGGTCAGATCCTATAGGGGCTGTCTGTGACAGCCCGGCGGGAAGATTAATCAGGCTTCGTAGAAGAACGACTCATCCTGCTGTTTATGCAGCGTGCTGATAATCGCCTGTTCCTGTGTTTCATCGGTGTCGGAGATCCGCTGCTCTGGATTAATCCCCAGACGCTTAAACAGTTGCAGGTCGCGATGGGTTTCAGGATTAGGGGTGGTCAGCAGGCATTCACCATAGAAGATCGAGTTGGCACCGGCCATAAAGGTCAGCGCCTGCATCTCATCACTCATGCTTTCACGCCCGGCAGACAGACGCACATGGGACTGTGGCATCATGATCCGGGCCACTGCGATGGTACGGATAAAATCCAGATTATCCAGATCTTCAGCATTTTCCAGCGGCGTGCCCTTCACTTTAACCAGCATGTTGATCGGTACACTTTCCGGCTGCGTCGGCAGATTCGCCAGCTGGCGCAACAGACCGATACGATCATTGGCCGTTTCCCCCATCCCCAGAATACCACCGGAACAGATTTTCATGCCGGACTCGCGCACATGGTGCAGCGTATCCAGACGATCCTGATAGGTACGGGTGGTAATGATTTTGTCGTAAAACTCTGGCGAGGTATCCAGATTGTGGTTGTAGTAATCCAGCCCGGCTTCCGCCAGTTGCCCCGCCTTATCTTCATCCAGCATCCCCAGCGTCATACAGGTTTCCAGGCCCAGCGCCTTAACCCCTTTCACCATCTCGATAACATAAGGCATATCTTTATCCGCAGGATGCTTCCAGGCTGCGCCCATGCAGAAACGGGTTGATCCACTCTGTTTGGCTTTTTTCGCCTTTTCCAGTACCGCCTCAACCTGCATCAGGCGCTCTTTCTCCAGACCGGTATTATAGTGGCCACTCTGCGGGCAGTACTTGCAGTCTTCGGGACACGCACCCGTTTTAATCGACAACAGAGTGCTCACCTGCACTTCATTGGGATTGAAGTTCTGACGATGCACCAGCTGAGCCTGAAACAACAGGTCGTTAAATGGCAGATCGAACAGCGCCTGTACTTCCTGCTCGCTCCAGTCGTGTCGGATCTCTGTCTGGTGTTGTTGCATCGCCATGTATATCCTGTATTAGGTCGAAAGATAAAGAGTTAAGGAAAGGCTAATTTTAATCTGACAGAAGGATCTGTCAACCTATGTTTACAAAAACTAAAAACAACTGGTTATTTTATAGCCAAAACAGACTGTGTATTTTATGCGGCTTACATCCCGCATCCGCCACTCAGGTCTGTAATGCCTGTCTCGATGACCTGCCCTGGATCGTAAATGCCTGCCTGTGCTGCGCGAATCCGCTTACAACCGGTAAGCAGTCCCAGGTTATCTGTCCGACATGCCAGAAAAAGCGACCGCCGTTTACCCAGGTAATCGCCCCTTTTGAATACCGGTTTCCGATTGATCAGTTGATTCAACTGGCTAAATTCAATGGTCAGGCTCACTACCTCAACCCACTGGCAGAGTTGCTCAGTGAGCACCTGCGCGATAAACCGCTGCCCGAGCTGATTATCCCCGTTCCACTGCACCGCAAACGGCTACAGGAACGTCAGTATAATCAGGCGGCACTGCTGGCAAAAAGAGTGGCGCATAACCTGGGAATTCCCTTCAGCAATCGCCTGCTGATCAAAGAAACCAATACCCGACACCAGGCAGAACTGGATCGCCAAGCCCGCAGCAAGAACCTGCGCAACAGTTTTCACTGTACCAGTTCACCACCGGCATCGGTCGCCGTCGTTGATGATGTGATGACCACCGGCACCACGGCAGCTGAGATCAGCAAGGTTCTCAAAGCAGCAGGCTGCCAGCAGGTTTATATCTGGATCATCGCACGCACGCCAAAAGAGTTGCATTTATTCTAATTTGGCGCTTTTATTACTGTGTAATCAAAACCTTAACTTTGTTTATTTTGAGCGATTGTCAGTACTGAAATTGAAAAAAACAATAAACCCGCCTGCTATGCCGCAGTAAGGAGTCCGCAATGGATCTGAGTAATATTGGTGACCTGATTGGCGGCCTGGGCCTCTTTCTGCTCGGCATGCAGTTAATGACCGACGGCTTAAAACGTGCTGCTGGTCAGACACTGCGTAAAGTTCTTGAAGCCGCCACCCGATCCCGGCTGCGAGGTTTGTTGTCCGGTACGGCGATAACCGCATTAGTCAATTCATCCAGCGCCGTCACTGTCGCCACCATCGGCTTTGTCAATGCGGGCCTGCTAAATCTGGGACAATCGGTGGCCGTCATTTATGGCTGCAATATCGGCAGCACCATGACCGGCTGGCTGGTTGCAACAATCGGCTTCAACTTTAATATTAATGCCTTTGCTCTGCCGATAATCGGTGCAGGTATGACCATGCGCCTCGTCGGCGGGGAAAAACGTTATGCCCACCTGGGCACTGCACTGACCGGGTTTGGGCTGTTCTTTATTGGTCTGTCATTTCTTAAAGATACCTTTAACGGACTCGAGAACAGCATCCCGTTTGAGTCCATCAGTCAGACCAGCTACGGCCTGGCTCTGTTTGTACTGGCCGGATTTATTCTGACGGTGTTAATTCAGTCGTCAGGGGCTGCAATGGCGATCACACTATCGATGGCATCAACCGGAGCGATTCCATTAGCGACAGCGGGCGCTTTGGTTATTGGTGCTAACCTGGGCACGACCTCCACCGCAGCACTGTCTGTCATCGGCGCTACATCCAATGCCAAACGGATCGCCTGCGCTCATGTGTTCTTTAATCTGATTACCGGGACAGTCGGGTTAGTGCTTCTGATAGGGCTGGCGGGAATAATTAATCGTTCAAACCTCCAGCAGAGCATCGATATGGTTATCCTCCTCGCGCTCTTTCACACCCTGTTTAATGTTGTCGGGGTGCTGATCATGTGGCCAATTACGGCACCCATGGTTGCGTTTTTAAAGACCCTGTTTCGGCGTGAGGATGAAGACCTTGGTAAGGTTCGTTTTCTGGACAAAAACATTCTCGAAACCCCGCCTCTGGCAATTGATGCAATGACCCGGGAACTGGGCCGGGTCAGCCGGATGGCTTCAACCCTGGCAAAAGAGGCGCTCAGTGCTGAAACAAGCGACGCCCATCACGTCCAGACACAGGTACAGATCATCAACAAACTGGTCATTGAGATCGGCAAATTTAATCAAAAACTGGCACAGCAGCAGATTGGTGAAGAGATCTCAGAAATTCTCCCCAGTGCGATGCGGGTCGCCCGTTACTTTAATGAGATGGCAAGGCTCTCTGGTCTTATTGTGCAGTACAGCGAACGGTTTCATCAGATTAACGACAGTAATACCCAGCAGGATATCTATGAGCTGAAAAAAATCACCAGTAAGATGCTTGATGCCGCAGTGATTAACGATGAAGAGGTCAATGCGGCGTCTGATAGCCGCGCGATTTTGCATAAGCTGGAGAAGAAATACCAGAAGATCAAACAGCATGTGCTTGATGCGATGATCGCCGGCCGTCTCAGCCCCGATGAGGGTACCGAGCTACTGGATTCACTCAGTCATATCCACCGCCTGGGAGAGCAGGCTGAGAAAAGCACCCGTTACTGGAGCAGCCTGATGCCGGTTGAACATCGCGCACCGATTACATCTGATACAGAAGCAACAAAGCCCCTGGAAACCGAAAGCCCTCAGCTTACGGAAAGCCCACAGGGGTCTGATGCAAAATCCGATAACACAGTAGCGCTGAACAATGACGTAGTGAAGACAACCGCAAATACAGCGGATAAACCAGCAGCCGTCAACTGAACTCAGACAATAACCTGATCTTTGATAATGAACTCAACTTTTACATTTGCACCAATCGCCGTTATTCATAGTGGCTATAAAGAGAAGTTTGGCATTCCCCGCCAGCCCGGTCTGGCCGGATCGATGGCCGCTACGATTGAGCTATTACCCCCGTACAACAGTGCGGATGCGGTGCGTGGGCTGGAACAGTGTAGCCATATCTGGCTATTGTTTATTTTCAGCTCCTGCGTGGGTAAAGGCTGGTCACCGCTGGTACGTCCGCCAAGGCTCGGCGGCAACGAAAAGCTGGGCGTGCTGGCCTCCAGATCCCCTTTCCGACCCAATCCAGTGGGTTTATCGCCGGTAAAGCTAGACCGAATACGTATCGAAGAGAATCATGTGTATCTCGATGTCAGCGGTGCGGATCTGCTGGATCAGACACCGATCATCGATATCAAACCCTACCTGCCCTACTCCGACATCATCGGAGAAGCCAGCTTCGAACTGGCCAGCCAGATCGAGACGCTGGATCTGCCGGTGACTTTTTCCGACGAGGCCTGTATCGCGCTGGAGCAACATAGCGCCCGGCTAAAGCAGCCGCTACAACAACAAATTGAAGAGGTATTGCTGTGTGACCCTCGCCCGGCCTATCACAAAAACAACCCACAACAACGGGAGTATGGCATCCGCCTGCATGACCTTAATATTCGCTGGACCATCAGTGACACTGAGGTTCAGGTGAGCGACATCTCGATTGCTCAACCATAGTGCACCGACCAGATGAGCGACGAAAAAAAGCAGCGCTGAGCGCTGCTGAAAGAGGGTACAAAATAAACGTACCCGAGAGCCTTACTGAGAAAACCTTTTGCGCAAAAACTGTTACCCTTTCTCCAGCGTGCGGAATTTACGCCCCAGCCAATAGTCGATGCTGAAATAACGACCGCCACCGGTAAAGAACAGACTCAGAAGCATAATGAAATACGTGGCCGCAAACTCGATACCGTTATTCAGTATCACCACAGATCCTTTGCCCGTCAGCCAGTCGTAGTTGCCATGTTCTTTCAGAATCTCTTTTACACGTCCCAGGCGTTCACCCGCTTCCATAACCTGATCATTGGCCAGCCAGCTGGTACGGTCGGCAATCGCCAGCCAGCCATTATCGATATGTACCGTCAGCGCCGCCACAATCATGGTGATCATCAGCGGAATAGAGATCCAGCGGGTTGCCAGACCAACGATCAACAGCATGCCGCCAAAGAACTCTGTCCCTGACGCCAGTGCTGCCAGCACTTCCGGCATCGGCAGCCCCAACCCCCAGTCAGGATTACCAAACCAGGCGGCAGTATCTTCAAAGTGCGAAAGCTTGTTATAGCCAGCCTGCATCAGTACCGGTGCGAGGTATAAACGCAATAACAGCGGGGCAAGGCCTTCAAACATGCGGGTTTTATCCAGCAGGTCATGCAGTGAGTTGGTATGTTTTATGATTAAATTAGCCATTTTAAGTCCTGTCTCCCGCAACAATTATTGCAACGTTCCCAAAATAATCTCTTTATCCCGAAGTTGCTGCAGCACGCTCAGGCCACCAGCCACAATCTGTTCAGGCTGCGGGTGCTGCATCTCTTCAGCTATCTGCTGTAACGCCTGAGCACCACTCAGGTGGTTATCCTCACTGAGGATGTAGAGCAACCGGGCAGTCAGCTGATTGGTCTCCATAAACTTCACCTGCTCTTCGCTGTTGCGATACACCATGAGAAAGGTCGCCTGCTCCGGCGGCTGTTGCGGCAGATAGTGCTTGCCAATACGGTGTACCGGATATTGGTACATCAGTGACCAGGCCAGTGGCGACTGCTGTGGATGCCCCTTCAGCAGATCACCGCTGCCATCCACGGCAACGTCACTCTGCCTGGCCTCCGATGTATCCAGTGCCAGTTCCACCCATTCATAGTGGGCAAGCTCCTGCATAAACGGATAATCCCATGGCTGCGGCTCACGCTGATTGTTTAGCCAGGTCAGAAACGCTTCCGCTATCTCAAGAAAATAGGGGGTTTGGCAGTGACAGTGAGCAAAAAAACTACGCACCATCTGCAGCCAGTCCTCCTCCCGGGTAATCGATCGGAGTACCGGAAATCCACCGCTGATAAAACCTTCAATATTGTTGAAGAACAGTTCCCGATAGATCGCCATCCGCCGCTCTTCGACCCCTTCAGGTTTTGGGTGCTTATCCGGATTACGAATATGCGCAGCAAACTGACGCTGCAGTTCGCTAAAGCTAGCGTCAGATTTTCCGCTTTCAGATAGCTGCATGACGATACTCCTCTGCGGTTACCGGCAGTGCCCGGCGCTGGTGATCACGAATGGTATGCAGTTCCTGCAATAGCTGCTCCATCGGCGGAATATTGAAATCCCGCTCCAGCAGGGTCGGCTTAACGCCAAACAGATCGTAGCTCTGCTGCAACAGTGCCCAGACCGGATCGATAACGTCAGCGCCGTGGGTATCCACCAGCAGATCTTCCGCTTCGGTGTAGTGTCCGGCAACGTGGATATAGCTGATCCGCTCACCTGGAATCTGCGTCAGAAACGCGGCCGCGTCATAGCCGTGGTTGATGCTGTTGACGTAGATATTGTTCACATCCAGCAGCAGATCGCAGTCCGCCTCTTTCAAAACGGCCAGGAGAAACTCGATCTCCGTCATTTCTGAACCGGGAGCCGCATAGTAGGAAACATTCTCAATCGCGATGCGCTGCTGCAAGATATCCTGAGTCTGATGGATCCGCTTAGCCACATGGTTAACCGCCGCTTCGGTAAAGGGGATCGGCATCAGGTCATACAGATGTCCATCATCGGTACAATAGCTGAGATGCTCGGAGTAACCCTGAACATTGTGCAACGCCATAAAACCCTTCAGGTTACGCAGAAATTCAGTATCCAGAGGCGAAGGGCCGCCCAGTGAAAGAGACAAACCATGAGCAACAAAAGGGTAACGTTCAGTATATTCGCGAAGCGCCCGGCCAAACCGGCCCCCTAACCCCATCCAGTTTTCCGGTGCGACTTCGAGAAAGTCGATCTGAGAGCTATCAACCTCTGCCAGCGTTGCGCTCATACAGCGACGAAAGCCAAGGCCGGCTCCGGATACCTGAAAGGTCTCATTATTCATGGTTTATCCCCTGTGACTGTTCTCTGTTGATAAAAGCCCCTCGTCAGAGGGGCTTAAGAGCCTGAAGATCAGAGATTAACCCTGTGCTGGTTTTTTATCAGCGCCGCACTTCGCTTCACCGCATTTGCCTTCGCCATCAGCTTTGGCTTTCTTATCAGCACCGCACTTCGCTTCGCCACATTTGCCTTCGCCATCGGCTTTAGCTTTTTTATCAGCACCACATTTCGCTTCGCCACATTTGCCTTCAGCACCTTTGTCGTTACCGGCGACTTCATATCCGGAAGTCAGATCCTGAGCCGCAA
The DNA here is from genome assembly GCF_050300915.1 of Amphritea sp. GTDB lineage: Bacteria > Pseudomonadota > Gammaproteobacteria > Pseudomonadales > Balneatricaceae > Amphritea. The sequence goes on from NZ_JBNKYN010000001.1 coordinate 120,996, forward strand.
ACGGGTTGTGAGAGGCTGCATTAGCAACCGGCATCATCGCCATTCCAGCCAGCAGAGCAACACCTACAGCAGCAGTCATCGGTTTGATAGAAGTCTTGATATTCATGGTTCACCTCGGTTAAATCACAATTATTTAGTGTTAAATAGTTTTCAGGTCGCCTCACTGGGGTCTGGTCATGCGGACCTCAATTTGCGTCCCCTCTGAAGTTGTATCCACTATAAAATTGCAATCTGAAACAAAGCTGAAAGCATGAAAATAAATTAAGTTCGATTTACGTTTATGAATAAATTAATATATTAGATACTTCTAATCTTAAGCCAGTCATCGAGACATAATTCTATGAGCAACTTGCCAGAACAGACCTCCGCATCAAAGCTGGAGCACTTTCCAATCACCTTCTTTGCGATGATCATGGGCATGACAGGACTCACACTGGTGTGGGAAAAAGCGAGCGCGGTGTTTGCTGCTCCCCCTGTCATCGGCCATATATTGCTGACACTGACAGCCTGTCTGTTCCTGATTCTGACATTGATCTACCTCATGAAGATCATGCTAAAAACGTCCGCCGTCGTCGCAGAATTTCAACATCCGATCAAGCTCAGTTTCTTCCCGGCCTTCAGCATTAATATGGTGCTGCTGAGCATTGCCACCCTGTCTATTTCAGAGCGTTTATCATTCACTCTCTGGAGTATCGGTACAGCTCTGCATCTGCTGCTGACTGTCTATGTGCTCAACCAGTGGATCCACCATATTAAATTTCAGGTGATCCATATGACGCCCTCCTGGTTTATCCCGGTTGTCGGTAATATTCTGGTGCCCATTGCCGGTGTTGAACACGGCTATACCGAACTCAGCTGGTTCTGTTTTTCAATCGGCATCGTCTACTGGATCGTGCTGAAAACCCTGGTGCTGAACCGGATGATGTTTCATGACCCAATGCCCGGAAAAATGCTGCCAACGATGTTCATTCTGATTGCGCCCCCGGCCGTGGGCTTTATCTCCTATATGAAACTCACCGGCACACTGGATAGTTTTGCCCGTATCCTGTTTTATGCCGCTATGTTTTTACTAGTCTTACTGCTGAGTCAGGCTCCCCGGTTTACCCGGATTAAGTTCTTTATGTCCTGGTGGGCTTATTCATTCCCACTGGCTGCATCCGCCATCGCCGCTCAGCTGATGTATGTCACTCTGGAGCAGCCTTTTTTCTACTATCTGTCGCTGGGCCTGATCAGCCTTGCAACCATTGTCATAACCCTGCTGTTCCTACGTACACTACTGGCGGTGGTTCGTAACGAGATCTGCCTGCCGGAATAAGCAGGCAGGTTTGCATTCTGTGTAAAACCGGGCTGTAATAGCCCGGTTTTTCATTAAGAGAACGTTCTTCAGGACGTCACTAACAGGGCACATGCATGAGTATCTCCAGCGAACAGATCCGTTTTGACCAACAACATATCTGGCACCCCTACTCATCAATGATCAATCCACCCGCTGCTTATCCGGTGATTGCTGCGCAGGGCGTCCGGCTGACACTGGCTGACGGCACACAATTGATCGATGGCATGGCTTCCTGGTGGTCGGTGATCCACGGTTATAATAATCCTGCACTGAATGCCGCTGCCCACGCACAGATCGATAACGTCTCCCATGTGATGTTTGGCGGGCTGACTCACGAGCCTGCCATTGAACTGTGTAAACAGCTGGTCGAGATGACCGCTGAACCACTACAAAAAGTGTTTCTGGCGGATTCAGGTTCCGTAGCCGTTGAGGTTGCTCTGAAAATGGCGATTCAGTACTGGCACGCTAAAGGCCAGCCTGAAAAACACAAGCTGATCACCATCCGTAATGGCTATCACGGCGACACTTTCGGTGCGATGTCGGTGTGTGATCCAGTGACCGGGATGCATGAAATCTTCAGCGGAGTGCTGCCACAACAGTTCTTTGCCCCGGCTCCGCAGGTTAAATATGGCCAGCCCTGGGACGCCAGCGATTGTGCTGAACTGGAACGACTGATTGTTGAACATCATGGGGAGATCGCCGCGCTGATACTGGAGCCGATTGTTCAGGGCGCCGGTGGAATGCGTTTTTATCACCCCGAGTACCTGAAAAAGGCACGTCAGCTCTGTGCTGATTATAATCTGCTGTTGATCGCCGATGAGATCGCCACCGGTTTTGGCCGCAGCGGCAAACTGTTTGCCTGTGACCACGCAGGCATTTCACCGGATATCCTCTGTCTGGGTAAGGCGATCACCGGCGGTTATATGACGCTGGCCGCCACCCTCACCACCACAGAGATTGGCGAGACGATCTCCGCCGGTGGCGCGGGCTGCTTTATGCATGGGCCGACCTTTATGGGTAACCCGCTGGCCTGCGCGGTGGCAAACGCCAGCCTGAAACTACTGCGCGAATCCGACTGGCAAAGCAATATTGCCCGGATCGAAGCGCAACTGAAACAGGGCCTGGCGCCCTGCGCTGAGCTGAACGCAGTCGCCGAAGTTCGCTGTCTTGGGGCTATCGGTGTCGTGGAGATGAAGCAGCCGGTGGTCACCGCCGATATCCAGCCACTGTTTGTTGAACGGGGCATCTGGATACGTCCCTTCGGTAAACTGGTCTACGTGATGCCACCCTATGTAATGTCCGATGAAGACCTGCAGACACTGACAACGGGGATCTGTGAGGTGATCCGCCAGTATTCCGAACAGTAGCTCTGAATCCCCTAAGTGGCGGGGAGCCACCCTTTGCCAGCCCCATAACCCGGAAGACTCGCGAGCGAAAAAAAGCTCCGGCAATTGCCAGAGCTCTCAGGTATTAGCATCCGGAACCACCGACCGGATCAGCCGCTGAAGACACCGGTCGACAGATAGCGGTCACCGCGGTCGCAGATAATACAGACGATAATAGCGTTTTCCACTTCACGGGCTAGCCGCAGCGCGCCAGCCACAGCGCCACCGGAGGACACACCACAAAAGATACCTTCCTGACGCGCCAGTGCACGCATGGTTTGTTCTGCCTCATCCTGAGTAATATCGAGCACCCTATCCACCCGTGAGGCATCAAAGATCTTCGGCAGATACGCTTCTGGCCAGCGGCGGATACCGGGAATCGCCGCCCCCTCTGCCGGTTGCAAACCGACAATCTGAATATTTGGATTTTGCTCTTTAAGGTAACGGGAGGTGCCCATAATCGTTCCGGTGGTGCCCATAGCGCTGACAAAATGGGTGATGCGCCCATCGGTCTGTTGCCAGAGTTCCGGTCCGGTACCGCGATAATGGGCCTCCGGATTATCCATGTTGGCAAACTGATCCAGCACGATACCTTTGCCCTCCGCCTGCATCTGTAGCGCCAGGTCACGGGCACCTTCCATCCCCTGCTCTTTACTTACCGGGATCAGTTCGGCACCGTAGGCGGTCATCGAGGTTTTACGCTCCTCACTGCTGTTATCCGGCATAATCAGCGTCATTTTATAGCCTTTGATAGCAGCTGCCATCGCCAGAGCGATGCCGGTGTTTCCAGAGGTCGCTTCGATCAGGGTATCGCCGGGTTTTATCAGCCCCCGCTGTTCTGCCAGCTGGATCATGCTGATCGCTGGACGGTCCTTTACCGAGCCCGCCGGGTTGTTACCTTCCAGCTTACAGAGGACAGAATTACCATGCCCAACCTCAAGCCGCTGCAGACGCACCAGTGGCGTGTTTCCGACAAAATCTTCGATCGTTGGGAAGTCTGATTTCATATATTCCACTTTTAGCCTTGTTTCAGCATATACTTATAATCTATGGAAATTAAAAACAGATCTTATATTCCATATATTGATAACAAGCATAGTAAAACGAGTTACTTAAAAGCACAATATTGCAAAACGCATACCAGACAAAAAGAGAGGGTCAGCCTTCCGCGACGGCAAAAGCGACGACATGATCGGTTTCATCACTGTAGGAAAGATGGATCTGCCGGATGCCTAACTGCCCGGCTTTCTCCAGCGCTCCACCATTCAGTTCCAGCAATGGACGACCTAAAGTGTCGTAGGTGATATTAAAATGTTGCCAGCTGATCCCCCGGCCGATACCAGTTCCCAGCGCCTTTACCGCGGCTTCTTTGGCGGCAAAACGTTTAGCGAGAAAGTTAACCGGCTGGGTGGCGAGGTGGAACTGTTCCAGCTCCTGCTGCGTCAGAATCCGCTCGGCAAGCCGCGGCGTTCGCTCCAGCGCCTTGCCGATACGACGGATATCCAGCAAATCTGTGCCTACACCAATAATCATCGGCGCACAGCGTCCCGCAAAGACTGCACCCTCACCTGAGTTTCCATCATCAACCGACGCATCTCGGCAATCGCCTCTTTGAGGCCGACAAACACCGCCCGGGCGATAATACCGTGACCGATGTTCAGCTCGTTGATCTCAGGTATCTCCGCGATCTGCTCAACATTATGGTAATTGAGACCATGCCCGGCATTGACGATCAGTCCTTTACTGAAGGCATAGGCCGCAGCCTCTTTGATGCGCGTCAGTTCAGCCTTCTGTTCAGTCGCACTTGCTGCGTCGGCGTAGGCACCCGTATGCAGCTCAATCACCGGAGCGCCGCACTCAACGGTGGCATCGATCTGACGTTTATCCGGGTCGATAAACAGTGAAACCTCAACTCCGGCAGCAGCCAGGCGATCACAAGCGGCTTTCACCTTAGCCTTCTGTCCAACGACATCCAGGCCGCCCTCAGTGGTCAGCTCTTCGCGTTTTTCCGGCACCAGACAGGCATGCCCCGGCTTTACTTTTTCCGCGATACCGACCATCTCATCGGTGACGGCCATCTCAAAGTTCATCCGCGTCTGCAGCGTTTCCGCCAACAGATAGATGTCACGGTCCTGAATGTGCCGCCGGTCTTCCCGCAGGTGGACGGTGATGCCATCGGCACCAGCCTCTTCTGCCAGGGCAGCAGCCTGCACCGGATCAGGATAACGGGTGCCCCGGGCCTGACGCAGTGTAGCAATGTGATCGATATTAACACCCAGTAGTAAACGGCTTGGCTCTACCACGGTAAACCTCTTCTCAGACAACAATGAAAGTAACTGAAGCAGAGCTTACTAGAATCGAACACAGAGAAATAGTCCGGCTCTGTGTTTCAGACGCTATTGCTTTCAAGTACAAACGTTTTCGAAAAATTCACCGTCAGCGGTTATCACTACGGCAGAATACTCTTTGGGGTGTAGCCCTGAAGCAGCTCGCGACTGCGCAGAGGCCTGCTGCCTAACTGGGTTTCCAGTGCTAACCGCATCAGCCGCTTAGCAGCCCGGCGTATCTCCGGGCGATGGTATGCTTCCGCAACTATGCCCTGTAGCTGATCCCCGCTAAAGCAAAAGGGTTTCAGGCTGTCAGTCACCTGGCCCACCGGGATAAAACCTTGTGATGACTCATAGCGGTAGATCAACGCTGGCTGGCAGTGCTGAACATCGAACTGATAACCGAGCTGCTGCAACAGATGCTGCTCAAAGGTTCGCAACGCCAGCTCAATATCGGTGGCCGCCCGCAGTTCGTTCAGCACGTACTGATAATAAACATAGAGCGGGGGATGTGCATCAGAGGGTTGCAGCAAGCGTTCAAGCAGTTCATTGACATACAGGCCGCAGATCAGCGCACTGCCTTTGAGAAACAACGGCGCGGCGACCGCTTCCGCCTGAATCAGGGTTTTCAAATCGTGACGCCCCCGCCAGCTGACCTGCAACGGGGTAAAGGGTTGCATCATCGCGCGCATTCGGGAACGGGGGCTGCGAGCCCCTTTGACAACGGCGCTGACCTTGCCCTGCTCCAGGGTGAAAAGGTCAACTAACAGGCTGGTTTCCCGGTAAGGGCGGCTATGCAGGACATAAGCAGCCTGAGCTTCAACCTGATAACTCATTGGCTGCCTTCAATCACTCGATATCGTTATATCCCAGGCTGCGCAACGCCCGTTCGTCATCCGACCAGTTACTGCGCACTTTCACCCAGAGATTAAGCATCACTTTGGAATCAAACATCTTTTCCATATCGAGACGGGCATCACGGCCGATCCCTTTGATCTTGTCGCCCTTGTCGCCGATTACGATCCGCTTCTGTCCTTCACGTTCAACCAGAATCAGCGCGCTGATAATCAGAATCCCCCGCTCATTGCGTTTGAACTCCTCAATCTCGACGGTGGTGCCATAAGGTACTTCGTCGCCAAGATTGCGCATCAGCTTTTCACGGACCAGCTCGGACGCCAGAAAACGTGAGCTGCGATCGGTAATCTGATCATCAGGATAGAAGTGCATACTCTTCGGCAGCTGTTCATTAATGACAGCTTCAAGCCGATCAACACTGGTGCCATTTTTAGCCGAGATGGGGATAATTTCCAGAAACTCCATCTTTCTCGACAGGGTTTCCAGATGCGGCAGCAACGATTCCTTATCGTCCAGCTGGTCGATCTTGTTGATCACCAGAATTACCGGGCACTTAATCCCTCCCAGTTTTTCAAAAACGATCTCGTCCTCTTCTGTCCAGGCGGTACGGTCGATAATAAACACCACCACATCGACGTCGCGCAGGGCTGAACTGGCCGCTTTGTTCATATAGCGGTTGATCGCTTTGTCCTGATCTTTATGCAGTCCGGGGGTATCGACATAGACTGCCTGAACATCGCCCTCGGTTTTGATACCGACAATCTGGTGACGGGTGGTCTGCGGCTTACGCGACGTAATGCTCAGCTTCTGTCCCAGAATTTTATTCATCAGTGTCGATTTACCCACATTCGGGCGACCGACAATAGCCACAAAGCCACAGCGCTGATTTTCGTTCGGCTGATCTAACAGATAACTCAGGTCGCGACTCATGATTTAACTACCTTCAGTTTATCCAGCGCCTTTTTCGCGGCGTTCTGTTCAGCCTGACGACGACTGCTCCCCTTACCGTCCGTGGGCTGGTCCAGCAACGTCACAGCACAACGAATTTCAAAGGTCTGTTTGTGGGCTTCACCGCTAACGGAAAGCAATTCATAGTCTGGCAGCGGAGCCCTGCGTGACTGCAGAAACTCCTGCAGCCGGGTTTTAGAGTCTTTCTGGGTATCCTCCAGAGAGGTTTGTTCCAGACGTGAATGGTACCAGTCGAGAATATAGGGCCGACAGCGGTCCATACTGCTATCAAGATAGATAGCACCGATGATCGCCTCAACGGTATCCGCCAGGATAGAATCGCGCCGGTATCCACCGCTTTTCAACTCACCAGAACCCAGCCGCAGATAATCACCCAGCTTCATCTCCCGCGCCAGTTCGGCCAGGGTTTCCCCTTTTACTAACTGCGCCCGCAGCCTGCTCAGCTGGCCCTCCTTCGCTTCAGGAAAGCGCCGGTAGAGCGCTTCAGCAATGACGAAATTCAGTATCGAATCCCCGAGGAACTCTAACCGTTCGTTATTGCGCTTCCCGTGGCTACGGTGGGTGAGAGCTAACTCAATCATACTCTCATCGTTAAACTGATAACCCAGCTTTCTAGCCAGGTCGGTGGCAGGCTTAATAATCAACGGACAATCACTTCATATTGCTCATGAAACTTCACTACAGCATCAACATTGTAAAACATCGGTACGGTGACGTTGTATTCTAGTGTCAGGGTTTTTACGCCCTCTTTAATATCGATCTTAACGGCATCCTGCACCGGCAGATTCACCTGGTTGATGCGTAGTCGCTTGAAGATCTTCATCCGGGTTTCCGTCGGTGAATCTTTTTTGGTTTCAGGCTCATCGACCAGCTCCTCCATCATCGAGGTCACCAGACTGTGATCCCAGTAAACCGGGAACAGTTTCATTCCAACCGCAAAGAAGATCCCCGCCACAATCAGAATGATCATCAGAGAGAAAAATGACACGCCCCGCTGTTTACTTCGTATTGACATAACTTACCCCAATTTTCCTTTTAATGGATAGTTCTTACATCACTGAAATCAGGCAGCGTAAAGAACCCCTGCCAATGCATCCAGACTGCGAAAGCTTTACCAACCAGCAACTCATCCGGTACAAACCCCCAGAAACGGCTATCGTTACTGTTGTCGCGGTTATCACCCATCACAAAATACTGACCTTCAGGCACAACCCACTCAGCAGGCCTGCGGGGAGGAGCAACATCACGATAGATCTGATGTTTGACATCCCCCAGCGTCTCATCCATCAGCAATAACTGAGGGTTCTGTGGTGGCATTTGCTCCAGCAACACCTGGGTTTGCGGCTGGCCATTGATATAGACCGTTTTATCCTGATAGGTCACCCGGTCGCCCGGTAAGCCAACCACCCGCTTAATGTAATTCACACTCGGATCTTTGGGATACTTAAAGACCACGACATCACCACGCGATGGAGTATTTACCGGAATAACTTTAGTCCCGATCACCGGCAGGCGAAAGCCATAGTGCCACTTGTTAACCAGAATGAAATCACCGATTTTAAGGGTTGGCTTCATCGACCCGGAAGGGATCTGAAATGGCTCAACAATAAATGAACGCAGAATCAGTACCACCAGCAAGACCGGAAACAAGGAGCGGCACAGATCAACTACGCCATTCTCTTTACTAAGCTGTTCCAGCGTTGCCGCAGGCAGCTCACCACCACTCTGCTGAGCGGCAGCAAGCCGTGCCTTACGCGGCCCGGCCAATACCACCCGGTCATACGCCCAACCCAGCGCGGCTATAAAGGTGAGTATCACCAATATCAGTGCAAAATCAAAATCCATGCAAATACGTCCTAGCTATCAACTTTCAAAACTGCAAGGAAGGCATCCTGAGGTATCTCAACCCTTCCCACCTGCTTCATCCGCTTCTTACCTTCTTTCTGTTTCTGCAACAGCTTTTTCTTACGGCTAACATCACCACCATAACATTTAGCGATAACGTTTTTACGCAGCGCCTTAACGTTCGTGCGGGAGATAATTTTGCCACCGATAGCCGCCTGAATAGCGACATCGAACATCTGCCGGGGGATCAGCTCTTTCATCTTTTCACACAGCAACCGCCCCCGGTAAGGGGCATTGTCTTTATGCAGAATCACCGCCAGGGCATCCACTTTTTCACCATTAATCAGAATATCCAGACGCACCAACTGAGCCGGTTCAAAGCGGACAAAGTTATACTCTAATGACGCATAACCACGACTGACCGATTTCAGGCGGTCAAAAAAGTCCAGCACCACTTCAGCCATCGGCAGTTCATAGGAAACCTGAACCTGATTACCGACGAAATTCATATTTTTCTGTACTCCCCGTTTCTCAACGCAGAGACCGATCACCTGCCCCAGATATTCCTGAGGTACCAGAATATTGGCCTCGACAATGGGCTCACGCATCTCTTTGACTGAGCCGGGGTCTGGCAATTTCGACGGGCTGTCAATCTGTACCACTTCGCCATTGGTCAATAACAGCTCATAGATTACCGTTGGTGCTGTGGTGACCAGATCCAGGTCATATTCCCGTTCCAGACGCTCCTGAATGATCTCCATATGCAGCATCCCCAGGAAACCACAACGGAACCCAAAGCCAAGAGCATCAGAGGATTCGGGTTCGAAGAACAGAGAAGCATCATTCAGGGTCAGTTTGTCCAGCGCCTCACGAAAATCCTCGTAATCATCGGAGCTGGTAGGGAAAAGGCCTGCATATACCTGAGGCTGAACCCGTTTAAATCCAGGCAGCGTTTCGACATCCGGGGTTTTTGCGTGGGTAATGGTGTCACCGACCGGTGCACCATGGATATCTTTAATACCCGCAACCACATAGCCTACCTCACCGGCTCTGAGAATCCCGGTTTCTTTGCGCTTCGGTGTAAAGATACCAACCCCATCGACAGGCTGGACCTGACGATTGGATTTAATCAGAATTTTATCCTTCTTACGCAGAGTACCCTGCTTAACCCGCACCAGCGATACGACACCCAGATAGTTATCGAACCAGGAATCAATAATCAGTGCCTGCAGCGGTGCTTCTGGATCCCCTTCGGGTGGGGGTATGTATTTCACCAGTGCTTCGAGTACATCATCAATACCCAGACCACTTTTAGCACTACAGGGAACCGCATTATCCGCATCGATGCCGATCACTTCCTCAATCTCTTTACGTACCCGGTCGGGCTCAGCCTGAGGCAGATCCATCTTATTGAGGATAGGCAGCACTTCCAGCCCCTGTTCCAGCGCGGTATAACAGTTCGCGACCGACTGGGCCTCAACGCCCTGTGCGGCATCGACAACCAGCAATGCACCCTCACAGGCGGCCAGTGAGCGGGACACCTCATAGCTGAAGTCTACATGTCCAGGCGTATCGATAAAGTTGAGCTGATAAATTTTGCCATCTTTGGCGGTATAATTCAGGGTTACACTCTGCGCCTTGATCGTGATTCCGCGCTCTCGCTCAATGTCCATAGAGTCAAGCACCTGCTGTTCCATTTCACGCGCTTCTAACCCTCCACAGGTCTGGATAAAACGATCTGCCAGGGTAGACTTACCATGGTCAATATGGGCAATAATCGAAAAGTTACGGATGTGTTCGAGCTTACTCACTACGGAATCACCAGCTGATAAATGGAACTATGCACCCCTTTGTTAGGGCGCAATTCTGAAGCGGGCAAGTGTACCGTATTTCATCTGTTTCGACCATCAAAGAGAAACACAGCGAAAAATAAACAGAGGGGCTAAAAGCCCCTCTGAATCACACCGTTCTATTTGAGTTTAAGGGGGATAAACATAGGACTGCCCCGACGCACAATTCTCATCGGCACCGCTTTGTTCTCCGGCAAAGCGTCTACAACACTGGCAAACTTATCAATCGAATCGATCTCTTCCCCGTTAAGCATGGTAATCACATCACCCACCATCAAACCTGATTCTGCACCAGGGCCTTGATCAACCTGACGAACCACAACGCCATCCGTTACATTCAACCGTTCACGCAGCTGATCATCCAGTGCGCTGAGCTTTATATTAAGCCGGTTAGCCGAGGCTTTCTCGTCGCTTTTAGCGGACGTCTTTAACTCCTCTCCCTGGGATGGTAACAAACCGATAGTCACCGTAATTGTCTGCTTCTTGCCACCACGGACAATCCCCACTTTAGCATCGGTTTCCGGCGTAATACGTCCAACCTGATGCGGCAGATCGCCTGAACGGTCAATGGTAGTTCCATTGAAGCTATAGATGATATCGCCTTCCTGTAAGCCAGCGGCTTCTGCCGGGCTATCTGGCAGCACTTTAGCCACCAATGCACCTCCGGGCTTATCCAGGCCGAAAGATTCCGCCAGATCACGGCTGACTTCCTGAATAATAACCCCCAGCCAGCCCCGGCTGACCTGGCCCTTATCTTTAAGCTGATCAACCACTTCCATCGCAACATTCATCGGGATAGAAAAAGATAACCCCATAAAACCACCGGACCGGGTATAGATCTGAGAGTTAATACCGATGACTTCGCCATCCATATTAAACAGAGGGCCGCCTGAGTTACCCGGATTAATCGCTACATCGGTCTGAATAAAGGGCACATAAGTTTCATTTGCCAGGCTTCGATCTGTGGCGCTGATAATACCAGCCGTCACCGAGTGATCAAAACCAAATGGTGAGCCGATAGCGAGTACCCACTCACCCACTTCCGCTTTATCGGAATCGCCAATTTTTACTACGGGAAGGTCTGTCGCATCGATCTTCAACAGCGCAACATCAGAACGCTTGTCAGAACCAATAATCTTAGCTTCCAGTTCCCGCCGATCACTCAGACGTACAATCACCTTATCAGCATCAGCGACAACATGATGGTTGGTCAGAATATAGCCATCCTCGGAGATAATAAATCCGGACCCCAGTGACTGAGGGGCTTTATGCCGGGGAGCATTACCATAACCTTCAGGAATACGGAAAAAATGTTTGAAAATATCGGGAATTTCCTGCCCGTCAGGAAGCTGCATATCGGGTGAGCCCTGCAGCTGATTATGGATCTGCTGGACGGTACTAATATTAACGACTGCGGGGGACGTCTGCTTAACCAGGTCTTTAAATTCTGGTAAAGCAGCATGCACACTACTCACACACAACCAGAAAAGAACCAGACTAAAAGTCGCTCTGACTAGTTTCATATCGTTTGTCCTGTATATCAGTTATTACTACAAATAGATCAGACTCTGCGAAGCAGCACCGGCCGGTAACTGCAGTTCCGGCTAATCAAGCCGGATATAAGGCGGGTTAATAAAAATCCGCCTGCTAACCCTAACACCGCGCTCAGAATCACCTTTGGCTCTGAAAGCCCCGAAGCCTGCGCGGCCACGGAAAAGATAAACATTACCAACAGGGGTAACAGGTAAATCAGAAACGAAGCGGTTATAAATGAACGTTCGCCAACGCCCAGAGTGACCTCATCGTCCACCCGGACATCCAGCCCTTGCGGGTTATCAACCTGAATCTGCATACGCTTACCATCGCCAATCTTGGCCAGCAGACTTTGCCCGCAACCTTTTTGCGCGCTGCAACTGGAGCAGGCACTCTGCTTAACCGTTTCGACCCATACCGATCCTGAATCGATACGTACTACACGTCCGTTTTCTTCAAGCATGAGATTTACTGTATCTTCTCAATGGAGTTTGCTACCCGGTCGGCAACCATCAGCGGTACATCGCCCACCACTGTCACAAAGAACTGATCCACTTTCTTGCCAATCGCAACCATATTACCCATCTGAGTAGCACCCTCAGGAACTGAGGCATCTCCGGTGCGTTCAATACTCAGCGTAAACGAGTTTACACCATTACTGAAAACGGTCAGTTCTGCCCCCGGAGCCATCGCATTCTTAACGGCAGAATAACCTTCCGGAATCCAGCCAGGTGTAGAACTTACCAGTTTACCCTGACGCAAGACATTATGCTGACGGATATAACTGTTCAGTCCGGCATTATAGCGAATGATGTTATCACTACCGCTATCACTTTGATGGGAGATTCGAGGCGCACCAAACTGGGCTCGCATCAGATCACGGGATGGCGCGAAGTTAGGCTGCATAATCGTTGTCGCAGGTTCTGGTGCCTGAGCCAGGCCGGTATCAACAGATTGCTGCGAACTGAGACCAACATTTTGTCCACCCAGAATAACAACGGCGGTAACAGATGCGGCAACAGCCATGCTGATCAGGGGCTTAAAGAAACCCTTAGCAGAAACACCCTTATCAACTGGCGTTTCCACAGGACTCATCTTCAAAGCAGGCTCGTCATCAATAGCGCTCATCACAGCAGTACTGATATCGCCAACGCCAAGTTGCTCATTTTTAAGCAACGAACTGGCTACATGGTAGCGGCGCCACTGACCTGAAAGCTCTTTATTGTCAGCACTCTGCTTTAACAGGCTGCGTAACTCAAAGTCACCAACTTCATTGTCCATCAATGCAGAAAGAGCTTCTTTGGGTTGTTCGCTCATTAGCCAACTCCTAACGGATTAAGTATCTGTTTAACAGCTATCGGCAAAACAGCCTCACCGATTACTTGTATAAAAAACTAACTGTCTGGTACAACTCACTGAATTATTGACTAATCCAATAACGGAGCGATCTCTTTATCTATCGCTTCCCGGGCCCGGAATATACGTGAACGTACAGTGCCAACCGGACAATCCATAATCTGAGCAATATCTTCATAACTCAGACCATCAAACTCCCTCAGGGACAACGCTGCCCTAAGATCCTGAGGCAGCTTATCCATCGCCTCCCGGACGACCCGGGCTAACTCATCCCTATATAAACTGTTCTCAGGGGTTTCAATCTCTTTCAACCCACTGTCACCCTCGAGATGATGTGCGTCATCCACATCGACATCCATATCAGGCGGCCTGCGACCCTTCGCAACCAGATGATTCTTGGCAGTATTGATCGCTATCCGGTAAAGCCATGTATAAAAAGCACTATCACCCCGAAAATTAGGCAGCGCACGGTAGGCTTTTATAAACGCCTCCTGAGACACGTCCATCGCTTCGTGATGGTCATACACATAACGGCCAATCAGACCGATTATTTTATGCTGGTATTTTTTAACCAACAGATCAAAGGCGGTTTTATCACCTTCCTGAACACGCCTGACCAGCTTATGATCTATCGATGTTTGACTCTCGCTGGACATTCGATTCCTTATTGTATGAACAGTTCCAAACTAATGTAGCTGCTTACAGCCTCAAGGAAGTATGAATGTCACCCCCTGTTTAGTGCAACCCTTTACCTGAGCTGAACTTAAGTTATATCGTAAGAGCGTAATGATGTGACTAAGTTCCATAAGCATAAAAAAAAAATCAATATTTTTCTCCCCACTCTGGCTCCTGATGCGGGTTCAGGCAATAATTAGCGATTAAATTGATAGCAGTTGAGAGTCCGTAAATGAGTAATGAGTTTCAGTACGATGTCTTGATTATTGGCAGTGGAGCATCCGGGCTGGGACTGGCCCTGCAGCTGCCCGACTCATGTAAAATTGCGGTTCTCAGCAAAGCCAGCCTGACCAGCGGATCCAC
>NZ_JBNKYN010000002.1:0-120071 GCF_050300915.1 Amphritea sp.
TTCAAGTTCAATATTGACGTTTGCCTGCTCATCTTCCTCATCATCCAGTCCAGCGATGGTGAAATCAGCGTTGAGATTCTTGAGAACGCCCGTGGTAAGGATGTCTTTATTCTCCAGTCCACCTGCGCTCCAACCAACGACAACCTGATGGAACTGATCGTCATGGCTGACGCGCTGCGTCGTGGATCAGCCAGCCGCATCACCGCGGTGATCCCTTATTACGGTTATGCCCGTCAGGACCGTCGGCCACGCTCTGCCCGGGTTGCGATCAGCGCCAAGGTTGTCGCCGATATGCTGGCCGGTGTTGGCATCGACCGGGTACTGACCGTCGATCTGCATGCTGACCAGATTCAGGGTTTCTTCGATATCCCTGTTGATAACGTCTATGGCTCTCCGGTACTGCTGGATGAGATCGCCCGTCAGAGCTATGACAACCCTATCGTTGTCTCCCCTGACGTCGGCGGTGTAGTCCGGGCACGGGCGGTGGCCAAGCAGCTTGGCTGTGATCTGGCAATTATCGACAAGCGTCGTGAAAAAGCCAACGAAGCTCAGGTAATGAACCTGATCGGTGATGTCCGTGGCCGCACCTGTATTCTGGTGGACGACATGTGTGATACCGCTGGCACCCTGTGCAAGGCCGCTGGCGCATTGAAAGCTAACGGCGCCGAAAAGGTTGTTGCCTATGCCACTCACGCCGTACTATCTGGCGCCGCAATCAGCAACATCACCAGCTCTGAACTGGATGAGTTAGTCGTCACTGACACCATCCCTCTGAGTGAAGCTGCACAGAATTGCCCACAGATCCGCCAGCTGACCCTGGCGCCGATGCTGGCAGAAGCGGTACGCCGCGTCTGCAACGAAGAATCTATCAGCGCTATGTTCCGCTAAGCCCGCGAGCTTAGCGGTAGCTGATACATATCCCAAACGGGAAAACGTGCCCATTACGGGCTTACTGAAATAACTGCAAAGACCTGGTCGCAAGGTGTTTGCAGTTTTGCTTTTATTGAAGGTATTAAAATGACCGCTTTTGTATTGAATGCACAGCCTCGCTCAGACGAAGGGAAAGGTGCGAGCCGCCGCCTGCGTCACACTGGTTTTGTTCCTGCTGTAGTTTACGGTGGTGAAGAAAATGACAAGCCTGTGTCTATCTCTCTGGAAAACCGCGTACTGGTTAAACAGCTTGAAGATTCCAGCTTCTTCTCTTCTATTCTGACACTGTCACTGGAAGGTAAAGAAGAGCAAGTTATCGTTAAGGATATGCAACGTCATCCAGCTAAAAACTCTGTGATGCACATTGACTTCCAGCGCGTTAACAAGTCTGCGCCAATCGAAATCATCGTGCCGCTGAACTTTGTTAACTTCAACCAGTCTCCAGCTGGTAAAGCGTCTGGTAAGTTCACTATCCAGCAAAACACTGCGAAAGTTCTCTGCTTGCCAGAAAACCTGCCAGAAGTACTGGAAGTTGATCTGTCTAAAGTTGATATGGACCAGGTTATCCACCTGTCTGATATCACTCTGCCAGAAGGCGTTGAGATCGTTCAACTGCGTCGCGGTGCTGACCGTGACCAGGGTATCGCTCAGGCTTACGCACCACGCGCAGCTAAAGCTGGTAAGTAATAGCTGACCACAGGCTCCGGTATGCAAGACCAGATACAACTGATCGTCGGCCTGGGTAATCCAGGCCAGAAGTATGACCAGACCCGTCACAATGCCGGAGCCGACTTTGTCGGGCAGCTAGCTGCCCGACACCTTATCCAACTCAAGCCAGAAACCAAGTTTCACGGCCTGTATGGCAAGATCACACTGAATGGCAACCCCGTTCACCTGCTGATCCCAACCACTTTTATGAATCTCAGCGGCCAGGCAGTTGCCTCACTGGCCAATTTCTATAAGATTCCTGCTGAACAGATACTGGTCGCCCACGATGAACTGGATCTGCCCCCCGGTGTTGCCCGCTTTAAACTCGGCGGAGGTCACGGTGGACATAACGGTTTACGCGATATCATCAGCAAACTTGGCAACAACAAGAATTTTTATCGGCTGCGCATCGGCATCGGACATCCGGGCAGCGCAGCCGAAGTCAGCAGCTTCGTTCTGAAAAAAGCCCCGACTTCCGAGTTCAGTCTGACGGAAGCGGCTGGCGACGAAGCGCTGCGCGTGCTGGAACAAGCCGCAGGTGGCGACTGGCACAAAGCGATGACAACCTTACACTCTTTTAAACCAAACAACTGACGACAGGATCACAGCCATGGGCTTCAAATGCGGCATCGTTGGTTTGCCAAACGTAGGCAAATCTACTCTGTTTAACGCACTGACCAAAGCGGGAATTGGTGCAGAAAACTTTCCCTTCTGCACCATTGAGCCCAACGCAGGCGTCGTGCCTATGCCTGATCCTCGTCTGGATGCCTTGTCAGAAATTGTTAAACCTGAGCGTGTTCTGGCAACAACGATGGAGTTTGTTGATATCGCCGGCCTGGTCGCAGGCGCATCTAAGGGCGAAGGCCTGGGTAATAAGTTCCTCGCTAATATCCGTGAAACCGATGCGATCGCGCACGTGGTTCGCTGCTTCGAAGATGACAACGTCATCCACGTAGCCAACAAGATCGACCCGATTGATGATATTGAGATCATCAACACCGAACTGGCGCTGGCCGACCTTGAATCGGTTGAAAAGCAGCTGAATAAAGTGATGCGGGTTGCCAAAAGTGGCGACAAAGATGCGCTGAAATCCAAAGTTATTCTGGAAAAAGTACTGGCGCAACTGGAACAGGGCAAACCGGTTCGCGCACTGGAACTGAACCCCGAAGAGCAGGCTGAGATTCGTCAGTTCCACCTGCTGACCGTGAAGCCAACGATGTATATCGCCAACGTTGCTGAAGATGGTTTTGAAAACAACCCTCATCTCGACCAGGTCATCAAGCTGGCAGAAGAGGAAGGCGCTGAAGTTGTGGTCATCTGTAATAAGATGGAAGCCGAAATCTCTGAGCTGGAAGATGAAGAGAAACTCGAATTCCTGCAGGAGATGGGCATGGAAGAGCCTGGACTTGACCGGGTAATCCGTGCCGGATACTCCCTGCTGGGGCTGCACACCTACTTCACCGCCGGTGTAAAAGAGGTGCGTGCCTGGACCGTCAAGCAAGGCGCAACCGCACCGGAGGGCGCTGGCGTAATCCACACCGACTTCCAGAAGGGCTTCATCCGCGCTGAAGTGATCGGCTACGATGATTTCATCCAGTACAAGGGTGAAGCCGGTGCCAAAGATGCCGGTAAATGGCGTCTTGAAGGTAAGGAATACATCCTCAAAGATGGTGATGTCGTCCACTTCCGCTTTAACGTTTAAACCAAAAATCTATCGAAAAGGCGATCTTAGACCGCCTTTTCAGTACAAAAAACAGCCATTCTGAAGCGATTCACGATGGCTATTTTTTTGCCTCGCAACCGGTAAAGAAAATGACCGGTTTTTTCCCGCCAATCAGTTGACATGATTAGTAAAAAAGAGAATAATTCGCGGCCTTGATAAGTGCTAAGGCAATATAGCTCAGCTGGTTAGAGCATCGCATTCATAATGCGAGGGTCGCAGGTTCGAGTCCCGCTATTGCCACCATTCACTTATCAATAATGCTGGGGTATCGCCAAGCGGTAAGGCAACGGGTTTTGATCTCGTCATGCGGAGGTTCGAATCCTCCTACCCCAGCCAACTTTTTAAATGCTGACAACAGGCATTTAAAATGAGGTAAGTAACAGCTCAGGCTGTTGTTACCGACCGTATTTGTATAACGGTTATTAAACCCACTGTTATATAAATGGCAATATAGCTCAGCTGGTTAGAGCATCGCATTCATAATGCGAGGGTCGCAGGTTCGAGTCCCGCTATTGCCACCATTCTTTTGCTGGGGTATCGCCAAGCGGTAAGGCAACGGGTTTTGATCTCGTCATGCGGAGGTTCGAATCCTCCTACCCCAGCCATTCTTTTGTTTCTCTGCAATGCTCAACAAAACTCCCTGACTTCCAGTTTGCACGAAAACCTCGAGGTTCGACAAATTGCGCAGCAATTTGAGACGAGCGCCAGCGAAGCCCGCAGGGGACTTATCGTCTTCAGACGATAAGGATCAATCCTCCTACCCCAGCCATTCTTTTCTGGCTTCAAGCTACTCAGTTCTTAAAATAATTCCAGGTCCACACAACCACCGGGTACATAAACGATAAGTGGCTAGTTGTGAGTTGCCAGAAAAAGCAAATAATTGATCCTGCCTAACCGATAGAATAACGTTCTTACACAGCACTTACTCCTTAAACCATCACATACTCCGTTAAGAGGGTTTTGCCGAGCGACGCGCAAGTCAAGATTTTTGTGACGTTCTAACAACGGGCTACGGCTGTTCACTCTCTTTATGACCCCCGTCCCCAGCGCTATAGATTTTTAAAGCCTTCCCGCTGACAGATTGCCTCAAAGCGGATACACTCAATGCTCCATATAATGTTTAAACTGCAGAAGAAAACAATGAGCGGACAAACAGCAACAGGTACGCCTGATGGCCTGTTAAAAAGGATTATTTCTGAAAAGAGACAGCGACTGCGCAAGAATGTGCATATCCTGTTTCTCGGTCTGACCGCAGCGGAAGCGGATCCGATTATCACGCTGTTGCGGGGTGCACGACTCGCCCCCAGAGGGCAGCAGGCGCAGTCTGCTGAAGAGTTTAACCAGGCTCTCAGTGAACGCTCCTGGGACCTCATTCTCAGCCCTCAGGTAGAGGGACAGTTTGGCGCTAAAGAAGCAGTGCAGATTCTTCACCGGCTGAATAAAGACATTCCGATTATTCAACTGGTACCCAAAAGCGATAGCCAGGCCCTGCTGCAAGGACTGAAAGCCCGGATGGCGACGGTGATCTCGCTGGACGAGCAGGAACTACTGCTGATCCAGATCCGCAGACAGCTGGAACACTTAGAAAACCGGCGGCGTCTGCGTATTCTTGAAGCAGAACTTGCCGAATCAGAAAAGCAGAGCCAACAGCTCGCTGATCTTTCCAGACTCCCCATCGTCTATCTCACCACCGATCTGATCACCCTCTATAGCAATCCCGCTTTTGCCGAGTTATTTGGCCTGGAAGAGAGTAGCGGCCCTCAGTATGAACCTCTGGATAAGTTCACCGTACTCAAAGATCGTGATCAGTTAAAAACCGCACTACAGGAAGCACTCGAAGAGGACTGTCACGGGGTTAAAACCGAACTGAAAGCACGTCGTGTTGACGGCACTAATTTCCAGGCAACATTCAATATACAGCACGCACGCTATCTGAATCAGACCTGTCTGCAGGTTATCATCAGCCCTGATATCAAGAGTAATGAAGAGAGTTTCGAAAATCTTGATGCAACCACCCGTCTGTATGATGCTAACTTCCTTGTCAACGCACTGGAAAAAGCGGCTCACCGGGCGCTGGTCGGCGGGTCTGATTGCAGCCTTCTGTATATCAAGTTTGATAATTACAGCGCCCTGCAATCTGAATTAGGTGCCAGCGGATGTGATATCGTTCTTGCGGATGTTGCCGAGCTGTTGCAACAGAAGATCAATAAGATCCACCTCTGTGCCCGTCTGGAAGAGGATGTCTTTGCAATCCTGTTCCATGATCCAAGCCCTGATAAAGCCGTCAAGCTGGCCGATCTGCTGTGCCACTCAATCGCCCAGCTAAAAGTGGATGTGACCGGCTCCACCGTAAGCACCACCTGCAGTATCGGTATCTGCTCAATCAACGATAACGCCCCCCACTATATCGAGTTGATTGACCGTGCCAGAAGCGCAGCGGATGCGGTTCTGAACGATGGTCAGCGGGGTAACGGCGTACAGTTGTTTGAACTGGAAGATGATGATCATGATGACATTGATGACTCATCAATCAAGATGATCATCGATGCGCTGGATCATGATAAGTTCCGCATTCTGTTTCAGCCAATCGTTGCGCTGGCTTCAGCCAATGGCTGGGGCAACTATGAAGTGTTCCTGCGACTGCAGGAGAACGATGGAGAGGAGGGCTTATCGCCTAACGTATTCCTCAGCACCATGGACAGCTCAGATATCAGCGTCCGGATCGATAAGTGGGTTATTCAGCACGCCTTTATCCGTGTTGCAGATCAGCTTAAAAATCAGCAACGCAGCCGGTTATTTATCAATCTGACATCCGCTTTTTATCAGGATCCGGATACTTTGAACTGGGTTGCGGATCAGCTCAAGGAATACCGTATTCCTGCCGAAATGATTGTCTTCCAGGCCAGTGAGTCAGATCTGAGCACCAGCCAGGTACAGGCTGAACAGTTCCGCTTTGGACTGAAAAAACTGGGCTGCAAGTTCTGCATCAAACATTTCGGCGTCTCTGAAAACCGTGAATTACTGCGGAATAAACTAAAGCCCGATCTGATTAAACTGGATGGCTCCTATATCCAGGACCTGAGCAACTCATCCGACTCCGACAAAGCCTTCGCCGCGCTGATTAAAGACCTCAAAGGTTCAGGTATCGGCAGCATCGCCCCGCTGGTTGAAGACACCCGCCTGATGGGTAAACTCTGGAAACTGGGGGTCGATTATATTCAGGGCTACTACCTGCAACCGCCCTCAGAAGAGATGACTTACGATTTTTTTGAATAATAAAACCGCCGCAGGCGGCGGAGTGGCTAGATCGCGGCTTCGCCGATAACTTCAGATCGCCGCTTCGCGGCTAGCTAGTGGTTAGAACGTCGCTTCGCGACTGCTAGAAAAAGCAAAGAGAAACAGCGACTGTAGTCATCAATAAGGCTGCAAGAATATAGCAAACCCGGTGGGTAACTGGAGTACCCGTATCGTAGTCTGTGATTTAGATGGGTCTGTGTCGCTAAGCAAGGCATGTAAGACAGTTCAGACGGATATTCAGGATGAATACCATTGATCCTTTTTCCTCTCTGGCAGCCCTTACCTTTGCGTATTTAGTAACAGCTCCTGCGATACATATTTTTATCTCGTTCCCACGCGGGAGCGTGGGAACGAGTAAATCCTCGGCGTAGCAGCGGATTGCCACTGCGCTCCTCCAGCTGCGTTTGGCGTTATAAAAACGGTTTGAAATTGGAGTCGTGCTACATGTCAGGAAGAAAGCCTATTCCTAATGCTGTAAAAAAGGTACTTCGTAAAGAAGTTGGATTTGGCTGTCCGATTAAAGGCTGCGGTAATCCGTATCTTGAATATCACCACTTTGATCCTCCAGTTAGTGTAAAACCTCATAATGATCCCAAGGGTATGATTGCCTTGTGCACACAGCATCATAAAAAGGCAGATGGCGGCGCTTATACTGTAGAACAGCTTTATGACTTAAAAAGGGATAAAGCTAATGCTGACTTGGTAAAAGGTAATTTAGACTGGTTACGTAGGGACTTGTTAGCTGTAGTTGGTGGAAACTTTTATTACGAAACTCCAAAGATAATTACTATCGACAATATTGATTTAGTCTCGTTGATACGAGATGAAGATGGTTATTTACGCTTGAGCGTCAACATGCTCAGTTTAGAATCTGAAGAGCGGATCATTATTGAAGATAACTCGTGGGAAAATATTGGCTCTCCAATTGATTTAAGAAGTCCTCCTCAAGGGAAGGAACTGGAAGTAAGCTACTCTAACGGTGACTATCTATATTTGCGCTTTGTTGAGCTTGAGAGTGAAGAGCAAGCAATCAAGAGGTATGGTCACAATGTTTTTAGCCACTTAGCCTTTCCTCTAACTGCTGTCGAAGTCAATATGACGATTGCGGGGACAAGAATAGAACTCACTCCTAAAAGCTCTCAAATTGGTGGGTTACAAATGACTGGATGCCTATCTTCATATTGTGGTGGCGGTGTTTTAATCCAAAACTCAGGATTGTACTGGAAACAAAACCCAATATGGAAACGCCAGACTTTAGTTGAGAAAACAGAGCATCCAAATGTTCTGAAAGTGAACTTTGGTCGTCGTTAGCGTGTCTCATTCCCACGCGGGAGCGTGGGAACGAATAATCAATTGTTAGAAGTCAAAGTGAACTATGGCAAGTCATCAAGAAATGGGGGCTTTAGTTAATGACCTTACCCAGTCACTAAATTCACGCAATAACGACTACCTAGGTTATTGGGCTACAGGTCAGCTATATAAATTGGCCAAAGATAATGGTGTGCTGCACGTAAAAATCGATGTGCTAAATGGGGAGCTTGAACCTTTTTCAGACCACATGAGAAACTTAGTCGATACATATCGTGAGAAATTGAATAAGCAACTGAAAGCTAGAAAAATCAATAATGATAAAGTTTCTTCATTCATTTTGAGGTTTGATTTTGAACAGGAGTACGATCCAATTTTACATCGATGGGTTAATCCTGGAAGTCCGTATACCCTCTCAGTTTCACTCACTTCTAAGCTGGGCCATATTTATAGTGGTAAGGTCGGCGGCTACTGCAAACCACATGATAAGACAATAGAACAGAGAAGAACTGGTTTTTAACAAACAGCGACATAGGAACAATTTATCTCGCTCCGGCCGCTAAAGAGGTCTCCAGCGGATAGCACTTTCAGCGCGGCCGTTTAGCTAAGCGTAGAGATATTGAAATATGAGTGAAATTGAATATTCTCTTTTTGGTAATGTGAATCCAGAAGAGATGATGGGGATTGTCAATGAAGATTCACTGAGAGTGCATCTGATTGATCATCCTTATTTTGATGTTATTAGCCTTCAGGCGTGGATGGAAGAAAAAATCAGAGTAGATTCAACGCAAGGATGCCGTATCCGCGCCGTTTATATAGATGGTGAGTTAGCAGGTTGGTGTGGTATTCAGCCAGATGATAATGGCTTTGAGTTAGCTATCGTTATTACGAAAAAATTCTGGGGTTTTGGCATACCTATATTCAAAACACTCATGCGTTGGGCAAACGAATTAGGGCATAAAGAAGTACTATTTCATTTGCTGGAAAGCAGGCCTGTGTACAAGGCACTAAATAAAATAGCAACTAAAGTTCAAAAAACGGAACAACTAGGTCGCTGCTTCACAACTTACCATATCCCTGTCGGTAAATGGTGAAGACAAAAACGTCTGATATCTCGTTCCCACGCGGGAGCGTGGGAACGAGTGGAAAAGCTCTTGCTCTGGCTTTTTCTAGCAAGTCACGAAGTGACGTCTAGCGGCTAGCGAGCTGCGCAGCAGCGTTCTGATTTCTCAAGCGGCAAAGCCGCGTCTGCTCTTAAAGCGTATCCCTATCCCGGAAGCCGATGAGGTAGAGAATCCCATCCAGCCCCAGCGTTGAGATCGCTTGTTTGGCACTCTGGCGCACCAGTGGCTTCGCCCGGAAAGCGATGCCCAGGCCGGCGATGGAGAGCATCGGCAGGTCATTGGCGCCATCACCGACGGCGATGGTCTGTTCCAGGCTTACGCCCTCTTTCCCGGCGATTTTGCGCAGCAGTTCAGCTTTACGCTTGCCGTCAACGACGGTGCCGGTGACGTTGCCGGTGACTTTGCCATCAACAATCTCAAGTTCGTTGGCATAGACGTAGTCAAAGCCCATCTTCTGCTGCAGATAGTTGCCGAAGTAGTTGAAACCACCAGACAGAATCGCGGTTTTAAAGCCCAGCGCTTTCAGCTTAGACACCAGTTCTTCTACACCTTCGGTCAATGGCAGGCTGTGGGCTATCCGTTCCAGTACTGACTCGTCCAGCCCTTTCAGCAGCGCCATGCGCCGGGTAAAGCTTTCGGTGAAGTCGATCTCGCCGCGCATCGCCGCTTCGGTAATCTCCGCCACCTGCTCACCGACACCCGCTTCTTTGGCCAGCTCATCAATCACTTCGGCCTCAATCAGGGTTGAGTCCATATCAAACACCACCAGACGGCGGTTACGGCGGTAGATATCATCCTTCTGGAAGGCGATATCCACATCCAGATCACTGGCGATACGCAGAAACTCTTCGCGCAACTGGGCAGAATCGGCAGGGGCACCGCGGACAGAGAACTCGACACAGGCGCGGGTCTTCTCGCCGCTCTTTTCCAACGCGGCAGCACCGATTGAGACCCGGCCAGACAGGCGGCTGATATTATCGATATTCAGACCATGATCAGCCGCGGTCTGGGTCACCTTACCGATATGTTCGGCGGTAATCTTGCGCGCCAGCAGGGTGATGATATGACGGGACTTGCCCTGCTCTCCGACCCAGCTGTTGTATTCAGCCTCGGTGACAGGTTCAAAACGGATATGCATATCCATCTCATGGGCTTTGAACAGCACATCCCGTAGCAGACTGGAAGCCTCTGCCTTCGCCGGAACGCCGATCAGAATACCCAGTGACAAAGTATTATGGATAACCGCCTGACCAATATCGAGAATATCGATCTCGAACTGGGCCAGAATACTGGTAATAGAGGAGGTTACGCCCGGCTTGTCCTGGCCGGAGATGTTGAGCAGGATGATCTCTTTCATGACCTATTCGCAATGCATGCTGAAGATGGGCGGATTATACCACCGCTATAATTTATTGCTGTTAAAGATCGAAACAGATAGTGAACTTTATACCGGCAGAGAACAGATCATCAGAACGCTTGTCTCTGCCCCGGCTTAAACCCCGGCTACTGTCGGCTTTATCTTAAGGGTTACTCAGCGGCTGTACGGAACAGCGAAGACCCGCAGGAATTTTATTACCCGGATTACGCATCACTAACTGCACACGGAAAGTACCACTGGCTGAGTCGATCAAAGGGTCCACAATAATAACCTTGGCAGACTTTGCAGCAATTACCTCTGACTCGGGTTTAATCAGGAGCTCCTGTTTCAGAGCAATTTTCCCAAAATAACTGGAAGGTAATAGCAGCTCTACATGTAGTGGATCTAATGTTGCAAGGGATAAAATCGGCTCCGTCGTCACGTACTCACCTTCATTGTTAAACCGGTTAACGACCACCCCGTTAATAGGGCTGGACACCTTGCGCAGCTCAAGTTCCTGCTGCTTTAAACGCAGTTCAGAGTTAGCGATCAGCACTTCGGTTTCAATTTCATCGCGCTCATTCGCGGTCAGAATATCTTCGTCATACAGGTCCTTGTTGCGCTGCTGCTTTCTTGTAGCGAATTCAGCCCTTACCCTTGCTAACCGAACAGCTTCCCTTTCCACACCCGCTTTTAGCTGGAATAAAGACTGTCCTTTTTTAATACTGTCTCCCCGTTTAACCTGCACCATATCAAGCACGCCGGTAACCGGCGAGCTGATCTGTACCTTCTCGCTCGGCTCTAACATGCAGCCCAGCGTTGACAAGGTCTGCTCATCCGCATGCGCACTGTCAAACTGCGTGAAGATAAGGCTTACAGCCAGCATCAACATCACTTGTTTTTTGTTCATTTTTTATCCCCGGTAAATGCCAATGTCCGCTGACGCTGAGTATCTACTTTTATGAGTTGCATACGCTGTTTGTAATGACTTCGCGAAAGCTTGTTCTGGCAACTCAACTGTAGGCGATAACCCAACCGATGAGGCAGATTTATCCCTGTAGTGCTAATAGTCTTTATGAGCCTTCTGAGCAGTGGGCCTGCCATCTTTTTAACCAACTGATCTTCAAATGATAAAATTTCACTGACCGATCCGGGATCTCCCTGGCGCGCACTTCGACCGGCTAGCTGCCGATCAATTCGGGCGGCATCCTGCAGCTCGGTAATAATGACATGTAATCCACCCGATGCCCGCGTTTCCTCAGTCAACTTGATATCTGTTCCACGCCCAGCCATGCTGGTAGCGACCATGACGGCTCCGGAATGCCCCGCAACGGAAACGATCTCAGCTTCCTCTTTATCCTGACGAGCATTCAGTATCTTATGTTCAATAGACTCACCAAGAAGAACCTTGCTGATCGCTTCTGATGATGCAACCGAGTTTGTGCCGATGAGTATCGCTTGTCCCTGCGCTACAAGTTCACGGGTAAGCTGTGCAACCCGCTGCCATTTTTCCGCTTCTGTCAGATACACTTCACGGAATGCTTTTCGACGCAGACTTTTTTTCAACAAGGGAATCGTTTCACTGCGCAAACGATAAACATCTAATAACTCGCCTGCAACCTCGCGGACGGTGCCGGTCATACCGCATAGGTGATGATATTTCCTGAAAAAGTTCTGATAACTGATCTCGGCATTGGTTTCCCTGGGTTTGGTCAGTTCACACTTCTCTTTCATTTCGATCATCTGCTGCAGACCCTGCCCCCAACTACGTCCGGGCATGACACGACCGGTATACAGGTCGACAATCTGCACCGCGCCCTCTTCATCGATAATGTAATCCCTGTCCAGGTGGTAGACGTGCAGTGCCGCCAGAGCCTGTTTCACCAGCGGTTCGCGATAAAAGCTGCTATTCCACAGACCATCAAGCGGTTGGCAACATTCAACTAATAACACCTGCCCTGCCGGGGTGAGATGTATCTGAGCGTTTTCATCCTGCTTAAAATGGAGCTCTTTTTCATACTTCCCGGCAATATCCATGGCGGTCTTCAACAGCAGCTCTTCCCGTTGACCAAACTTTTCCTGGCCGGAAATAATCAGTGGCGTTCGGGCTTCATCAATAAAAACGCTATCCGCCTCATCCACGATGGCAAAATGTAAACCGCGTAATAATAAGCTATCTGACCAGGACGAATCCCCCGTCAGTAAGGATGCCTGCTGAATTCGCGTTGTTTTTCTATGGGCCAGTACCAGACTGTCTTTCAGGAAATCAAAGGTAAGCTCTTTATTACTGCAATAGCAGATATCACAGGCGTAGATCTGCCGCCGTTCCTGTAACTCCTTTTCATGCACAATAACCCCTACCGATAACCCCAGAGCCTGGTACAGCGGTAACATCTCTTCGCAATCGCGCTCGGCAAGGTAATCATTGATGGTGACGACATGAACCGGCATCCCGGCGATCGCGGCAGTCGCGGCAGCCAGCGTCGCCGCCAGGGTTTTGCCCTCCCCCGTTGCCATCTCAGCAATCCCGCCACGCAACATCGCCAGGGAGGCCCTGATTTGCGTATGATGATGGCGCATCCCCAGTACACGTCCACTCACCTCTCTGATAACGGCAAACGCTTCAATGATTGTCGCTGTGTTTATGCCTTCCAGGCGCAATGCCTGGCGAATGCTAACCAGCGCCTGATCAAGTTCATCAGCGTTACCGTGCTCCAGCACTGCCGAACGTTTGAGTATTGCGTTGACGATACGCTCATTGCGCCGTAACAGCTTGTTATTGAGCTTATTCGCAAGCTCTTTTGACCGCTTGAGAAAGGTATCGAGGCGATTACTCTCCTGCCATTTATACTCGTTACGTAAACCGGCAATCACCGGCTGCTTACTCGCATATTCAGACACTGAAGTACTCCAGGAAAGTACGACGCACTAAACGATAAAGCCGGTAAATGATCGCCTCAGGCGGGTGCTCAAACTTCAGATGAATACGTTCATCAACATAGACGGCGGGAAAATGTTCAAACTCAAGTGCAACGATGAAGTAGCGTCTCAGCGCCTGGGGTGTCTCGGCAGTTGAGGAAGGATCCATAATAATACTGCCCCCGGCCGGTTCAGTGAGTATGACACTCACAGGCTCTTTTGTCGTTGCAGGAAAGACAAACCAGCTCTGCGGTGTTAACTCGGTGTACAGATCAGATGTTTGCAGAGCAACTACCGCCTCAGATTTGTCACGCACCAGTTCAATATCCGCTTCTGGCACCATGCCACGAATCGAAACATTGGCATCGGTTATGACATAGCCAAGCAGATCACCCCGCCGCACAAACTTGCCGGGCAGGTCTGCTGGATTTCGCACAGACCAGATACCATCGGCCTGAGCATAGAGGTTTAAGGATGCGAGTCTGGTTTCGTTCTCTTTCAGTTCCGAGCTTAAGCGCGACAGCTGATCATCGTAGATCTTTAGCTGAACCGGGTCATTCCAGACACCCTGGCGTTCGGCACTTGCTTCGATGAACTGCTGTTGTAACACCAATTGCTCTTTACGCAGCTGGGGGTTGGTGCAACTGACCAGCAGGTCACCTGTATGAACCATCGCGCCTGAGGGCTGATGCAACTGCTCAACAAAACAGTTTTCCTGCGCCAGAATACGGCGCTGCTTGTCCATCTGCACCACACCTTCAACACTGGTGGTCAACGGCAAAGGCAACACACATAGCAGCAGCAAGACGATGCCGGCAGTCACTGGAATCATCACCGAAGGGCTCCGCCGTCCCGTCCGGATATCGGAGTCTTGCCAGGCTTTTTTCAGCAGTTTGAAGTTTGGCACAATTAATGTCCCAACCAGCGCCCATATCGCCAGAACAATGCCCACAAAGAAATATTTCTGTGCCACAAACAGCACAATGGTGACCATCAGGAACATACGATAGATGTAGGAGGCAAAACCGTAAACAAACAACCAGATCGCTTCGCGCCGGTCATATGCGGGTGAGGCCAGGCCGCTTACACCAAACATAAACCGCTTGGTCAGCCACCCCCAGTATTGATTGGCACGCTGACCCAGGTTGGGAATTTCAATAAAATCCGCCAGTATGTAATAACCGTCGAACCTCAGCAGCGGGTTACCATTCACCATGACGGTGGATAATCCGGCAATAAAAATAACATTGTAAGCAATGGATTTAACGATGCCGGGTTCCGAGTTGACCCAGATAAACATCGCCACGGCAGCAATAAATAACTCAACGATAATCCCGGCTGAGCTGACTAAAATACGCTGTTTCTTATCCGCAAAGGCATTGGTTGACGAGGCATCAACATAGGGCATCGGCAGAAGCACCAGCAGCATGACGCCTAACTCGTGAACTTCGCCGCCACCACGCTTTACGCAATAGCCGTGTCCCAGTTCATGCAACAACTTTATCACCGGATAAACAAACCATAACAGTAGCAGGTTATCCGCCGCTAATACCCGGTCAGTGACGTTGGATGTTAACTCATCCCAGTGCTGACCAACCATCACCAGCATGCCAATCACCATTGCACACCAGACACAGAGTGCGGCCATAGAAAACAGTGGTCTCAGATATTTTTGCGTTGCACTTAAAAAACGCTCAGGATCAATCAGAGGGATTTTAATGGATAGAGGCGACTTCAGTTTGGCCATCCAGCGTGTTCTTTCCGCCTCTTTACCGCGCTCAAACAGTTCACTGATATCACCACTGGTATCCATGCTGACCAGGTTAGCCTGATAGAGACTGGCCAGCAGTTGCAGCATCTCTTCGTGGGTCGGCATCTCTTCGCCCAGCCGCTGCGATGATAGCTCCCATAGCCGGTCAATGGTTCGCTCGCCATTCATCAGGCCCACGATCAGATAGGACTGCGGTGAAAGGCGACGCACCTGCCCGGTGACATGATCTTCAAGGACATACCAGCGCCGCCCCCGATAGCGGTGCGCATTGACCGTGACATGATGACGTAACCGGGGTTTCAATTCGGCAATCTGATACCAATCGCTGGAAAACAAATTAGCACTCATGATAACTCCATGTCAGTCAGCTGATACAAATGCCCTATCCCCAGAAACGCCACAATTGAAGTTTCATCCAATCCAGCATACCCCGTGTCCAGATACTGATTAACAGGCGGTCATCAACATAGATCTGTGCCACACCTTCAAGGCCTACACGTAACATCTCATCACGGTTTTCAAAGTCGGCTTCTACACGATAAACCGTTGCCCCCTCAATGACTTCGGCCATGGGGTTTATACGGGTGATTCTGAACGAGAATTTCTGATCAGGCAGCGCCGCTAACACCAACTGACCGGTTTGTCCCTGACGGAGATCGTTGATACGAAACTCATCCACATACATCGCCAGCCTGAAATCGCTACGCGGCGATAACTCAAATAACACATCCCCCTGACGAACCAGGGTGCCTATCCGCTGACTCAGGTCCCCCGACACAATCAGCGCATCAAACGGGGCCCTCATCGCCGCCTGCGAGATCTGGAATTCCAGCAGCTCGATCTCTGCCTTTGCCCGCTGACTCTCGGCATTATTAATCTGCACCTGCGTACGCTCACTTCGCGCCAGGGCATCTTCATACTTACGCCGGGATGTTGCTTCCTGGTTTACCCAGCTCATCAACTGCAGACGCAATTCGCGGGTATCCAGTTCGGCTAACAACTCGCCCTGTTTCAGCGTATCACCCGCCCTTACCGTAGAGCTCTGCAAATAACCATCGTAGGGTACAACAACAGAACGTAACTCTGCGCCTTCAATAACGGCATCCGCACTTATATTGTAGCGACCAGAGACCAGGCTAAAAAAGATCGATAAGAGCAGCAGGCAGAACAGGGTAATCTTGCGCCCCAGATGCCCAGGACCAAACAGAAGACTCAGTTGATTTTTAACACTACGGAAAATATAAGCATACAACGGCAGGCTGGACTGGCGCTTTTCTTCAAGCACTACCCCGACAAAATTAGTCAGCGCTTCTGCTGTCAGTTGCTCTTCCTGCGTGAATGGCTGATCTGAGGGACGGTCGAAAAGCACCGCGCCATAACAAGATTCCTTATCCACCAGCGGAACCGTCATCAGCGCACGCTGGCCTTTTTCACTGGCTAATTTACGGTGCGCATGGGTGACACGGTTATGCTCATCCAACGCGGGCCATAAAATGGACTCCTGCTGATCGACAGCTTCCTGCATCGCCTGGGTGGTTAACTTTACCAGCACATGCTTTTTACTATGATCGCTGCTATCTGACTGAGAATGAATCTCTAACTCTGCATGTTTCACAAACCCCAGAACAACGCGCTCAGCATCTAAATATTGCCCCATCAGATTAACGAAACGCAGCGCCGCATGCTCAAAATCGCGCTCGCCGAGAACATGAGCAATACTATCGATAACAATATGCTGACGCTGATTATCCTGGGCAACCACACTTAACAGGCTGCGGGAAAGACGTAACTCAAGCCATCCTGCGCAGTACTCAATAACGGCCAACGCTTTGTGCAGTTCAGCTTCATCGACGGCACTGAGCATCAGGGTGACAACGGCTCGCAAGCTGCCATCCACAAACACAGGATAACTGCCCAGATGGTGTTTACCATCATTCAAAGGCATGATGAGCGGCTGCTTTTTCTTCAGAGTTTCTTCTGCGGCATCCAGCAACAGCTTGTCCTGAACCCCCTCTTCAGGCCAGACAGCCACCGAGTGAAACTGGCCATTGTGTGCTTCATCGGCGACCACTAATGCTACACGTACCTGCGGCAGCTGACTGCACAGCCACTCCAGCCAGGTAAAATGCCAGTTCTCATGATGGGTATCCAGCAACCCATTCAGCTGCCGAACAGAATCCGGCAGCGAAGCCGTTATCACACCCATATATCAATTCTTTTTTTATCGTTATAAATATAAAAATGCCTCGGTATGTCAAACATACCGAAGCGTTCAGAAGTCAGCCAACGCTCGACTATTTAGCCTTTATTGACACCGGCATCGTCAAGGGGACCAAAACGATTTTCATATTCGGCTACAACGCTGTTTAACAACAGAGATAAACGCTTAGCAGCAAATGGGCTGAGGATCATGCGATCAGTCAGTTCAATACCCACCTCTTTTTGCCCTGCACGCCATGCCTGGTTAGTGCCAAACAACAGAGTCACCTCCTCGCGTGTGCTAGAAACATTGCATACATTAGCGTAAGTGCTGCGCATTTTGCTGTCGTCCCAACGAATAGTTGGTCCACTTGCTTTCTTCTTTTCTACAGTATCGCCAGACATCTATATTCCTCAATGTATTCCGTTTGAAAAAATCATTAAAAGTCCTGTTTCTGCCAGATTGAATACTTCCGGCTGGACTGAGTTTTACGCAAATCCTGCAAGTCTCCCTGAATAACACTCTCGTCATCACTCAGGCGACTCAATCGCCATCCTCGCTGACCTGCCACATTGGCGGCTAACAGAAGCCCAACCGCCAGCGAATCCGACAGGGATGCATTCGAGGTTATCGAATAGTCACTTGCCGCTTCAACAACATCCTCCTGAGAGCGCTTCTCAGAATCGTTATCCCCAGGCAGCCATGACCCATACGCACCTGCCGCCTGATTCGCCGCAGTCGCTGGGATTATGGCATCTTCTGCCGCAACAGGTACAGCCGGTTGCTGCGTTTTTTCTGGCACAGATTCTGAGCTGGCTGTATGCCCGGAACGTCTTCTCTCCTCAACGCCCAATAATGGCAGATTCCGCAAAAACTCTTTCAGCTCACTGTCGGTCATGCGGGAAAGTTCTTCACCATTCAGCAGTGGCATTAAGCGCAGGGCGGTATCTGTCCGTAGCGGAGACTCTTCAGAACCCTCCTGATCCACATAGAAGCTATCTGATCGTTCCGTAAACACGCCTGACTCAGCGCCGTAGATACCAAACAGGCTGGAAGAGATAACCTCCCGGTTAGTAGGGTCGGATACAATCAACAGCGAGGTAAAGTCAGCGGAATCCTGAATCCGGGCATAGTTACCCAGAATGACATCGGTGGTGAAACTGCCGTCGTAATAGTCAAAGCCACTACCGCCCACCATAATATCAAAGCCGTCTCCACCGGAGAGCAGATCACTCGCGCCAAAGATCGGTAAGGTAGACTGGAAATCCCTCAGCCCGGTGGCCGATATGGTAATTTCAACAAAGTCACCAAAGATCGCATCCTCGCCGTCCTGTCCGCTGATCATGTCGGAACCGGCACCGCCCAGGCCAATATCATTACCTGCGCCCAGATAAGCAATGTCATCGCCACCCAGTGTCGGATCAACATCATTTCTGATCAGAATTGCAGGTTCAGAGGTGAAGTTATAATTCAGGATACCAGTATCAGCAATGACGATATCGTTATCGGCGCCGGAGTTAATGAGATCGCTGCCCAAACCAGCAAAGACAACGTCATCGCCAGCACCGGTACTGATGTTGTCATCACCGTTACCCTCATTACTGGTGATAACACTCTTCAGCTGGCCGGTTTCGAATATGACTTCACCGGTATCACCCAGAACAACGTCGGCACCGTTTCCGGTCTCAACACTGTCCGCCCCGGCCCCCGCCAGAATAAGGTTATCGCCATCGCCACTGCTGATCGTGTCAGCACCACCTAAAGGTGTTTGAGCCGTGGTAGCACGCTGGAGAACGTTATTAAGATAGATCAGCTCGCCCGCATCACCCAGGATCACATCAACGCCACTACCCGAGGTGACCGTGTCGGCGTTAAAGCCTGCGATCACCCGGTTAGTGCCCTCTCCGGCATCAATAATATCCACACCGGTACTGGTTTCGTCGACATCCGTAGACAGCAGACGTACCGCAAGCCCGTTAGTGTATTCAATCAGGCCATTATCACCAAAGATATCATCATCACCGGCTCCGGTGGTGATGCTGTCATCACCCTGGCCTGCGAGCACGGTATTATGACCATCGGCAAGGATAATAATGTCATCACCACCATTAACGATGTCGGTAGTCTGAATCGTCTGCACCACACCGTTGCTGCCAATAACGATCTCACCGTTATCACCAATCACCCGGTCATTACCGCTTCCGCTGCTGACCGTATCAGCACCCTGTCCGGCGATAACGGTGTTATCACCTTCACCTACATTAATCAGGTCGGCTCCACCGATACTGGTCTCAGTCGCCCTTGCACGGGTCAGGATAGCGTTGCTGTAAATCAGTTCACCATTATCACCCAGCACGACATCCGCGCCACTGTCTGTGGTGATCGCATCACTGCCCTGACCACCGATAACAATATTGTTACCGGAGGTAGTACCGACCGCGATAGTGTCATCGCCGCCGTGAGTGTTGCTGGCATTAACCCGGGTCACCATACCCGCACTGCTGGCACTGACGCCGGTATAACTGATTGACCCCAGGTCGCCCAGCACCACGTTGTCGCCAGTAGCATCAGTGACAGAGTCACCACCCAGACCGGCAATAATACGGTCATTGCCTTCACCACCCTCGATGCTATCTTTGCCAGCGGCAGTGATGTCATCGCTGGTGATCAGTGCGAGACTGTCCAGTTCACGGGCCAGCAGTGCATTGCCTGCAGCATCCTGTACTGAACCGTCATCACCGAAGAGGATGTCGTTGCCGGTTTCGCCGAAGATAAAGTCATCACCGCCATTACCGCTGATAATATCGTCCCCGGTTCCACCTCTCAGGGTATCGCTACCGTCGTTACCCTCCAGGGTATCGCGGCCCACATTACCGTAAACGATGTCATCACCGCCGTTGGCGTAGAGACGGTCATCACCGTCATTGCCATAGAGTATGTCATCCCCCTGACTACCAAAGATCAGGTCATTATCTTCATCACCATGAACGCGGATCGCCAGCGTAGCAGCACCGGCATAAATTTCATCGTCACCGGTATTACCAAAGATATCCAGACGACGGGCCTCACTATCACCCAATGGTGCCAGGACTCCGTGAGCCGGATTCAGCAGATCATCAGTGGCGGTGACCGTAATGCTGTCGCTGCCTGCGTTGGCATAGAAGGAGGTCACGCTAACCCCTTCAAGGTAGACGCCATCAATGGTGATCTGATCCGCGCCCTGACCTGCCCAGATAACCAGATCATTATTGTAATCACCATGGCTGGCGGTGTAGGTAATATCCCCCGCCGCCATACCCACAATGCGGCCATCACTTAAGGTGGCGTTATCGGCATCGGTGTCATCAAAGTCACTGATATACAACGCGTTAGAACCGCTGCCTGCATCTATATTGAGCAGGCCGTTGATACCATCCAGACTACCGTGAGCGGTGTCCTGATTGGTCAGATCAGCGTTTGCATCACTGGTGACGTAGATTGAATCTTCACCGGCAAAGGTGTTGATACTGGTTTCCGTGTGCTGATGTGTCGAGAGCACATTCACGGTATCGCTGCCGCTGCCTAAATTAATTTCAAGCTGACCAATGTTGTAGTAGTTAATACCCTCCATGCGGGTTTCAACGGTCGCATCACCAATCACCCGGGTAATTTCAACATCGGCAAACGCCCCCTGGAACTGAATCAGCCACTCATCACCCACCCGGGTTACCGACACATTGTCAGTGTAAGGCAGGTAATCCTGCTGATCCGACAAGTCACTGTTTACATAGGAAGCAGGCTTGTTGTTCGGGTTCAGAATCGGCCGTAGCGCTTCAATGATCTCCGCCTGAGTGGCCGTGACCGCAATTGAAGCGGTTAACTGGCCCAGAATCTCTAACTGATAGGCACCGGTTGATGCCGGAGTCAGCGTTTGAATCCGGCCGGTTTGTGCGCTCAGAGCGCCCTCTCTGAGGGTACTGGTTTTAACCTCTACGGTGGCGTCCGCTGCTGCGTTCAACCCGGTTATATCGGTAATCTGCAACTGAGGGACAGACTCACCAGCCAATTCACCACCAAAGGTGATGGTAAAGGTATAGCCATTGACGATCTCCTGCCGCTCAACCAGCAGACCAGGCCCCGCATTGAAGTGGGTCTTCAGTGCGCTCAGCAGAGTCGCTTCCTCAAGATCAGCAATCTCGATCGCCACACCAGCGATATCCAGTGTGTAATGACCCGATACGGCGCGGATATAGAGCGATTGCACCTCTGACAGGGACGGCATATCCAGACCGGTAATACTGTCGTACGTCAGCTGCATTTCATTGCTATCGGCATCACCAGAATCATTCACTATCAACTGGTTATTACCGGCACCACCATCAACCACCAGCAACGCCGCAATTTCATCGGCTAACTGTTGCTGGCTACCCACAGTAACAATGTCGTCATCATCACCGGTTTTCAGGGTCAGAGCGCCTGCCACCGTCTCTACGGCTATCCGGTCATCTCCCCCACGGGTATCAATCGTGGTACTGCCGGTATGAGTCGACTCAATCGTCAGATCATCAACACCTTCACCCAGTTCAATCGACAGCGCTTCAATATTGGCATAACGGATGCCACCGGGGATTAATTCATCACCCAGTCTGATGTCATCACCCATACCAAAACCGGTGATGGTGTCAGAGGTTAAGGTGCCACTTTCCGCAGCAGGGCTGGCGCCGTTATACAGATTGAACACATCCACCTGGGTCTCTTCGGTCACCCGGGTGTTCATGTTAACCGGATTAATGTAATAGTCGCGCGCCGCTGGCACCGTGCCATTTGGCCAGTCACCGACTAAGGTGAAGCTCTGACCATTTTGAGACTCAATCTCCATGGTGACAGTTTCGCCGGTGGCGTTATCAACCACGACCAGTTCAAACAGACCGTTCTCAAGGTCGAGATTAAAGCCCGGTTTGTGAGTGAAGCTGTCTTTGTCCCAGTATTCTGCGGCGGTGTCAGTAACGACAATTTTTCCGCCGACCTCAGTAATCGAGGTGAGCGTGCCTTCGGTTTTATACCAGTTATGTTCCTCCGGTAATAAGAGTGGATCCTTAAGGCTCTGACCGGCACTCTCAACCAAACCACCGTCGATGGAGATCGGCCCGCGAATACGGTTGAGGCGTTCGCCTAACGGTTCGAATACCTGCGCATCCCCCCCATCAATAATGTTGTCATCAACGGCGGACAGGGTAACCGTCTGAATATCATCCCAGGCCACCTGGCCAGCACCTGGTGTACCACCCGTAAAGGTGATACTGGATTTGCCTGGGTTGACCTGAACCAGATTATGCTCGGCGGTTTTACCGTCCTCGAAGGCGTAGTTACTATGATAGGTACGGGTTTCAATTCCGGCGAAATCAACGGTCAGCAGATCTGGCACCAGCAAACCGGTGGCAGGATCAAGTACCATTGGCGCACCGGACAGCACCACCTGATAGGAGTCATCCTGCCAGGTTTGATCGACATAACCATCGACATCGGTCATCAGGTAGCTGACTTCGAACCGGTCACCCGCACTCAGGCTCAGACTGGACACCAGATTTGCCCCGTGACGCTGGGCATATTCGGCGTAGTTCGGATCAGCCAGTACGCCAGCAGCGTCCTTAAACCGATAGCTATCGGTGAGCGGGTCATAACTCTCAATAATCGCGACCTTCCCGGCATTGGTTCCGCTGGTTACCTTCAATAACATGCCATCCATTTTCACATAGTTGCTGTCCGTCGCATGGCCATCGAGTGAGATATTCAGCTTGTAGTTCTCTGTCATTCCCTCCAGCGAGGTTGTTGAAGCGGTCTTACTGTCGTAGGTGACCGTCGTGCTGGTAGAGCTACTAAACAGAGATTGCTTTAAGGTCGTCACTTCCGTGCGCACGTTAGTATCGATGGTGTAGGTAACCGAATAGCCCACTTCGACACGATAGCTGCCTTTATTGGCAAACAGGAATTCCAGCATCGGATCCTGCCTACTGCTGCTGCCGTTATCCGCCAACCAGCTAAAGTCTTTATCATAGGTCATCTCGGTGCCGTTAACGGCGCCGGATGTCATGTCGAACACCTTCATGTACGGCACATAGGACTGTGTGGAAGTCACTTGTGTTTCCACCACACGCAGGGTCGTGGTGGCCCCCGTCAGGATATTGCCTGAAGATGACAACGATTTACTGCTGGTGATGCTCGTAGTGACATCACTATAGGCATGACCATAATCGATATCGAACAGGCCCTGGACCTGAGTCTTACGCCCATTGGAAATAAGCGCATCATCGATGTTGTTATTAACCAACACCTGATGACCGGTTGCAGTAGCACTGTCACTCAGACCCGCCGCATAAAGCTGGCTCATCAAGCCGTCAGCAACGACATCATTGATCGGATCAGCGGCATCGATATCACTCTGACTCACGATATGAGTGTAAGTGATGCCATTCACCGTAATCGACCACGCATCCCCCACGGCGGGTGATGCATCAGAATCAATATCCAGTACGTACAGGTCCCAACGATCCCGCGTATCGGCCTGTGGCAGATTAACCGCTTCATTGTTTGTAATCGTCAGGCTGGCAGAGACACTACTTTCATCATCCGCAACGAACACTAAGGCTCCCGCATCGACGGTCACCGTAATGCCCGCCAATCCATTGGTCAGTGCTGTGGCAACGCCCGCTAATCCACCGGTTGCTCCGGCAGTACCATAAATCGTCGACAATGAACTGCCGGTGTAGGCCACGTCATTATCATTAGCGTCCTTAACCGCTATGCTCCAGACATCGCTGCTGCTGTAGCTGTATCCGGCATCAATGGTCAACGCCTGGGAATAAACTGTCACATTAGCGCTGCTGCGGGAGGCTTCAGTGTTTTCAGTCACCACAGCATTCAGGGTCAGACCCGGACTGGTCGTACCACTGTCACGGGTTATCCTCAGGGTATTGTCTGCTGCCACATAATCAGCGGCATAAGCGCCAGATGTCAGCTGTGCGGCCAGATCTGCGCCCACAACATCAAGTTCAGCATCGCTGGCGGGGGCACTGAGGTTACTGGCCACGGCTGTTGAGCCAGCCAGAATTCGCCAGTTTTCAGCCGTCAGTGAGCTATCCAGAACCAGTGTTTGCTGAGTAACTTCTGCGGACCGGGCCACAGCCCCTGTACCACCAGTACCACTGTCAGCGGTGCTCATATCCTGATTTTTCAGTTGCTTGACACTGAAACCATTGGTGGTTGCCGTTAGCTGATAGGTTGAAGCAGCCAACGCCTGCAACTTAGTATCCAGATCGGTCTGGATAGCCGCAGCGATATCTGCCAGGCTCGGCGCGTCAGCGGCATCGGTATAACTGCTGGTATAGCTGCCTCGCTGACCATCGACCTCTACCCACCAGGTCTTAGCCGTCGTGACTGGCCCGGACACCGTAAAGGTCGCTTCAACCAGCTGAGTGCTGCCTGTATCAACGACACGATCATCAACCACCCTGACGCTGATCGCTTTACTGGCATCGTCAGTAATGATCAGGGTTTTAGTGCCATTATCATATTCGATCCGATAGTCCTGCCCCAACACTGCTTTCACAGCGCCAACCATGCCTGTCCCCACGGTGTTGAGGTTGTTAGCCCCGGAAGACTTAGCAAAGGTGTAATCCTGACCATCAATGGTAACGATCCAGTCCTGCCCATTGGCAATACCGAATGAAGGCGCCTTCAGAACCAGACTGGTCTGCTGCAATGCGGTGGATGTTTGCGCCGCAGAATAGGTCGTTTCATGGGTAATCGACAACTTAAAGCCGTTGTCGGCATTGGTGATCACGACATCGTCGGCTGAACTTCCCTTCGCCGCACTAAAGAAGCTATCCAACCCGGTATTGGCATCTTTCAGCTTATTCAGTAGTGCCGTAGCAAGGTCAGCACCACTGGTGCTCGCCGCCTCTACGTCATAGGTCACACCGGAGACAGTGACATGCCACCGATCACCCACAGCAACGCTAGCAGGGAAATTAATACCCGCGGAGGTGTACCAACCGCCGGTACTGCCGGCTTTAGAATCACCATTAACAGAACCGGCAGCGCTGAACAGCATCTCATCGGTGACTTCAAAGAGGTAGCTATCCGTTTTATCTGAGCCGCCCCCTTCGATGGTGATATGCGACATCGAGTCGTTAATTGCCCCTCCCACTTCGGTGTTGCCGATCAGAATGTTGGGCTCTGTATACCAACCCTTATTGTCACTCCCCGTACCGATAACGCCATCCGTGTCACTGATGACCTGACCTCCGGTGCCATTAGCGAAGCCGGTTGCATTTTCATCTTCAAGCAGCGGTGACTGGGTGAAGTCAAACTCCGTGGTAACCTGCTGCGGCAAGCTGAGATGCAACTTATAATCGGTGCCTTCAGGCACGCCTTCCCATTCCGGGCTGACGCGATTGGTGTTGCCTTCAACCTCGACGTAGTAGGTGCCTGCCTCAGTGATTTTGTAATTAATGTAACTGTTGTTGTAATAGGTAGCGGGCAGAACCGAGGTTTTCCCCTGATCCAGTTTCAACAGGTTGGTTTTGCTCTGCCAATAAACGCTGTCGCCATAGGTATAATCCGCATCCACATCCGCCCAGAAATCGATCCCGGCAGCACCCGCAGCATCAATCATCGGCTGGGTAACAGTGAATTTGAAGTAATCTTTCGAGCCATCGCCACGACCATTAACGGTGATGTGCGGTGCAGCTTTAGAGTTTGAAATCGTCGGATCAGTGGCGGTGGTCCAGCGCGCGGCACTCAAATCCTGAGCCGACTTAACGGTGTCATTGCCTTGCAACTCTTCCACCTCAGCCAGCCCAAAACTCGCCTGAGCCGAACTGCCGGAACTGCTCACGAGAACCATGCCTTCGCCCAGCACCGCTTCTGCGCCGGTTTCAGTAACCTGTGCACGACCATTGTTTTGCAGGATCAGTAACGTTGGTGATTCATCATCGGCGATAGTGACATCGACCACACCCATGGTAAGACCATCGTAATAAGGGTCATCACTGCTCACTGTATGGCTTAAACGACCGTAATGAATGCCTTCCACCTCGGCATCATCAATAGCCGTAAAGGTAACCGTTTGCGCTTTATACCAATCGTCCGGTGTAAACGTCAGTGTCGTAACACCGCCGGTTGATAACTGCCCATCGCTGGCGATAGTGATGGTCACATCAGCCGATGGCTGATGGCTTAACATCAGCTCGTAACTGTCACTGCGCAGAGAGGCAACCGCTTCAGCCACCAGTGGTTCTCTGCTGCTCTTGGCAATCAGGACCGTCGGAGACACTGAGCGGACATCAATGCTGCCCATGACCTTGCCGCTATAGAAGGCATCATCGGTGATCACTAAGTGGGAGATCAGACCATCCGGATCGCCACCATTCGCGGCACTGTAGGAGACGATTTGTGGCCCCCAGTCCGCGGCGGTGAAGGTTAAAACGGTTTTATCCGTCACCATCGAATCGGGGGCATCAATCTCAATCTTAACGTCCGCTGTGGGTGCCTGCGACAACGTTACCTGGTAGCGGTTATTAGCCATC
Organism: Amphritea sp.; assembly: GCF_050300915.1. GTDB lineage: Bacteria > Pseudomonadota > Gammaproteobacteria > Pseudomonadales > Balneatricaceae > Amphritea. The sequence continues at coordinate 26,904 of NZ_JBNKYN010000002.1, forward strand.
AGGGTCACTGTCACATCAGGATTATCATCAATCACTTTATGGGACGTCAGATCATCATCCACCACTTCTGCAGAGATCTGGCTTACCTGAAGTCGATCATATCCATCACCATCCTGATCAGTATCGCCCTCCTGAACCGCATGGCGGATCACCACATTACGCACACCTTCAGCCAGATCATCATCCGGAGCGGTAACGGTGACCAGCTGCGGAATAAACCAGTTGGTGCGGTCGAACAACAGCGTGGTAGTGTCTTCGCTGCCATTCAGTGCAACGCCTTTACCGCCCTGTTTCAATTCCAGCTCAGTTGCCAGAACGGCACTGGCGGTTACCCGCACAACATCCTGCGGCGCCCGGGTCAGAACCACTTCATAGGTATTATTGGTTTTGTTCCGGTCCGCCAGCACAACACCTGCGGCATGCTCAAATGCACGGATAGATGAACCGACAGGGCGAATAATGACACCCGCTTCATCATCGTCCATGACATCGGCGGAGATGGTTTTAGTCAGTGCCTGGAAGCGGGCATCACCGGTGGTCAGGGTGTGTTGCAGCAAGCCACTGTGGCCCTGCAGGTCATCCGCAACCACGGTGACCGGCTTGCCATCGTTGCCACCCGCCGTATTAAAGGTGTCGCTGCCTAAGCCACCGATCAGGTTCAGATCCAGGTTTTCACTGGTGCTGTAAACATAGAAGTTATCATTGCCTTCCATGCCATTAATAATTAATCGCTCAACCCCTTCAAAGCCGATGAAGCGACCGGCACCGTAAACCCCCTCTTCAGTAATCACATAATCATCACCGAACTCGGTACCCAGAATAGTCACAGTATCCAGGCCATCGCCACCGCGAATATTGACCGGAGCGTTCATCGCGTAGTTGATGAAGTCGGCACCCTGACCACCATTAATATTGGCGACCGGTGCGTTTTCATCATCAGGATCAACCAGCACGAAACTGCGGACTAAGAAGGTATCGTTATCTTCATCACCATTCAGATCAACAGAGGCGACGTTGCGATAGACAACAAAGTTGTCCTCACCAATCCCCCCGTTAAGCGACGCGTCGTAGCTGATGCCGTTACTGATATAGCCCTGTGACACCAGTGTCGTCGCAAAATAGTCTTCCGGCTTCAGACCCGATTCAACATTATCCCGGGCCGAATTGAATACCTGTCCTACCTGGAAGGTATCGTCACCGGCATCACCATACACCGACATCTTCGCGGTGGTGTCATCGAAAGTGAAGCTGTCATTACCATCACGACCATAGACGTTGATTTCGTCGTTATTATCGATGTTGTAATTAACCCGCTGGACAGGCGCACCGACCACCGTATTACCCGCGGCATCCACCTGCAGGGCAAAGATACTATCCGGCCGGAACAGGAAGCTGTCCGCCTGATCGGTTCCCTGAATCGCCACCCGGTCAAAACCGGTGTCAGCGGCATCATCATCGATCGTGATGACGGATTCACCTTCACTGGCCAGGCCAATGTAATACCAGTCAGACCCCGTTTCACCCCGCAGCACCAGTTCGCCACCGATACCATCGCGGTTAGTTTGCAGATCGCTGGCGTTGTAGTTAACCCGAATCGTATCGTCATCGGCCCCCGCATTCACTTCAGCATAGGCCCCGGTGTCGGACAGGGTAACCGAATCATTGCCCGCCCCCGTATTCAGTTCGATATTCGCAGCGCCTGCGGCGGAAACAAATAGTTTGTCACCACCGGCACCGGTATTAACCGTAACGTCGGTTGCATGGTGCAGGCTTTCAATTGAGACTTTATCCACGACAACCTGACTGTTGTCGTTGGCGTCATCGGCATTCAGGTTGAGGACGACATCTTCGACGCCCACCATACGCACGGCGTATTCCCCCAGGCCTTGCAGCGTATCAAACGATACCACGTTCTCAACTGCACCTTTACCGGTCACAAACTCATCGGTGACCACCAGCGTTTCACTGATGGTCATGAGGACTTCTACCGACTCAGCTAAATAGAAGCCATAGTCATCCTGCACACCATTGATATTAATCTCGTGATCCACGGCCTGGCCATTGATATCACGGGTAATGATTAAGCCATCCAGCAGTGGTGCTTCGACATCGGTACGCAGAGCCTGACCGCCATCCAGCGTTTCGATTAAGCGGGTGACGTTGGCATCATTGAATTCAAGATCACCGATAGCGCTCTGGCCAACGGCATTGGCGTAGGCTTTCCAGTTAGCCGCGGTGAGATAAACACCGTCATCCAGCACATGACTGGCGGCAACATCGTTGGCAGCACTGTCCTGATTAAAGCGACGCAGGGCAACCGCTTCCAGAATCTCCTGGTGCTGGGCGCCCACACCGTAGTAGGAATAGCTGTAATAGGAGTGATCCAGATTATCGACTATCTCTGCATACAGGGTATTGAGCAGAATCTCTTTGCCCCGGGTCGCATCGCTATTACCCACCGTGCCGCTGACCCAGTTAACCCCCTCAACACCGGACGTATCACCAACGGTGTAATTGATCGCCAGAATTTCACGGGTATCAATTTCACGCACCACGTTGTAGTTGGTTTTACCCGCGGTACTATCGGCCTGCGGACCATCTCCATAACCATTATCGTTACGGGTAAGCGCCTGCACATCATCCGCATTAGGGTCTAAACGGCCAACATAATCGCCCAGTGAGGCATTCCAGTCATACGCCGCATCCCAGGTATCGTTATCCCAGATATTCTGAGAGTACTCGTAGCTGGTCGAACGAATCGATGTATCCAGCTGAGTCTGCTTATACACCCTTAGTGCGGAGTCAGAGGCGATGTCATAAACCCGGCCATCCGGCAAGCTGCCATTTTTAAGCTGGTCACGAACCCCCGACAGATCCAGATAGCTTCTCAGATTCTCAAGCGCCGTCACCACATTGGTCACCAGGCCGGTAGCATCGGATATCTCATCCAGCATTGGATCGATCAGCAGGGCATCCAGTACATCCATAGAGAAGTCATAGGTGCTGATGAGGTTCTCACCCATCAACTGCAGACCCCGCTTCACAAAACCATCTAAGCGATCAATAAAGGTTGTGTCCGATACCACAGGGTTTGAATCTGCCAGTGCAGTAACAGCCCCTAGCAAAGGATTGAGGTATTCGAGTGCGGTAAATTTCTCGACCAGAACATCTTTCGATAAGGTGACACTGGCCTCGGCCACATCGCCATTCAGCAGATCGTCAAGAACCCCCACCTGAGTATCTTTATGGGCGCGGATTAACGCGCTCTTCAGATCATCCGGTGTAAAGCCGGTACCGGTGGTCAGCTCAGCCAGCTTGGTGAGATTGAAATCAAAATCAACCGTTTCCAGCTGCTGCTTCGCTAAGGTAATGTCCAGACCGGCATTATCTCTGGCATTAACCGTCACCGTATCGGTATCCGCGCCACCCACAACCCGAACCAGGCCGGCAATACGCGACATATCGTAGTTTTCAGGCAGTATTTTAGCCACGGTCCGTTCAGGCAGGTTGTCAAATTTATACGCCGCTGTGCCGGTAATCTCTGCCGCACTATAGTTCTGCACGACATTAATCGTGGTATCGCTCTCCTTCTTCGCTTCGACATCGTAGAACAATGAGATCATATCCCAGAACAGATCTTTACCGGGTGTTGACCCGGCAACACCAACGCGGTCATATGAAGCGTATTTTTCATCGCCTACACCAGTCACGCCCCCCCAGTCAGTGGTATAGGTGTAATGATGCGTACCAAAGAACCAGTAACTCGCCTGGTGATATACAGGCACATTGCGCACGTAAACATCCGTCAGAAACAGATCCGGATCGTATCCCCAATTATCAATTTCAGGCGCGCTGTTAGACGAGCCCTGACGTACCTGATCACTCTGAATAATACTGCCGGTGACCGTCTGGCCGATAACCCAGTTTAAGTAGGTGCCGAAGAAAACATCGTCCAGCGTCATATTGCCCGCTTTGATAGATCCGCTATCAGCCAGGCGATTGAACAGATCAAAATCGATCTCATCAGGTAGTTTGGGTGCAACGATAGAACGACCACCGGGTTTACCCTCCAGGGCAACATCCGTGGCGAAGTAGTTCTCCCAATCACCATCGGGATAGTTTTGCCCCCACTCCTGGCCAGCGAAGTTCAGCGCCTGTTCCAGCGAGTTGGTATTCGCCACATAGGCATCGACAGCCGCAGTATTGTCCTGGCGGACATTGAAAACCCAGTTGCCGTAGCGTTTCTGCACCAGACTGGACAAACTAACGCCATGCACAGGGTTGTAGCGCGCCCGTTCAACCCCCTGAGCAAACAGTTTTAACGCAACAGTCAAGTTTGCTTCAAATAACCGCCAGTGAGCCTCATCAATCACAGGATTGGCATCGGCCTTCACCCATTTCTGGAAGAACGCTTCCCACGCGGCGGCATCATAACTATTTTCCCGCTTGGTGAAGACCACCTTATTATCGGTGATAGTTTGCGTATCAAGCACGTCATCAAGTATGTTCTGCTCAACGGTATAGGTGGCATTGGATTCCGGATAAGTAACGTTAAAGGTTCCACCTGCACCACCATAATTGATATGGTCATTGCCAGACCCCAGACTCAGCAACAGGGTGATATCGGCATTCAAGCCGTACAGGTTAATCACATCCTCACCTGCACCGGTCAACAGGGCCAGACGTTCAATACCCTGAACCCCCTCAACCTTAAGACCCGCACCGTAGATGTACTGTTTATCGTTTTCATCGGTGAAGATATTGAACTCATCACCAAGACGTGTGCCCGACAGAATCAGGGTATCGAAGCCAGAACCACCAAAAATAGATACGCGATTATTTTGCACGTAGTTAATCATGGTGTCTTTTTCATCTTCGGCGGTGAGATTATTCTCATCGCCAGCACCGGCAACGATACCGCCACCGCCCGTATCGCTCGCGGCACTCGACGGGGACACCCCACTTTGCAGATGGGATTTCAGGAAGAAGGTGTCGTCATCCGCTTCACCATACAAAGACAGCTGGCCAATATTATGGTTGACCTCAAAGTAGTCATTACCTGTACCGCCGTAGAAGAAGCTATTGTTATTCACACCGGCGGTAATACCGTTGAGACCTTTAACCACTTCGATCAGCTCGCCATGGCCATCATCCACAAAGTGGGTTTCGATAACACGTCCGATCAGGAAGTTATCATCACCGGCATCACCGGAGACATTCAGCGACGCCATGGTGCCATCAACAACAAAGGTATCGTTGCCACCGCCACCGTGCACAGACACGGTGCCAAGGCCATCGTTGTAATAAACCCGCTGATAGAATTCAGGGTCTGCCATGGAGATTGACGGTGTGGTGCTGGCAATCGCATCCGCAATATCAACCGGCTTATTGATCAGTGCCGGGTTGCTGGACTGCAATAAGTGGAAGTTACCCTGCACATCCTGAGTCGCGCCATTAAAGGTTATATACCAGGGGTCACGGTTGGTACCTGTCCCCTTGATATTAACATCGGTGATTTTCTTCTCACCGGTCAGCGGATCGGTCAGCGCTAACAGCGCCGCTTTAATAGTGGCTGCATCATCGCTGCTGTTTAACAGACTGGTCGCCACCCCATCATAACTCAGGGTGTAACTACCGGTCTGACCGGGCAATAGACTGTAAACCTGAATTTCATTGTCTTTACGCTCAAACATCGCGTCGATATCTGGTTTACCCGCCAACAGGGCTGCACCGGTACCATCTTCCGCCAGACGTTCCACAAAGGAGCGAATCACAGAGACCGACGCCGCCGTTGCATCATCAACCTCAAAGCGCATAAATTTCTTCTCTGAGGTCTGGGGGGCATCCACCAGCTCGATCATCAGCGCATCGCCACCCACAGCAGCCACCCGGGCAACAATACCGGCACCCGCCAGTTTCGACTGGATGGTGGCAGCAGTATCTGTCGCAGAGACATTGATGTTGCTATCGTAATAGCTGAGCACAAAATCACTCAACGCATTAGTGGCTGAGTCTCTGTGCCGTTCTAACAGCTGATACTGGGTATCAACATCTAAGTGCATCAGGTCATCGGCATCATCAGCACCGCGAATTTCCAGCACATCGCTCTCTGTCGCGCCGGTCCCGCTATCCATGATATGGATGTTGGACTGATCATCGACAGTGCCACTCAGGGTCATCACGTAGTTATCAGAACCAAAGCCACCATCGAAATAGGCGCTCTTGGTGAAATCTCGCACGCCATAGTCGTTACCACTGGCGCCACCATATATTTCAAACTGTTCAAACACCCCAACTGTTGTCTCATCTTCATTAATGGCGACATCTTTGGTTGGGTCCAGTAAGGATTGCTGCTGCCCCGTGACCTTGAAGGAAGCCTCCGACAAGCTGAAATTGAGATCTCTCTGCTCGATCAGGGTATCGATATCATTATTATCGACATCGATATCTTCGAAGATATCGGTACCACGACCACCGGTAATAACATCATTGCCCTCGCCACCATTGATACGGTCGTTGTACTGACTGCCGATCAGACGGTCATCGCCGTCACCACCGCTGAGGCCCAGATTATCCACAGCCCGTGACAGTATGACCGCATCAGAGTTAATGGTGTTGCCCAGAATCGGTTCGTCATTCGGGCTAAAGCCCGCAATAATGAAATCATCCCCGCCCAGCGCATCGATATTAATAGTGTCGAACTTGTCTGTGGTATCCGACTCATTCGCTTTGCGATCAATACCGCGAACGGTAATTGTCACCTGCCGCTCGCTTAAGTGATCCGCCTGGGTGTCATCCACCCGGCGGTGCACAACCTGCACGGTTTCGGTGTTTTTCTTCAGGATAGGATTGAGGCTGGCATCAACCAGACCGGTATCCTGTAACTCGTGACCCACGGTAAAGTAATCCCGGATACTGGCATCGTCGCCACCCTCGATTAACACACTATCGTTGGCGTTATCGGTATTGTAGGTCGGGTCTTCAAACCAGTCGGTGCCACCATCCAGAACCGCTTCACCGCCGCCCTCAGGAATGGACCAGGTAGGCTTCTCAATCATGCGGGGCACATTCTGTTCAATAGTCTGGAACGATGACAAATATCCCTCCGCCGTGCCTGTCGGTGAATTCAGCGGCAGTACCGCATAATCACCTGCGCCGTCGAGCTCGATATGCCAGTTACCCGCAGCATCTACCCGTTCAATCACCTTGTAGCTGGATGAAATATTGTCAATCACCGCCTGTACACCGGCACCACTGAAGTCATACGTCTGGGTGATCGCAAGCGTGGATGAGAAGCCGTCTAACGCAATTGTGAAAGGCGTATTGCGGCTTAAGCCATCACCATTGATCGTAATCTGAGTCGCATTACCTAACTGATCAACCGCGTTCCAGGCGGCAAATTTTGTTTGCAGCTCTGTCACCACATCCTGCGCCGCATCAGAAGCGGTCGTTGCAGCGGCTGTCGCAGCCGCTGTGGCAGCGGCAGACGCCGTTTGCAGTGCAGCATCTGTCGGTGCTGCGGCTGCCGCAGCAATCGCTAAAGTCTCAGCCTCTGCAGCAGCTTCGGCCGCGCTTCTGGCGGCATTCAGCGTGGTTAGATCAACCGTAATGGAGGGGTAATCCGGGTGGCTGAATGTTGTACTGGAGACTCCCAGAGGCAGCGTCATACTGACATTAATGTCCTGAGCCACCGTTAAGCCTTCGAGTGAACCGCCCCCGCCAGGGTTGACCACAAGCGCCTGGCTCGCGGGATTAACAAACTCAATCCGGTAAACGCTGGCCTCATCATACACCAGCACATTCACACCACCGCTGATCAATGCCGTCTGTAAGCCCGCCGCCGTCAGATCAGCAGCTGTCAGTTCAACACTGAAATCGCCGTAATACAGATAGGTTCCGGCAACCACATCTGTCTTATTAATGTATTGCTGTTGTTTGTTATCCGCCGTATTAACATCCGCTTTGACTGCCATATTCTGGATGTTGATGAAGCGGTCCATAACATAGTTGGCACCGCTGTTCTGGTCTGCATCCAGAATAGCGACGGTCCATGGATCATTTTCAATCCCCGAACCTCCGACCCAGACATCGGTAATGGTATCCAGCGATTCCAGATACAACTCCACTTCAAGGGCGCTCATGTCACGCTGCAAGACCACCGATTCACCGTTATAGGTGAAGTAAGCATGGTCTTGCCAGTCTTCCAGATACAGCTCTTGCGTGGCAACAACCCCATGACTCAGGTTGCGGGAGAATGCCTCAGTCGTCTGCACCACGGAGCCACCCAATGAGTACTGCTCTGCACGCAATTGCAGATAAGCACCCTCTTCGGTTTGCCCGGCCTGCAAGAAAGTGACCTGCCACGGATCAGCCGCAGAGCCCGTTCCAGTCACATGAACATCGTCAATGGCATCCAGCTTTTCAAGGGCGGTTTCTATTCCCGCCGCACTCAATACACTGATATCAATCGCTTTATCGCCATACCAAAGCGATACCGGGCCAGCGGCCAGGGTTAAATTCTGCACTCGCCCGTTGTTGTTCATCTCCTGTGACTGGATAACCACCTGGTCGGCCACCGCCAGCATGGAAATTTCAGCCAGCTTCATCACTTCATAAGGCGTATTGACCGTATCCAACGGAGTGAAACTGATGCTCCAGTCACCCACACCATTAATGACAACAGCAACAGTCGAGGCTCTTAAGCCATCAATAGTATTAAACGCGGCCACAATATCGGCCTCGGTCATCGTGCTGTTGAGTAATACCCGCTCAGTGCCGTACCAGACCATCGCGGAGTCGGTGCTGAAATTGAGATGCTGTTCACCATTGGTGAAAGTGAACACAGCATCTGCAGGGTCGCTGACACCGTCGACATAATCGGGATTATCCAGAAAAACAGTGACGGCCGGGGTTTGCAGGGCATCAGTTATGCTTTCGACAACGGTCAGGTTCAGGTCAAAGAAATCGCCATCGGTATCTGTTGTGGCATCCAGCAACTGAATAACCCATTCACCCGGCTCAGTGCCCCAGGTGGCTTTTACCGCGTTGATATCCGGATGGTTCAGCAGCGCTGTTTCTATCGCCGCAGCGGTTGCCTCTGCCAACGACACCTGTACGGTCTCGCCAGCCCCATTAACAAAGCTATACGCGGCCAGGTCCAGGGAGATCTCAACCGTCTGGCCGTTATAGGAAAACTCAGCTTTAAACGCATCGGCCGGTACACTCAGGGCCTGACGGTCATTCGCCGGGAAAACCACATGATCGGTTACTGTCGAAGAGATTGCCGTCTGCGTGCTGACGGCCGCGCTGCTGTCGACCAGATCAAAACTCAACAGACTATAGTTACCATCTGCATCCTTGATAGCATCCAGTATTTGCACCACCCAACTGCCAGCGGTATCACCGGCCGTCACCACTACATCATCAATACCGAAATGCGCTAACAACGCTGCTTCTATCGACGCTTGCGTCGCATCAGCATCGACAGCAACGGTGCCGCCACCGTAACTGACCGAGGTGATTTTGCTACCCGCTGGAACCGTAAACGACTGCTCTATATTGGTCGGCAGATTAATATCATCACCCAGCACCGTGGTTCTGGTGATGATTCCGGCCCCCAGGGCGCTGCCACCGACAACAAATTCAAGGGTATGGAAATTACCATCCGCGCCTTTGGCTGCTTCATCAGCAGCAGGCCCGGACGGGTTATCGGAGAAGCGAATCAGCCAGGGGTTATTGATTGTTCCCTGACCACTCACACCGACACTTCCAGCGGGAATACCGCTGAGGCTTTCAAGTGCTGCCTGCACCTCTGCGGTGGTCATTGTTGACGATAGCGCAACACCTTCATTGTTGTACCAGACAATGCCATTTACATTGACGGGAGCATCTTCGTTGTAGTCCAGTACGTCAAATGCCAGCAGCTGGGCACCATTGCGCGGGACTTCGCTCATGCTATCGGTAATGGTGGTGACATTCGGGGTGTGATCCGCGTTAGACAGATACTCAGCCCCCAACACATCCAGATGATAGAGATACTGCTGCGCCCGCGTATCGTTGCGTTCAGTCATTGGGCCGCTATGCTTCTGCACGTAGTACTGGTGCGCCAGGATCAGATAGTTACTGTTCAGATCGGTCGTCGCACCATTGAAAGTAATCACCCATGGATTGGCTTGCGTACCGTGAGTGCTCTCGGTGGCTGGCGCCGCCGGCGTAACCGTGACATTACCCACGCCGATAGCGGTGATAGACTCCAGCGCAGCCTGCACCTCAGCCGCCGTCATACCTGCAGAGATAGTGACGGCATTACCGCTGGTGCGACCATCATCGGCTTTCGTATCGTCGTAACCGTAAAATACCGTGACGTTATCCAGTCCATCCGCCAGCCACAGTTCCTGCTGGTTGTTTTGCGGTGACGAGGCCTGATAGTCTGCCACATTAACGATGGATTCGAGTATCGGAGCCCCGTTAGATGCGGTCAGGTACTTGCCTCCCTCCTGCAGAGCATAACGATAGAAGTACTCGCCCTGACGCACGTTGGTGATATAGCTCTGAGGTTCAACCGGCACGTAAATGATATTGCCATTGGAATCTTTGACCACATCACCGTTTTCATCCAACTGCGGTGTTTGTGCCAGGAAGGCGGAGTAATCCGCAGGATACACCTGATAATTACCGTCGACATCCCGGTCTGGCTGCCATTCACGGGCTTTGTCCTGACCCAGCGTGATATCCACACTCAGCAGCGAGGTATCCATCAGGTCACCAATGGCAATATCGTCACTCTCTTTCTGGGTATCGAGTTTTAACGCTTCGATATCGTCCATAACAATATAGTCAGACGCAAAGTCGATAGTTAATTTAGCCCGGGTATCCCGTGTTACGCCATCGGCTAAGAAGAGCGCCGCATTGAGCTTGCGCAGATCGACATGACTGGCATCGTCATTCACGGTGATATCAAAGGTATCGGTACCCGAGCCACCCAGCATCAGCAGATTGGCACCCGCCGCCAGCGGCGCATACTGCCAGACCACGGTATCATCACCATCACCGGCATCGACATTGACAGAGCCGGTACCCGCATTAATGATATCGTCTCCGGCATTACCCTGAATGTCATTCACACCACCCAGGACAGGGTTACCATTTTCATCCACACCACCCACGGAAATCTCATCATTACCCGCACCACCTCTGATGGTGTTATTGCCTAAACCACCGTCGATGAAATCACCAAACTGGGTTCTGAACTGAGAGTTTTCTTTGGTAATGGTTAGCACAGGACCACCCGCACCATCGGTGGGCATACCCTGATCGTTGTAATGCGCGTAAGGGGTACCATCCAATTGGTAAATTGGCGTTATCCGCACCTCCCCATCCGGGTCGATAAAGGTTGCGATATCAGTGGTAATATCTTCATCGCCACCTTCAACGTAATCGTTACCACCATAGGTTGCGATGGTATCGAAACCGTCACCACCGAAGACCCGGTCATGACCGTCACCGGTGAAAATGATGTCGTCACCGGCGTTACCACGGACCGTCAGGCCGTCATAGGTGAAGTTCTCGCCTTTAACCACCACCTGGTCATTACCATCACCGGTTTCAATCAGATAGGTATCGTTCGCATTTCCTGCCCCGAGATAACCGCTGTCGATAGAAATCACATCGTCTTCGATGCCCGCTGTCAATGCGTTACCGGTGTTTGCTCCGCCATTTACATACAGGCCCGCGAGGACCGCGGTATTTTCAGGATCGGCAATCATCTCAATGAAGTCACTACCGCCACCCAGCTCAACGTCGATGTGATCCACGCGACCATTCAGACGTTTCAGACTGTAGCGGTCATTACCTGATGTACCGGCAATGGTTAAGGTGTTTACATTTTTAGCCAGGTAGACCTCAGCAACCAGCCCGGTACTGACAACAATGATATCTTCACCAGGGTTGTTGCTTTTCAGGCTGCGTATACGGTCACGCAGGGCGGTCTCTTCCGCTTTGGTGTAATACTCGGTATCGAGATAACCCTCTTCCGACAGTTTTTGCAGGGTTAAATCAATATCCGGCGTAATGACATCAACGGTGTAGCTATGGGCATCCGCATCGGCCCCCTTGTCATAGCTTAATATCAGGTTGCCGGTGCTCGGGTCATCACGCTCCCAGGAAGCGATGTGATCCGGCGCATGATGGATACATTCAAGTTCGAAGGTTGCCAGCACCTGATTAACAAAACGGTTACGCGCTTCAAACAGGGTTATTTTAGTCAGACCAGCATCGATACCAACCCACAGGAACGCCTCCAGGAACAGGTTCAGGGTGCCCGACATATCAAATAAACACTGCGGGCCATGGGTAATTCGTTCAATCAGCTCTGAACCATAGAGCTTGCCATCACCCACCGGCAGATCATCGAGGAAGTTGGTTTCCTTATCGTTGAGATCGAAACCTATAATCGCTTCGATACCCCCTTTGACACCCGCTTCGACCAGACCACCCAGCCCCAGACTGGCGATCACGCCCACCGCGGCGCGCAGTGTGACTTCCGCTTTATCATCAACGGTATTTTCCAGACCGTGATCGTCCAGATAGAAGCCATTAAATAAGCGCCAGGATTCAGCCACATCAAAATCGGTGTTCATCCATTCACGGAAGCCACGGGTATCAAAACCGAAATCAAAGTTAGTACTGGCCCCGATCTCACCGAAGAAACCAACGTTAAAACCAGGATAAACCGGGAAGGTTTTCTGATATTCAAAAAACAGATCCAGATCAGGCAGGTCGTACCAGAACAGATCGACTTCACCCCGGCCAGTGATAAATTGCAGCAGGCTGGCCGGGTCTTCCAGAATCGGAATTCTGAAGTTTTTCTGCCCCTGAGGGTTACCAAAGGTGGCCCGGTTATTGGTCGATTTATTCGCGCTGGACTTACCACCTTCTACGCCATCCTGCGACGGACCGGCAATAGTTGAGGCATGTGACCCCAGCTGGGCATTACGATCCGCTTCAGATTTGGCGCCCGCAGTATTTTTAGAGGTGACCGGCGCAGAGGTATCAGTGGCATAGCCTCCGGTCAGATTAAAGTCGCCAAAGTCGATATAACCGGCAGATTTTAACGTTTTCGCTTTCTCTAAGAAGTCGATAGTCGCTGCCAGAGCGGCAATGACTTTCTTCGCAGTATCCACTGTGGTCGCGGGCAGACGAAGGTAAGCAATGTCTAGGATTTTAAGCTTGGCAACGCCCATATCGATATCAGTATTCAGCAGATCGATAACCGGCTTAAGTGGCAGAATAATATTGCCGATAGTGTCGAAGGTATCACCCAGGAAGCTTTCAAATACCGAGCCCGCATCTAAGCGGACATTCTGCAAGGTGATATTCGGATCGCCAAAGGAGATGCTCGCACCACTCTTCGTCGATAACGTACCGCTGGCTAAATCCTGATAATAGATAATGGTGGTATCGATAGACGGCAACACATCGGCCGCCGAGGTTGATACTTTGGTAAATAACTTCGCTTCAGCATAAGCGTTGGCATTGATCGCCAGCTCTATTTTTTCGCCCAGCTCTAAACGGCCATCAGCGGCAACGGTGCCGGTTTTTCCACCAATATCTTTAATATCAAAGCCAAAGTGGCCGCTGATACCCGCCCCTTTATCGTTGATAACATTCCCGGCGCCATCGTACTGCAGCACTTTACCGCCGGTTTCGTCAGTCACATCGACCTTTAAGAAGCCCAGAGTACCCTGCGCGGTGGAACCGTTTTTCAGGCGCGCGTCGACATCCAGAGCGATCTCTTCGCCCTTAGCGTTGATACCTGAGGTATTGAGGAACAAACCAAAATCAGGGCCACTGCCTAACGGAGCCATATTGCCTAAGCCGATGCCCAACCCCATCAGGTAATCGATTTCAGCAATCAGGGAGGCATCAACATCCAAACCTAATCCGGGCATGCCCACGGCAAAATCAACTGGCAGTTCGCCATCAACCAGCACACCGCCAAACTTGATGTCGAAGCTCAATAAACCATTCGCAGAGAAAGTCAGCTCAATATCATCAGCACTGCTGGGCAGACGTGTTTTTATCTTGCCGTTTTCATCGTACTGCACCGCACCGGAAGCATCCAGCAATGGCACCACAAAGGAGAACAGCGGGCTATTGATCGTTTTCAGCCCGTCATAAAGCCCCTGGCGGATTTCGTTCAGCAGCGCTTCAAACACTTTGCCGCCAACGGCTTCAAGATCCTGTAATTTTTTACCCAGCCCATTGATATAACCGCTGGCATCCTTTTCACCCAGGACACTGGCCTCAAGACTACGCAGGCTATTCGCCAGATCATCAAACGGCGCACCGCCCACCAGCGGCAGTTCGATATTATCGATACCATTGGCCACTTCGTTAATGGCCGAGAATGCGCCTTCCAAACCTTCGCGAACGGTTTTCGGGTCATTCAACAGGTCCAGGAGCAACACGATCACGTCGAAATTCATATTGAATTTCGGCAGGTTGTAATCAAAGGTGCTGACAAAGTTCTGGCTTTGATCGACACTGAATGCCGCTTTGGCAAACAGGACGTTATCCGCAACGCCATCCGCATCAAGGTCTTTATCGGTGCCGCCCAGCGGCAGTGCCTCAATTGGGAAGAACATCGGCAGATTAAGACCGGCTGAACCATAAGCCGACGCCTGGAAGCCGTCTTTCACTTCGGTTAAATCTAAATAGCCGTTACCATTGGCGTCGGCACCAGGGTTGCCCATATTGGCGTAAAAGCCTAAATCGATATTCGCGCTGCCGTGTTTGCCCAGTAAACCGATGGTTCCCAATGGACCGGCATCAAAGCCCAGCTCAATATCGAGATCATCAACCCCACCATGCAGTGAAGCATGAATGCCAGTCGCTTCATCAATATAGAAAATCGGCGTACGAACATCGCTCAGATCAAAACCAAAACCAAGATCGAGGCCAGCTTCCGCCCGCAGGTCTATTTTCCCGTTCGCTTCAACGTTGATCGCATCTAATGCGCCATCAGGCAGGCCTAACCAGGTGTCGAGACCCAGGGCATCAATATCCAGCGCCAGATCAAACTGCTTTTCAGCAATCAGATCGAGGTTCAGATCGAAATCAAACGCAGAGTTGGCATAGCTCATATCAACCATGTCGGCGTCTGAGGCAATGCCCAGAGGCGCTAACAAGATACGCAGCTCTTCGTTGAGCATATCTTCCAGCTGCTGGACGTTACGCGCCGCATCACGCACCGTGCTGACCGCATTGCTGAGGCCCGCAGCCAGACTGACACCGCCATCACCGAGAATATCCGCCAGGCTGGCATCGATTAAGGCGATCTTGTCATACAGCACGCCATCTTTGATATTGAAGCGCGACAGACTTTCCCCGGTCGTCGATGGGTTGACACCGGTGGTGTCGATAAAGGTCGCGCCCGTTATCTCATTATCGGTAATGGGCTCAATCAATACATCGTTCGCATCGTAGCTGCCCATTAACTCCCATGATGTCTGGGAGTAGGTTTGCACAACCCGCACATTGTTCTGGAACAACTCAACGCCCCAGAAAGTGTCCGAGGTGGCCGTATCTTTCCACTCCAGCAGCGTGATGCCGGTCCCATCTTCAAGGATCTCATAGCGGCTGGCCTGCGGCCCTCCCGCCGGCGAGATTTCATAGCTGTCGGTCGCCAGCACAGCGCCAGCGCCCCAACGTTCTTCATAAAAGTTGACGATATCACCGGTTTGCTGGCCCAGTACTTCGCGGTCAGTACCAACGATGTCTTTAAGAAGTTCATCGACCCCACCGATAATCATATCGAGTGACAGTCCCCCCAGAGAGAACACATCTTCCAGGTTATCAAACTGCACAGAAGCAGGAATGCTGGCAAAGAACTGCCCCAGTGAAGCATTATCTGGCAAGCTACTGCTACTGGCGGTGATAAAGCCAACATCATCACTAAAGCCATCCAGTGCCCCGGAGAGCGACACCGGCAACAACACTTCATAGTGAGCATCACCTTCTAAACCAGGCGACCCCATTAAAGAGGCCGTGCTGTCACTCAGCATATCCTGATAATGAAGCACACCATCGAAGCCCATACCCACAGAGGCGCCCACGGATAGCGCCGCATCATTTACCTCAAAACCAACAGGCCCTAAATTCACGCCAAAATCGAAGGCTTTGATGAGATTACCGGCAACTTCATCCGCCAGATCAGCGGCCAGAATTTCCTCAGCGACCGTAATGATCGTAGAGTTGCCATCAGGGCTTAATTCGATAGCCGCAACGGTATAGAGTTCATCGGTATTACCCGACCCTTGCAGATAGAAACTATCGCCGACCATCAACTTACCGGCACTGGTGCTTTTTATCGCACCAATATGATTACCGGCAATGGTAATCGTGGCAGGTGTGGTATCAGCAGAACCGGCAGTAATACCGGTAATATCAATATATTCTTCGCCAAAATTGAAATGCGCATCCAGACCCGGATCACGCACATAGAAGTCACCGTCATCAGCAACACCAAAGTTGAACATGAAGTCGATGCCACCACTGATCACCAGCGGCTGAGACTGAGTAATATCAATCGGCAGGTCAAAGTTAAAGTCACCAAACGAGATCAGTTCATTCAGATCCAGATTGACCAGTTCGCTGAAGCTTTCCAGGGTCAGAGCAACGCTATACTCTTTTAAATTCGACGACGAGGCGACATTGATAGCAAAACCATCATTCAAGCCGGTGGTTTGCAGGTGCTGCAGCAGGTCTTTAGTGGTGGCAGAACTGTTGAGTTCAAGATAGGCATCAATCGTGTCGACAAACGCCTGCACTTTAGCCTGAATAGTACCGTCCAGATTGGTGACTTTGTCGCCCAACAGATCAGACAACGATAAGTCGGTAAACGGAATAGTTGTTGTGTCGTCCAGATAGTTATCGATTTTGCTGCCAAGATGCGAAGACCAGGTCGCCAGCTCACCCAGACCGATACTTAACTTGGTTTGATCCGACAAGCTCTTAAAGTGATCAGAGGTCGGCAGCAAGCGCTGCCCCTTAACCGCCTCTTCCATCATCAGATCGGTGGTGGGGAAATCAGGGTGACTCATGCCCATCACATGACCCATCTCATGCATCAGCACGGTCAGCAGGTCAATACTGTCATAAGCACCGTCGTCGCTGTCATCCGCAGCCGTCGCATCGATATACCAGGTCGCACCCGCGGCGTTATCATCCAGGGTGATGGTGTATTCCAGGCCATTCGCACCGGCCGCACTGGTCGTCCGACCGATGACATTGCCACCAATGTCTCCGACGGTAACCGTAACATTTTCTAAGTTGGTCAGTGCTGCCGCAGGCAAGACTGCGGTCCAGCGGGCAATCGCTTCAGCTTTCAGCGCCTCTAGCGCAGCGGCATCAGTGGTCGCATCAATTGTCGCGCCCGTTCCGACCTCAGCCGTAGTAACAAAATCACCAAAGCCCTGGGATGTTTTAAAGGCAGTCCACAGCCCCTCACCCGAAGCAACCGCATCCAAACCTTTGGTTGCGAAGGTGCCGTAGGCTTTGACCTCATGTAAAGTGCCCGTTTCATCGGTGTAAGAGTACGCGGTGTACTCGCCATCGGCATCGGTTTGCGGCGCCGATTGAGTAATTTCTGCCGAGATAGATGAAAAGTCGAGGATATCTGCCGACCCGGTAGAAAACACCTTATCCTGACCAAACTTTTCATTAAAACTAAAGGTCGCTGTAGCAACGTCCACTTTAAAGTCGGCCACCAAATCGGGGGCAGTCGTAAACTCAATGCTGAACTTATCATTAACCGCACTGGTTACCGCTACCGCTATCCCCTCCAACCCATTGAGTGCCGTTTCAATATTGGCGAGCGTTGCTGCATTATCAGCGCCAATAGCAAAAGCAGCCTCCAGACGGGCAGGGTCCGGAGTCACACCGGCAGACAGTTCAAAATTGGCAAATGACAGCGTAATTAATTCGCCTTCGGCAAAAGAGCTGGCGGTTAAATCCAGTTCAAACAAGGACGAAGCGGTCGACAGATCAGTGATCACGATACCGCCGCTGTTGCCTCTGAAAATATCATTGCCGGAACCGCTTTCCAGGTTTTGAATATTCTTGTAGTTGGCAACAATAACAGCGCCATCCAGGATCGTAGTAATGCCCGATCCCATCTCCAGATTAGCCGTATTCAGAGTAATACCGGTCACATCGGTATAAGCCGGACTGGTAAACTCAATATTGAAAGTAAAGTTACGCTGATCTTCTGCCGCAGCAGGATCGGGCTGAGTGACATTAACCGTCAGACCCGCAACTTCATTCAGCTTGGTTTCGATCTGCTGTAGCATCGCCTGATAATCAGCAACTGCCGCAATATTCACTGAAACCGCGCCGGTTGTGCCATCAGGGTGATCAAATGTGAACGTAAACTCGCCACCACTTATCTGATTACCCAGGGTAATCTGATGGATATAGTTTAGCTCGGTACCATCTAATGGGTCCTTCGCCGCAACGGCGGCCTGAACCAGACTATCGCTTGCAGCCGTTAAATGGGTTGGCGTAAAGATTAACTTCCCGGGGTTATCAAACCGGTCCAGATTCAAAAAGGTGATCGTAAACGTACCCGGCGTCGCCGCATCAGGCGTCACACTGACATTATTCACCCCGAGAAAAGACTCAAGCGCAGTTTTAATATTCGCAGCGGTGGCAGTGGCGGTTGCCGCCACCGTAATATCCGCCGTGGTGAAGCCACCAACCGCTGAGTAATCACTGACGGGCAGTTCAAGGGTAAACTGATCGCCGGCAACCGCATTAAGCGCTATAGACTGCTGCTCATCTCCCTGCTCCCGCAAGGCGGTACCCCGTGTCAGATCGACAGAATAGTTGTCGGTCTGACCGTCCAGACTCAGGGTGTTGCCATTCTCATCCGTTTCGCCACCATCTATCGTATCGACGCCGCCCTGACCAATCACAAAGATATTGTCATTGTCGTTACCGACAAAGGTGTCATCACCGCTGGAACCGATCACTTTGGTAAAACCGGCAACAGCGTTATTAGACAGGTTGAACTGTGAGTCTGCAGCGACCGCTGCATTGATAAGACCGGACAGCGAGTTCCAGCGCTCACCCAGTACCGAGGTCGCGCTGCCAAACAGCACTTTAGATTCGGCAATCTCACCCCATACCGGCACCTCAACCGCATTCCATAAGGTATAATTAACCCCGGCGGTGCCATCTACTGTCACCCCGGTAACGGTATCTGAAGCATCGGTATTATTGTCATAATCCTGATAATTCAGGGTAATATCACCCTCAGAAGAGATCACCCCCCGTAAACGGGCATTCCCGTGGAAGGTGAAGATATTATCACCACCACCGCCAACAATATTTTCAATCCCTGTGGCAAAAACGTAGTTACCCAGTAAAACGTCGTCAGACAGAGGAATACCGAATCGCTTCAGTGCTGAACCAAAGACCTCGTCCCGGACCATAATAAAATTGGCACCAATGGTTAACAGAGGCACTTCAGCATCATCCCGGCCAATACTGATCAGGTCGGTAAGTTCACTAATGTTATCGGTGGTAATTTCCCAGATATCATAATGCAGGGTATTTTTTACATCACTGCTACCCAGCTGACCTTTAAGGCCATAGCCCGCCTCAGAAAGATCTAAGGTGTCAAAGAAGTCGCTGACACCTGCGACCTTAATATCGGGGGCTTCAATAACTGCAGTGGCACCCCACAGGCCACTGAACTTATAGGTATCTGCACCCCAGCCACCGGCTAGCACATGAATACCGGGGGCAACAACATTTTCTGAGAACAGTGAAGGCTCACCGTTGATCGCCGTTGAAACCACCGCATTGGCAACAAATTGCGCATAAGGGTTAGCAATCGTGTTTTCAATCAGATTACCACCCACCTCAAACAGATTACTGCCTAATGAGGCATTACCCAACGCCGCAACAGGGTTAAGGGTGGTGTTTAAAGCGATGTTTAAACCAGCGCCGTAGGTAACATTATCGATATTCTGAATGCGGCCGGTAAAACCGGCCTTTTTACCCAACAGACTGGTTAAAACCGTTTGGGTGAAATCATCTTTGGCATAGCCAGTAATCGTGTTAGCGTTATCGCCAATCACGAGAGTATCCGTATCGTTAAGGCGGTTGGCTGCGGTGACCTCCAGTATCCAGGACTTCGTCTTGCTGCTATCCGGATTCACCGTTACCGTAATTTTGTTGGCACCTAACGCCGCATCAAGTGCGCTTTGAATCGCCCCTCGCGTGGTCGCATCGTTCTGATTAACCGGGATATCAAGGGTGCTGACGCCATTAACGGATAAACGGAACGTGGTGAGTGACTGATCCACTAAGGTGACACGTTGTTTTTCTGCCACATTCATTGCACTGCCGTTGGCAATGGTGACAATATTACCTGCCACACCCGGGGCAGCAACTACGATATCTTTAACAATCTGCAGGGCTGTGCCATCAACAATTAAAGGTTGCTCAGCCGCACTGATATCAGCCACCACTTCAACCCGGAACTCGTTACCCACCAGGGTAGCGGCCAGGGTGTTGATAGACGATGCGGAAAGCGCCGTATTAATATTCGCCAGCAGCGTCGTATTATCCGCAGAATAGTCAATGGCGGCTGTTGTGACACCACCAAACCCGAGCGTAAAGCTACCGCTGATCGTTTCATCGGCAACCACCGGAGGCATGGTAAACTTATAGATCCGGTTAGTTTCAACCAGAGTGGTATTACTGCTGTCCGTGCGGTCCAGATAGGCATCAATTCTACCCACCTTAACCGGCGTTAAGGACTGATCGGTGGTGGCCGCTGATAAGCCGTAACCGGTGCCCCCCATAGACTCGACAATATGCGTCAGTGAGGTCAGTGTAATGATGAACTTATCACCACTCAACGTCACCGCCGCCGTCGCTTTGCCTGCCAGCTGAGTATTGAGTGCGGTTTCGATACGTCCGCGCAGCGTGTCGGCGGTTTCACCGGTGCTCAGCGACACATCCACAAAGACGGAACCGGTTACCAAACTGTTATCCGCCAGGGTCTTCAGGTTGTACTTCAGCCCCACGATTCCCTGCGAGGCACCGTTAATGTTGAGGCTTTGAATTTCCTGACCATTGGTGAGCTGACTTGTGATCGTTGATGTGCCCAGAACAGTACCTGAAAAAAGACTGTTCTTAGCCACGATGGATGGCACAGAGCCACCCGCAATACTAATGGTGAACGGGCCAGTTCCGGTAACGGTCACCGTCCCCGTTAAGGTTGGTTGCTGATCGATAAGCTGTTGTAAAGCCTTGGCAATAGCGACCTTGTCAGCATCTCTTGCTATATCCGCTGTCTGATAGGTGCCGATATATAAATTATAAGGATCAGGGTTAGTATTGGTGCCATAATCAATGGTCAGTGTGTGCACCTGTGGCGTAGCGGTAGTTGAGGGCGTTAACACCAGATCAACCGCGGGTGCCGAGAGCGAAATATCAGTCAGTGTGGTGATCGCTTTATCACCCGCTACACGCCAGCGAAGATCATATGTTCCCGCAGTCTCTCCGGCGCTGACCAAAACGGTTTTTGGTGTTCCAGCCGGCAGCGCCATCGCTTTGTATATAGCGTTTTCAATACGTTGCGCTACGGCAGCATAGTTAAGGGGGGCCGTCGTTTCTTTAGTAAAGACCGCCACACTGCCTGACGCAGAGGTCAGCACACCGGTGAACTCAACCATGTTGTTCTGATTGGTGTAGGTAATGAGGTAACCTGCCTCATTCTTAGTCACCGATACAACTTTTGAGCCCGCAGCCAGACCAAACTCTGTCGCTAACTTAGTGTTTATCTGATTGGTGATGGTCGTCGATATATCATCCGTCGCTGCACCAGTGCTTAAACCGGTAATGGTTTGAACGCCTGCGGTGGTGACATAGGTCAGATTGAAGTCAGTCGAATCGGTAACCAACAGCTGTTGCTGCACCGGAGGGGTCAGATAGATGGGGGCGGTGGTGACTGTTGTAGTGTCACCCTGCACCGTTAATGTAAAGCTGCCACGCTGAGCTTCGGGAATAGACAGACGCTGAACTTCAGCCCCCCGATGACCATCGACTACCGTATCAACCGCGACGGATGACTTCGAGGTGTTCGCCAGATTAACGTATGAAATTTGTCTCAGGTCTGCGAACGTGCCACCGGATATATCAACGGTATTTTTCACCGCAAAATCGGGCGCGGTTAACGATAACATCCCCACTAAGCCATCAACATTGAGTAGTTGCGCCGATAAGGGCTTGATACCCGTGCCGCCGATAATAGTACCCTTGAAGGTCGTTTTACCCGCGATAGAGAAGGTATTGGCATTCACACCACCACGAACGATGGTATTTTCACCGACATCGGTAAAGACAAAGGTCTCGAAAACACTCTCACCGAGCAACTTGTCCACCAGGCCTGATGCCTGAGCATCGGTACTTAACGCGGTGGGCCTTGGCGCTACACGCTCGACAGTGAGCGACAGCTGGCCCGCATTACCCTCTACCTTGCCACTTGCAGCCGTTGTCGCCAGATCAAATTTACCCGTGACCGGCGTGGTATACCCCAACGCAGAACCATCCAGATTCTTCAGCGCTTTGGTTAACACCACATCGCCCGGATCATTAAAGGTAATATTCAGTTTAGTGTTAGCCGCCGTACTGCCAAAACGCGGTTCTTTCACGGTTACCGAGCCTTCACCCAGCAGCTCGTTCAGTTTGTTCTTCAGCTCGATAATATTCGCTGCTTTATTGTCCGCAACGAAGGTAATCATATCGGTTATTTTGTGCACCCCGTCTCTGACGGTGGTAACGGTGGGCGTCACCGATGCAGCGCTGACCTGCAACAGATCAACATTGACCAGCTCTTTGTTGGTAAAGGTGATACTCCAGCTATTGGCCTTAAAGCTTTCATTCGTTGTTTCGGCGGTGACCGGTGAGCCATCCACAGTCACACCGGTTACCTTCACAGAGAGGTTCACCTGAGTGCCTGTCGTTGAGGTGAATGTCAGCGCATTCAGTGCGGTCTGGATTTTTAAAGCGGTGGCTTTAACGTCAACTTTACCGGTCGCGGCATCGGTAACAATCTGAATCGGTGTTGCGGTGGTTTTCAGCGCATTAGAACCGCCAGGGTCCTTAAAGCTTAACTTAAAGGTTCCGGTGGGCAGCTCAGCACCGGTAAACGCGAGTCGCTGCACCTCCTGAATCTTATAATCCAGCGCAAACTCACCCTCCGTCGTGTTATCAATAATGAGCGGCTGTACCTCTTTAACCGCACCTACCTGTTCAAAATTGAAATTCAGCTCATCTGCAACCTGGCTAAAATCGATATCCAGTACATGACCATTCGCGGTCAGTGTACTGGTGTCGATGGTTACACTATTGGCTTTGCGTAACGCTTCAGGCACCGCAATCGCTGCTAGCATGTCGGCCATCGATGCGGAGCCAAAGATAAAGGTCGCATCAGCATTGGGGGCCAGAATAGTCTCAAATGCGTGGATATTGCCAGGCAGACTACCATCGGCCAGAGTCGTCACCCGTCCCTGTAAATTATTCGTCCCGGTTAAGCCTGTCACATCGACAGACATCTCCGTTACATCATTCTCGCCCGGGGTTTTAAAGGTGATTTTCCACTCTTTAAGATCCGCGGTGAAACTCTCAGTGTGCACCTCAACCGTGTATTTCTGCACAAAGTTACGATTAAGCTGATTTAATGCCGTCTGAATAGCCTGACCAGTAAGTTGTCCCTGTTCGGCAAGTGTGGTGCCCGTGGTATCAATGCTAATAGGGCCGGTGGAATACTTGCCAATCTTTAAAACAAAACTACCTTCGGTAACATTGTTGAGTGTTAACTGCTTAACTTCCCGAACAGAAGAGCCCTCAACGGTTGTCCAGATAGCAGGCTTACCTTTAAGCGTCGTCGCGTTAGTAATCGTCGCGGTATTCAGGCCGCTGATTTCAGGGTTTAAGACGGTAATTTCAAACTTATTGCCTGCCCCGGCAACAACGACATTGGCGAAGATCTGTGGATTGTGTTCGTTTAGTTTTTGCTGAATCTGGGCTGCAACATCGCTGGGGGTGGAACCCGATGCAATCGGCACGGTAACAGAGACAGCCAGGTTGGGCGTTTCGACCCCGGCAACCGTTTTAGTGTATTTGAAACCGAAGGTAAAGCTGCCGGACTCGGCCAGCCCGAGGTCAATATTAATTGAACCGTTGGTGTGTTTAGTAATCAGCCCCGTGGTCGCATCGACGATGTTGCTACCCGGCTCTACGGTGCCGACCACCGGTGCGGCATAGGTCAGCCCGGTGGTACTGACAATCGTCATTAGTGGGATGTTGGTGTAGATCGGTTTTTTAAACTCAACATCAAACGCTCCGGTTCCGGTGCCTGCGGATTTAACCGTCACCAGATCACCGACCGGCGCAACGCCATTTTCAGTCAGTAACGTTCTAAGCTGAGTTTCCAGTGCGGTTTTGATATTGGTCGCCGTCACCGTTTTGCTGCTGCCTACCGTTATAGTAATCGGTGCAGTTGTTTCAACCGAGCCATCCGGCTTAGGAAAACTGTTCAGTTTTACCGTGAAATCACCGGATGTAGCGCCACCCAGAAATATTCGCTGAACCTCATTGGCGTTACCTTCACTGTTAACCCGGACCGTATTGGCTGTCAGCGCAAAATGACCCGACACATCACCAAATCCAGAAAGGGTTTTCGTCCAGCTGGTTTTATCTTTAATGAAAGTACCGGTACCTGCCAATAAGCTATTGCTGTTAAACAGGTAGGTCATCTCCTGAGTAACATTGGAGAAATCGAGCACATCACCACGGGTTTTCAGCCCTTCGTCGGTGGTTTTATCATCTTTACCTTTCTGGCTTTCAATAACTTCGTCCTGGCCCCAGTCATTGATAAACACATAGTGATCGTAGCCTTTACCACCAATCAGGGTATCGTCACCGATGCCTCCATAGAGGACATCATGGCCAGCGCCGCCCACGATACTGTCATCACCCAGACCACCACTCAGATGGTCATTGCCTGCACCACCGTTGATAACATCATCACCCTGGCCGCCACTGATGCGGTCATTACCTGCGCCACCGCTGAGGTTATCATCGCCTTCGCCACCACCGATGGCATCATTGCCCAGACCACCATACAGAGTGTCACCCTGGAGTGTGCCGGTGATAATGTCCTGACCGGCACCGCCATCCCAGACTCGTCCGGTTTTAACGCTGACCGCCTGAGTGTAGTTATCCGAAAAAATAAGGTCGTCGCCACTACCGGTACCATTGACCAATAAGCCAAAGTCGCCCAGTACGGTCATACTCTTAACCGTACCTGCACCTGTATCGCTGGTACCTCTCAATCCATCGATGCGGTCAATGCCACCCGCTTTTAATCCCGTACGGGCTGCAGTAAATTCCACCGCATCAATGATGATGGTCTTAATGGTGGTGGTCAGCGTGTAACGGTCTTCAGGGGTTGGACCGCTGGAAGTGTACGCTTTAATGATGGTGAGCGGATCAGGATTCGTTTCGGTCTCGGCACTTAAAACAACCGTGGCCTGAGTGGTTCCTCCCGCGGTTTTTTTCTCCTGACGCGCTTCCGCTATCAGCTTAATTTCCGGGATATTCAGTCCAGCGGATAGAGATTGGAAGGTTATGGTGAAATCATAAGGCGTTGTGCCGGTAGCCGAGCCACTACCTGTCACCGTCACCAGCGGAAGCGAGGGAGCCGGGGGAGGCGTCGTGGTCGTGTTGGTAGTCGTCACCGGCGTTGCTTTCAACGCCAGAGAGTTGAGCGCCGCAGCCATCTCAGCAGCAATCGAAGCAGCGCTGCCTGAGTTGCTGATCTCCCGGGTTTCTACCCCGCCCAAAGACAGCCTGAAACTTTGTATGTTGCTCAGTTCCTGAGCAACCGTTGGCGCCGTTTTAATTTTGGGGATGGTCAGCTTTTGCACTTCGTTGGTAGCCGCCGGGGCGACTACACCATCGCCAGTATTTAAAATACCGGTGACCGCTTTATTGATGACACCCGTAGTCGATTTACCCAGATCCACAATCACATCTTTCGTGTTAGTAGACTTGTATTGCGAGTAATCGAGAATATTAACGCCATCGGTTTTAGCAATATTGGCGCCTGCCACATAGACGTTACCGGTCACCAAACCTTCGGCCAGGGTGCCCGTTGTCTTAGCGGTCAGAATTTTGCCCTGCAAGGCATCCTGGTCTTTGATGATATAGGTATTCTTGCCCTGACCACCAATGATGTTAGCGATATTATCCGCGTTAACGACATAGGTGTAAGTGACTGTTTTTAAAACAGGTGCCGCCGTGGTACCAATGTTAATCTGCTTCTCGACGACAGCCGTTACTTTCACTTTTGTCTTTATCGTCGTGACCGCTGGAGTCCCGGTCGACGTGGTGCTGACACTATCCAGCTCAAAGATCAGATCGTGAGTGACCTCACGGAAATCAAGCGTCCCCTTTTTGCTGGTAGACTGGGTGTCATCAATAAAAAAGTTAACCGTTTCTGTCAGCGCAGGTGTTGCGCCCTGATAAAACTGGCCCCAGTCATTATTGAATTTATAGGTATTATCCCCCAGGCCACCGATAATTTTTTCAACATTAATGGCATTTTTGACCGAGTGTGTACTGGTGGTTACATTCTGCCCCTGAAAAACCTGAACACCATATTTATCGGCTGATGTCCGGTCGGTATCCGACACTTCAGAGACCACCGGAATACCCGGAACCGTTGCGGTTGACAGCGGTTTGGTCGACTTAACTGAAGGGTGAAACTCAACCGTGATCGCCTGGGTAAGCGCGGAGAAGTCCAACGCATCAGCATCGCCGCCCTTAATCACCGTTAAACCATCTTTAGTATCGGCTTTCTCGATAACCTGATCCGCCCCCCAACTGTCTTTAAACACGTAAGTGTCGGTTCCAGCACCACCCACTAAGGTTTGTGTACCCGCGCCACCAACAAGGTAATCTTCACCCGCACCGGCATCCACAGTCACACCGGTTAAACCGGTGACATCAAATTTCTGATCACCCTTATCCGCTGTGAATGATGCGAATGATGCGCTGGTAAAACCTGTTAAAGCGCCCACACCTCTGATGATATTACCCGCTGACAGGTTGACGTAATTGGTCAGCACAGTGCCTGAACTGCCAGAGTTATACAGCAGATCAATTTTGCCGGTATAATTGGCATTGGCTTTACTGATGTCTATTGGTGCGCCAGTATCATCAATAATAAGCCGGGTATTTCCGGTATCCAGAGCCTTACCAATCGATAACTTGCCTACTTCGCCCGTTCCCGTGGTGACCACCGCAACCGTACTTTTAGCATTCAGCTGTGCCGCAGCGTCGGCAGCGGCTGGATCGATCCCCATCACCGCATAATCTTTAACCCATTTGAAGGCATCGTCACTCGATAGCGCAGTGCCTTTTTTGCTGATAGCGATGTGCGCGGCGGCTAGTGCGGAGGTATCCAAAACATCTATTTTGGTCTGCAATTCAAGCTCAGTTTTATAACCAACCCGACCCACTTTAATATTTTTAATCGTGGAGTCATCGCCGTCGGCAAACTGGAAAGTGCGTAACGTATTAGGCACCAGGGCACCGGTGGCTTCATTGACCGCCTGTGCCGTGATTTTGAACGGAGTGGTGGCGGTTTTGCCCGTCACGGTAATGCGGATATCACTGTTCACACCGGTAAAGCTGATGGTATCGGTACCCGCAGCAAGAATGACCGGTGTCGCCGTGCCATTTAGCTCACCTAAGCTAACCGATTTATCGGCGGCTAACAGCCCCGCATACAGAGGGTCATTGGAGGCAAAAAACAACTGTTCAGAGGACATCATGTCCAGGGTATGCGTGACATATCCCGACTCAGTTTCCAGTATCCAGTCGCCGCCGATAAATCGGTTGCCCGTTGGATCATCAGATGCAGCAATATCTGCCTGTGTGGCCCCCGCCAACCGGTCAACAAATGCGATACCCACTTCACCCTGGGCAACATTACAGCCGTAGATAAGAATATCGCCATCTGACTTTAATGCCCTGCCCCAGGCTTCCAGCTGTTGACGATAACGCTCTAATGAAGCACTCCCCAGAGTCGCAGTACCCAGGCGCAGTAAACCTGTCGCGCCATGGGATAACACATGCAATGCGTCAATATCGTCATACGCCGACAGCACACTCGCCAGCTGTTCAACACCATCGCCTTCACTATCCAGCAAGACGACCGTGACACGATCCGCCTGGGAGGGTTTGGTTGGCACCTCAGATAGAGCATCACTCAATTCGGTATCAGCGGTTAAGCTCTCATCGGTATTTTCATCCGTGGGGTACCAGTCTGCGACCAGAACATTGCCAGCACTGGTGGTATCTTCATGCCACTCAAGCTCACTGGCCGCTTCTCCCATAAAGGTACTTAGCAGGGCGCGATAATCCTCAACTGAGCGATCAATGACGACAAACTGATGTCCGGTCAATTGCTGAATGTGGTGAATCGCAGTAGCAGATTTTATTGCCTGAGCATCAGTTTCAGCGGCAACATTGTCTTCGACCGTGGCCTCTTTTGGCTGCACATCCTGCAGCTCTTCAGCGCCGTCAGCAGAGGACTCAAGCTGTTCTGGCTGCAGCTCTGCCAGCTGAAGATTTTCAAGCTCGGCATTACTGCTGGCAGAACTAGCCGCGTTATCCTGATCATGCTGCCGAACCAACTGCAGTGCCTGTGAGTTACTTGCCTCAACCAAACCCGCATCAATCAGTTGCTCTACGACGACCTTTTCGTTAAGCAGCTCAGCACTTAACGCAAGTGGTGCCGCATCTGCCGAGAGCAGATAGCGATTTTCCATCTGTTCCATCAGATAGGTATTACGTCGCCGAGCAGTGATCCCCTGACTGCTCCAAATAAATTGTCTTAAGTTGCGAAATTTGTCATAACGCATTCTGAATAGACGATTAAATATATACGACATAATGTTCATCCAATGATTTTGTCATTTGAAACAGGCAGCGAATCAGTAAGCCTTTTTCAGTTGATACAGGAGATAAGCGGGTCGCCCTGGGCAGCAGAGCGAAAATAAACAATGCACCAGAGCAACATGCAGACTAAGACTGATCGTTTGTGAGCCAGTTATTGATTGCTGACAGGTCTTCTTCCTGTAGAGCACCAACCGCAAATTTCAGCCGCAAAACATTCAGCACGTAATCGTATCGGGCCTTGATCAACGCCTGTCTTGCATCGGAAAAGTCCTGCTCAACATCCAGAACCTCCACCAGACTATTCTGACCACTACGATAACCTGCCGACTTGGATTTCAAACGACTTTCCTGCGCCTGAAGCGATTTTTCAAGTGCGCCAATCTGCACAATGGCTTCGCTGATGCGGTGATATGCATCATGAGTGGAACGTTCAACCATGCGCTGCTTATCATTACGATCCTCAAGCACACTATTACGCTTTTCGATTGCCTGACGCACTTTCGCAGAGGTTTTGCCGCCAGAGTACAGAGGGACATTCAACTGCACGGTCACTTCGGTGGTATCGATATCACTGGTACCACCGAAGGGGGATCCCTCCTTGGCTTCATTACCATGGGTCAGGAGCAGATCAAGGGTTGGATAGTGGCCACCGCGCAACGCCTTGATCTCTTTATCCGCCTCGTTTAGAGAGAGGTTAAGCGCTTGTAATTCGGGGTTGTTTTTTGCAGCAAGTCTGACCCATTCCTCTGGATCAGATGGCACGGGCATTTCAAGTTTGACATCACTTCGCAACCGGGCCAGATTGCCCGGCATTGAGCCTAAAGATTCTCGCAATGCATACCGGCTATCCGTTAAGCGACTTTGCAGTTCGATCTCTTTACTCAGGGCATTAAGATAACGTGCAGAAGCATCCTGCAGATCAACGGTTCTTACCAGCCCCGTTTTATGTTTCTTTTCGGACACTTCAAAATGCTTAAGCATCGCTTTCTTTTCGGCTTCAATCGCCTGCAGCTGATCACTCCGCTCCAGAACCAGAAAATAGCTTTCTGACAGCCTTAATAACAGTTGTTGTTTGGAGAGTTTATATTCGACCTCGGCCCGGCTAGCGCTGATTTTTGACTGGTCGTAACGCTGCCACCGGGAATAATCAAATATTGATTGAGTGAGTGTCAGTCCGTATCTATCGGTAGGGTAGTCAGCAGAGCTACCATAAAAGACAGCGTTATCGGACTCGTTTATGGTCTGGCTGGTCTCTTTATGTTCATACTGGAAGGAGATAGTAGGAAGGAGGTCTGCACGACTTAAGTTGATAATCTCCTGATCCGCGCGGAGTTTGTGATATGCAGAAAGGTATTTGGTGTCATTCTTTTCGGCAACTTTCCAAATAGCCATCAAGTCCTCAGCCTGAACCTGAGTTGAACAAATCAATGCCGAGCAAAAACCCGTACTCGCCAGAATACGGATTAATTTATGATTAAGCATGTCACCCCCCTGCAACCTCATCCTGAGGTTTCACTCACCATCAACCATGCGGTGAGCTAACATCCCTGTTTCTAATTAATTTTTATTGATCTGAAGAACAGCATAGATTAGTTCCGTTAAGAGTCCATTATGGTCAACAAATATACAAAACTCAAACAATAAAACGGTTGTATGACTGGCTGTTTATGGGTTGCACAATAAAGCGATACGAAACAAGGAATTAGGAAAAAAACCTGCAAAAACAATATATTAAGAAAATCTAATATTACGCACTGTTAAATTACACTAAGTGATGTCAAGCCCGCGAATCATACACAGACACGACCGTTACCATCTGGCAACAGGCTCCTAAAGAACAATTATTAACCAGCAGTCCTTAGCAGACAATCACCACAGGAAGAGGAGCAGACACAAAAAAGCAGGCGCCATCAGCAACGACGCCTGCTGCAACAAAATATACCTGACAATGCCCCCTCAGACTCTAGGACTTGTGTGACGTTTTACCGCGCAGCTTTTTCAGTTTACGTTTTTTAGCCCGATTGCTAAGGCCTTTAGATGGTTTTCTCGACAGCCGGATCACTTCCAGCTCAGACTCGCTCAATCGTGAACCTCCGGCATTGTCAGGCCGGGCCTCTAACTTCTGCCGCGAGCCTCTATCCGTTTTCGCTTCGGCTGAACGTTTACGGGCAGGCTTAGCCGAGGGTTTTCGCTCTTTCGATGCCCCCCAGGGAGTTTCGCTCTCTGCACCGTTACGCGGTGCTGACCGCTTGGGCCTGGCTGATCCCGTTCTTTCTGGCTCGGAGCGGCCTGCACCCGGCCTGTCAGAGTGACGGCTAGCTGACGGTTTGCGTCCCTGGCGACTTTCCAGCTCGGCCATCGCAATCTTACCGGAGCGCAACAGCTCCCGCTTACTCAACCGTTTAGGGGCCGCTTTGGTCTCGCCCCCGGCATCGCCAGACAGCTGCTTATCGGCGGCATCCAGTTTTTTCACCAGATCAAAATCAATTTTACGATCATCCAGATCTACTCTGGCGACCTGCACCTGCACCCGGTCACCCAGACGGAAAGACTTCCCGCTACGCTCACCATACAGGCGCTGCAGTGCGGCGTCGTAGTGATAGTAGTCCCCCGGCAGGGCCGAGATATGGATCAGGCCTTCAACATAAACCTCCTCCAGTTCGACAAATACGCCAAAACCGGTAACCGCAGAAATAACCCCGCTGAACTCCTCACCAACACAGTCCTGCATATACTCGCATTTCAGCCAGGCCATCACATCCCGGGTGGCATCATCGGCACGCCGCTCGGTCATCGAACAGTGCTCACCCAGTTCGACCATCTGTTCCATGGTATAGCGATGCATAAAGCGCTTATCAGGCCGGAAATTAGCCGGCCGGGTGATATGACGGCTATCACTATCGGAGTGAATCAGGCCGCGAATCGCCCGGTGCACCAGCAGGTCAGGATAACGGCGAATCGGCGAGGTGAAATGGGTATAGGCCTGATAGTTGAGACCAAAATGCCCTTTATGCTCAGGACTGTAGACCGCCTGCGACATTGAGCGCAGCATCATCACCTGGATAACATGTGTATCGGCACGCCCCTCCAGAGATTCAGACAGCGCCTGATAGTCCGGCGGGGTGGGCTCATCACCACCGCCCAGACTCAGCCCCAGCGGCCCGAGATAGGTACGCAGTGACTGTAGTTTTGATTCTTTCGGGCCATCGTGCACCCGGAACAGTGCCGGCTGCTTCAGCTTTTGTAATATTTGTGCAGCAGCAACGTTGGCACAGAGCATACACTCCTCAATAATCTTATGAGCATCATTACGCACCACCGGAATGATCTTTTCGATCTTGCGCTCTTCGCTGAACAGAATCCGGGTTTCGGTGGTTTCAAAGTCGATCGCACCCCGCTCTTCCCGCGCCTTGCGCAAGGCACAATAGAGCTCATGCAAAGTTTCAATATGCGGCACCACCTCAGCATACTGCTGACGCATCGCGGCACCGAAATCGGAATCAGGTTCCTCCAGCATCGCCCCTACCTTGGTGTAGGTGAGTCGGGCTTTAGAACGGATTACCGCCTCATAGAAGGTATAACCACTGAGATTACCGCTGGCGCTGATAGTCATCTCGCACACCATCGCCAGACGGTTAACATCGGGGTTCAGCGAGCAGAGTCCATTGGAGAGCATCTCCGGTAGCATCGGCACCACAAACTCTGGGAAGTAGACAGAGTTACCCCGTTTGTGCGCTTCAACATCCAGCGGCGTGTCAGGATGCACATAGGAGGAGACATCGGCGATGGCGACCCACAACCGCCAGCCGCCGGAACGTTTCGCTTCACAATAAACCGCATCATCAAAATCTTTGGCATCTTCGCCATCGATAGTCACCAGCGGCAGGTCACGCAGATCGACCCGGTTTTCGATGGCAGAATCAGGCACTTCAGGGCCAAACTCACTGACCTCCTGACGAATCGCATCGGTCCACTCATTGGGAATATCATAGTTATGGATGGCAACCTTGATCTCCATCCCCGGCGCCATATGATCACCCAGCACTTCGGTTACCCGTGCCGTGGCTTTGGCCCGTTTTGACGGTGGTGTAATCAGTTCAACCACCACCAGCTGCCCCTGTTTGTAGTCAATACCACTGTCAGGGTCGGGCAGAATCTGAATATCATTGGTAATGCGCTGATTTTCCGGGGTCATATAGCCAAACCCGCCATGCCCCTGAAAACGGCCGACCAGTTTGCGGGTTTTGCGTTCCAGCACCTCTATGATGGTGCCCTCGGTGCGACCTTTATGGTCTTCGCCGGTGGCCCTGACCAGCACCCGATCACCATCAAATACCTGGCGCATCTCCCGGGCTGAAAGGAAAATATCCTGATTCCCTTCATCGGGAATCAAAAAGCCAAAGCCATCCCGGTGCCCCATAACCCGGCCAGCCACCAGGTCCAGCTTACTCAACAATACATACTGGGCTTTGCGGTTGCGCATCAGCTGACCATCCCGCTCCATCGCCCGCAGGCGACGACGCAGGGCTTCGGACGTCTCTTCATCCTCAATGTCCAGCAACGCTTCCAGCTGCGGCCGGGTGAGAGGCTCACCCTGCTCAGCCAACAGCTGCATAATCAGCTCCCGGCTGGCTATCGGTCGATCATATTTTTCCGCTTCGCGGTCGGCATAAGGGTCTTCAGAAAAGTGCTTTGAATCAGACATTAATCATCTTCTGTTATATCCGTTTTGAATAACTATACTCCAACCATTGCTGAATCTGGAGCGTTTTCCCGTACCTGCAGTTTAGTCAAACAATTACAAACCGGGGGATGTTCAGATGGCCAGACGAAGAAACAAAAAAACCGGCTATCCGCCGGCTTTTTTACAGAACAAAATGCAACTTACGGCATTTCATCGATCTCATCACCATCCGGCTTCTCTGGCGGAATAAGATCCTCTTTACAGATACCCAGCAAAATCAGGATATTTGCAGCCACATAGATAGAAGAATAGGTACCGATAAACACACCCACCAGCAGCGCAACCGCAAAACCAAAGATCATCTCGCCACCAAACACCGCCAGCGCTACCAGCACCAGCAACGTGGTCAACGAGGTTACCAGCGTACGACCCAGGGTCTGACTCAGGGAGACGTTCATGATCTCAATCGGCTCACTCTTACGCATCCGGCGAAAGTTCTCCCGGATACGGTCAGACACCACAATGGTATCGTTAAGCGAGTAACCGATCACCGCCAGAATCGCGGCCAGCACCGTCAGGTCGAAGTCCAGCTGCAGTACCGAGAAGAAACCCAGCACAATCAGCACGTCATGGGCCAGCGCGGTCACAGCACCAATAGAGAACTTCAGCTGGAAGCGGAAGGCGACATATACCATCACCATAAACAGCGCCAGCAACATACCTAAACCGCCCTGTTCACGCAGCTCCTCACCCACCTGAGCGCCCACATACTCATTACGACGCAGGGTTAGCTCCTGAGTTTCACCGCTCTGCAATGTTTGCAACACGGTATCCCCCAGCTTGGGATCGTGAGCAACCCCCATGCGGATCAGGATATCAACCGGTGAACCAAAGGTTTGCACGATGGCATCTTCATAACCGGCTTGCTGCAATTTATCGCGAATGCCATTAAGGTCTGGCTCCTGCTGATAACCCACTTCGATCAGTGAGCCACCCGTGAAGTCCAGGCCAAACTTAAGCCCGTTGATCGCCAGCGAAGCAACCGAAATCAGCAGCAAGGTGATCGAGAAGGCGGCGGCGATCTTTCGCAGCCCCATAAAGTTATAGATTTTTTCAGTCGTCATCTTACTCTACTCCGTCAGATCGACAGTTTCTTCAGCGCACGACCGCCGTAGACCAGATTAACCAGCATCCGGGTGACCATGATCGCAGTGAACATGGAGGTCAGGATACCGACCGACAGGGTAATCGCGAACCCTTTCACCGGGCCAGAGCCCATCGCGAACAGAATCACAGCCGCCAGCAAGGTAGTGATGTTAGCGTCAAAAATCGTTGAGAACGCCCGGTCGAAACCGGCACTGATGGCCGACTGAGCCGGCATACCGTTTTTCAGTTCCTCCCGTATTCGCGAGAAGATCAGCACGTTCGCATCCACCGCCATCCCCACGGTCAGCACAATACCCGCGATACCTGGCAGGGTCAGAGTTGCCGACATAATCGACATCACCGCCAGCAACAATACCAGGTTAAAGCTCAACGCAATATTCGCCAGCAGACCAAACACCCGGTAATAGGCAACCATAAACAGCAGCACCAGGGCAAAACCGATCTGCACCGACATCATGCCCAACTGGATATTCTGCTCACCCAGGCTTGGACCGACAGTCCGCTCCTCGACAAAGTAGATTGGTGCCGCCAGCGCACCGGCACGCAGCAACAGCGCCAGTTCAGAAGACTCAGTGGCACTATCCAGCCCGGTGATACGGAAGCTGGCACCCAGAATGCTCTGAATAGTTGCCAGCGAGATGATCTTCTTCTCGACATAGGGGATCCGCTTCGCCACCTGCTCGCCATCGACGGTTTCGTAGACAACACGGCTCTTATGCTCGACAAACAGCACCGCCATGCGTCGCTTGATCGCATTCTTGGTAGTCCGGTTCATCATCTGGCCACCCTTAGCATCCAGAGAGATATTCACCTGCGGCTGGCCATTCTCATCAAACGATGACTGGGCATTAGACACGCTGGAACCAGTCAGAATTACGTCTTTTTCCAGGGTGGCCTCACGATTTGAATCACGGAACTCATAGGTTTCAGTGGTCACCCGGGGGGCATCTGTTTTAGCTTCCAAACGGAATTCGAGGTTTGCGGTTTTACCAATAATCCGCTTAGCCGCAGCGGTATCCTGAATACCCGGCAGCTGCACCACGATACGGTTACGGCCCTGGCGCTGCACCAACGGCTCGGCAACGCCCAGCTCGTTAACCCGGTTACGCAGGGTGGTCAGGTTTTGCTTGATTGCGTAGTCTTCGATCTCACGGATCTTGCTTTCCTGCAGGTTGATAGTGAGATAGAACGAACCATCCAGGTCTTCGGTATTGATGAGAAACTCGGAATAATCTTTACGCAGCAAAGCGGCAGCCTGATCACGAACATCCGCAGCAGCAAATTTGAGTTCAAGACTGCCATCTTCACGATGTTCGACTGAACGATAACGCAGCTTTTCGGTGCGCAGCTTGGTTTTAATCTCGCTGACATAGACATCCAGACGCTGCGCCACCGCAGACACCATATCCACCTCCAGCAGGAAGTGCACCCCGCCACGCAGATCGAGGCCCAGCTTCATCGGCCCAGCCCCCAGAGAACGCAACCATTCCGGTGTCGTGGGTGCCAGGTTAAGAGCGACGACATAGTCCTCTTTCAGCGTCTGACTGATAATCTCTTTCGCTTCAAGCTGAGTACGACTATCGTTAAAACGCAGCAACCCGCCTTTATCCGTCAGCTCTTCGCCTTTAACGCTGACATCAGCCTGTTGCAACGCTTGCGTCACCTGATCCAGCAGCGGCTGGTTAACAATATTCGACTCCCGTGTACCGGAAATCTGAACAGCATAATCGTCTGGAAAAAGGTTGGGCGCGGCGTAGATGCCACCGATCAGCAATACCAGCACGATCAGCACATTTTTCCACAGTGGATATTTATTGAGCATGGCGCTCTGTCCCTAACTAGCCCGGACATCAGAACAAACGTTTTCTAGCAAAAAACGCTCACTTCCGACCGGGCACCATTGTTTAGATTAAAACAGCTAAAAAAACAAAGTCTGCAATTAACAGACGCTGTTCCACCACATTTGAAAAACGCCACGATAGTGGCGTTTTGTTATGGATTTGTTACTAGATCTGTTTAATGGTGCCTTTTGGCAGCGCAGCACTCACATGAGTCTTCTGGAAAGTCAGCTCAGTGGTGTCGTTTACGCTCAGTACGATGTAGTCATCATTCAGACGAACCACTTTACCGATCAGACCACCGGCAGTGATCACTTCATCACCTTTACTCAGCCCGCTCAGCAGTGCTTTATGCTCTTTAGCCCGTTTGGCTTGTGGGCGCCACATGAACATATAAAAAATAACACCGAAGCCAACCAGAAAGATCAGATTGAACATACTTGGATCCATACCACCTGGTGCGGCAGCATCTGCTGCTTCAGCTGTAGCGATTAAAAAGCTCATTAAGGCCTCTCCTAATACTTAATAAAATCAATAAATTAAAGTCAAACTTCAACGTTAAGAGGCGGTGTTTCCATCCCCTTAAGATGGTAGAACTGGTCAACAAAGTCGTCCAATTTACCCTGTTCAATGGCCTGACGCAATCCAGCCATCAGCTCCTGATAGTAGTGCAGGTTATGGATCGTATTCAGCTGTGAACCGACGATCTCCTTACACTTATCAAGATGATGCAGATAGGCACGGCTAAAATTCTGGCAGGTGTAGCAACTGCACTGTTCATCCAGCGGACGGGGGTCGGTTTTATTCGCCGAGTTACGCAGTTTGACCACCCCGTGACGGGTAAACAGGTGGCCGTTACGCGCATTACGCGTGGGCATCACGCAGTCGAACATATCCACACCGCGACGCACACCTTCAACAATATCTTCCGGCTTGCCGACGCCCATCAGGTAGCGGGGCTTATCCTCCGGCATTTTATACGCCAGATGGTCCAGTACCCGGATCATCTCCTCTTTCGGCTCGCCGACCGACAGGCCACCAATGGCATAGCCATCGAAGCCGATCTCATTCAACCCGTCAATGGATTCATCCCGCAGATGGGGGTACATGCCACCCTGAACAATACCAAACAGCGCCGACGGGCTATCGCCGTGAGCTGCTTTTGAGCGTTTTGCCCAGCGCAGAGAGAGCCGCATAGAATCTGCCGCTTCAATCTCAGTGGCCGGGTATGGGGTACATTCATCGAAGATCATCACAATATCGGAGCCCAGATCACGCTGCACCTGCATCGATTCTTCCGGCCCCATAAACACTTTGGAACCATTCACCGGTGACTGAAAGTGCACCCCTTCCTCGGTAATCTTACGCATCGCCCCCAGGCTGAACACCTGAAAACCACCGGAATCGGTCAGAATTGGCCCCTTCCAGTTCATAAAATCATGCAGATCGCCATGGGCTTTAATCACCTCAGTGCCGGGACGCAACATCAGATGAAAGGTGTTCCCCAGAATAATCTGCGCACCGATCGCCTCGATATCCTTCGGCAACATCCCCTTAACCGTGCCATAGGTGCCCACTGGCATAAACGCAGGGGTTTCCACATCACCGCGGGGAAAGCTTAAGCGGCCGCGACGGGCTTTGCCATCGGTCGCCAGGCGCTCAAACTTCATAAAACATTCTCTGGTCACAATCGGTCCTAAATAAGTTACCTGAACTCAGGTTCAGCCCTGGGAGTTGCGATCTTCTCCCTTATATAAGGCTGAATAAATTAAATTAAAGGCTAATCACCGTTTTTTCACGTAAGTCGCTTAGCCGTTGTCCGTCTTTTTCGACAGAAACATCGCATCGCCATAACTGAAGAAGCGATAGCGCTGCGCGACCGCCTCCTGATACGCCGCCATCATCTGCTCATAACCGGCAAACGCTGACACCAGCATCAGCAGAGTGGACTCCGGCAGATGGAAGTTAGTGATCAACAGGTCCACGGTACGAAACTCATAGCCCGGGAAGATAAAAATATCCGTATCACCAAAAAACGGCTGAATCTCTCCGGTTTTACTGGCGGTTTCCAGACAGCGTACCGAGGTTGTGCCCACCGCCAGCACCCGTTTACCCCGTGCTTTGGTATCTCTTACCGCCTGACAAACAGCTTCCGGCACTTCGATATATTCAGCATGCATCTTATGGTCCTGAATATTTTCGACTTTGACCGGACGAAAAGTACCCGCCCCTACATGCAGGGTAACGAAGGCTTTATTAACTCCCTTCTGTTCCAGCTTACTCAGCAAGGCTGCATCAAAATGCAAACCCGCCGTCGGTGCAGCCACGGCACCCGGCTTTTCGTTATACACCGTCTGATAGCGTTCGCGGTCGGAAAGTTCATCTTCGCGTTTCATATAGGGCGGTAGCGGCATATGTCCGAACTGCTCTAA
This sequence comes from Amphritea sp., assembly GCF_050300915.1. GTDB lineage: Bacteria > Pseudomonadota > Gammaproteobacteria > Pseudomonadales > Balneatricaceae > Amphritea. The sequence continues at coordinate 66,071 of NZ_JBNKYN010000002.1, forward strand.
GGCTTCAATCAGATGGCCTTCAGCCAGATCAAACTCAAGCTCAAACAGATCATCGTGGCGGGCGACCATGGTGGCCTTCAGGCCACCATCCATGGTCAGTTGGGCACCCGCTTTGGGCGACCGGCTGGAACGAATATGCGCCAGCGCAGAACGCTCGTCGAGCACCCGTTCAATCAACACTTCGATCTTCCCGCCGGAGGACTTCTCACCGAACATCCGCGCCGGAATCACCCGGGTGTTGTTAAACACCACCAGATCGCCGGGTTCAAGCAGATCCAGAACATCGAAAAACTGCCGATGCTGAAACGCGCCGCTATTACCGTCCACACAGAACAAACGACTGTCGCTGCGCTTTTCCAGTGGATAGCGGGCAATCAGCTCGTCGGGAAGATCAAAATGAAAATCTTTAACCTGCATAGAGAAACGTTAACCTGAGACGCAATAATTAGCTGAAACCGGCTGTCCCATCTTTGCACAGCCGATAAAAAGGGTGCGTATCCTACCCGATTTGCGGCAAAACTTCAGCTAAATTACACGATGAAAGATGATCTCAGGCACTCAGCCGATAAAACTAACAGATCAGACAACGGGAAGGCCGGGCTACGCTGCCTGCTGCTCCACAGGTTCAAGCAGTACCGCCGGTAAACGCACCCAGAGATTCAGCAAGCAGAGCCCGCTCATGGCACACACTGCAACGATTTCAACACTGCCCGCCAGCGATATAACAAACGCAAAACTGCTGTAAAACTTAGCCAGCCACCAGGAACCGATATCCAGCCACAAGGCGATCCACCCCGCCGTGATCAGCAGGGTTTTAATCCATGGGCGATAACTGCTGTATGCCATAATCAGCGACACGAGCACCAGAAACACAGCGATACCAAACAGGTGAATATGCGCGGTTCTTGCCATCTGCGTCCAGCTATACCCACCTTCGGTATATTGCACAACATCCTCATAGCTGCTGAACGGCATCGACGGCATCGCATTACTCATCTGCGAGCGGCGACTATGACACTTCTGGCAGTCTTCACCGAGGATATACATCACCTCATCTTTGAAGAAAGCATCATTCTTCGCCCCGGCGGCAATCCATTTAGCGATCACATCAATATCACCATCCTCGGTGACATATTGATACATCGGGCCTTTCATCGCTGAGATCAACGGTGAGTCGCTGTAGTGTGACTGAATCCGGTCCATCGCAGGAATATTGAAGCCCCGATCATGCTGCGAATAGAGTAAACCGATCAGGGTTACTGCGCTGAGCGCCCCCAATAGAACGGTAATCAGAAACCCGGACAGTCCCAGCTTTGCCGAAAAATTCAGTGTCGCAATACGCATAGATGCCCCCTGATAAAGAACCTCAAAAAAACAGACAACGCCCCCTGACAGAGGGCAGAGTCTTTCTATTTGAAACCGGTCGTTACAACGATCAGGTTACTGAAAAATCAGATCATAGGCGCCTTCGTGGTAGAGATGATCAATCTGTGAATTATCAAACACCGAGATGCCGAAGTTATAAACCTTAGTGAGGTCACTGAACTGCACATCCTGAATCTCAGCCTTATCGCCATGGGTCACCAGTGCCCGTTTGATTTCGATGCGCCACTTGCCATCCTGCCACTCCCCTTTCGCCCAGATATCACCCCGTGAGCCGGTGAAGGGTTCAGACATGATGCCGGGGATCCGGTCACCCTCTCTAAACGTATCAACGAACGGAGTTTTCTGCGAAGGGGTAATGGTATAGCCATCCACACTGCCCTGTGTGCGATTCATAAAGGCAGGCCCGGTCTTCTCAGCATTGATATTGTCAACATAACCACCGCCGGTTTTACTATCGCCATGCCGTCCCCAGTTGCTGTTCACGGCGGGGTCATTAACGCTATCCACATACTGATCATCAATCAGCCCCAGCGGATTCATACGGACACTTTTCCAGTGCCACATATCGATGGTCTGACCCTCCCGGGTATATTTACGTCCCGGCGCTTTGCCTTTCTGATCAAAACCATTAATTTTGCCGTCATCATCCTGCATATGGCAGGCAACATCACAGCCCTTCTTAGCAAAGCCCCGGGCGTTAATATTCCAGAAAAGAGCCAGCTTATCTTCATAGTAAAGGTTGTCGTGGCCGGTCTGATCCTTGCCTTTTAACTGTTTCCAGGTGCCGTCGGCCTGTTTTTCCCAGGGGAAACGGGCAAGGCTTTTCGTGGGGTCATCATACTGAAGCAGAAAATAGACGAAATTCTCATCATAAAGCGATTGCAACATCACGTTGGTGCTGGTCATCCCGCCATAGTTGTCCGCTTTATAGGGCATATTATCGAGCCGGACGCTTAGTACGGGAGCCTTGTCCCAGGCTGATTCGGCCAAACCATCGAGAACAATGGTGCTATCGGTTTTGACGCTGGTCAGCGTCGCATTGGCCGCCTGTACTGCACCGCTTATCGTGGTAGATAAAACACCGCTCAGGATGAACAGCGAGCTGACATAACCGCCAATCGGGGTTTTAATGAAACGTTTCATACATTGATCCTCAGGCTGAGTGAAGCAGACGAACGCCCTCCCTGTTTTTTATCTTATCCATTATGTATAGCTAAGTTCATAAACGCGCCAAACGCGACCTTCGCACACAAATGGGCGCATATTTATCGTGCCCAGTCACCTGAGCAGAACCCCTCATCAACACAACGTGAATGATCGTTGTAACTTAAGAGCCCCTACAATTTGTCCGTCTTACTCGGTCGCAGATGCAGGTACAATGCCGCTCCTTCTTTAGTTACCCCTGATTAATAACACCAAAGGCTGCGGATTTACGTTCCGACTGGCTGAGGAGAACCCATGTCACAGACTATTGTCTGCGCAATGTATAAATTTGTTGCGCTGGAAGATTTCGAAACCCTGCGTGAACCCCTGTATAAAGTGATGCTGGATAACAATGTACGCGGCACCCTGCTGCTCGCCAGCGAAGGGATTAACGGTACCGTCGCCGCCAGCAGGGCGGGCATTGATGCCCTGCTAAACTGGCTGCAAAGTGATCCCCGCCTTGCCGATATCGTCTATAAAGAGTCGATAGATGACAGCAACCCCTTCCACCGCACTAAGGTAAAGCTGAAAAAAGAGATCGTCACCATGGGCGTAGAGGGGATCGACCCGAAGCGGGTGGTCGGCACCTATGTTAAACCTCAGGACTGGAACGCGCTGATCTCAGACCCGGAGGTGGTGCTGGTGGATACCCGCAACGATTACGAGGTTCAGGTGGGCACCTTTAAAGGAGCACTCAACCCGAACACCGAAACCTTTCGCGAATTTCCTCAGTATGTGAAAGAGCATCTCGATCCAGAGAAAAACCGTAAAGTGGCGATGTTTTGCACCGGCGGTATCCGCTGCGAAAAGTCCACCGCTTACCTGAAAGAGCAAGGTTTCGATGAGGTCTATCACCTGGAGGGCGGCATCCTTAAATACCTGGAGGAAGTACCCCAGGAGAACTCCCTCTGGGAGGGTGAATGCTTCGTGTTTGATAATCGGGTGACAGTCAATCATCAGCTGGAGAAAGGCAGCTACGATCAGTGCCACGCCTGCCGCCTGCCCCTGACTGCGGAGCAGATGCAGAGTGAACAATATCAGGCGGGTATCAGCTGCCCTAACTGCTATGACCGCCTTAGCGATGAACAGCGCGAGCGCTTTATTGAGCGGCAGAAACAGATGCAACTGGCAGAGCAGCGCGGTGAAGCCCACCTGGGTGCCGACGCCAACGATACCAGCAGCAAACGCCGTCAACTGAAACTGCAGGAACGTCTGGCACAGCAGGAAAAGAGTTAAAAGTTAAACACGGATTAACAGGGATCTGTGCAGGCAGATCCCTGTTTAATCGGCACGACTAACCATCAAAACGATAACCCACACCATGCACCGTGGTGATAATGCGCGGCGCTCTGGCATTCAGCTCAATCGCCTTGCGCAGCTTGGATATATGCTGATCCAGCGTACGGCTATTGGCAAAATAGTCCCGCCCCCAGCAGTGGTTGAACAGCGCATCACGGTCCACCACCTTGCCTTTCAGTTCATATAACAGCCGCAGAATTTTCACATCCCTCAGGCTTAACTCAATCACCTGATCACCGCGCAGCGCGCGAAACTCAGAGGGTCTGATCTGCAGGTCATCCATGATAAAACTGTCATCTTCAGCTATGTTCGCTAGCGGACGCTGAGAGCGTCGTGTCACTGCCCGTATCCGGGCGATCACTTCACGGCTGCCAAAGGGTTTTTTGATGTAATCATCAGCGCCTAACTCAAGCCCCAGTACCTGATCGATCTCTTCCGATTTTGCACTGATAAAGATCACCGGCAGCACTTCATTGTGCTGACGAATTCGCCGACACACCGCATAACCATCCTGTTTCGGCATCATGATATCCAACAGCACCAGGTCAGGCTGATGCTGCAGGTATAACTGCCAGGCCTGATCACCATCCGCCGCCGCGATACACTCATACCCTTCAGACGCCAGTAAGGTCGTCAATCCCTGGCGGATATGCAGATCGTCTTCAGCAATTAACAGTTTCATATCCCTTCCTGTCTAATAATCCGGCTTTCTGTCCCGCAGCTCAGTTGAGAGCGCAACCGGGGTTGCCAGCGTCAGTAAAAAGCTGGCTCCGGAGGTTTCTGCTGAGCCTCGCGGCTCAACCCTCAACTCGCCCTGATGGGCCCTCGCCAGGTCACGTGCCAGCCCCAACCCAATCCCCGTACCACTGACGCCCTCGGTCAGCTTCTCACTGCCCCGGTAAAAAGGCTCAAACACTTTGTCTGCGTCATCCACCGGGACGCCGGGGCCATAATCGCGAACCCGGATATAACTCTGCAAACAACCAGACCGCTCCTCTTGCCAGCTACTGATATCAACGAAGCGCCCCTCTGAGGCATATTTTTCACAGTTGCTCAGCAGATTATTCAGAATCTGCTCCAGCGCTTCACCGTCAAAATAACATAGCTGCTTAGCTTCAGCGGTAAAGCGGATACTTAATGCCCGCGCACTTAAGACCGGCGTAAACAGTTCCACCACCTGACCAATACAGTTATCGATAACCCCTTGCTGATATCTGACACTGACGCCCTCCCGTTTTGAACGTGAAAAGCTCAGCACATTCTCAATCAATCGGGACAACCGCCCCGCCTCACTCGTGATCACCCCCAGATAACGTTGCGCTACCAGCTCATCATCGGGTAGCTCCTGCTCTAACATCTCGGTATATAAGCGCACATTCGTCAGCGGGGTTTTCAGCTCATGGGACACCTGATTAACAAAATTAACCCGCTGCTCCGCCAGCCTCAGCTCGCGGTTATGCTCGCGATACAACAGGTAAGCCAGCGTCGATAAACCCGCGGCCAGCAACACCAGCAACACGATCAGCCCCAGCCATCCAGTGCTGGCCACCGGTAGCTCGGAGGTATAGTAGGCCAGATGCCAGCTCGCCAAAGGATGACTCAAAGGCACTGTTTGCAAGGGTTTCTGCCCACTCTCAGCGACCTGCCCGCCACCCCAGCTATAGGCGATTTCGCCCCGGTCATTCAGCAGACGGATCTCACTGTCCATCTGCGGCGCGATCGACACATCCGCCGCGACACCGGCAACCGTGCTGGACGGCAGCAGATCGATCAGATCCGATAGCAGCCGCGCGGAGTTCAGCGCAAACCCCACGGTATTGCCGTCACTATCCTGCAACCAGAAAATCTGTTGCAACCCCACTTCGGCGTACCAGGCGATCCAGCCATGGGGCGGTTCCGGCGCGTTCAGCCCGGCAGACTCAGATAACCCCTGCGCGGCAACATCGCCACCATACTGGATTTTTTTCGCCACCGAGCTGTTCAGTCTGGCGCTCTTTAACTTGTCGTTGCTCCCACCGGTATATTCCTGACTTATCCCGCCCACCGGATCCACTGCTGGCATGGTAAAACGCTCAGGCTGGCGCAGCAGATTACGGGTGAGCGCGACAAACTCCTGCTCCTGATGATTCAACGGCTGATCTGAGGGAGGAAACAGACGCTCGCCGCTGGGCGATAGTACGAAGAGCTGTTTTACTGCAGCCGACTGCTGGATAAACCGGCGCATCGCTTCAACCCGGTATTGCCCTGCGGTTTCCTGCCGCAATGTTTCTGCCTGACGAATAAAAAGCTGCTGCAGGCGGAAAAAATGTTCCTGAAACTGCGCATCAATACTCTGCAACCGCCCGGTTGCCAGGTTACTTAACTGGTGCGCGACAACCTGCTGCTGATCCAGCTGCAAGCGCACGCCAAACCAGGCCAGCAATAGCAGAGGCAGGGCGATAATAACGGCGAGTAATAGGGGTGTTCGTCTGTTCACAGATCCTTCCGGTGGTGTGGGCGGGGATTAAACCCTGAGGTTCAATCCCCCCGGTCACACTATTTATATCGGCGTATTAATACGCCTGCTGGGTGGCGCGCTTATACTGTCGTGCCTTCAGCTCTTTACGTTGTTTATTCCAGTCTTGTTCCAGTTCCAGAGAGTCGGCATCCTGCAGGGCTTCCGCTTCCTGTTTCTGCAACTTGGGTGAGTTCAGCGACTCGGCCTGAGACCCCAGATAGGATGCGCTATCCTGAAGAATCTTTTTAGCCCCTTCCAGGTCACCGCTGTCCCGTGCCTTAATCGCATCACGACTATATTCATTAGCCACCTGCTCAACCGCCGCTTCCAGTGTTTTATCATCCCGGGCGGCCCTGACCTCCTGCTTTGAGCCACTGAAACGGGCGACGCTCTGGCCGGATAACTGCTCTTCGTTCTGGGTAAACAGGTTATCGTAGTGCACCTCCACCGCCACCAGCTCAAGCTCTGTTTCAGCCAGCTGTTCGGGGACTTCAACCTCAAGAATAACGAACTTTTCCTGCTCGCTATACAACTGATTCAGGCGGGTTGTCACCCGGTCGCCAATAATCTCACTTTTACGCCCTAACAGACGAATGGGCTTTACACCGTTGCGACAACGGATCTCAATATTGACCCCCTGAGCTACCACGGACAGCACATCACCAAACTCATACTGAAATACAGACGCCAGATCTTCAGCGTTTTCGACAAACGCGTGATTACCATCGCTGTAACCCGCCAAACGGGTCATCAGGTCTTCGTTATAACCAAGGCCCAGACCTATCGTGGTGACACTGATCCCCTCTTTCGCCAGCGAAGCCCCCAGCTCCCCCAGTTCAGACGCCGACTGCGGGCCAACATTAGCCAAACCATCGGAGAGTAAAATAACCCGGTTTACCCGGTTCCGGCTGAGAAAAGTACGCAGCTCGTTTGCCCCTTTACTCACGCCAGCAAACAGCGCGGTATTACCATCCGCCTGAATATGACGGATTGCAGCATAAATAGCCTGCTGGTTATGTACTGCGGTCGCTGGCACCACCACCTGCACCTGAGAGTCGTAACTCACCACCGAGACGATATCCCGTTCATCAAGACGCTTAATCGCCATGATAGCGGCTTCACGGGCATACTGAATTTTATCACCGTCCATGGAACCCGACTTATCCAGTACAATCGCCACATTGGCCGGTATCCGTGCCTGTTTATCCTGCTGCTTAAAGCCTTCCAGCGATACTTTAATAAACGCCCGGTGACTTTGCCCCGCTTCCATCACCGGAGTTGCCAGATTAATATTCAGACTCACCTGATTAGCCTCGGCCAGCAACGGCAACAGGCTGAGTAAAAACAATCCGAATGATTGCAGCGTTCGTCTTAGCATATAGTTGTCAGATTGAGAGTTCATGATCACATTCCTGAGTTGAGAGTATAGTGGAGCCCTTCCACCGTTGTATTGACTCTACGCTCAGTCAGACAGAGAAAAGTCAGATCAGGTTATCGATTTTGTAAGAAATTTGTAAAATCCAAACCCCTTATTGTAAGAGCTCTTTAATCGAGCCTCATCAAGCAAGCCTCAGGCCTGATGACACAGCTCGATCCAGCGTTCAATCCCGGCGCTGCGATATTTATGCTTGTTGATCACCAGATACAGCTGACGACTAAAATCACGTCCGGCGACCCGCAAGGGCACCAGGGTTTCCAGGTCAAACGACTCTTGTAACGCGATCCGCGATAAACAGCCGATTCCCAACCCCTGCGCCACCGCCTGTTTAATCCCCTCTGCGTGCTCCAGTTCCAGCAACACATTCAGGTTGGGCAATAAACCATGCAGTGCCCAGTCAAACGCCTGCCGGGTGCCGGAGCCCTGCTCGCGCAATATCCAGCGTGCCGAGAGCAGATCAGTATCACTCAGCTGATGCTTATGGGTTAATGGATGGTGCGGCGCACAGAACACCTCCAGCCGGTCACTCAGCCAGGGAATCACCTCCAGATCAGGGTGTTGCACCTCACCTTCCACCAGGCCGATATCCAGATCAAAATTGACCAGCCGGGCGGCGATAGCCGAGGTGTTGGCCACCTGAAGGTCCAGCTTCGCCCGGGGTTGCTCATCAAGATAACGGGCGATCAGCCCCACCGCCAGATAGTTACCGATGGTCATGGTGGCGCCAATCTTCAACTGCCCCACCGCCTCATGCTGCGCCATATCCTGTTCCAGACTGCGGGCCCGTTCTAGCAATGCCTCCGCCCGGGGACGCAGCAACCGCCCCAGCTCATTAATCTTCAGCCGCTTACCCACCCGGTCAAACAACTGGATATCAAACTGTGACTCAAGATCACGCAATGCCCCACTGGCCGCCGACTGCGACATCGACAGACTCTCCGCCGCGCGGGAGATATTGTCGAAATGGGCGACCGCCAGAAACACCTCTAACTGCCGTAAGCTATACTTCATAACCTGTTTTTCCGATAACTGTTACCATAATAAGCGTCTTTAACAATATAGCAGAGCGATCTACTATGCACTCAGGAAATAGATAACCCCTTTTTTATAACCTGAATCAACAGTGTTATCCGTCGAATAAGTGTGAGGTAGTGCCATGTCAAATATCGGTCGCGAAGAGGTTCTCAGCGTACACCACTGGAACGATACTCTGTTCAGCTTTACCACCAGCAGAGATCCCGGCTTCCGTTTCAAAAACGGTCACTTCACCATGATCGGTCTGGAACACGAAGGCCGCCCGCTGATGCGCGCCTACAGCATTGCCAGCGCCAATCACGAAGACCAGTTGGAGTTTTTCAGCATCAAGGTCCAGGACGGCCCGCTGACCTCTAAACTGCAGAGCATTCAGGTCGGCGACCAGATTCTCATCAGCCGCAAGCCCACCGGCACCCTGATCAATGATCATCTGCTGCCAGGCAAGCATCTCTACCTGATCAGCACCGGCACCGGCCTGGCGCCGTTTATGAGCATCATCAAAGACCCGGAAATCTATGAGCAGTATGACAAAGTGATTCTCACCCACGGAGTGCGTCAGCTGTCAGAACTGGCCTATGCCGATGTGATTCAGGAGCACCTGCCCAGCAACGAATACTTCGGTGATATGGTTAGCGACAAGCTGCTGTACTACCCCACCGTCACCCGCGAACCGTTCCGCAATCAGGGCCGGCTGACCGACCTGATCGCCACCGGCAAACTCACCCGGGATCTGGGCCTGCCCGACCTGAGCCTTGAGAATGACCGGTTTATGATCTGCGGCAGCCCCAGCATGCTCAAAGACACCACCCGTCTGCTGGACCAGATGGGGTTTGAAGAAGCCCGCTCCGGCGATGCGGGACACTATGTAATTGAACGCGCCTTTGTCGAACGTTGAAATCAGGACTTTGTCACAGCCTCCTGCTTGAATGAAGGGGCTGTGACGCAACGATTTCAAAGATATTTCACTAATCGCATTGACCGGCCGAAAACGAGACGTATAATACGCTCCACGTTTGTGCCAGTGTGATGGAATTGGTAGACATAGGGGATTCAAAATCCCCCGCCCTTAAAAGCGTGCCGGTTCGAGTCCGGCCACTGGTACCACGAACAAATAAAAAAGGGTCCTGCATTGTAGGGCCCTTTTTTATTTGTTCTTGAATCGTCGGACGAGAACCGGAGGTTCGACAAAGAGTTTCCAGGAAACTCTTTGGACAAGCCGCTTGCGGCGCAGCCCCAAAGGGGTTGTTGCAGCCAACAAGCTGCAACAATCAATCCGGCCACGTTTTTAGCCTCGTTACTCTTTAACCTAAAGAAACGGGGCTTTTTTGTGTCTGAAATTTGGGCAGGAAACACATAGGGGATTCACTTTCTATAAGATCTTTGCCCGCCCATAAAAGCGTGCCAGCTCGACTCCGGCCACTGGTACCACGAACGTGATAGAAAAGCGGAGCTGAAAAGTTACCGCTTTTTTTGTGTCTGGAATTTGAACAGAAAGACGTAGGGGATTCACTTTCTAAAAGATCTTCGCCCGCCCTTAAAAGCGTGCCGGTTCAAGCTCTGGAATCGGCGGCCACTGGTTATTAAATAAATTTGTCCCCTTTTTCAGAACGTTCCCTTCTTAAGCTAACCATTTGTTATTTATTGAAAATTCGTGGGGATACCACAGACACTGACCCCAAATATTACAAATATTAGAGTTTTTACACTGCCCCCCAATATTACGGAAATGATCAGACCACTGGTATATGCCCACAGCTGGATTCACAAAGAAGTGAACACTTGATAAAGGTTGATTTTGCATTAAGTTGTGAATACGATAAGTAGCATTTTGAGGCGTAGAATTAAATGTCTGTCGAACGCTATAGTCACGTCGAATCTCGAAAGCGCGAAGGCGCTCATTACACTCCCGTAATTTTTTCTGATTTCATATCCGAAAACATCATTTCTAACGCTAAGCTTGGGAAAACAGTTAAGATTGTGGATCCTGCTGTTGGTGATGGAGAGCTATTAATAAGCTTAATCAAAAATCTTAAGCTTCACGGCATCAGCAATATTGAAGCTCATGGATTTGATACTAACCCAGTATCAATCGAAATAACCAGGGAACGCCTAAAAGAATCCCACCCGGATATAACACCTTTCTTGCATCATAAAGACTTTCTACAAGCTTGCTTGGAAAAAGGCGGACTGTCTGATTCAAAAGATCTATTCGCTTCAAGTAACATACCGGATTTTGACTTATTAATTGCAAATCCCCCCTACATTCGAACACAAGTACTTGGTGCTGAACAAGCCCAATTATTAAGCAAAAATTTTGGACTTAAAGGTCGCGTAGACATATACCAAGCTTTCTTAGTTGCAATGAAATCTGTATTAAGCCGTGACGGAATAGCCGGAGTTATTGTATCAAACCGATTTCTTACTACTAAAGGGGCAGGTAAATTTCGCGAGATACTTTATAATCAGTATGAAATAAAAGGCATATGGGACTTTGGCGATACAAAAGTATTTGAAGCCGCAGTTCTTCCCGCTGTGATGTTACTCTCCCCATGCACAAAGAAAAACAATTCACACGTTCCCTTTCTATCAGCCTACATTGATGACAAAAACAAAAAAACAGATCTACCCTTCGTTGAAAATCAAATAGATGCACTAAGATATACTGGGACTGTACGTTCAAAACAAGTTAATTACAAAGTAAAAAATGGACACTTAACATTTGACTCTAAGCCGTCCGACTTATGGCGACTTCAAGATGAAGAGTCAGAAGAATGGTTAGGCAAAGTAGCGAGCAACACGTGGTGCTCTTTCAAAGACATCGGAAAGATTCGAGTTGGCGTAAAAACAACGGCTGATAATGTATTCATTAGATCAGATTGGGAGTCTGATATTGGCTATAAACCAGAATTACTACTACCGCTAACAACTCACCACGTAGCTAACCGTTTCAAATGCACCGAAGACGACAAGAAGGCTATCTTGTATACCCATACCGTAGTTGAGGGTAAACGAAATGCATACAATCTTGACGACTTTCCACTAAGTAAGAAATATCTTGAAGATAACAAGGAACAGCTTGCTGGAAGAAAGTATGTGATCGAAGCTAATAGACAGTGGTTTGAAATTTGGGTCCCACAAAACCCTTTATTTTGGTCAGAACCAAAAATCATATTCCGAGATATTACCGAGCAGCCAACCTTTTGGATGGACAACGATGGAACCGTTGTTAATGGCGATTGCTACTGGATGCTGAAAGACAATAAGGATGCCCCGAACGATATATTATGGTTGGTGCTGGCCATTGCAAACTCACGCTTCATAGAAGATTTCTATGACATTAAGTTTCAGAATAAGCTTTATTCTAATAGGCGGAGATTTATCACCCAGTACGTCGAGCAATTCCCAATACCTGATCCTAGCCTGACGAAATCAATAGAGCTAATCACCCTAGCAAAGCAGTGTTACGATGAAAATGATGAAATAAAGCGCGGTATAATCGAACAAAAAATTGACAAAATAGTATGGTCAATATTCGATGTACCGCACATTGAAAATATTATGGATTAAACACTGACCGCCCATAAATATCGTCAAAAAATGCCATAGGAATCGACCTTTGACATTTGTAACTTTTATCAGAAACATAGGTAAAGTGCAGCCCAAGCTTACTACCCGAACACAGAATCCCACCTACCACTAGATTTGTATCTGAATTAGTTAAAGCGATAAAGTAGCGCATGTTTCGCGTTGTAAAGCCATCGCAACCTGGAACAGCCACTTCAAACTCTGGGCTATACATTCCCAAGTCTACAGTAGCGGAATCTTGAATCTTAACCTCTAAAGCCTGATTGCGAATATCAGGATAGCCACCCGCCAACAACTCACCATCTTGGACGTTATAACCAAGTGCTTTAGCAAAGATCCCTTCTAACATCTGGCCGCGGCTTTTTGTTGCCGCTGACTCTATTGTTAACCCAATTATTTGATCCTGAATAATATCTTTGATTGTTGATAACGGAAGTAATGAGTCTTTGGTCGGCTTATCGTGGATACTATACTTAGACAAATTTGAAATATTTGAAGAACACCCTACACTCACAGGGTCGTCATAAAAAAAAATGTTTTCAGGGTTAGCTAAAACTGATCGCCGCGCTGATGACGAAATTATAAGTTGATGCTTAACTGTAGGCTTTCCGAAAACCCCAAACTTATTCACAACATAGTCAGGTGTTAAAACTGCTACAGCAGTAATAAGACTCGTCAAAGGTGAAACTTTAACCAGAACAAATCGAACTTCGCCAGACTGAAGCGTCTCACCAGAAGTGTACTCTACCTGAACTGACTCAGAGCTTGGGTTTCGATTCCATACCTGTAAATTGTACGATCTCCCACTGGTTGCGATATACGTATCAACATATTCCAGTAATATTTTTGGTACACCCTTTGGGGGAATTACTTCAAAAGTATTTCGTGATGCACCATCGGGCGCACTGTTCGCCAGCAAGGTCGAAGCAACTAGCTTTCTTAAATTGGAGCCATCCGTTCTTGACTTGCCAGTTAACTCAAAACGCTGCCCAACTAGAACATTTAGTTTTTCTGCTAATTCTCTCGGCGGGGTTAAAAAACTTTTTTCTTTTGGTGGAACTTTTAACTCACCATCCATGTAGCTCACTCCGAATTATTGCTTAGCAAGGTTGGAACATCAACGCCCAAAGCTGAAGCAATAAGTTCGAGTGAACTAAGAGTAACATTTCTCTCGCCGCGCTCAACCGCCCCTATATAGGTTCGATGTAGGCCGCATTTATCAGCAAGCCCTTCTTGCGACAGCCCCATTTCATCACGTATTTTTTTGATATTGTGAGAAAGGGTTTGAGTTATGTCGGTGCTAGGCTTTCGCATTGTCGTTCCGCAAAGGTTTGTGCAACATTTCAACGCGATTGATGCCTATAGGTCTACAGACTATAAGTAGCATCACAAATAGGTAAAAAAGAGGACAGATTTATTTATTGAAGTCAGACGACCATTCTCTTTCTAAGTTTTATCGTATCCCGGCCCAAAACCTCAACCAATCACGCAGGCAATGGAAACTCACCATCGACTTCAAACTGTAACAACAGGTGGTGTCAGGCTGAGTGTTGGTAAACGAGGCGGCAGTATAGAGTGCGGCGCATATTCCTGACTCCATTGAATGGGCAGAGCGATACTGAAACGCTTCCACTCTCGCATCTGCGCGCCAAGCGTCTGCGACGGGGCGTAATCCCGGGGATGGGTGAGCTGATTGGTATAGTCCTCAAAGGGTGGATGCTGAAGCTGTATCCCCCGTTGAGCACTGTAGCCGATGGTAAACAGTGTATGCTCTGTATTGAGTCGCTTAGCGGGTGGTTCGCCCTCCATCGCCCGCAGGAAAACAAAGCGGTAATAGGCTGACATGAGTGCATAAAGCACTATTTTGACAATATATGTGCATAATGATCATAAACGACTATCTTTTATCAGCCGTCGACCTGCTGATAGAAGAGCCTTCCACCACAGAGAACACAGAGAATGAGAAAAGGGTGCGCCCTTATTTATTAAGAGAAGAAAGGCAGACTCTGTACACGACAGTTCTTGTTTGAGTTGACCTGCATTAACGATGCGCATAGTTACATATTGAGGCAATATGCTACACTTAGCTATAAACAACATTGATTAGCAGGAGTGTGTCATGTCCACCGCAAACTTACGTCTTGATCAAGAGCTAGTCTCTAACGCCAAAATTATGGGTGAAGTCATGAGTCGTTCTGCTGCCAAGCAGGTTGAACACTGGGCGAAGATCGGTCGTATCATGGAAGAAAACCCGGATCTGACTTACGAATTCGTGCGCAACGCTATGATCGCAAAGGCTGAAGCTGATGCAGGTCTGGTAGAGGAATACCAGTTTGGCTGAGACAATCAGGATTCTGCAGACCCGCTCTTTCTCTAAAGCAGTCAAAAAGCTCAAAGCAAACCAGAAAAAAGACTTAGACAGCGCCGTCAAACAACTACAGATGACCCCGGAGGCCGGAGAACAAAAGAAAGGTGATCTGGCTTATCTGCGTGTATATAAGTTCAAAATGGTGAGTCAGCTCACACTTCTGGGTTACAGCTTCGAAGAGGGCGAACTGACACTACAACTGATCGCTCTGGGCAGTCATGAAAATTTCTACAGGGATCTTAAGCGTTAACGACAGACAGTCACAAAAGAAAGGGCGCTGGGTACGCCCAGGATAAAGAAAAACCAAGGAAACAGATCTGTTTATTAAGATGAAGAAAGGTATCGGGGCAGTCCAACAGTAACCACCCCACCCGCTGCAAAAAATTCACGACGAACAGCTGTAGTGCGACAGTCCGCCAAGCTCACTGAATTGAGACGGTTTCAGCCGGTAGTATTTATCCTCCACCTCTTTTGATTGCTCAGCGTAGGGCTGGGTCATCACCTTCTGTAGCTCCCGCACTAGTGCGTAATTGCCAACACTTGCCAGCTGATAGGCGGGCACCACGAACCATTCGCGCCAGCTGTATTTTGGATTGACGCCTTTCATCTGCACAGAGATCTCCTCACGGGAGAGGGGCTGGCTGTCGATCAGCGCATTCCATTGTGCCAACCACGCTGACCAGCGTTGGTCCATCCCTTGCGGGTCTGCCTGATAGGCCGCGCTGTTGTAGAAGCTTTTTTGGAGTGGTGCGATATCGTCAGGCAGATGCGAGAGTTCACGAAAGAGGATGGTGTAATCCACGGAAGTTGCCATCATCAGAGCGGCAAGCTCTCTGAACAGCGCCATATCGAATCTGTCCAGTCCTAGTTTGGTCGCCCACATCTGTCTCATTTTCGTTTGCATCACGGCATCAAAACCGCTGCGAATCTCGTCGAGCTGCTGCAAAGCATTGTCATTAGACATCAGCAACGGCCGCAAGGCGGTCCAGAACATGTGGAAGTTACGTTCGGCTGCCGCGGGCTGATTGAGAAATGAGAAGTGCTGTCCGCCGCCGGTCCAGGGTTGACATTGTGGGTCGAACAGCTCGCAGAATCCGAAGGGGCCGTAGTCAAGGGTGAAGCCACCAGCAGCGCAGTTATCACTGTTGAAGTTGCCCTGGCAGTAACCGACACGGATCCAGTTCGCCACCAGCGAGGTCAGGCGGTCGCGAAACTCATTCGCCAACAGCACCACTTTCTCGGCAAGACTCAGTGTCGTGTCGATGACCTCAGCGTACTCACGTTCAATCAGGTGCAACACGATCATCTCCAGCTCCTGCAGCGCTTGCGGGTGTTCCTGCTTGCGGGCACGACGAGCGAACAGCTCCAGTTGGCCGACCCGCAGGAACGACGGTGCGACGCGGGTTGAGATGGCAACTGGCTCCGATACCATGGTGTCAGGATCCAACGAGTGCGAACCCTCTGTGTACCAGGGCCGCCGGATCTGCTCAATTTTAGACACATACAGACTCAGCGAGCGGGAGGTTGGCACGCCAAGGGCATGCATATGTTCCTGTGCCAGAAACTCCCGCACACTGGAACGCAGCACGGCACGACCATCCGCACCACGACAGTAAGGCGTCCGGCCGCCACCTTTGAGCTGCATCTCCCAGCGCTTGCCGTTGATGACCGCCTCAAGTACGGACACTGCACGACCATCACCGTAGCCATTACCGGTCTGGAACGGACACTGCTGATAGTATTCAGTGCCATAGATAGACAGTGCATAACCACAGGCCCAGCCAGCCCTGCGCAGAGGCGCAGGCACCTGAGAGAGATCACCGGAGAACATCCGCATAAAGTCGTCCGACTGTGCCAGAGTGTCAGCAAAACCCAGTTCACTAAAGAGTGCTTTACTGTGAGTGATGTACTCCGGATCGGCGATTGGCGTGGGTTTTACCGGGACATAGTGACCCGAGAACACCTGCCGCGGCTGATGATCATTCCCGTTTGCTGTCGCCTTAGGGTCGGCGTTGAGCCTGTCCATGAGCGAGTAGTTTGACAACGCGGCGAGATCTTCGAGGGTCTCAACGGTTGCCGAATTTTCCTGGGAGAATCGATTTTTCATAGAGACACCTTCATTTAACGTGGACAGAACCGCTGCTTCCCCACTATTTGCTACATCATGGCATTCTGGTAATAAGGGGGAGCAGGTCTTTTTAGCCGTCCAGGCGAGTGATAAATTTCTTAAACTTTTCTACTTCCCCTTCCCGCTCAGCCCACTGTTCAATCTCTTCAAGGCTATATTTCCCAACCTGATCGTTGGCAACCCACACTGCCTGATCGAGAGCCTGCCTGTCACTCCAATGGAAATAAGCAGCCAGACGATCTTTTATACAGTCTTCCGGCGTTATTAATGTGAAGGTTCACAGTGGAGTAACCAACGTTGACCATTTTCGGACAGGCTCATCACCCACTGACAAGGGTCCCGGCGGAAACTCAACAACAAAAGGGGAATCCGGGTGTTCGTAGTATCGTCCAATCGGTGTAAATCCAATTTCTAACATGGCACCTTTGAGCTTTTTGCTGGGAGTATAGGAACGGTCAACGAAATCCAGATCGTCAGATTGATAGAAATTATCTGAGTAGATTGATACGCAGGTTCCACCCACCAGAGTCACATCAATCCCCTTTAGCGCCAGATGTGAAGCAATCAACCCTGCCAGATCTCTGGCGCTAATACCTTTATGGATTACAGCCAGATCAGCCATTAGCACCGGTTCTCGTCAATGGCTTTTCAGGTTTGCGGGGACGACGACGGTTATTCATCAACGCATTCTGGACATCTTCCGGATAGAATTCCAGTATCCGGTTTATCAATGCCTTCAGTTCGTTAATATATACGCACCTTGGATTTAGTGCATAGACTCGGGATCTACCGACAAACCGGCTGTAAAGTACCCCTGCGGTTTCCAGCTTCTCTGTTTGCTTCTGAATAGGCGTAAGGGGTGCATCAAAGAATGTAGCGATCTCTCGAGGATAGCCTTGGCCACGTGCGATCACATAAACGAGCACCCGTTCTTTGTTAATATTGCCTAAAATACCTTCCAGCATCGCCTCACTCGCTTAGATTACCGACTTGAAGCCAAAGACCTATTAAGCCTTGTGCACTTACATCAGGTCAAATGAACTAATTATAGGTTCATATAAACCTATAAGTAAATCATATAGAGCAAATCATAAAGACTAAAGGAATCGTTAACTTTATACGTGAAGAACCATTCCCCGTGAAAAATAGTCTGACTCAGTAAACATGTCCTGATTTACACTACAAAACGCAATAGACTATACGCCCCAACCTGAGAATGAGATCAATCAATTCACCGCTTCCCTCCGTTTCCTGCTAGAATGCTGCCCCCTCAGCACAATGACACAACTTCAGGAGTCACCCATGTCTAAATGTTTCTATAAAGGTACTCCCGATATTATGGGTAACTACGGTAAGAGTGGTTACAACACCAAGGCGAAAGTGAAACCGGGTAGCGAAAGCAGCCCATTATTGCTGAGCGTCCCCTCGGAAGAGCGCAAGCAGGAGGTTGCAGCCCTTGTTGCAGAGCACGATCTGGTGGCAACGATTGTTGTCGATGCTGAGGCAGAAGAGAACATCGTAGAGCTGACAGCGCTGTTAGCTACACCTAAAACAGTGCAGATCGAAAAAACACCGGAACGTAACGCCCCCTGCTCATGTGGCAGCGGCAAAAAATACAAAAAGTGCTGTGGTTAAACCCTTAGCAGCCTTTTAGGAGCAAGCCCTTTTTGACGATCTGGGCTCACAGCCGGTCAAAAAAAACCGGCGCGGTCTGATAGAGCAGACCACGCCGGTTTATTCACAAGCCAGTTGAAGAGCCGTTATTGACAGCTTTCAGCCAGTTCCTTGGCACGTGCATAGACCGCCCTTGCAGGTAATCCTTTCGCTTCCAGTTCGGCCAGATAGTCTTCAGACGCTTTATCCAACACCGGTTTCCAGGCCGGATTTTCACTGCCCCCGACAACCGTATAGATCTCATGTCCCAGCGCTACCGCCTGGGCACGCCCTTTAATATCTGCATCATCAAACACACCGGCGGCGATCTGAGACCAGGTTTCACCGGAGTTCTCATCAATGACCTTTTGCAAATCGGCGGGCATACTGTTGTACACATCCTTGTTCATAGTGACCAGAAACGACAGGGTGTACAAACCACCTACCTCTGTGTGTTTCGGTGTCAGCTCATTCATACGAAAGGTCAGTTGTCCCTCCCATGGCAATGCAACGCCGTCAATAACGCCCCGCTGAACCGATTGAAACGCCTGCGGCGCAGGCATTCCTACAGGCTGCGCGCCCAATCCTTCCAACAGTTTTGCCACCACCGCAGTAGGCCGACGAATTCTCAGCCCGTCAAAGTCAGCGGGTTCTTTAATCATTTTTTCAGTGGTGTGGATATGGCCAGGGCCATGGGTGAAGAGAAACAGGGGCCGGGTATCGCTATACTCATCACTGATCAGTTTTTCATCGTAAAGGTGCTGAAGAATACAGGAGCCCTGAGCCGCACTTTTGGTAATACCCGGCAGTTCAACCACCTGAGTCAGCGGGAAACGGTTGGCTGTGTAGCCCTGTACGGTGAGTGACACATCGGCGATGCGACTGGTCACCGCATCATAGAGCGCCGGAGGTTTAGCTAACGTTGAAGAGGGATACACCTCTACCGCAATACGGCCGTTGGAGTCGGCGGTCACCTTGTCTGCCCAGGCCTGAGCAACGTTTTTGTGGATCCCCGCCACTGGCGGAAAGAAATGCGCCAGACGCAAGGTGTAATCAGCCGCCTGAGCGGTTTGAACCATCGCCCCTGCTGTTAAAGCCAGAACGCTGCCTAGAATTAATTTTTTCATTGCATAGATTCCATTTAGATTATTTTTGTTCTGTTTTATTAGAATTTAACGCCAGACCCGCTGACCGCGCCCCGTTCTTTAATGGGTAAAGCCTGGTAACAGGCGCTAAAAAAACGATCCTGAGGATCAGAGAGGTGGGGATAACCCCGATGAGAATTTTCACCATAGAGCTGCATCGTCAATCTGCCGTTCTTATTATTAGAATGATCACTTTAAACCACAGACAATATAAGGAATAATCAGTTTTTAACCCAAGACACAAAGAATACGTATATATGAACCCTAACCTGTTGAAGCAATTAGCGATCGTCGTTAAGCAGGGATCTCTCACCAGCGCCTGCGAACAGCTGCACGTCACTCAGCCCACCCTCACCCGCAGCATCCAGCAACTGGAGATGAAGGTGGGTGCACCGCTGTTAAAGCGCACCCGTTATGGCGTTATTCCCACGGAGATCGGAGCGCGGCTATCGCAGATTGGTGAACGGATTCTGGCAGAAACGGTCAGGGGTGAAGAGGTTATCCGTCAATTTCACAGCGGTTATAAAAGCGAGTTTGTTGTCGGCATTGATCCCCTCTGGGAGTTTGCCACGGTGAATCGCATGACCGATTACTTTCTGCAGGAAAAACGCTATGCGTTTCATTTCCGCACCGGTTCTGCCGCGGCACAGATCTCCCTGTTACAGGAGGGCGAACTGGATTTTCTGCTGGCACCGGCACATTTATCAGTGTCGCAGAAGTCACTGGAGCGGCAGATTCTGTTCCGCGACCGGTCTGGCATTTTTGCCGGTAAAAAATCTAAACTGATCGGATCAAAAGAGCCCGTCACTAAAGAGGATATCGCCCGGCAAAAGTGGTTTATCGCCGGTGCCAGTGCCGGGTTTCTTGGCAGCCAGGCGGAAGTGACCGGTGCCAATGCCGCCCAGATCGCCTTTACCGGCAGCATCCGCTCGGTGATCCATCTGCTGAACACCACCGATATGCTGGTCTGGCTGCCTGCCCGGTTAGCATTAATGACTCAAGAGATCGCGCCAGAGCAGATGCTCAGGATAGACGGTGTCAACTCATCCCGTCGCGATATCGCCCTGTGGTCATCGCTGGAACATAATGAACGTCCCGAGGTACTTAAAGTTCAGGCGCTAATCAGCGATTTTGTTACGCAACTGGATCAGAACAGCCCAACTTTTGGCCTTGAATTATGAAACTGGCCTGTGATTTTTCCAGCTTATTTTAAACATTGCGGTTGTCATGAGCAGCCTTAAAAGTGCCGCTCTGAATGCAGAGATTTGAAGCGCCGAAGCAACACAGGTTGCAGCACCGCCGGGGTGGCGGTGATTGCGTGGACAATCAGCCTGTTCCCCTGGAGACGGAGAAAGTCTGCGACCAGAAAGCTGGAAAGTTCTTCATCTCACCCCTCCATACCCCAAGATGGGTATTGAACATCAAGCCAATAGATTAGACGATCCAGAGCTTAATTAAAAAACAGGTGACCTATGCGCTGGACCTCTTTAATACGTAAAATCTCCCTGCCTGTTGCGTTCTTGCTGGGACTGACCGTAATCATCCAGCTGATCATCTCCACCCTGCTAATCAACTCGACCACCGAGCAGCTGCGCAACACCATTGAACCCGAATTAAGTCGGGCGGCGCAGGATAAAATGGAGACCGTTGCCAGCGCAGAACAGCTGCGCATTGAGAAATTGTTTGCTTCCAACGCTTTAGCCGCGGCAGGTTATGCCCGCGACATCGCTTTCCTCCGCGATCAGTTTCGCTCACTGTATATATCATCGGATGATGTGCGTCATATCATCAATCAGTACATTGCAGGCGCACTGCAAAACAACCCCGAGGTGCTGGGTATCTATGCGGTGTTTCTGCCTAAAGCACTGGATGGAGCTGACGATGAGCATAAAGGGGAAGATGATCTGGCGTCCAATGACGCCGGACGTTTCGCTGTGTACTGGGCACATAATGCCAAAGGGGAAGCCATTCAGGTGATCCTCACAGAACAGATGATCAGTGACACAACCCCCAGCAGCAGTGGGCAACCATACAATAGCTGGTACAGCTGTCCGATTGAACGCAAAGGCCCCTGCATTATCGACCCCTATACCGATGAAGTGGACGGCAAAAAAACGCTGATGACCTCAGTCGCAGTGCCAATCTACTTTGCAGACCGCCTGGTCGGTGTGATCGGAATCGACCTGCCAATGTCGCAGATGCAGGCCTCGGCGGAAGCCTTTGGCCGTAAACTGGCGGACGGTCAGGGCCGGGTGATGCTGATCTCCGCATCCAATACCCTGGTAGCAGACAGTCAGAACAAAGGCACTGCCGGAGAAAAAGTTACCGACCTGCTACCACCAGATGTTCAGCTCAACCAGCCAGTGACACAACAGAACGATGAACGTTACACCCTGATCCGTCACCTAAACCTGAATAAACTGGCCACCTGGAAACTCTATATTGACGTCCCCGCCAGCCATGTTTTACAACGGGTCGATAGTGTTATCTCCGTGCTCCAACAGGGACAAAGCAAACAGACCACCGGGGTTATCATTGCCGGCCTGCTGATTGTCCTGTTTGGCTCACTGATCGTCATCTGGCTGGCCATCCGTATTACCAGACCGCTGCGTCAGGTAACCAACGCATTGGAGCAGATCTCCAGCGGCGAAGGCGATCTGACTCAACGCATCGCCGTGCAGTCGCAGGATGAAGTCGGTGTATTGTCCGGCCACTTTAACCTGTTTGTTGCCCAGCTGGCGGAGATGATACAGAGCATGGCCTACTCCATTAAGGAGGCACTGGCCAAATCGGAACAAGCGACAAAACTTGCATTCAAAACCAATCACGACGTCGAGCAACAGCAGCAACAGATCGTCATGGTTGCTACTGCGTCTGAAGAGATGTCTCAGTCCTCAGTGGATGTGGCAAAAAATGCGGCCCACGCAGCCGACGCTTCTCACCGGGCAGAGCTGGCCTCACTCTCCGGACGACAGTCGATCCAGACCACCACCCGCAATATTGAAGCGCTGGCGCAACAGATGCAGGTCTCGATGACGCAGGTTGAGGGACTGGCTGCCGACAGTGAAAATATCGCGGAAGTGTTGCTGGTGATCCGTTCGGTGGCGGAGCAGACCAATCTGCTGGCACTCAACGCCGCCATTGAAGCCGCCAGAGCCGGTGATCAGGGCCGTGGATTTGCGGTAGTTGCCGATGAGGTCCGGGCGCTGGCAGCACGCACAGCGATGTCGGTCAGCGAAATTGAAACGGTGATTAATAACCTGCAAAAAGCCACCAGCTCGGTGGTCAGCAGCATTCAGGAAAGCTCCTCTTTAGCCAAAGACTCCGCCGTGCAGGTGCTCGATGCCAGTAATATGTTTGATACCATCGGCAGTGCGGTGGAAGAGATTAACCACCGTTCGACTCAGATTGCTACCGCAGCCGAGGAGCAAAGCATGGTAGCTGGTGATATCAGTCAGACCCTGCAGACTATCCGCACAGTTGCCGATGAAGTCACCGGCCTGGCAAAAGATTCAGCCCGCCTCAGCGATGAGATCACCTCGATGGGCAGAGCACAGAACGACCTGATCAGCCGGTTTAAGTTTTAAACGGAACAACAACCGGTTTATCAAACTACCCGCTGAATTTAGCTATTACTGACAGGGCGTGGCTGCTAAAGTGCGAAGCTTCAATCAAGGAGGTAACGATGGAGCTGGACCTAACGCTCGTAGTACTGTTTGTGCTGACCGGCCTTGGTGCGGGCATTATTGATGCGATCGCCGGTGGTGGCGGAATGATTACTCTGCCAGTGCTGCTGGCGTCCGGTATGAGCCCGGTGGAAGCGCTGGCGACCAATAAGCTGCAGGGCAGTTTTGGCACCTTTGCCGCCTCTGTCTACTTTATCCGGAAAAAGCTGATCGACCTGACACAGATGAAGCTGATGATCCTCTGCACCTTCCTCGGAGCAGTGTCGGGCACGGTGATTGTGCAGCGATTAGACACCCACCTGCTGGCATCGATTATGCCGCTCCTGCTGGTGATCATTGCGCTGTACTTTATGTTTTCCAAACGGATTGGCGACCTGGATCGCGACCGCAAAATCAGCCACGCTCTGTTTGCCTTCCTGTTTACCAGCGCAATCGGTTTTTATGATGGTTTTTTCGGGCCGGGCACTGGCACCTTTTTTGCCCTCGCCTTTGTATCACTGCTCGGTTTTAGCATGGCACGGGCCACCGCCCATACTAAAATTCTCAACTTTACCTCCAATCTGGCTGCGCTGATTTTCTTTGCTCTGGGAGGCAATATACTCTGGCTGGCAGGGTTTATTATGGCAGCCGGGCAGCTGATTGGTGGCCAGATAGGCGCACAAATGGTGGTTAATCAGGGAACCCGTCTGATCCGGCCACTGGTGGTCGTGGTGACGCTGATTATGTCGGCCAAACTGCTGTTCGACCAGTATCAGAACAGCAGTGATTCGCTGATCGCCCTGCTCTTGAGTGTGCTGAGCTAGGCCGCCCCCACAGATATAAAAAAAGGGCTCATTAAGAGCCCCAAAACATACCTCAACAGGTAAAGCTGGCTGTTATCAGTCAGCCTGCAGATAACGCTGATGAAACCGCAACTGCTCTTCAATAAAACTGGCAATGAAATAGTAGCTGTGATCATAGCCTTCATGCTGTTCAAGCTGCAGCGGATAACCCGATTCTGCGGCTGCCGCTACCAGTTTTTCCGGCTGCAACTGTTCAGCCAGAAAATCATCCGCCAGCCCCTGATCGACACGGGTTGGCAGCGCGACCGGGTTGTTACGCAACAACACCGTCGTATCATATTGCTGCCAGCAGCTCTCATCCGTCCCCAGATAGGCGGTAAACGCTTTGCGTCCCCAGGGACAGTTGACCGGATTACTGATCGGGCTAAAGGCGGAAACCGAAGTATAACGCCCGGGATTACGCAGGCTGATCATCAATGCACCATGCCCACCCATTGAGTGACCGGCAATGGCACGCTTCTGTGACACGGGAAAGGTCGTTTCGATCAGCGTTGGCAGCTCCTCGACAACGTAATCATACATCCGGTAATGCTCGCTCCAGGGGGCTTCTGTCGCATTGACGTAGAAACCTGCACCTTGCCCGAGATCATAACCTTCATCGTTGGCGACACCATCGCCACGGGGGCTGGTATCCGGTGCCACAATGGCGATACCCAGTTCAGCGGCGATGCGGTGTGCGCCCGCCTTCTGCATAAAGTTTTCATCACTGCAGGTCAGCCCGGAGAGCCAGTACAGTACCGGCACCTTCTCGCCACTCTGCGCCTGCGGCGGCAGATAGATGGCAAACCGCATGCTGACACCCAATGCGGAAGAGTGGTGATTATATTGCTTATGCCAACCGCCAAAGCTCTTCGTCTGGCTTACAAGTTCAAGACTCATAGATGCTTTCCTTAAGGGCTGTCGTCCTGATGACAACAGCCGCTACGCTGACGGTTACTTATCGTAATGAATAACGCTACGGATACTCTTACCTTCATGCATCAGATCGAAGGCACTGTTGATATCTTCCAGCCCCATGGTATGGGTAATAAAGTCATTCAGCGCGAACTCACCGTTCATGTAACGTTCAACGATCTCTGGCAGCTCAGAGCGGCCTTTAACACCACCAAACGCTGAACCACGCCATACACGCCCGGTCACCAGCTGGAACGGACGGGTAGAGATCTCCTGCCCGGCACCGGCCACACCGATGATGACAGACTCACCCCAGCCTTTGTGGCAGCATTCCAGCGCAGAACGCATCACGTTAACATTACCGATACACTCAAAGGAGTAATCCACACCACCATCGGTCAGTTCAACAATCACGTCCTGAATCGGCTTGTCATAATCTTTTGGATTGATGCAGTCGGTCGCACCCAGTTTGCGCGCCAGATCAAACTTCGATTCATTGATATCGATCGCGATGATTCGGCTGGCTTTTGCCATCGTTGCACCGATAATTGCGGACAGGCCGATACCACCGATACCGAAGATCGCCACAGTGGCGCCCTCTTCCACCTTAGCGGTATTCATTACCGCGCCCATACCGGTGGTCACACCACAACCCAGCAGGCAGACCTCTTCCAGTGGCGCTTCTTTATTCACCTTCGCCAGAGAGATCTCAGGCAGGACGGTATATTCAGAGAAGGTAGAGCAACCCATGTAGTGATAGATCGGCTGACCATCTTTATAAAAACGGGTGGTGCCATCGGGCATCAGGCCCTTACCCTGGGTCTCACGAATCTTCTGACACAGGTTAGTTTTACCCGATTTACAGAATTTACACTCACCACACTCAGGGGTGTACAGCGGGATAACGTGATCACCCACAGCAACACTGGTCACGCCTTCACCGATCTGCTCGACAATACCACCGCCCTCATGGCCCAGAATCGCCGGGAAAATACCTTCAGGATCTTCACCGGACAGGGTAAACGCATCGGTATGACACACACCGGTAGCGACGATGCGCACCAGCACCTCGCCCGCCTTAGGTGGCATAACATCCACTTCTTCAATAGACAGGGGCTGATTTGGCCCCCAGGCGATAGCCGCTCTAGATTTAATCATGGTCATTTTCGTCAACTCTTTGCGGGTTAAATTTCAGGATAGAACGTAATAGTAGCAACAATTAATAACTAGCCATTGTAGTTGTTAATGGAAACAAGATAATCTAGCGTTTTATCAATATACTTTTACGAGAGAGTAACAATGAGCCGCTGGGAAGGGGTTTCCGAACTGATCGCCGTTACCGAAACCGCAAGTTTTACCGCTGCAGCTAAACAGCTGGGGGTTTCGACTGCGCAGGTCAGCCGTCAGATCAGCGCGCTGGAAAACCGTCTTGGCACCAAGCTGTTCTACCGCACCACCCGTAAGGTGACCGCAACCGAGGCGGGCGAAACCTATTATCAATATTGTCGGCAGTTGCTAAGCGGGCTGGAAGAAGCAGAACGGGCCGTGACTAACCTGCAGAATACTCCCCGGGGTAAGTTAAAAATCACCGCCCCCGCAACTTATGGGGAGCAAAAAATTGCCCCATTGATCAATGACTTTATCCGTCTCTATCCGGAACTGGAGGTGCAATGTCATCTGACCAATCAGACCGTCGATCTGGTCGCATCCGGCTACGACCTGGCCATTCGTCTGGGCAAGCTGGAAGACTCCAGCATGATCGCCCGGCAACTGATCTCACGACAGCTATATGTCTGTGCAGCGCCGGTCTATCTGGCAACCCATGGTGAACCCCATGTGCTGAACGAACTGAAACATCACAACTGTCTGCTGGGCACGCTGGACTACTGGCGCTTTCTGGAACAGGGACAGGAGCGTAATATCCGGGTCAGCGGCAATCTGCACTGCAACAGTGGTCAGGCACTCCTGGATGCTGCTCTGAAAGGAATTGGCATCGTGCAGCTGCCCGACTACTATGTCGAACCCTACATCAAAGAGGGAGAGTTGATCTCGTTATTACAAAACTACCAGCATTCAAGCGAAGGGGTCTGGGCGCTCTACCCCCAAAATCGCCACCTGTCCTCTAAAGTCCGCATGCTGGTTGATCATCTGGCTGCACATTTAACCTGAAGACAAAGGGCCCCCACAGCTGTCACACCTCCCTGTTGCTGTCGTTATCATCCGGGGATTCACTACCAGACAGCGGCAGATCAATAATCACCTGCAGACCACCTAAACGCGCCGCATGCAGCTGCATTTTGCCCCCGTAGCTATGTACCACCGAGCGGCATATTGACAGCCCCAGAGCATGATGGTCGTGCTGTTGAGGTGATTCAGTATTCTCCATCGCCGCAATCGTTTCCGGAGCGATATCCGGGCCATCATCGCTGACGATAATGGTCCATACCCCCCGACTCTCACGGATGCTCAGTAAGACTCTGGAATTGGCGTGTTCCCAGGCGTTATCAAGCAGATTTCCCACCAGTTCCAGCATATCATCCCGATCAAACGGAATGGCAAACTCTGGAATATGTTGCACCAAATCGATCTCATCGCCGCCCCGCTTCCGGTTTAATAGCTCTACCAGGTAGGGCAGTTCCTCCTGGGGATTGAACAGATCAACCGGCGCAGGCGAACCCGATATTTTCGCCCGTCGCAACTCCCCTTCAATACGCCGCTGCAGCTGAGTGTATATCTGCTTCAGACTGTCACGGTTATCTTCAACCCCGGTTGCCTCCGCCAGCAGTTTAAGATGCTGCAGCGGCAGTTTTAACTCATGAGCCAGATTACTGGTTGCAGTTCTTGAACGGCTTAACTGCTTTCTGGAATGATCCACCAGACGCTCAATCGCATCCGCCAAGGGCTGAACCTCCTGCGGAACCGCTTTCGGCAGCGTCAGTACGCCATCAATCTTTCCCCTCAGCAACGCGGTTTGCATCGGTTTAAGGCTGGCAAAACCCCAGTGTAAAATGCGTCGCTGCAGCAACATAATCAACAGGGTTAACCCAACCAGAATCGTTAGCAATGAGTATTCGTATTCATTCTGTTTAGCAATAAACGCAGTAATATCTTCAGCCACCCAGATGGTAAAATCCCGGGCCCCTTTGCTGACCCCTTGCTGCCACACCAGCCAGCGCTCGTCACCCGATCCGGTAACCTGAAACTGTAACTGTTTACCGGTAGGCAACAGGCCGACATCTGGGGCGGTATCCCAAAGGCTGCGGGAACGTATCTGCCCACCATCCCAACCCACGATAAAGTAGTGACCACTTCTGACCCGCTTAAATGCTTCGCCAAGCTGGTTATCATCAATCTGCCACCCCTGATCCGTCCACTTCAGCGCGGTGATAATATTTTCAACATCATCCCCCAGCCGGGAGCCGACATACTCATCGGTGATACGGCTCATCGTCAGGTGCAACAGCAACAGCAGAAGTACAAATGCAGGCACCATCAGTATCATCAACTCCCGTCGAATCCGATGTTCCAGCGACGAGCCTGGCGGGTTCATGACGCTAATCCTTCTGCCTTAAAACGGTTGCCCTCCCAGCCGGACTGGCTACAGCACGCAAAAAGTTGCGGCAAACTTTTGGTTTTCTCATCAAAGTCAGATACACCCATGACGATTACTCTCCTAATCGTTGCTCAACAGCTCACCGGTTACCGCATCAAAGACATATACGTTGATATGCCCGTCCCAATGAAACACCAGTACCTCATAGGTAAATACCCCATCGGTCTGTTCCAGCTCAAGATCTAATACCCGGTTACGGGCCAGCACCTGATGCCGCGCCAATAGCTGATCAAACGAGACAATCAATCCCTGTTTAACAAGCTCAACCGCATAATCAGGATCCACACTGTCCCGAGGGTCGGCAAAGACTCGACCAGAGAGCAACAAGGCAGAAATAACCACTGCTAACACGAGATAGTTCATAGCCATCTTTAACTGTTTAGTTAAAGACAGTGTAGACGGGCTATTTTAAAAGAAGCGTTAAATCAGAATAATTACGCGATAAAAGTGAGGGAATAACGAAAATGTAGGGCACTAACGGCGATTAAATTATGACTAGACAAAACTGACGGAATAGCGTTGTCTACAGCTAACAACGTCTCTTAGTCCGCGCTAGTATCAGTATTAAGTGACATATAGCCATGAGTGGTTCTGAGTAACTCAGCTAAGTCGTCCGCGACGAGCGGTTTGCTGAACAGAAACCCCTGCACCTCTTCACAGGCGTATTGCTGCAGAAAAGCCAGCTGAGCCTCGTCTTCCACACCTTCTGCAGTAACACTCAACCCCAGATTATGAGCGACCGCAATAATCGCCTGAGTTACCGAGGCATCACCCTGATCGGTGGTCACATGGGTAATAAAAGAGCGGTCCACTTTTAAACGGTCGATCGGAAAGCGCTTCAGATAACTCAGGCTTGAATAGCCCGTGCCAAAATCGTCTATTGCCAGCTGTACACCCAGCGCTTTTAGCCGATGCAGTGTTTCAACAGAGCCTTCAACATCATCCATCAGCATATTTTCAGTGATCTCAAGCTCCAGACAATTAACCGGCAATCCGGTATCCTGCAGCACCTGACTCACCAGCTTTTCCAGATTTTGCTTGGCAAACTGACGCACAGACAGGTTAACCGCAACCCTGATCTGCGGCAGCCCCTCCAGCTGCCACTGCCGTGTTTGTCGACAGGCTTCACGCATCACCCATTCGCCAATCGGTGTAATCAGCCCGGTTTCTTCAGCAATGGGAATAAACTCTACCGGTGAAATAAACCCCAACTGGTGACAGTTCCAGCGAAGCAGAGCTTCAACCCCAACGATTTTACCGCTGCACATCTCCACCTGGGGCTGATAGTTAATTGACAGTTCATTCAATTCAATGGCGTGACGCAGGTGACTTTCCAGCTCCAGACGGCGCTTCGCCACAACATTCATCGACTTAACAAACAGTTCATAGCCGTTTTTGCCCGTATGCTTTACATAATACATAGCGGCATCAACATTTTTCATCAGGCTGTCGACGTTCTCTCCATGATGGGGAAAGATGGCGATGCCGATGCTGGGGGTAATGACGACTTCATGACCCGCAAGATCGATAGAAAGCCCTATCGCTTCGAGAACCCGGCGGGCAACATTTTCAGCGTCGCGAATCTGATTAATTTCCGGCAGCAGAACGGTAAACTCATCACCGCCAAAACGGGCCACCAGCGGCACACCCCGGTCGCCCTCCCACATTTGCGCTTCAACGCCGTCGGGCAGTTCTGTCGGTTCGGTCGGGGTAGCATCGTCATCACCCCGATCATTGAAACGCACGCTGTACGTCAGGCGCTGCGCTACCTCCTGCAATAACAGGTCACCGATGCCATGACCAAAAGTATCGTTAATCCGCTTAAAATTATCCAGATCAAGAAACAGTACTGCGCCAAGACAGCCTTTGCGTTCCGCCTGATCGATGGCCAGCTGCACCCGATCACAAAATACGCTGCGGTTTGAAAGGCCTGTCAGGCTATCGAATCGTGCCAGCTTCAGAACCTGATCCTGCGCCCGCTTCAGTTCAGAGACATCCAGCATGGTGCCAGCAATAATCGTTGCACTGCCCTGGTCGTCACAAAAGACTTCGGCCTGATGCTGAACACTCTTAACACACTGGCCCGGCAGGCTGATACTGTGATTAATTCCTGACATAAAACCAGAATAATGACAGTTGAGTAGCTGTTTAAGCCAGTGGCGTACCTGCGGCCGTTCCTGCGCGGGAACACAGCGCAAGAACGTGCGCATACCGGTATGAGTCAGCCCCCGCTTACCGCCCAGCAGGTGGTAAAACTGATCCGACCAGTAGATCTCTCCGCTTTTCAGATGCCACTCCCAATTGCCCAGCCGGGCAATCCGCTGAGCATTGCCCAGCCGCGCTTCACTCTTCTGCAGCTGGCGCAGCTGCTCCGTGGTGTTACTGGCACGAATCATATAACTGAGACGATGCCCAAGCACTTTCCAGTTGAATGGTTTGGCAACGAAATCAGTGGCACCAGCGGCATAGGCTTCACGGACGGAATCGATATCATCCTGCCCGGTCGCCATCAGAATCGGTACCAATTTGCCACAGGGCATTTTGCGCAACTGCCGACAGACATCAAAGCCGTTAAGGCCGGGCATTTCCACATCCATCAGGACAATATCCGGCTGCGCCTCCTGAAACGTCTGGAGCGCCATCACGCCATTGTCGGCCAGCAAGACCTCAAAACCCTCCTGTTCAAGAGAGTGAGTCGCCAGAATGCGGGCTGTGAGATCATCGTCAACAACCAGTACCCTGAAAGAGGTCTGCTTGTTTTCACTTACGTCAGTCATGCCCACCCTCTGTCTGTCTGATCCTCGTCAACACCTGTTCAACCTTTTGATACTCTGTCTCTATCTCTTGCAACAATGCTGGCGCTTGCTGCAGCACTCCGCTTCTGCCAACCTGTTCCAGCGCTTTACACAGCTCCGCCAGTGCTGTCGCTCCCAGGTTATAGCTGCTGGATTTGAAACTATGGGCCGCAACTCTCAGCATCTCCTGATCCTGCTCTGACACTGCGACTTGCAAACGGTTCAGGTCATCAGGGGACTTCTCCAGATAGGCCGCGATAATTTTGCGCAGAAATGCGCCATCGGCATCCATCTCAATTAGTTGCGATATAACCAGCTCATCGATGACCGCTTTATCAAGGAACAACTGCCTGTCGGCGTGGCTGCCCGGGTGTTCAGCCCCAGTGGGGGTAACGCCGGTATCGACAGGTATACTCTGAGGCAACCAGTGTTTGAGAATATGCATGATCTGCGTTTTATTAAACGGTTTCGCCAGATAGTCATCCATGCCCGCCTGCAAACAACGCTGCCGGTCATCCGCCATGGCATTCGCGGTCAGCGCAATCACCGGCAAACGGGGACGTTGTTCCGCCGCTTCCCGCTTACGAATCTCGGCAGTCGCCTGATAGCCATCCATCTCCGGCATCTGGCAATCCATCAGCACCAACTGGTAGTCATTCTCACAGATCATCTTTAACGCCTGCACCCCATTGGCGGCGAGATCAACACCTATGCCTAACCCCCTGAGCGTCTGCAGTGCATACTCCTGATTAACAGGATGATCCTCAACCAGCAGAATATGCCCCTCTATCCCCCCCGACGCTACCGGTTGCTTGAATTCAGGCATTTCGGCTTCAGGCGGCTGATCGGTTTTCGCCAGTTGCAGACCAAACCAGAAGGTTGTGCCTTTGCCCGGTTCGCTGGAGAAGTCTATCGTTCCGCCCATCATCTCAATCAGCTGACGAGAGATCGCCAGCCCCAGTCCGGTACCACCGTAGTTTCGGGTTGTGGTGCTATCAGCCTGAGCAAAGGATTCAAAAATAACACTCTGATATTCAGGCGAAATACCCACTCCGGTATCAGTAACCCGTAGCTGAAAAGAGATAGATTCAGCCGTCTCTTCAAACACCACCGCACTCACTGTCACGGAGCCATCCGGGGTAAATTTAATCGCATTACCGATCAGATTGGTAAGCACCTGCCGCAACCGTACCGTATCTCCCATAATCACGGTACTCAGCTCAGGTGGCAGGTTGCTCGTCATCGTCAGGCCCTTCTTCTGTGCCTGAAGATTAAGAATTGAGACCTGAGTCTGAATCAGCTCGGCCAGATTCAGTGGCCGATAATCCAGGTGTAATTTCCCCGCTTCAATCTTGGAGAAATCGAGGATGTCATTGATGATCTCCAGCAAACCTTCACCAGAATAGCGAATCATCTGTATAAAACGGCGCTGTTCATTGGTCAGATCGGTATCCAATACCAGATCAGTCATCCCCAGGACACCATTCATCGGGGTGCGAATCTCATGGCTCATCGTTGCCAGAAACTCACTCTTCGCTTTACTGGCTTGCACCGCAATCTCTTTCTCTTTATGCACCTGCTGAATGGTGCTCCTGATCGCTTTCTCCATAAATAGAAATGACTCTGCCAGGCGGCCGATCTCATCTGGATTTTTCAGTGCCAGATTCAGTATTTTCTGGCTCTGCTCGCCGGGGCGGATGAAGTCCTGATCGGGAAGCGATTTGGCATACGATGCCAGACTGTTTAACGGTGCCGCCATGCGCAGTACAAGAATAAACGCAGCACTGATACTGGCCAGAAAGATCAGCCCGATAATCAGGCTCTGCTGAGCCACCACGGCCCGCCCTGGCGCCGCGATCTCCTCAACAGGCACCACCACCGCGGAATACCAGTCGAACGCTTTAAAGTAGCTGAAAAAGATCTGTACCTGTCGCCCCCCGGTAAAGGCACTCTGATGGCTGACAGAGTTCTCCCCTCGTTTATCGGCAGCAATAATTTGCTCCAGCACGCCAGCTTTATTCCAGTCGAGATCATCCGTTGTAATTGTTTCACTCAGGGTCTGCCTGGGGGGTTCAATCAGTATTTTCCGGTCTCCCGTGAACAAAATGGCATAGCCGGACTCGGCAACCTGAAGCTTGTTGAAAGTCAGACGCAACGCATCGACAATGCGGTTCATCTGCTTCTGGCTCTCCTCTTCAACATCTGCAAAACTGACAATAATCCCCATGGTCCAGCCCCAGTTGGTTAATGGGAGAAAATACCCCATATACCGTCCCCCTTCGGGCTCCCCAGGCTTGTGCCAGAAAAAGATACCGCTGTCGCCTTCAGGGTTTAACTGATCGAAACGCATCGACTGATGCAGCTGGCGCCCCTTTAAGTCCCGCAAACCCGCGATCGAAGTATCGGTAAGCTTTGGGTCAGTTGACCCCACGATCATCCCATCCGGGCCAAACAAAATCAGATCACCATTATTAAAGGTCACATCCGAAAGCCATTGGCGGGCAATCTCTTTCGCCGCATCCTCACTCAGCAGCCCCTTCGCCGAGACCCCTGCATAGCTATCCAGCACCGTTTGCCCCAGGCGCGTCAACTGACGCATATCGGCTTTAATCTTACTGAGAATATCTACCTTCTGACTGATCAGCTGATCATATCCGGCACGGATATTCAGGTCCGCCAATTGCAGCACATTGCGGGCAGACTTCTGCTCTGCCACCAGCATCGCCTGCCCCACATCCCGTTGGGTGAAATACATAACCCCTGCAGCAGTACACAGCAGCACTGTCACAATCAGGGCGATAATTTTAAATTTGAAACTGGACAACATACTCAGTACTCAAGGTTGCTCTATCTGCCAGTAAAGCTGGTCAGCTGCGGCTAAAAGTTCTGCATTCAGGTAAAGTCCTATCTGCTCTGCCGTTTTCAGGTTAAGGGTTATCCTGTTTGCCTCTGAAGAGCGCTTCGCTAATGACGCTGGCTCCACCCCCTTCAAAATACGTATTGCGACATCAGAAAGTACCTTGCCCTCATCCATAAACCCTTCGGATTGTGACAGACTCATCAGATACCCCTGCTTCACCTCACGCTGGCCATACTGGGAAAAAGTTGGAATACGGTGCTGGTTAGCAATCTCCACCAACAGAGGAATAGTGTCATTATTAACCCCGCCCTGTGTCGTCACGTAGATCGCATCCACCTGCTCAGCAAGGTCTCTGAAACAGCTAATCACTGAATCGTTAGCCTGTTGCTGATCCGCCACATCACTCTTGGTGAAGCAGCTAATCACTTTAAAGCCTCGCTCTTCAGCTAACCGTTCAATGATATCTATTGAAGCGTAACTTCGGCCTTCAAAACTGTCTTCATAGGCAACACCCAGGGTTTCAAAACGAATCAGGTCATGAAACAAGCTAACCTGGCGTTCATAACGCTGTGGGTCCTCAGTAACATAGACATGCTGATAAGCAGCCCCCTGATCACGTATCAGACCTAAACTGCGAGGGTCATTAACAGAGATCACCATGGTCGGAACTGAGTGACGATCAACGGCCATATCGACCCCCGCCCAACTGCCCATTGCCAACAACAGATCGACCTCATGTTTCTGCTGCAGCCGTTGCAGCGTAATCTGTCGTAGTTGCAAGCGGTAGCTTCGGTCCCAGTCTGCACTGTAAAAACCATCGGGGATAAACTCGATAAAGTCACTGCGGCTATTTACTGCCAGCCAATGCCACAACTCCCTGGCTGTTTTCAACTCTTTAGGAATGGTCTGCGGGGCAATCCACCCCTGCGCCATCAGCCCCTCAGTAGTGGCCTTCAGGTATTGGTAGTAATCATAGTATTCTCCACCCTGATAGTACGCTATCCGCCATTTATGCTGCTTATTCAGCATGGAAGGATCGTTCAATTCAGCAGCCTGAAGGGCGATCCCTGATAGCAACAGAAAAATTCCTGTCAGCCAGGCAAACAATCTATTTTTTCCTGGTATTAATTTCATAGCCAGTTTTATATCCTTAAATGGCTTTATTCTTCAGGAATTTCCCGATACACCTCATCAGCTGCGCCTAACAGCAATAACGGCGGATTAAAACCGACAATTTCGGCTGTTTTCAGGTTAACCGCCATTCTCGGCGGCTCTTCAAAAAACTGCGTTAACTGATTTGGCATGGCACCATTAAATACTTTGGCGAAAGTGGAAGCATGAAACTCACCGATATAGCGAAAGCCTGCCTGGGATAAGCTCAGCAGGAAGCCCTTTTTTACCTCGTCCGATCCGGACTGGGAAAAGGTCGGCACCCGGTATTTATTAGCGATCCTGACCAGCTGAGCAATGCTGTGACCATTCACCCCACCCTGGGCGGTCACATAAATCGCATCCACCTTAGGCGCAAGTGAACGGAAGCAATCCACCACACTGGCTTCAGCCCTGGCAATCTCGCTGATATCACTCAGAGTGTGGCAGCGAACGATATCGAAGCCCCGTTCCCTGCTCAGTTTTTCGATAACATCTAACGCCGCATAACTGCGGCCATTCTCAGTGTCCTCATAGGCGACACCCAGCTTTTTGAAATTAACGATATCCTGAAACACCCGCACCTGACGGTCATAGCGGTTAGGATCAACCGTGGCATGAACATGATCATGCCCTGAATCATTAATGCTTTTGATAATGCCAGTGGTAAGCGGATCACTGGCAGACAACACCATCGTCGGGGTATGGTGACGATCATTGGAGAGAGACTTACCTGCCCAAGTCCCCATGGCGATCATCAGATCGAGGTCCTTTTTATTGAGCCTGGTAATTATCTTTTCAGTTAACTGGCTGCGGAGAGCTTCGTTCCATTCTGCGGAGTAATGTGCATCCGGCACAAATTCAATATACTGACTACGTATACCATGCTGCAGCCATTGCCACAGTTGTGCGGTCTGCTCGCCCTGCTGTTCAGGAATTTCAGACTTTTCAATCCAGCCTAACTGCATTAATCCCTTAATCGTTTCTATGAAGATTTTCTGGTAATCGATGTACTCTCCACCCTCGAAATATCCAACTCTCCAGCGCTCACCATTATTTGTTACCGGTGCTGTTGAAAAGACGTCTTTATCCGCTGGTACACCAGCCTGCGTGGCAGGCATGATCAACAGGCAGAGCAACACCAGACCAAAATACTTGATAGATCTCATACTCTCTCCTATACAGTCACAGGAATATTATTTTCTTTTATACACCCGTTTAAAACAGAATGACATTGACCCAGATATCTTAAAACTATTTTCGCTGATAACAGGCTCCGCTGCTCTGTTGACAACTGTCTCTGCCAATTCTCATCCAGTCCGCTGTGCGGCATCACATCAGCAACCGTTTCTGCCAGCGAAGCAACATGTGCATCGTGCAGGGTGGTATTTGAGATCAACTCAAGTTCTGCTGCCGTAATGGCACCGCTCCCCAGTATCTCAAGCAGCCCGGCAGGCAACAGAGTGTCTCCCTCTGCAACCATGATCGTTTGCATACCGGATAGATAACCATCGGTCACACTTGTAGAAATGACCTCTGCAAGTTGCGCCTGATCATACCGCTGCAACACCTCAGTAACCCCCGCCTGCATCTGCGGCAGGTACGCTGCCTGATAGTAGCCCCCCAGACAGGTCACCCCCCGGGCCAGCGCAATCACCAGAAAGCAGCTGAACACCGAGGGGATTAGCTGACCCGTATTTAGCGCTACCGCTAGCGCGTCGGGATCCAGGCTATAGTGGTACTCGGTTCCATTATCATCGCAACCCGATAATATTGGCGCTCCCAGTTGATCGTTCAGCATAAGTGGAATCCGCCGAGAACGACTATCAACCCCCCAAAAACAGAAGGTCCCGCAACCGGATGTTCTCAGTTGTTCAGCTGCAGCTCTGCTCGCCCAGCGCTGTTCCAACATGGACGGACTCCAACATCCGGAAACCGAATCCAGCTGCTGATACAGTGCCACTATCAGCGGTTTGGTAAACAATACCGAGATCAGGCTGCTAGGGTTAAGTAAATCTTTCAGCAACAACCCTTCAGCTAATCGCTCCAACTCAATCGTCACCAATTCAGGCATAGTAGCAGAGGAACAAAAGAGTCGGTTCCATATCCGTTGATTTAAGATCACAGATTGGGCAGCGTAGCTATTCTGTGACAGTACATCGTCAGCCTGATACTCGCTGAGTAAAAGGTTCCGCAACGTCTCTGACAGCAGAGGATTGATCCCTGCTACCGAGATTCCATCCAGCCGTTTAGCTGCCTGTTCTAACATTGAACGGTCCAGTCCCTTAACCCGAGCCACCAGTTGCCGTCTGTACTTGTTGGTAAATAGCGGAACCCGTAGCGGCCAGCTGCCATCATCCGTATGGCAGGCATACAGCAATGCTCCGCGCGGGTAGGTCAGATTATCCAGCGGGATATTCGCACAGGAGAATACCGGAATGGTGGTAACACCCTCGATCCGTCGTTTAGCCAGGCCAAACAGTAAGCTGCCCTGCACTGACTGCGCAAAAAAGTCCACGCCATGATGATTAGTGGTCAGGGCTACCGGATGCTGAAGAAAATCAGCAGCGCTCCGTTCGGCAAGTTGTTCGCCCAACAGAGGGGCCAGATATTCATAGATGACTTCAGCCACATCGGAGCGCGGCTGATAACTCTGCTGGCTCACTTCACAGATTTGCTGAAGATATTCAGACACCGAGCAATCACCCGCCGAGGTCAACACCTTGTCAACCACCGGAACCTGTTGACGCACCGCACTAAGTAACTGCTGAACCATACTCATCGCGGCAGCGACCTCAGAACTACTCATGAGAGACAACCGTTACCTGAGAGGACACTCTCTGGCCTCTTGGTGCCCATGTTAGTAAAGCAAACAGAAGCGCGGTTATCAGATAGGCAATACCAAACAGCATAACCCCGGATTCAATATCGGCCAGGGTGATAATACTGGCAAATAGCACTGGTCCAAGCATCTGACCAACCCGACTACTGGAACGGAAGATCCCCATCGCCTTGCCCTCGCCATATTCAGTGGTAACCGGTTGTTTCAATACAAATGCACTCTGGGCGGATAGCACCAGACAGTTGGAAAGTCCCAACAACAGAATTGCCAGAGTCACGGCAATAACGCCATCAAATACGGTGAACACCATAAAGGCCAGACCTCCCAGAATACAGCCAACGATGATCGGGATGCGCTTCGTTTCACTCAGATCAGCCAGACGTCCGATGGCTGGCCCAAACAGTGCCAGAATAACGCCAAACAGCATCAGCACCTGACCAATAGATGCATCATTCACCCCTGCCCGGTTTAGGTAAACCGGACTGAAATAGTTAAGAAAGCCGACCACCGCAATTGACGCGGGCATACTACTGAATAACACCGTCGCCAAAACCTGGCGGTCACCAAGAAATCTGAGAAACGAGGTAGTACTGCGCAGTTTTGCTGCGCCCCCCGGAGGAACGTTCTGAACCAGCGGGACAACCCGGGCTGCGTTCAGCACCAGCCAACCGTAAACCATAACACTAAACACAATTACAGCTCCCAGTAAGAAAACCGGGCCATAACCAAACTGATCGGCAAGCACAGCCCCTGTCGCCGCGCCGCAGATACTGCCGGAATACAGGCCGGCAAACAGATGCGCCAGCCCCCGGGCTTTATTACGATTATCCGTATGCCGGATAACATAGCTCTGAGACGCTAGCAGGGTCAGACCATAACCAAAACCCAATACCCCCCGGGAAAGAATAAACTGCAAGGCATCCGGTGCCAGCCAGGAATACAAACAGCCCAGCCCGGTCAGAGCCAGGCCGGTATAAAACGGCGGCTTCCAACCCTGCCTGTCCAGCCATACGCCACAGAGTAAAATGGCCATGCCAACGCAGAAGAATTCGACTGATATAGGTAATCCGATCAGCAGATCGGGGCTAAACCCATTAAAACTCCGGGGTAACGCCTCCATATGCAATGGAATAAATGCCATCGACAGGTCGATACCAAACAGAAAAAGAAAAATCGCTGGCCGCATCTGCTTGTAGCGCTCGGAGTCCGATCGCTGATATTGGCAACGCCCCTGCTGCAACACGGCCAACTCCAGCGACACCAGAAACGCAATTAACAGTACAGTGGCAAGATCAAACAGTTTCAGCTGTATGTTGCCGAACCAGAGATGCTGCAAACTGAGTAATACCAGTGAGAGGCTACTCAGCCCCATCATCAACCGGCTGAGTCCTTTCCCCCCGAAAGCGTCCATATTGCGGCGGTAGATCAACACGATCACTAAGAGCAACGACGCAGCCAACGCCGCAAAGACTCCCCAGCGGGCAATCTCAGTTAATGATATATCGAAGCCTCCACGCTGATATGCCGCAAATAGCAGTAACACCGCCAGCATCTGGACACCCAACAGCTGGAGGCAACCGGCTAACAGCAGTCGGAGCGATCCGGCTCGGGCAGGCCCGGCCCTCACGACGTCAGTCTCTTAAGCGCCGTCAGGGGAGCTGGTGAAACTGCAAAATTTTCCAGCGCCCGATGATTAACGGGTAACAACCGATAAACGCCGTCAAACAGCATCACCGGCACGCTGGCCAAAGACCACCCGTTATCGCTGCGACAGATCCGAATCTGTGCCTGGTTATCATGCCAACGACAACGGTGCGGCAAGATATCAATGGTCTCCGGGCTGAGCTGATTTATCTGGCTATAGATATACGCTACCGCCAGGGCACCGGTACCACAGGCCAGCGTTTCCCGGTTGATTCCCCGCTCAAAACAGCGGTTTTCAATAATGCATGAGCTTAATTGCCGGGCCAGATTAACATTGATACCTGCCGGAAATAGCCCTTTATAGCGAGTATTAAAATATTGACCAATATGCTCAACCAGCCAGGTGCCAAAACTCTCACGGCGATCCCTGGCCGGCCATTGCTCCGAACGGCTGAAAATGTAATCCGCCAGTTCAGGAATAGAAAAGTCGGTATCCGGAAAGATGACTAAATGGGGCTCACCGGTAAACACCAGATGCGCTTTAACTTTTAATTGTTTTGTATTACCGGCACTGCGCAGATCGCCCTCACGAAAACGGATAGTGATTTCAGGGTACAGATCAATACTGCTATTGAAAGAGAGAGAATGTTCAGGCACTGCGAGCTCTGCTGGCGTCCGGCGGGGATGCCCAAGGTTAACCCAGCCACCCTGCTTATCTTTACCCGCCCCAATCTGAATAACTTTCGGCGTCTCCAGCGGGATCTCCGTCAGAATCGAAGCAGATGACACCCCGTGCTGGTTAAACAGATGGCTGGCCACGCACATCAGACCGTTACCACAACACAGCGCTTCTTTGCCATCCGGCTCAAACATCCGAAACAGATAATCAGCCTGATGGGCATCCGGCAGGGTGGGCCAATACTCTCTTGAGTCCGCAATCGACTTTAATGCTTCGGCGGTGCAACGCTGAATAACCAGCAAGTTGTCACAACCCACACCAAAACAGGTACTGGTTGCCTGAAAAGCAAACCGCGACATTTCAGCCTCGGAGAGCAGGAGTTGCTCCGTTGCATCCACGATAACAAAGTTGTTACCGCATGATGTGTACTTCACAAACGGAACTAATTTCATAAAGGTTCCCGATAGTGTTGGTTTAATGCTTCAGTATCCTGACCTGTATAAATTCGGCCTGTCAGGATTACAGCCTGAAAAACACATTGCCCTGGCAGAAAACAGAAACTCCCTAATCCGCAGCGAGGCTATACCTGGGTCAGTCTAAAGATAATAGAAACCAAACAAATGTTTAAATTATTATTTGAGCAGCAATCTACCATCTGCTCACACAATAAATCAAATACCGGCCGCCCCTGAACAACGACAATATCCAGCCACATCCTGGACGGCAACGGGATCATCAGTGCGGTAGAACAATAGCAGCGCACCAGGGGAAACTCAAAACAGCCTGTTGCCAGGCGGCTTTAGCAGATCATCCCAGAACAGGATGTATGAGGGATATCTATCAGATGTGCTGTTGAATCTTTCGCGACAGCAGGTCAACCATGATATTCATCATCGCCGCGATCAGAATCAGCAGCAAAGCAACATCAAATCGGATCGACTGGATCGCGCTATCGACAAAAAATCCGATCGTCTGAATGCCCAGAATTCCCAGAATAGCAGTCTCCCGCATGATCACCTCCCAGCGGTAAAGCATAAAGGATAAAAATGCCGGATAACTACGGGGCAGAAGCTCATAAAAATATCGGTCGATACGCCTGACTGGCGCATCGGGTCTTAGTTGTATCTCATTGCTATTACGCCCGGTCAGATAACCGATGAGGGCGCCATTGTGAATCGCCAGAGCGATCACCGCAGGCAGCATTGAGGGCCCCAGCAACTGCAACAGGATATATGCCAGCAGATATTCCGGGGTAGAACGTGCAATCACCAGAAATATATGGCCCGGAAAGCGTCCCACGGGGCCAAAACAGT
This sequence comes from Amphritea sp., assembly GCF_050300915.1. GTDB lineage: Bacteria > Pseudomonadota > Gammaproteobacteria > Pseudomonadales > Balneatricaceae > Amphritea. The sequence continues at coordinate 108,125 of NZ_JBNKYN010000002.1, forward strand.
GGCGGCTGATCAATGGAAAAAACAACAAGGCACATAATCCGGTTAGCACCAGTGCAATCTGCGACAGCAGCAGAGTGTTCCAGATTCCAGGCAGTGCCTGATCAATAATAATCGAGCCCGCCCAATCCGCCAGAGAGTGCAGAGTTGCGTCTCCATTACGCAAAGGCGCCGGGATAATATCCTGAGAAAAGAAGCGTCCGACATTCCCCCAGATAATCGGCATCCCCGAACCCATAAAAAACGGCGCCCCCAGCAGAAATAGCGGCAGAGTCCAGCGCCTGAGCCAGAGTTTCTTTGTCGCAATTAACAGATAAAAAAGGATCATCAAACCCGCAACTTCAGGATAGTAACCCTGAGAAAAGGAGGACTCCAGGTAGTAGCCCAGGGTTGGCAGTCCAACAAATCCGAGAATCGCACTACTGCGGATACCACATTCAAGGCGATATGAGGTATAGCTCACCAGGTGGGGCCAGGCCAGGGGGAGCCGGGTATAGAGTAACGCACTGAAAAAATCACTCGCCACGGGTAGAGCATATCCCGGCTGCTTTGACACCTGCCCGAGAATCTCGGCATACATACGGGCAAATATCCCGGAATAGGGAACAGCAATCGCCAACAGGCCGGTTAACGGGTGCAGACCAAAAAACTGTAAAAAGATCAATGCCCAGAACAGTTCATGGATTGAGCGTGTCAGAGCGCAGAGCGCACGGATAGCGGTATTTTGAAAAGCCAGTGCCAAGCAAAAACCACAGACAACCGCCAGTGCCACCCCGGCAAAAGCAAACGCCAGTGTTGCCAGTAGCGCCTCGATAACCTGATCTGCAGCCATCAGCCCTGGCGAAATAAAGCCCTGTAATAAACGTCCCAGATCGGTCCAGGGGTCGAGGCTGGAAACCTCAAGATCCGCAAATGGTAAACAGATCAGCGCAACCAGCACAAACCACAGACCAGTACGCACACCGCCAGGCCAGCGGTAACGTGGCGCAGACACGATTTTAGTAGAACTCATTCAGAACACTGACTGTCAGCCGTTCAGCGCGCTCATCCAGAACAAGCTCACCATTCTGAATGGCAACAATTCGCTGACCATAGCGTAATGCCCGGTCAACATCATGCAGGGTTATTACGGCGGTGGTGAAGTTTTGCCCCAGCAGCGACATTACCCGATCTGCTTCCGGCCCGTCTAATGCTGACACCGGTTCATCTGCAAGTAACACCGAAGCGTCCTGAAAAAGAGCCCGGGCAACAGCCACCCGCTGTTGCTGCCCACCAGAGAGATCAGCTACTGCGGAAAAACACTTATCTCCTAAACCCAACCGCTCAAGCAGCGGCAGAATTTCGGCAACCCGCGCTGGAGACGGAAGTAACAGATTACGAATATTGTGCCAAACACTGTAGCGGGATAAACGCCCCATATAGACGTTATGAAAAACACTCAGGCTTTCAACCAGCCCTAACCCCTGCGGAATCAGAGCGCACTCGCTCCGATTTTCGGTATAGATATGATTCAGCAGGGTTGATTTACCGCAACCACTCTTGCCCAACAGAATCAGGTGCTCGCCAGCCCGGATATCCAGACTGACGGGCCCCAGAACACGCTGACCAGCATAGCCCAGCGCGTTGCTCTGTATCGCCAGTACCGTCATTAATCCAGCAAACCTACCTGTTTGGCAACCTTGCGTACCGGTGCAAAATCTTCATTGGATGCGGGAATAAAGCCAGAACGTGGAAAGCTGTTAAGCAGTTCAGGATCTTTCATATCCAACAACGCTTTCTCCAGCCGGGCAGTAAAACCTTCGCCGTAGGCCGCATCGAGATCGCCGCGCACGGTCCACTGATAGTCAGGATAAGTAGGTGTTTCCCAGATAACCTGGACTTTAGAGGTATCAACCTTGCCATCGGCAACGGCCTTTTCCCAGACTTTATAGTTCAGCGCACCGACCTGATAGGCTCCGGACTCGACCAGCGCAATCGTACGGGAGTGGTTACCACTGAAACCGACCCGGCTGAACAACTCATCGGGGCTGATACCAAACTGTTCCCGCAGGTTATACTCAGGCATCAGACGCCCGGAGGTAGAACCCTTTGAACCGAAGGTAAAGGTCAGCCCCCGCAGAGATTCCGGCAGGTGATCAGAAGGCAGAATACCGGTACTGGTATTGACAATAAAAAAGGATTTGAATTCAGGATCTTCAACCCCCTGAGCCACAGCGCGGGACCCCGGCACAAGCTCTCTGGCCTGCACACCTGACAGTCCACCAAACCAGGCGAGTTGCACCTGATTATTTCTGAACGCGGTAATAGACGCAGCATAGGATTTAACCGGAATAAACTTCACCTCGGTATTCAGTTGTTGCTGCAGATAATCAGCAACTTTCTGAAAACGCTGCTTCAACTGCGTTTCATCCTGGTCAGGAATAGCGGTAAACACGAAAGCTGGCGCTGCATGAACCGCACCTGCCAGCAACATAAGAGATAACCCACGGAGCAATATTTTAAGCATTTTTATTCCTGAAAAAGCAGTAAAATTAAGGCGGCCATTTTCGCACAATCCCCTATATGAATGCAGCTTGTTTCATCATTAAAGCTAAAAAATCCAATCCCGAACATCAACATCTGTTTGATATATTTAGACTCTTAGACAAAAAATATAAACAACCAGCTATGCTGCACTGCAGTCATGATCAGATGGCAAAGATCATGTTGGTGAATACGGATGCTGGACAGGCTAAGACGAACCGGATTTGAGTAACTGACTTCGCAGTACCCGGCACTCCCCATCACAACACTCTACAGATCATCTGATGCCGCTCAGGCGATCGATATTTCAACTATTCAGCTATGCAAAAATCACCGCCGCAAAAAACAGCGGTCAGCGAGCTGCAGCTCAGCGACTAATCCCATTTACCAGGATAGCCATAAACGCCGTCGAGCGGTAAACTGTTCTCCTGTTCACCGAGGGGAATCTTCATGTCTTTCGAAAGTGCCATCACCTTTTTTATCGCTATATTTATCTTCGGTATAACCCCCGGTCCCGGCGTCTTTGCTATTCTGGCAAAGGCTATGGTAGAGGGCTCCCGGCGCTGTTTTATGCTGGCACTGGGAATGACTTGCAGCGACATTATCTACCTTACCCTTGCCTGCCTGGGCCTGGCGACTATCGCCGAGCACTGGAGTGGACTGTTCACCCTGATCCGCTGGGTTGGTGCCGCTTACCTGATCTATCTGGGTTTCAAGCTGTTTACCAGTAAACCCCATATTGACCCTACAACCGCATCCGTTGCCAAACGCTCTTCACTGGAATTTATTCAGGGCTTTCTTATCTCGGCGTCCAACCCAAAAGTGATCCTGTTCTATATCGCCTTTCTACCCACATTTATGGATCTGGGAGCTCTCGACCATAATGACATTGCCCTGGCGGCAGGACTGACCCTGTTTGCCCTGATGCTTGGCCTGATGCTCATCGCTTTTTGTGCTCACTGGGCCAGTAAGCGATTACAGTCACCAACGGCAATGAAACGGCTTAATCAGTCTGCCGGAAGTATTATGATGGGTGCCGGTGTTTATCTGGTATCACGCAGTTAGTCCTTTATAATCAGCGCTCCAGCTTTCAGACCACAGGATCACAATGGAAACCCTTGCTGTCCCTCAGGGACGTTTTGAACTGTCTCGCTTTCCCATCCGGCCGCAGGAAACACTACGTGCCTGGGATGCAGCAGACGAATATCTGCTGGGTTATCTGGATGATGCACAACTGCTGCACAGCGCCAGCCGCATCCTGATTCTGAACGATAGCTTCGGCGCGCTGGCCTGTGCGCTCTCCAAATACCCGGTTATTTCTATCAGTGACTCCTATATTGCGCAACAGGGTTTACAGCTTAATCTCAGCCAGAACCAGCTTGACAACGGGTCGGTTGAATTCAGGCACTCGCTGATGGATTACGGGCAGATAGATCAACCTTACGACCTGGTGATCTTAAAGGTGACTAAAAGCCTGGGACAACTGGAGGATCAGTTGCATCGTCTCCGCCCCTACCTGACACCGAGCAGCCGGATCATCGCCGCTGGCATGGTCAAGGGCATTCACAGTTCAACCCTGCAGTTATTTGAAAAAATTATTGGTGAGACAAAAACCTCACTGGCCAGAAAAAAAGCCCGACTGATCTTCGCCCAATTCGACCGGGCACTTTATCCTCCTGAAAATAGCTATCCAAAATCGTACCGACTGGAAAATACTGAGTATCAGATTCTCAATCATGCCAATGTCTTTTCACGGGAAAAACTGGATATTGGCACCCGTTTTTTGATTGAAAACCTGCCCTCGGATAACCGCTTTAAACAGATAGTCGATCTTGGCTGCGGGAATGGCATTGTCGGACTCATGGCTGCAGCGGCAAACCCCGGCGCTACCCTCCACTTTGTCGATGAGTCTTATATGGCGGTCGCTTCTGCTGAAACTAACTTTAACGAAGCATTTCCTGGGCGCCAGGCCATATTCAGAGTCACTGATTGCCTCTACGGATTAACACCAGACAGCTGTGACCTGATCCTTAACAATCCGCCCTTTCACCAACAGAACGCCATCGGCGACTTTATCGCCTGGCAGATGTTCACCGAAGCCAAAACAACACTTAAAACAAGCGGCGAACTCTGGGTTATCGGCAACCGCCACCTTAACTACCACGCCAAACTGAAAAAACTTTTCGGTAACTGCACAACAGTCGCCAGCAATAGCAAATTTGTTATCCTGAAAGCGATTAAACGATAACTATCCCGGCCGGTCTGACAGGTATCGAAGATCGTTTATAAACAGAGGTCTGCACAAGGTTTTAGCTCAGAAGCGTTCAATACCCACCTGTTTTAAAACGGATGTTTACTTTTTCTTCAAACATTCGCCGGAATCTCAATCGACCGATTTAATCATATCAGGTATATTCGTAGCCCTTATTTTCCCTGATTCATCTGACCATTTGTTTATCAGGAACAGGTAAACATGACGTAGGTTCTGAGTATGCAATGGATAATCGAACACAACGGTTTTATTATCGAAGCAATATTGATGGGTGTTATTGTTATTTGGGTTGGCACACGGATCTGATCAAACCTAATTGCAGGTAAAACCACAACCATGTCATTTGTGAATATACGCCGAACTGTCAGCGCGCTGTCTGTCATTCTTACCTGTATCTCCCTGCCTGCATTTTGTGCAGTTCAGAGCGAACTCTCCGAGCTGGATTATCTTAGTGATATTCCGGTTACCTTTTCAGCAACACGTTTACCGCAAACCCTCAACGAAGCACCCGCCTCAATCACCATTATTGACCGACGAACGATAGAAGCATCCAGCGCGACCACTATCTCAGAACTGTTCAGACTGGTTCCGGGTATGCAGTCATACCATATCGCTACAAACGCGTCTGCGGTCGCCTATCACGGTATGAGTGACAAGTTTCCCTCCCGAATGGAGGTAATGATCGATGGCCGGTCAGTCTATATTCCCCTGTTCTCTGCTGTCATCTGGGAATCCCTGCCAATCAGTATCGATGATATCGAACGAATCGAAGTGGTTCGCGGTACCAATACCGTTACTCAGGGATCAAATGCATTTCTTGGCGCCATCAATATTATTACCCACTCAGCATTCTCGCCCCGGGAAAATATTGTGAAATACCAACAGGGAGAGTTTGACAATAAAACGGTCTATAGCCGCTATAGTGCGTCCCATGACTTAGGTAACTACAGCCTTTCAGCAGGCATTACCGGTAACGAAGGCAACCGCTTTAGTAGTGGAAATTCCGATCCTTATTTTAATCGGCACCTCACCTTCAACACCTCCATCTCACCAACGTTACTCGATACTTTCACCGTCAATCTGGGGGTGAATGCTGGTTATTCTTCAGTTGGTGATATAAAAAGTACCGCTAAGGATCCAGAGCAGCCGGACCCGAAACGCAGGGAGTTTGAATCATCATTCCAGAATATCGAGTGGAAGCACCAGCTAAATAACCAGAATGAGGTACAGATTCGCTACTCCCATAGCACAACGGATTATGACGCAGCACGCCTTTCCGTTGCCGAGATCAGAGCTAAATACACTGATAATGTCGCAGATGACAACGGACTTCCTGATATCTATAAAGAATCTCTGGGAACCGCATTTATGGAGGCTAATCCATACAGAGTCACATCGGAATTTGGCAACATCGAACAACACCAGCTGGAACTGAATATCAAATCAACCCCCTCTGATTACGATCAACTCTTAACGGGAGCGGAGTACCATCACCAATCAGCCCGGAACTATCAGATGTTTGATACGCATAACATGGTATCAGAGGACAACTACAGGTTATTCGCCCACTGGGAAAACACCCGGATACCAGACTGGACCTTTAATCTTGGTGTCTCTGCAGAACATGGGGGGGAAAATTCGACCCGAGTATCACCCAGGTTCGCAGTCAACTATCAACTCAGTAATGATTTGACTCTGCGCTCCTCAGCGAATCGCGCCTATCGAATGCCATCAATGCTGGAGTCCAATTCCAGCATCAGGATCTATACACCAGCGCTCACCCTCCCTCCCGGAAACCTTCAGGATCTCTTTGGCACCATCTATGATACCGTCTATGAAGCCAATGAAAACCTCAAACCGGAACAGCTGGATTCTATCGATCTGGGAATGCTCTTAGTATGGCCACAATATAACAGTGATCTGGACATTCGCTGGTTTTATGAAGAGATTACGGATGGCATCACTGAAACCAAACGGGAAGGCGATAACGATGGCACACTCACCTACACGAACCAGTCTGCATGGAACAACAAAGGGGTAGAGCTACAGCTGAAATATCAGGGCAATAGCAGCTACAAGCCCCTGATTATTTTCAATTATGGTTTTATCCAAAGCCGAGGTTATCGAATTCTGGATGCCCGCACCAGCGACAATTACGACCACTATTGGCATGACTCTTTAGATACACGTAACCCGGAACATACGGCATCATTACTCACCAGCATAACGCTGCCGGACAATCTGCAGATCAGCCTGAGCCATTACTATTTAAGCTCTGTCCGCTGGATTGAGGCAACCAGAAAAGACAGTGAAACACCCAATGCCCCTTACCATCGAACTGATCTGAAAATATCCAAAGGCTTCAGACTCTCTCCCCAAAATGAGCTGAGTATTGCCTTGATCGTGCAGAACTTACTGGATAAACCCTATTCTGAGTTTTATGCTGAGAATATGTTTGAACAACGCACCTATTTACAAGCTCAGCTGAGTTTCTGACAGCTCGCCAAAAACGGATTATGCCGAAAACTACACAGGAAGTAGTCGCAAAAACCACCTACAACTGTCAGATTGTCTGTTTACTGATAGCTCTTTTGCTTGCCTGTAGCAACCTCAGGGCTGCTGACGCAATGCTATTGCTCAGTAGTGATAACCCAGCCTATCAGAAGGTTGCATCGACCATCATCAGTCAGGGGCCAACCATCCCCATAGAAACATCCTATCCTGACTATTTCAGTGACAACGCTCAAACCACCCTCGCAGCATATCCATTGCTGATTGCGGTCGGCAGTAAGGCGACAGAGTTTGCAATGCGGTTTGCAGACAGTAACAGTATCATCATCAGCACCTTTATCCCCAGTCAGAGGTTCCGGCAATTATCGCAACAGTACGCATCTGCACTTAACCAAAGGCAGGTTAGCACCACGGCGATATTTCTTGATCAACCCCTCGAACGCCAACTCAGACTGGCAAGTCAGATAAAACCAGAGTTGAAGAGCCTGGGGTTTACCCTTGGGCCTGACTCAGAGTATATATTGCCCGCACTGGAACAAGCTGCAGCACAAAAAAAATTCAGTCTTAACTATCAAAACCTGACCCTGGAAGACAACCCAATCCAGCGTATTCAGCCCATTATGGAAAGCTCAGACCTGTTTCTGGTCATACCTGATCAAAGCACGCTTAACAAGACAACAGCCAAATGGCTATTATATATGTCGCTGCGCAACCATGTCCCTTTGCTGGCTTTCACAGAGAACTACGTCAAAGCTGGAGCGGTCGCAGCATGTATCACCACACCTGAGGAGATCGGGCGGTTCACCGCTGAGCAGTTACATCTTATCGTCGGAGGTACTCTGCCTCCCCCCTCCTTCAGCCCTTATTTTAAAGTCATCACCAATCCGCGTGTCGCCAGACAGATCGGTCTGTCAATCAAAACGGCGGAGCGACTCCAGCAACAAATTGTGGAGGAAGAAAGTCTGTGATAAAAATCAGGAACAACCGCTATGGAATTCGCCAGCAGGTATTATTGATAACACTGATACCGCTGCTGGTGATGACCCTGATTCTGGCAGGATACTTTGTTTCGACCCGGGTAGCTGACAACAAATCGGCGCTGATTGAAAGGGGCGAAACGATGTCACGCCTGCTCGCTCAGGCCTCAGAGTTTGGCCTGATCTCAGGCCTCACCCATCAGTTATCAGCCCTCAGTCAAGGCCCGATACAAGAAGCAGATGTCGCCGATGTTATCTTTATCGATCCCAGGGGAGAAATTCTTTACCGCTCTAACGATTTCACGTTCAATCCCGATCTGAAACAACAAGCCAGCCATCTGATAGATGACGCAGTCTGGCTATTCACCACGCCGGTTACTACCCAGGGCATCATTGTCAGTGACTCACCCGAAACAAGCGCCACCCAACTTGATCGAGAACTACTGGGCTGGGTTGTTGTGGCGATGTCAACCAAACCGATGCATACCCGTGAAAACCAGATCATTAGCAACAGCCTGCTTATTCTGCTGGGCGGACTGATATGCACCTTTATCATCGCTGCACGCTTTGCCGAAACACTGACGAAGCCGATAATCAATCTGACAACGGTGGTCAAAAGACTGGAGGAGGGATATCTGGACGCCCGAGTTGAAACTCAGTCGCATGCTGAGCTGGGTTCTCTCGAAAAGGGGATAAACCTACTCGGTGAGCAGGTTCAGAGTTCAAACCAGATTTTGGAAAGTCAGGTGGAAAAAGCAACCGAACGGTTACGAAAAACCATGCAACACCTGGAAACACAGAATATGGCACTGCAGAAAGCCCGCCAGAGGGCGGATCAGGCCAACCTCGCAAAAGACCAGTTTCTTGCTCGTATGAGCCACGAACTACGCACCCCTCTGACCTCTATTCTGGGATTTACCAACATGCTGAGACAAACAGATCTCAGTTTTGAACAGCAGGAACACTGTCGAATTATCAATCAAACATCGACCATGCTGCTATCCATCATCGATGACATTCTCGATTTTGCCAAACTTCAATCCGATGCCATAAAACTGGAACGCATCCAGTTCAACCCCGACCAGGTGATTTTCGAAGCACTGGAGATGCAGTCACAAAGCGCTGCGGCAAAAGGTCTTGAGCTTAGCTATCTGGTTGATGAATCGGCCTATAACGATGTACTGGGTGATCCGACCAGACTACGTCAGATTGCCACCAATCTGATCAGCAATGCGATTAAGTTCACCGATAAAGGCCAGATACTGGTAACTCTTCGGGAGATAAAACAAAACCATGATCAACGACTGATGCAACTCTGCGTGAAGGATACAGGCATCGGAATTTCTGAAGAGCAACAGGCACTTCTGTTCAACGCCTTCGCCCAGGCGGATTCCTCCATAACCCGCAGGTTTGGCGGTAGCGGTCTGGGCCTGGTGATTGTCCAGAAGCTGGTTCAACTAATGCAAGGCAGCGTCGAGCTATCCAGTCAACTTCAACTAGGCACCCAAATATGCTGTAGTTTCAGCGTGAAAACAGCCCCTAAACCTCTACAGGTAGCAACGCTTAAACCGCTCAAAAACGATCTGATTATTTTTGACCGGCACCCTGAAAGCCTCGAATCGCTTAGTCGGATGACGCAACCACTGGTGGCTAAAATACACCCCTGTGCAACAATTCAGGATCTTGAAAAAAGCTTATCAGGTATTCAGGGTGATTCTGCAGGTTTGATATTCGGCCTGAGTGCCAATACCGATATAGCGAATCAACAAAAACTTAAAATTGCCGGTATATTTGCATCATTTAAAGGCGCTATTCTCCTGCTGACACCGGCTCTCGCAGGCAATACCGAGGAGTTCTCTCATCTCAGAGATAATCCCTTACTGACGATCAACAGCAAACCTTTGCATCGGGAAATAGTCAAAAAATGGCTGAGTCGTTCACCTGTAAAGAGCAGCAAGCAGAAAGCTGATAATGGTCTCCCCCCCCGACTCGCAGGAACCGTAGTACTAGTTGCCGAAGATAACGACTTTAATCGCCTCTTATTACGAAAGATTATTGAGTCAGCCGGCGCAACAGTGTTCGAAGCACGCGATGGCGAACAGGCCGTCAAACGGGTCAGGGAGATCAAGCCAGACATCGTCATCATGGACGTACACATGCCTAAAATGGACGGCATCATGGCCGCTCGTGAGGTACGCCAGCATCACCCTGATCTGCCAATCATAGCGCTTACGGCAGATGTTATATCGAGCGAAGAAGATGCACTGCGTCAGGCCGGGGTTAGCAAAATAGAGTACAAACCCATAAATGACACCCGGCTGATCAAACTACTCGAAATGCTCTGTGGAAAAGAAAAACCACTGGATGTCGAGGTCACAGAACAACCAGGCGAAACGGAAGGCAACACCAATCTGGTCAAATATCAGCTCAGCAAAGAGCAACTGCATCATGAACTGACAACCCAGATCGAGGCGTTACTGCAGGCATTTGAGCAGAACGATATAAAAAGCATGCGGGATCATAGCCACCAGTTGATTGGTCTGGCTGGACTATTCGAACTTCCGGAACTGGAAAACTACAGCGTCATACTTAACGACTCAGCAAAAGCTGGCGATACCAGAAAGGTATGGGAGATATTATCCAGTCTTAAGCGCCTGATAGCACATCAACAGTATCTTGATTAAAAATCAACTGACAGAGGAGCATTACGGATAAACTCCTCCAGCTCAGCTGTCAGCTGCTTGATATAGCTACGCCCTTGAAGATCGTATAGATAACCATGTAATCCAGGCCTGGCGGTCACCGGACATTCCTCCCCCTGATCAAACTGGTAACAACGTCTGCGAAACAGTTCCAACTCAGTGTCATGGGAGATCGGCGTATGAATAAACAGACTCCAGGCCTGCTCTGTCGTTGAGCGGTCCTCCACCCCTTGCATCAGCTTCAGAACATACTCCCGATCAGGCCGATAGACCGGTGGACGACCAAAAAGAAGCCCCGCAACCAACAATATAAGGATGCTCAGGCTCACCAGGAAAACAACGACAAACTCCATCTACACCTCAATGATAGCGGTTAAAATCCTGGGACAACAAATGTTCCGCTGCACTGTTAACCTTATGGCTGTAATCTGATTCCAGTGTTTCCATATGGGCGATATACTCAAGCTTTTCCGGGCCTTTAAGCTTTTTCCAGGCCTCAAGACGGGGAATATGCTTACTCTGCTCAAACACTTCATTAAAGACAATATAAGCATCGGACTGAGCCAGCTGTGGGTCTAAGTTATCCAACAGTACTTTGCAGCGAATACTCGCTTCCGTCAGCGGTATCTCTTCGTTCAGTATAGCCCGGCCAATCACCTGCAAGCTCTCAATAATATGTAAACGATGCTCACTGACCTCAGCCGCTATTTTCTTTAACCTCTCTTCTGCATCAAGGCGTTTCTGTTTCTGCCGGCCCAATAAGCGCAGAATAAAGAACACAAGTCCCGCCACAATAACCAGATTTACTGTGATTAAAATATAAAGCGTTGTTTCAGACATAAAATACCTATACTAAAAGCAGTCATAAAAGCAGTCGCTAGACCGCTGCTTCGCAGTTTGCTAGACGTGGCTGCGCCACTTGCTAGTATCTAGAACAAGCATGACCGAGTGATACGAAGCGCTGA
>NZ_JBNKYN010000003.1:0-118672 GCF_050300915.1 Amphritea sp.
ACTGCACTCTGTTCCGCCAACATGGCGACAAAGAGAGAGAACTCACTGATCTGTCCCAGGCGGACCCCCACCTCTCGGGAAAACTTCTCACTTTCACCAGTACGCAGCAGAAAACGGCGAAACAGTGGCGGCTTTATCACTACCAGCAGTACACCCAGCATCAGTGCCGGCACCAGCAACTCCTGCATCATCGATGGGTCGAATTGCGCACCCAGGGAGAAGAAAAACAGGATCAGGAAAAAGTCCCGTAACGGTTTCAGGCTGGTGGCGATATATTGGGCGATTGGGCTGGTTGCAAGACTGACACCGGCAATAAACGCACCGATTTCAGCAGACAGCCCAACGGCGTGGGCCAGCTCTGCAAGGCCGAGGCACCAGCCGATTGCCACGAGAAAGATATATTCATGAAAGCGATCAAATTTCTGTATCAGGGGTAGCAGTATATACCTGACAAATAGCAGCGCGCCGCCAATGATCAGGGGTAACGAGACCGCTGTTTTCAGAAAGGTGGTCAGTTGGCTGGTGCCATTATCACCGCTGTTAAGAAACAACAGCACCAGAATCGCTATAACGTCCTGCAACAGCAATAAACCGACCACCAGCTCACCGGTATGCTTATGATGCAGCACTGTCGTGGGCAATAATTTAATGCCAATAATGGTGCTGGAGAACATCAGTGCGACGCCGATAATGATCGCTTCTGTGCGGGTGAAGCCGAAGGCGATGCCCACACCATAGCCGATGGCCATGAAAATAATGGCGCTGAAAATAGCTACCAGGGTGGCCTTTTTTAGCATATGTACCAGGTGGCTTGGCTGCATATCCAGTCCCAACAGGAAGAGCAGGAAAATGATGCCTACATGGGAGATGTCTGACAGCAGGGCGGTGTCCTGAATAAAACTATAACCATAAGGCCCCAGCGCTGCGCCCAGAATGATGTAGGCGACCAGCAGCGGTTGGCGGGTATAGAGAGCCACCGAGGCCAGTATTGCCGCCCCGGTAAAAATAAGAAAAAACGAGAAAACTAGGCTCTGTTGCATCATAGCGTTAGGCGAAATCCGGTAAGTTAGGGGTTGGCAGGTCAGCTGTAGTCAGTCGATATATCAACCTTAGTCTAGCGAATCTATATGCGGATATGAACCCAGTTTTTGCGCTTCCAGATATAAATATAAATGAGGGATGAGCCTGCCCGGTGAAATACCTGTAACAGCCAGATACCTGTAAGGCCATAACCTAACCAGGGGCCAATCAGCCAGGCCAGGGGTAGGTAGAAGCCCCATTGGCCCAGTGTGCTAATCAGCATTACTACACGGTTGGCACCAGCACCCAGCAGTGCCTGGGTTAATACAATGGCGGAGGCATCAAGGCAGATAGCCAGCCCCGTTAGCATTAACGGTTCGTGTGCTTCTTTTATCGCCTGATCTGTTGCCAGAAACAGTCCAAGCAACAGGTCCGGGAAGAACCACATTGGCAGGCTGAGCAGGAACATGATCAGGGTCGCGGTTATAATAACATCCCAGCCCCAGCGGCTGGCCAGGGCGGTGTTGTGTTGTCCCAGCGCGTGGCTTACCAGCGTGGTGGTTGCCACGCCCAGCCCGACTCCTGGTAGAATCAGCAACAACGCCAGATTGATCAGTATATGCCCGATTGCCTGTTGCGCCGTTCCCAGCAGGCCGATAATCCAGAAAAGTACAACGATCGCTGCGGCAAAAAAGAACTGCTGGATTGAGTGAGGAATGGCCAGACGAAGCAGCGATATTAATCCCGCTTTGTCGCTCAGTTTAAAGTGAAACAGGCCATTTTTAATGGCTGAAGGCAGTGTTACCAGTGCAAACAGTATTGCCCCGATGTAAAGGGAAAGAGTTGTTCCCAGTCCCGCGCCCGGTGCGCCCATCGCCGGCAATCCAAGATAGCCAAAAATCAGGGTGTAGCTAATCAGGATATTGAAGATCTGTACAGCGAGGAGAATACGCAGATATACCATCGGCCTGTTGATGCCATTCCAGTAACCACGAAAACTCAGATTAAGCCCGACTGCCAGCAGTGCCAGTATACGATATTGAAAGTAGTCACCGGCAATAGTCTGGGCCTGAATATCGTCGCTTAACAGCGTGATCAGCGGTTCGGCGTTGAAAAAAAACAGAATGCTCAGGGGGATCGCAATCATAAATGCGAGGATGATTCCCCAGCTGAGAGGGGTGGCCATTTCGTTATACAGACTCTGCCCCCGACGGCGGGCAACCAGTGCCTGCACCCCTGAAGACAGTCCCAGTATCAGGCTGACGGCGAGAAAGTTCAGATAGCCGCCGATACCCACTCCGGCCAGGGCGGTTTCACCCAGACGCCCTACCATCGCAGCGTCTACGAGGTTTAGTACACTCTGCGACAGCATGCCGCCAATAATCGGCAGACCCAGCGTGAGAATGGTTTTAATGCGCTGCAGGCGGTTCAAAAAAGCAGTGTCCTATTACTGGAATCGATGATTGAATGTCGATCAGAATGTTGTGAAGTCAGTTGCAAAGGTGTAAAAGGGGGCAGTTTAACAGAATTGACAGGCGATGTTTCGGATAATAGCCGAGCAATTTACTCGGGATTGGAAAGCGTGTATCCTGAAAGCCATATTGAGAGAGTGATTTAACAGGAATTTTGATGAATATTACCGTAACTGAATCAGCCGAAACCTACCTCGCAGAGCTGCTGGAAAAGCAGAATGTTGAAGGTATTGCTGTGCGGATGTTCGTAACCCAGCCGGGTACGCCTTACGCTGAAACCTGCCTGGCCTACTGCCGTCCCGACGAAGTTGTAGAAGATGACGTTGTGATGTTAAAGGAAAAGGTTAAGTTTTATTTCGAAAAAAACAGTTTGCCCTACCTTGAGGAAGCGACGGTCGATTTTGCCACTGATCGTATGGGCGGACAGCTGACGATTAAAGCGCCGAACGCCAAAGTGCCAAAAGTATCCGATGATAGTCCGATGGAAGAGCAGATAAATTATATTCTCTACTCTGATATCAATCCGGGCCTGTCTTCACATGGTGGTGAAGTGAAGCTGATTGAACTGATCGAAGAGGAGAGCGGTCATATTGCTATCCTGCAGTTTGGGGGCGGGTGTCAGGGCTGTAGCGCCGTTGATATGACGCTTAAGGATGGCGTGGAGAAAACGCTGGTAGAGCGGATTAAGGGCCTTGTCGGTGTACGCGATGTGACTGATCACAGCGTAACCGATAATGCCTATTACCGATAAGGCGTTATCGTTTCAGGAAGCCCGGCATGTCCGGGCTTTTTTAATGAAAAAAGCTGAGGTCATAACAATACCCACCATTTTGATACGTTGTTACCCTCATGGCGAACTGATATAACGCTATCTGATGGTTTTACATTTTTATGTAACTTTTGTTGTGGTGTGCTTGTATTTTGCCGTCCAAGCCCCATTTATCAGTAAGAACGATATGTCGTACAGTCCGTAACTGCTGTATCTCCCGCAGTTTCTTCCGAAAAAGGAGTAAGGTCCATTATGGCACCACTCGAGAATGATAAAGAGATCACTACCACTACATTGCCGGTTTTGCCGCTGCGTGATGTTGTTATTTACCCTCATATGGTGATCCCGCTGTTTGTCGGCCGTGAAAAATCGATTCAGGCCCTCGAAGCAGCGATGTTGCAGGATAAAGAGATTCTGCTGATTGCACAGAAAAATGCCTCCGATGATGAACCTGTCGGTGGTGATCTGTTCTCTATTGGCACCGTCGCAAGTGTGCTGCAGATGCTGAAACTACCCGATGGCACGGTTAAAGTGCTGGTGGAAGGGGATTATCGTGCCCGTATAGAGAAGCTTCATACGACTGAAGCGCATTTTACTGCGGACGTTACAATTCTGCCGATCAGCGAAGTCAGTGACAGTGAAGCGGATATCTATAAGCGCACCGCACTGGATCAGTTTGAACGCTTTGTTCAGGTGAATAAGAAGATTCCGGCAGAGGTGCTGACCTCGCTGGGGTCGATTGATGAGATCGGCCGTCTGGCAGATACCATCGCCGCGCATATGTCGCTCAAACTCGATGAAAAACAGAAAATTCTGGAAATTCTGGACGACAAACTGCGTCTGGAACATCTGATGGCGCTGATGGAGTCTGAGATTGATCTGGTTGAAGTTGAAAAACGGATCCGTGGCCGGGTTAAGAAACAGATGGAAAAAAGCCAGCGTGAGTACTATCTGAATGAGCAGATGAAAGCGATTCAGAAAGAGCTGGGAGATCTGGATGAAAACGGCACCACCGATATCGAAGAGCTGAAAAAGCGCATTGATACCGCGGGTATGCCGAAAGAGGCTTTGGATAAAACTCTCAACGAATACAATAAGTTGAAGATGATGTCTCCGATGTCGGCTGAAGCGACGGTGGTGCGCGGTTATATCGACTGGATGTTGCAGATTCCCTGGTCGAAACGTTCGAAACTGCGTCACGATATGAAACGTGCCGAGTCGATTCTGAATGAGGATCATTATGGTCTTGAAGAGGTTAAAGACCGGATTCTTGAATATCTGGCAGTACAGCGCCGGGTGCGTAAGCTAAAAGGGCCCATACTCTGTCTGGTGGGGCCTCCGGGTGTAGGTAAAACCTCTCTGGGACAGTCAATTGCCCGGGCAACGAACCGCGAGTATGTGCGGATGGCGCTGGGTGGTGTCAGAGATGAAGCGGAAATCCGTGGACACCGTCGTACCTATATTGGTTCGATGCCGGGTAAGCTGATTCAGAAGATGTCTAAAGTGGGGGTTAAAAACCCGCTGTTCCTGCTCGACGAGATCGATAAAATGGGCATGGATCAGCGTGGCGATCCTGCGTCAGCCTTGTTGGAAGTGCTCGACCCGGAACAGAACAGCACCTTTAATGATCACTACCTTGAAGTTGATTACGATCTGTCTGATGTGATGTTTGTCTGTACCTCTAACTCGATGAATATTCCAGGCCCTCTGCTAGACCGTCTGGAGATTATCCGCATCCCCGGTTATACCGAAGATGAAAAATTAAATATAGCTCGTAAATATCTGATTCCTAAGCAGATT
Organism: Amphritea sp.; assembly: GCF_050300915.1. Lineage (GTDB taxonomy): Bacteria > Pseudomonadota > Gammaproteobacteria > Pseudomonadales > Balneatricaceae > Amphritea. The sequence continues at coordinate 5,062 of NZ_JBNKYN010000003.1, forward strand.
AAGACAAATGGTCTGAAAGCTGATGAGCTGGTAATTAGCGACGAAGCGGTCACCGATCTGATTCGCTATTACACTCGCGAAGCGGGTGTCCGGGGCCTTGAACGGGAGATCGCTAAGATCTGTCGCAAGGTGATTAAAGAGATCGCACTGAGCGATGATAAAAACGCTTCAGTTGTTGCTAACAGCGAAAATCTTGAGCATTACTCCGGGGTCCGCAAGTGCAACTTCGGTGTGGCTGAAGAGGAGGATCGTATCGGCCAGGTAACCGGTCTGGCGTGGACGTCGGTTGGTGGTGATATCCTGACGATCGAGTCAGCGGTAGTTCCGGGTAAAGGGCGTCAGATTCGTACGGGTTCTCTGGGTGAAGTGATGCAGGAGTCGATTCAGGCGGCCATGACGGTAGTGAGAAGTCGCGCTGAATCGCTGGGCATTAATCCGGATTTTCATGAAGAAAACGACATTCATATCCATGTTCCTGAAGGTGCGACGCCAAAAGATGGACCAAGTGCTGGTATCGGGATGTGTACTGCATTAGTATCTGTGCTGACCAGCATTCCGGTGCGCTCTGATGTGGCGATGACCGGAGAGATTACTCTGCGTGGGCAGGTTCTGCCTATCGGAGGGCTGAAAGAAAAGTTGCTGGCCGCACACCGCGGTGGAATCAAAACGGTCATTATTCCGGATGAGAATAAGCGCGATCTGAAGGAGATTCCTGAAAACATCAAGGCAGACCTTAAAATTTGTCCGGTAAAATGGATAGATGAGGTATTGCAAATTGCCCTGAAATACAGTCCGGAACCTCTGACTGAGGAGCAAAAGGCAAGCTTTTCTGAAAAGAAAAAGCAAGCAAAAAATGAGCGGGGACAAATAAAACCGCATTAACACAAAATAGTGGCAAATCAGGCTGCAACCCGCTTGACACCTGATTTGCAGGCTTGGTATAAATTGTCCGTCAACTTGCTGGGCATGGGCTACAGAATATAAAAATGATTCATATAAGGGGAACAATGTGAATAAATCTGAACTAATCGACGCAATTGCAGCTTCTGCGGATATTCCAAAAGCAGCTGCTGGTCGCGCACTGGACGCAACACTGGAATCTATTTCCGGCGCTCTGCAAAAGGGCGACTCTGTTGCTCTGGTAGGCTTCGGTACTTTCGGTGTTAAAGAGCGTGCTGCGCGTACCGGTCGTAACCCTCAGACTGGTCAGCCAATCCAGATCGCTGCTGCGACTCTGCCAACTTTCAAGCCTGGTAAGGCTCTGAAAGACGCTGTAAACAAGTAATAAAAGCTAGCGCCTGATCCGTAAGGATCGCTGGCACCCGGAGCGGTAGTTCAGTTGGTTAGAATACCTGCCTGTCACGCAGGGGGTCGCGGGTTCGAGTCCCGTCCGTTCCGCCAAATGTGAGATTGCTGACTTAGTTAGCATATCTCTGGGTAACGATAGCCTGCATAATAGTGGTTACCGTATTGCCAAACATATAAAAGGCGCATCCTGTCAGGGATGCGCCTTTTTTTCTATTTGTACACTACCTTAGAGGCCAAGAGGCATCATGCTTCAGAATATCCGAGATAACTCCCAGGGAATCGTCGCCAAGATCATTGTTGGTCTGATCGTCGTCACCTTTGCACTGTTTGGGGTGGAGTCCCTGGTCAGCCTGACCTCAGGTTCAAACGCCCCCGCAACGGTTAACGGTGTTGATATTAGTGAACGGGATCTGTTGCAGGGCGCTGACCTGCAGCGTCGTCAGTTATTGGCGCAGATGGGCGAAAATGCTGATCCAACCCTGCTGGATGATAATCTTATTCGTAAGGCCACGCTGGACAACCTTATTCAGCAGGAGATTCTGGTGCAGTCTGCGGTTGACCAGAACATGGCGATCTCTGATCAGGTGCTGGATCAGATGATTATTAATACTCAGGATTTCAAGGTGAATGGTGTGTTTAATCCCGATCAGTATCAGGCGGTACTGCGAAATGCGGGGCTGACGCCATTGATGTATAAGAATCTGCTGCGCAAAGAAACGCTGATTAGCTATGAGCGCTCAGGTTATATGCTTTCTGCATTCGTTCTCAACGACGAAGCAGAGCGAATTATGACACTGGATCGTGAAACTCGCGATCTGGCGTATGTAAAAGTGGGTCTGCAGGATTACATGCAGGGAGTATCACTGACTCCAGCCGACCTGACCGCCTACTATGACGCACATCAGCAGGACTTTATGACCGAAGAGCAGGTGGCTATTGAATACCTGCTGGTCAATAAAGCCGATCTGCTGAAAGAGGTTAAAGTTGATGAAACTGAGCTACAGGCACAGTTCGAACAGCTTAAAGCCGCATTCAAGTCTGAAGAGCAGCGCACGGTCTCCCATATCATGATCGAAGTGTCTGATAAGGTTGATGATGCCGCTGCCCTGGCGAAGGCTGAGGCGCTGGAAAAGAAACTGGCCGCTGGCGAAGATTTTGCCGCGCTGGCTCAGTCTGAGTCGGATGATCCGGGCTCCGCTGCTGCTGGTGGTGATCTGGGTGTGTATCAGAAGGGGATGCTGGATGGCCCGTTTGAGCAGGCGGTGTATTCTCTGAAAGCTGGAGAGGTATCCGCACCTGTTCGAACAGCATTCGGCTATCATATTATCAAACTGACCGGTCTGTCCGAGTCTAAGGCTCCGGAATTTGACGAGGTTAAAGATCAGCTGATTGCTGAACAGATGGATAACAAAGTTGAGCAGATCTATGTTGAACGGGTTGGGCAGCTGACCGATCTGGCGTTCTCGTCCGGAGATCTGCAGGATCCCGCTGCCGAGCTGAAACTGAATATCATCGAAGCGGCCCCCTTCAGTCGTAAAGGTGGTAATGATGACATTACTTCCAACCCACGGGTGGTACGTGCTGCCTTTAACGAAGAACTGATTCGCGACAGTCTGAACAGCGATCCGATTGAGCTGGACTCTGGCCGTACTCTTGTACTGCGTATTAAGGACCATATCACGCCACGTCAGCTGAGTGAGGAAGAAGTTAAGCCTCAGATTACTGAGATTCTGACTCTGAAGAAAGCTGGTGAAGCACTGCAAGCCTCTCTGGAGTCAGAGCTTGAACAACTGCAACAGGGTGGTGAGCGTGTGGCGATCAATGGTTCTGAGTGGCAAACTGCGGACGCAGTAGGCCGTGCCGACCGTAACCAGCCTGTCGAGGTCATCGCTGCTGCATTTAAGCTGCCTAAGCCTGAACAGGGTGCCTCATATAGTCTGATCAGGCTGAATGATGGTACACAGGGAATTGTTGCGGTAACCGCCGTGAATGAGCCAGACCTGTCGACCGTATCGGCCGATGAGAAAAAAGCGATGCGCAACATTCTCAGTCAGCGCTCTGGTCAGTTTGACTACCAGGCAATGATGGAAGCACGTAAAAACGCTGCAGAAGTCGAAAGGCTCTGATATCTGAGGATTTCATTAAACGTAAAAGGCTGCTGATGCAGCCTTTTTTATGCTTGTCTGAAGTGTAAAAATCCTGGCGTTACAACCCAGACTCAATCGTGTAATATTCGACAAGTGCCAAGGAGATCATAAGGCAACTACAGGCTATGGAAGGTGTTTTAAGCCCTGCAGTATGTAATCGTTCAGCTTAATTCAGAGTGTGCTCAGTTACCGGCACTGAATGGTGGTGACTTTATGTTTGCCGTCTCAGGCTTGTTAAGGTCGGGCCCGGGCTCGCAGATATGATCTCCTTTTGACTTAGAGATTTACCGTCGTAAACCGCTTTTATACAGGGAGTATTTCAAGCAAATGGAAACCATTAGCCGCATTTCATCGGACACAAACACGGCATTGAATGATGTAGCAAGTCACACTGCGCTGGTATTAGAAACGAATAATCTGCGTGGGGGGGAATGTTTTGAGCAGGTCGTAAGTAGCCTGAAGCGGGTGACCGGACTACTGTCACAGCAAAGTATTCCTCTGACGGCACTGGCGCAAATAGTCATTACTCACGATGGTTTGGATGAGTCTTCCTGTAAAGTTCTGGAAGGTATTGCGGGGAAGCAGATCGATTTTGTGTTGATTGATTCAACGACGGGCTACTATCAAGCTAAGAATGCAGGGTTTGCCGCCACGGATCCCGAACACTGTAAATGGGTGGTTTTTGCTGATGCAGATTGTGTGCCTGCTGCAGACTGGTTAGCTCAGCTACTGTATCCATTTATCAAGGATGAAACTCTTGCTGTCGTGGCGGGCCGTACCAGCTATGCCCCCAATCTTGCTGGCACTGCACTGACAACGCTTGATTTTATGTATTTCCCAAGCCCTCTGGCAGAGGGTGCTACACGTAATTTTTACGCTAATAATGTTGCCTTTCGTCGCGAGGTTTTCGCTGCATATCATTACCAGGACTTAGCTAGTGTCTACCGGGCACATTGTCAGGTTCTCGGTCTGCAGCTGCAGTCGCAGGGTATACCGCTACACTTCGCGGCTAAAGCGCACACTGTGCATCGCTTTCCAGACAGTTTGAGCGACATCGTTAAACTGAGGTGGTTGCGGGGCCAGGATACTCATGGACTGACCCCCTTTCTGGTAAAAAGCTATATGCCTGTAGGGTTGCAATGGTTGTCGCGCAGTGGCCCTATCGGGCCATTATGTGTTTTGTTTGCCCGGCTGAGTTATAGCCTGCGCGCCCTTAACCAGCAGAATCTACCTCCACTATATGGGCCTCGCTGGTTAGCGGCAATCCTCTTAATTATCTGCTTTTCAGTGTTGGATATGAGCGGCGCTCTGATGCGTGGTTTAGGCTTGCGCCTGCCGCGTGGCAAAGATGGTGGTGATGTGCAGGCTTTGTCCTATCATGGGCCATCAAAATGATCTTTAAGCAACAAATCATCGTCGGTCAGACTGGCGTATTTAAATTAGCCGATTTGGAACTTGAGATTTATGAGTATTGATACTTCACCGCTTTTGCACACGAGCTTCGCCCCGCCCGTGTTGAGTGGGTGGCCACGTTTGCAAGCGCAATGGGTGAACTACATTAAGCGAGCGGCGCTACGACAGCTTCATGCAAGTAACGCGGGTGAGCGGCTGTTGCTGTGTATCTATCTTATTGGGGAACAAGCAACTGAGATAGCGCTGCAGCGTGAACTCGTCACTGAGCCGCCAGACTGGTTGGTGCGTCAAATGGATCAGCATTTAGCCGAAGAACAGGAACATGTGCGAGCTTTCGGTGCGGCGTTGGCCCAGCGCGGTGACGTTAATGTTGCCCATAGTCAGGCGCAGCCTGACTGGTTAAGTCGGCGCAAAATAGCGCAATGGCATAGTGTCGCTCATCGCTATGAGACTTTATTCGCGAACGGCTTGCTGGTCCCCGCATTTGCCATCGGGTTGTGTGCAGAGCAGATGGCTACTCGGGTACTGGAACGTCATATCCGGTTGCTCAATCAAATGCCTCACGGACACGCTCTGCAGCCGTTGCTGGTGCGTGTACTGGCGGATGAGGGCAGGCATGTTCGACTTTGCGGTGAAGCGTTAACCCGCCTGGTAGAACCCCATGAGCAGTCAGTATTGCAAAAGATGCTGGCTGAGATCCGCGCTATTGATCGCTCCTGGTCAGTGACAGGTGCGCTAGGGCTGTTATTAACCGGTTTGATCTTCAGGTTATTGCCGGATAGGAGCTAAAGGTATGCGAATTGCCTATCTAGCGACTGCTGATGCCAGAGGTCACCTGATGCGCTCACAGTTGCTTTCACAGGCGTTGCAAGCTCGCGGTGTTGACGTACAGCTCATCACCACATCAGATGAAGGGCAGCGATTTTTAGCTGGCTTTGGTCTGACTGCAACCGTGCTGTCGCGCCATTACTCTGTGCAGTTTGATACCCAGCAAAATATGTTGCGTGAGGCGACCGATGCTAATGTGGCCAGCTATATCTTTCACCCTAAACGTATGGCCCGGGATATATTGAAACTACGCCATGTGTTTCGTGAAAATGACCTTGTGCTCAATGACTCATTTCATCCCGCTCTGCTGTTTATGGGATGCTTGCCTGGCTGGCGGCGTAAGGTGGTTCATATTTATGGTGCCAGTCTGCGCCAAGCGTTGGAGACTAACTTCAATGGTCGCCTTCCCGCCGTTATTGCGCGGCTATACAGCGGTATTGTTTCATTTCAGATCAACCGTGCCAGAGCACGTCTGGAACATGATTTTGCTTATCATCCTAAGGCAGAGCAAAGGGGAAACCGTATTCGCATACCCACCCCGGTCGCCCCGGTAAAGCCGGGAACTATTCTGTCTGAGCAGGGGAGCGAGTCAGTTGCGGTATATCTTAATCCACACTTCTGTGATCCGGCACTTGCCGCAGCGTTAGAGCAGGGCATTGCCAAAGCAGATCTGACTGCTCACTGTGTGGGCGAAGGCATGGCGAACCGTACTGGCTGGCTAGCTCAGGATACTGACTGGGTATCCCGTGCTGCCAGCAGCGCTCTGATCATTTCAGCACCGGGCATGGCGGCCCTATCGATAGCGCAGGTTTATGATCGTCCAATCATTCTGGTGCTGACAGATCAGCCCGAGCAACAGCGTAATGCTGCACGCGCTAAAGAGCTTGGCTTGCGGCACCGCATTGTCGTTTGGCAGGGGGATTCAGAAATGTTTGCCGGCAGTATTTATGCCGCCTGCTCAGCTTTATGTACAGATGCTGAGTTTACTGCCAGTGACAAGGCTGATAGTCGTGGTTATGACAGCGCGCTGAGGCGACTTGATATATGGTTGGATGAGTTGGTTTCTCTGGGGGGACGGTGATAACCCCCTGGGAATAGATTAAGCAACTGGTCAGATATATTTTAAGCGTTAACTGAGTAAGTCAGCTATGGCTTAATGGGTCTCAGTTGTTTCGGATTCCAGCAACAACAGCGCTCAGTCCCCACATGGGAATAATTAATTGCCATTGTAAAACCAGTCCGTGGATCACAATGGTATTTAACTGCTGCCTTTACCCCGCAGCAAAGGCGGCCTCGAGTAATCGGCGAGTATACTTCTGAGCTGGATTGTTGAAAATCTCAGACGCATCGCCCTGTTCAACGATGTCACCGTGCTGCATCACCAGAAGGTCATGGCTGAGGGCTTTGACGACAGCCAGGTCGTGGCTGATGAAGATATAGCTGAGTTTATAGCGCTGTTGCAGTTCGCGCAGCAGCTCGATTATCTGCGCCTGGACGGTGCGATCCAGTGCTGAGGTGGGTTCGTCGAGTATGATCAGCTCCGGTTTGAGAATCACTGCCCGGGCAATCGCGATCCGTTGCCGCTGGCCGCCGGAAAACTCATGCGGGTAGCGATGCCGGTCATCCGGGTTGAGCCCCACCTCCTGCAGCACATCAATAATCAGTTGTTCCCGCTCGGCTGGCAGGCCGATGTTATGAATCTCCAGACCTTCGCTGATTGACTCCGCGACGGACATGCGTGGGCTCAGGCTGCCGTAGGGGTCCTGAAAGACGATCTGCATTTTTCGCCGCAGCGGTTTTATCTCGTTCTGATTCAACTGATCGATAGGCTCGCCGGCAAAGCAGATACCTCCTTCAGAGCGCAGTAGCCGGAGTATTGCCAGTCCCAGGGTGGTTTTACCGGAGCCGCTTTCTCCCACCACGCCGAGCGTGCGGCCAGTGTAGAGGCGGATGCTGCAGGGGTTAACCGCTTTGATATAGTCGACTGTGCGCTTTAGCAGCCCGCGTTTGATCGGAAACCATACTTTCAGATTGTCGGTTTCAAGGATCGGCGTTCCCTGTTTCTCTACCGTCTGCGGCAGGCCGCGGGGCTCTGCATTCAGCAGAGTCTGCGTATACGGATGCTGTGGCTTGGCAAATAACCGTGCCGTGCTGCTTTGCTCGACCAGCGCCCCCTGATACATCACACAGACATCGTCACTGTAACGCCGCACAATATTCAGATCGTGGGTGATTAGCAGGATGGACATCCCCAGTTTCTGTTGCAGGGAGCGAAGTAGTTCGAGTATCTGTTCCTGGATGGTCACATCCAGTGCTGTGGTCGGCTCATCGGCGATCAGCAGTTCGGGATCATTCGCCAGTGCCATGGCGATCATCACGCGCTGGCGTTGTCCGCCGGAAAGCTCGTGAGGATAGCTGTTGAGTCGTTTCTCTGCTTCCTGGATGCCAACCAGGTTTAATAGCTCCAGGGTTCTCTCGCGGGCCTGAGAGCCTGTCAGACCTTTATGCAGCAACAGGGTCTCGCCTATTTGGCGGGAGATATTGTGCAGCGGGTTAAGCGAGGTCATCGGTTCCTGGAAGATCACGCTGATGCGGTCCCCCCGCAGCGAGCGCATCTCGGCTTCACTGTTTTGCAGCAGGTTCTTGCCTTTGTATAGAATCTCCCCTCCGGGGTGACTGGCTTTAGGGTAGGGCAGTAGCTTAAGAATCGACATCGCGGTGACCGATTTCCCTGAACCGGACTCACCAACCAGCGCCAGGGTTTTGCCCGCGACAATATCGAAACTGACATTTTTGACCGCATCAACCGCATCAACCGCATCAACCGCATGACTGTTCTGGCCAAAACGGACCGACAGGTTACGTACCGACAGCAGGGTTTCAGTCATTCATCACCTTCCGGGGGTCAAAAGCATCGCGCACCGCCTCGCCAATAAAGATCAGCAGCGTTAGCATGACTGACAGCGAGATAAACGCAGTTAATCCCAGCCATGGTGCATGAAGGTTGGCTTTACCCTGTGCCACGAGCTCGCCCAGTGAAGCCGAGCCGGGGGGTAAACCAAAACCGAGAAAGTCCAGCGCAGTGAGCGTCACCAGTGAACCGTTGAAGATAAACGGCATAAAGGTCAGGGTGGCGACCATCGCGTTTGGCAGTATATGACGAAACATGATCAGGCGGTTGTTCAGACCCAGTGCCCGGGCGGCTCTGACATATTCAAGATTACGGCCGCGGAGAAACTCGGCGCGCACCACATCCACCAGTTGCATCCAGGAGAACAGCAGCATAATGCCCAGCAGCCACCAGAAGTTGGGCTGCACAATACTGGCGAGAATGATCAGCAGGAAGAGCACCGGCATACCGGACCAGATCTCAATAAAACGCTGGAAAATAAGATCGACTTTGCCGCCGTAATAGCCCTGGACAGCGCCTGCAGCAACCCCGATTACGGAGCTGATAAGTGTCAGGGTGATGGCAAACAGTACCGACACTCTGAAGCCGTATATCACCCGGGCCAGCACATCACGTCCCTGATCATCGGTGCCCAGCAGGTTTTCAGCGCTTGGTGGCGAGGGGGCCGGTACCGGCAGATCCTGATTAATTGTCTGATAACTGAAGCGGATCGGTGGCCAGATAATCCAGCCGCCTTTACTGGTGATCAGATCCTGGATATAGGGGTCTTTATAATCCGCAAAGGTGTCAAATTCACCGCCGAACTGAAGTTCGGAATAATCGATAGCCACCGGATAGTAAAAGCTGTTTTCATAGCGTATTAGCAGTGGCTTATCGTTGGCAATCAGTTCGGCAAACAGACTGAGGATAAACAGGGTGAGAAATAGCCAGAGCGCCCAGTAACCGCGTCTATTGTTGCGAAAATTCTGGAGTCTGCGCTGGTTGATGGGGCTTATTTTTGTAGGCTTGAACCACTTCAGCATACTGCTCAGTTCTCTCTGCTTTCAAAATCGATGCGTGGGTCTACTGCGACATAGGTCAGATCACTGACAAGCTTCAGCAGCAGGCCGATCAGGGTGAAGATGTACAGGGTGCCAAAGATCACCGGGTAATCCCGTTTGATGACCGCTTCGTAGCCTAACAGGCCGATTCCGTCGAGGGAAAATATCACCTCAATCAGCATTGATCCGGTGAAGAAAATGCCGATCAGGGCCGCAGGCATCCCGGCAATAATCAACAGCATCGCATTACGGAACACGTGGCCATAGAGTACCTGGTTCTCTGTCAGACCTTTTGCCCTTGCGGTAACCACATACTGTTTGTTTATCTCATCTAAGAATGAGTTTTTGGTCAGCATCGAGAGGGTGGCAAAACTACCGATTACGGACACCAGTACCGGCAGGGTGATATGCCAGAAATAGTCCTTAATCTGGCCCCAGAGGGTTAGCTGATCGAAATCCGGTGAGGTTAGCCCACGCAACGGGAACCAGCTAAAGTAGGTGCCTCCGGCGAACAGCACGATCAGCAGAATAGCAAACAGAAAGTTGGGGATTGCGTAGCCGACGATGATGGCTGAGCTGGTCCAGACATCAAAGGGAGTACCATCGCGAACAGCTTTCTTAATACCTAAAGGTACTGCGACCAGGTAGGTGATCAGCGTGGTCCAGAGTCCCAGAGAGATCGACACCGGCAGCTTCTCAATAATCAGGTCGGTGACTTTTTTGCCACTGAACAGACTCTCACCAAAATCGAATACCAGATAGTTTTTCAGCATCTGTAAGAAACGTTCATGGGCCGGTTTATCAAAGCCAAACTGAGCTTCTATCTGCTTAACCAGTTGTGGGTCGAGTCCTCTGGCACCGCGATAGGTGCTGTTGTTGGTACTTGCTGATGCGCTGCTGAGGTCGGACTGGGCAGAACCATCAAAACGAGAGGTGGCGCTGGCATTCAGCCCCTGCAGGTTGGCAATGGTTTGTTCGACCGGGCCACCGGGGGCGGCCTGGACGATGATGAAGTTGATGGTCAGAATACCCAGCAGTGTAGGAATAATCAGCAGCAGACGCCGCAGGATATAGGCCGCCATTCAGATTACTGCCCCATCTTTTCAGGTCTGACCCACCAGGTATCAAACCCCAGAGAGTATTTAGGCTGGATTTTAGGGAAACCGAATTTATCCCAGTAGGCCACCCTATAACTGTTGATGTGATATTGAGGGATCACATAGTGGTTCCATTGCAGTACCCGGTCCAGAGCGCGGGTTCGCAGCACCAGTTGTTCCCGGTCAGGCGCTTGAATCAGTTGCTCGATCAGATAGTCGACAGCCGGATTTTTAATGCCGATCATGTTGCGACTGCCGGGTTGGTCTGCTGTGGATGAGTGCCAGAACTCCCGTTGTTCGTTACCCGGTGATGTCGATTGGCCGAAGCCGCTGACAATTACATCAAAATCAAAACTGCGAACCCGGTTGATATATTGGGATGCATCAATAATGCGGATAGAGGGTTTGATTCCCATACGTTCCAGGTTGCGGGCAAAGGGCGCCACCACCCGTTCAAATGCCGGTTGCACCAGCAGAATCTCGAATGTCATCTGCTTGCCGTCAGGCCCCACTAACAGCCCATCTTTTAAAGTCCATCCGGCACTTTTTAGCAGCCGCAGGGCGATACGTAGCTGTCCGCGAATATTACCATCACCATTGGTCGAAGGGGCTTTGTAGACCTGGGTAAACACCTCGGGAGGCACCTGGTTACGAATCGGTTCAAGGATTTTCAGCTCTTCTTCAGTGGGCAGTTCGGTGGCCGCCATCTCCGAGTTGGAGAAATAGCTGTTGGTACGGGTATAAGCGTTATAGAAGATATTCTGGTTGGTCCATTCGAAGTCAAAGGCATAGGCCAGAGCTTCTCTTACCCGGCTGTCGGAAAAATAGGGTTTGCGGTTATTGAGTATAAACGCCTGCATGCCGGTGGGGTTTTGATGCACCTGGTTGCGGGTAATGATTTTTCCTTCATCAAACACCGCGCCGGTATAGCCGGTGGCCCACTGTTTGGACGAGGTTTCCTGACGAAAATCGTATTCACCACCTTTGAATGCTTCGAGGGCAACATTGCCGTCTTTGTAATAATCATAACGGATTGTATCGAAGTTAAAGCGCCCCCGGTTGACCGGCAGATCTGCCCCCCAGTAATCCTTGTTGCGACGATAGGTGATGCTGCGTCCGGCATCAAAACTGTCAATCAGATAGGGGCCGGAACCGACCGGGATCTCCAGCCCGGGCTTACTGAAATCGCGCTTTTCCCAGAAGTGCTTTGGTAAGATACTTACTTCGCCGACGATTAGCGCTAACTCGCGGTTTTCGTTAGCACTGAAGCTGAATTTAACCCGCCGCTCTGAAAGGGCCTCAATGTTGACGATATCCCGATAATAGGACTGGTAAAATGGAGCGCCCTGTTCACGCAGCAGCTTAAAGGTATATATCACATCCTCAGCAGTGACCGGCTGGCCGTCGCTGAAACGGGCGCTAGGGTTGAGGTTGAAGATTATCCAGCTGCGATCATCGGCGGTCTCGAGTGATTCAGCCAGCAGGCCGTAGAGTGAAAACGGTTCATCCTGTGATTTAGTCAGTAGGGAATCATAGATAAGGCCCATGCCGTCGGCAGCGGCCCCTTTAATGATAAAGCCGTTGAAACTGTCAAAGGTACCTAACGCATCTTCAGAAACACTCCCCCCCTTGGGGGCGTCGGGATTAACATAGTCAAAGTGCTCAAAGCCTGCTGGGTACTTCAGATCGCCATACATGGAGATGCCGTGCTGCGGTGAGGCAGCCTGAAGTGGGGAGGTAAGCGTGCAGATCAGAGTTGCAGATAACAGGCAGAGCGATGATATCTGCTTAGATAACTGTTTGAAATTCATCCGTAATTATCCAGCCAGATTGATAACCTGTTAATTTATAACAGGCAGATTGGGTTATAGCTAGTTATATGAGTACGGATTAGCGGTTTTGTTCAAATTCGGTGGCCAGTTCAGTCAGACGCTGATGTTGCAGTCTGCGTTTGACTTTGTCGGTTTTCATCTTATTCAGCTGAGCAGTCAGAAACTGTTGTTTTTCACTGTCGCCATTGGCCAGGCCTGAGATCAGGTCTTTATCCATCCAGTTGCAAATTTTATGGTAAATGATGAATTTAAAGAGTAACGCCGTCACTGTTGCGAAGATGATGATTCCGATACTGAGTGCGTCCATGTTCTGTCTCCAGTGGCTGGCGTGGTTAACGAACAGTAATTAACGGGCTTTAGTGATATCGACATAAAGTGTCAGGCGCTGCCCTGGCTGCAGATACTTACTCTTTTCCAGTTTGTTCCAGCGTTTAATGTCGTTGATGGACACCCGGAAACGGTCAGCGATAGTATACAGCGAGTCGCCACTACGAACTGAATAACCGATACGGCGAATCATTTGCTCATCACTGCGGCTGAGCCCCTGATTGGTTTCTGCTTTCCACATGGTCAGTGTTTGTCCAACCCGCAGAGGGTCTCCCGGTGCCATCTGGTTCCATGACGCCAGCTCCCGTACGCTGATGTTGTTCTGGTTGGCGATCTTCCAGAAACTGTCACCGGTTTTAACCTGATAGGTGGTTTTGTTGCGATCGCTCTGAGCAAGCTGAACCTGTTTCCGATTGAAACGTTGTGACTGGCTCAGGGAGTACTCACTCGAGTCATGTTTAGCGCTTGGAATCAGCAGGTATTTGCCGGCACGAATAGTGTTGTTCGTTAATTTGTTAGCTTCGCGGATCACGGCGGTGGTGGTTTTGTAGTGCTGCGCGATGGTGCTGATGGTTTCGCCCTTGCCGATTTTATGGCGTGTCCAGTTTACTCTCTGTTCCGAGGGGAGTGCGGCGAGTCGGCTACGGAACTGTTCTGCCGCTGCGGCGGGAACCAGCAGACGGTGTGGGCCATCAGGGTCGGTTGCCCAGCGGTTGAAGCCAGGGTTTAGCTGATAGAGCTCCTGCGTGGTGATTGAGCTCAGTTCTGCGGCTTGAGCCAGGTCGATCTGGCTGTCCAGTTCAACCGCTTCAAAGACCGGCTCATTTGCCAGCGGTGTCAGGATTAGATCGCTCTTTTCGGCATCACGGATAAGCCGCGATACGGCCAGTAGTTTAGGTACATAAACCCGGGTCTCTTTAGGGAGGTCAAGTGACCAGAAGTCGGTTGGGAGACCTTTCTTTTCGTTGCGGCGTATCGCTTTGGAAACATTACCTCCCCCACAATTGTAAGCTGCCAGGGCAAGTTCCCAGTCGTCAAACCGGTCATGCAGTTGTTGCAGATAGTTGAGCGCGGCCTCGGTTGAGGCGACGATATCGCGGCGTCCGTCATACCACCAACTGTTTTTCAGCCCGAAATGCTTGGCTGTTCCTGGAATAAACTGCCAGGGACCCGCGGCCCGTCCGTGGGAATAGGCGAAAGGGTCATAGGCGCTTTCTACGATCGGTAGCAGGGCAACCTCGGCGGGCATATCGCGCTTAAGTACTTCACCCAGAATGTAGTAGTAATAGCGGCTGGCCCGGGTGGCTACCCGTTGCATATAATCGGGATGCTTTTTGTACCATTCGAACTGCGCCTGTAAGCGTGGCTCGTCATTATCCAGATTGAGTTGCATATGCTGGCGCGTCAGCTGCCATAGGTCAGTCACAGATTCCGACTGATCCGGTTTCATCTTATCGGTGGTGGAGCGCATAACCTGCGGCTGGTGTTGCTGTTCTGCTGACCTTTTTTGTGCCACAGAGGGGGCTGCAGAATCAGCTGCCGGTTGCTGGCTGATAAGCTGGTTCGTCTGGCAGCCGGCAAGAATAAGCCCGGCAGTGGTGAGTACAACAAATTTTCTGACCAGCTGCATCGGCTAGGGTGCCCTGTTAAATATAAAAGGATGCATTTTATGGGGCTGCTTACAGGGGGTCAACCGTTATTACCCCCAGTCTGAGCTGCATCAATATTTGCGGTCTGATTTGGCCTGTCAGCGGCGTTCTCAGAACTGATTCTTCCATTCGCGAATAGTTGCAAAGACTGCAACCTCAGAGGTCAGAGGTCCACCGGAAAACTGTTCAGCAGATTGTCGAACCGGGGCTTCACTGTAGCGCAGAAACGGATTGATCCGCTTCTCTGTGGCGATATCTGTCGGCAGTGTTGGCTGGCCTGATTCACGCAGACGGCTGCAGTGTTCTATCGCTTCAGTGATATGAGCATTAGTTGGTTCGACCGCTGCGGCAAAAGCCAGATTGGCCAGGGAGTATTCATGTGTACAGAAAATCTGGGTGGTGTCGGGAAGTCTTCTGAAGTATTCCATCGCCCGGTGCATCTGCTCTGCGCTGCCTTCAAACAGTCTGCCGCAGCCAGCCAGAAAAAGGGTGTCACCACAAAAAAGCTGGGGCTCCTGGCCCGCATGATAATAGCTGATATGATCAAGAGTGTGGCCAGGGACTTCGCGGATAGTCAGGGTCAGCCCCAGCAGTTCGATTTGGTCACCATCGCTGAGTTTGTTGGTGATCCCCTCAAAGGGAGAGTTAGCCGGGCCGAAAACGGTAATGGCGTGTTGCTGGCTCAGCTGTGTTACACCGCCGGTATGATCATGATGATGGTGGGTGATCAGAATTGCCGTTAGTCGCAGGTTATTTTCCTTCAGGTAAAGGTTAACGACCTCCGCATCACCTGGGTCTACAACCGCAACTTCGTTACCGCCGGGTACAGTCAGAGCCCAAATATAGTTATCATTAAAAGCGGGGATTGGCATGACATTAAACATTTTAAGCCTCGGCTGTATCGAATTTGTCAGATATAGTAGTAGATTATGATGCGCTGAGGTGTTTCTGTGCGCTTCATTGGTTATAAGATTAACCTATTCAAACCGGAGCGTTAAGGGCTAATAATGTATGGGTTTTAAACAACAGCCATTGCTCGGCGAGTGGATACCTGAATTACGCAGTTGGTTTGATACGGAATTAGGCCAGCAGCTATTAGCCTCTGAGCGGGCGCTGCTTGACCGTCTGTTGCCGACCATGTTTGGTTATCATCTGCTGCAAATAAGTTTTGATAACCGGCTTGACCTGGCCAGGGAAAGCCCGGTACGTAATCAGATTCCGGTCAACCCCATTTTTGAACTTGGCTTATCGGATAGTGCAGTAATCGCCCGTAATGAAGAGCTGCCATTCGAACACAATAGTATCGACGTGGTGCTGCTTCATCATGGCCTCGACTTTGCCCAGAGTCCTCATCAGGTGTTGAGAGAATCGGCCCGGGTATTACGCCCCGGTGGTTATCTGCTGAATATCGGTTTTAATCCCATCAGTTGGTGGGGGGTGTACCGAAAGCTCAAATTTAATAAAGAAACGGTGCCCTGGCAGGGGCATTTTATTGGTCCCCAACGGATGCATGACTGGCTGGCACTGCTGGAGCTTACGGTGGTGAAAGAGTTGTCAGATTATTACCGCCTGCCTTTTGAAAAGGAGAGCTGGCGGCAGCGAGGGCGTCTGATTGATGCCATGACCCGACGCTGCTCATCTCACTGCGGTGCTTTTATGTTGCAGGTAGCCCGCAAGGATGTAGGGGGGATGACTCCGATTGAGCCGGTCTGGAAGAAACGAAAACTGATTAATTTGCCGCTGGTTGAACCATCAACCCGTGGTGCCCGAGGACGTGTGAGTGAAGAAAAAAATTAAGATCTATACCGATGGTGCCTGTAAGGGAAATCCAGGACCGGGGGGATGGGGAGCGGTATTGCAGTATGGAGAACACTCCAAAGAGTTGTTTGGTGGCGAGATGAATACCACCAATAATCGCATGGAGCTGATGGCAGCAATTGAAGCGCTGAGCATACTCAAGGAGTCCTGCGAGATCATACTGACGACCGACTCTCAGTATGTACGCAAAGGGATCACTGAGTGGCTGGCAGGCTGGAAGCGCAATGGCTGGAAAACTTCAGCAAAGAAGCCGGTGAAAAATGCCGATCTGTGGCAGCGGCTTGAAGTGCAGACTGCGCGGCATCAGATTGAGTGGAAGTGGGTTAAGGGTCATAGTGGTCACCCGGGTAATGAACTGGCAGACCAACTGGCTAACCGGGGTGTCGAACAGGCCCTGCAACTGGCGTAAGTGAACAGATAAATTATGAGACAGATTGTACTGGATACCGAAACAACCGGTATCGACCCGAAAGAGGGGCACCGAATTATTGAGATCGGCTGCGTTGAGATGATGAATCGCCGTCTGACGGGTCGAACTTACCATCGTTACCTCAACCCGGATCGGGAGATTGATGAAGAGGCGATTCAGGTGCATGGTATCACCAACGAATTTCTGGAGGATAAACCCCGCTTTGCGGAGATTCAGGATGAGTTTCTGCATTTTATTCGCGGCGCTGATCTGGTTATTCATAACGCCGCGTTTGACGTTGGTTTTATCGAGAATGAGATGAGACTGAATAATCATCAGGAGCGGGTCCACGATTTTTGTCAGGTGACCGATACGCTGGCGATAGCCCGCAAGAAGCATCCTGGGCAGAAAAATAACCTGGATGCGCTGTGTCGCCGTTACGGTATTGATAACAGCCACCGTGAACTGCATGGCGCATTGCTCGACTCGGAGATTCTCGCCGACGTTTATCTGATGCTGACCGGTGGGCAGAAAAATCTGCTGCTGGCAGGCGAGGAGGATGGTCATGATGGTGTCGATCAGGTGCGCCGCCTGGATACCTTTGCATTGAATCTCAGCGTTGTGCGGGCGGATGCAGGTGAGTTACAGGACCATGACGGCTATATCGCTCTTCTGGATGCGAAAGGTGGCAGTATCTGGAGTCAGATTGGAGTGCCAGTCAACACAGCGGATTAGCCCCGTGTAACGGTTAATCAAACATAAAAAAAGCAGGCATAATGCCTGCTTTTTTGTCACTTGAGTTAACTGTTTGCCTTACAGGAAGTGGGTTACCGCAACATAGCCTGTGATACTCATGACCAGGGTGTAGGGGAGTGCCATCCATACCATGGTGCCGTAAGAGAGGCGGATTAGTGGTGCCAGCGCCGAGGTTAACAGGAACAGGAATGCTGCCTGACCGTTTGGTGTTGCTACGCTGGGGATGTTGGTGCCGGTGTTAATCGCAATCGCCAGCAGATCAAAATGCTCCCGGGTGATTGAACCTTCCTTCAATGCCGCGAGGACTTCGTTAATATACACCGTGGCGACAAAAACGTTATCGGAAATTGCGGACAACAGCCCGTTGGCAATAAAGAAGATGCCGGGCTGAACCTTGGTGTCCATTGCCAGTACTGAGGCAATGATCGGCTGGAACAGGTGTTGCTCATGGATCACCGAGACAATGGAGAAGAACACCACCAGCAGCGCGGTAAATGGCAGGGCTTCTTCGAACGATTTGCCGATCTGATGCTCTTCTACAATGCCGTTGAAGGCAGTGAGAAGAATGATCACCGTCAAGCCGATCAGACCCACCGCTGCCAGGTGGAATGCCAGCGCCAGTACCAGGAAAATGGCAACCAGAATCTGTACAAACAGCGCCAGTTTATCTGCTTTAGTGAGTTTTTTGTCCTGCTCTGCGGCAAAGTCTTCGAGAATTGTGCGCACCGACAGCGGGATGTCGGCGCCATAACCAAACCACTTTAACTTTTCAAGTAAGATACAGGTGGCCAGACCGGCAAACAGCACCGGCATAGTGACGGGAGACATGAGGACGAAAAACTCAACAAAATCCCAGCCAGCCTTTTGTGCGATCAGCAGGTTTTGTGGTTCCCCCACCAGGGTACAAACACCCCCCAATGCGGTACCGACAGAGCCGTGCATTAGCAGGCTGCGCAAAAATGCGCGAAACTGTGCCAGCGCTTCATGATGATCTAAATGGATACTCTCATCATCACCATGATCATGCGCCTCGCTATGGAACTGCTTGCCTGATGCGACTTTGTGATACACCGCATAGAAGCCTACCCCGACGCTGATCAAAACGGCGGTGACCGTCAGGGCGTCAAGAAATGCGGATAGCAGGGCAGCGAACAGCGAAAATGTCAGGGACAGAAAAATCTTGGAGCGAATTTTCAGGAGCAGTTTGGTAAACACCCACAGAAGCATGTTCTTCATAAAGTAGATGCCTGCTACCATGAACATCAGCAGCAGAATAACTTCAAGGTTGGCAGCAACCTCATGGTACACCGTTTCCGGGCTGGCCAGTCCGATAATAATGGCCTCAAGGGCTAGCAAACCGCCGGGCTGTAACGGGTAGCATTTAAGCGCCAGCGCAAGGGTAAAGATAAACTCAAAGATCAGCGTCCAGCCCGTTACCACGGGGCCAGCGGTATAGAGAAGAACAGGGTTGAGAATCAGGAAGAATACAATGGCTTGCTTATACCAGATGGGTGAGTTGCCAAGGAAGTTCTTAATAAGCGCCTGCGTAGTGGTCATCGATAAGGGGTCCTGTGCCAATTCGGGCCTATGGAAAGTTTCTGTGCATCATGCTAATTCTAGTGATTACAGTTTTTCCAGCGTATGTTCAGTAGTTGATGTTGTTATAATTTGGACTTAGGTTAGCAGGAGTTGTGTTAAATCTAAAGCCTGCTTAACCTGTTAAGAGTACCTTAGTTTTCTGGTGACATATATGCCTGAAATCACTGTTTAATGGTCTGTTTTTGCTTAGGTTCTGCAAATATTATGAAAACTGAATACATTTATTCATCCGGTCACCGGATATGGTCTGATTCTATGGGGCGCTGGTTATTTAGTGAATCCTGTTGTGATCATAGCCTGGCGCTGGAGGAGTATGACCTGACCTTGCTACCGGAGCAGCCGATTCGTCTGATTGTGATGCCTGAAGATGTGCTGGATCATAGCGCGTCTGGTTTGCATCTGCGGCAGCTGCTGTCCCGTTCCGATGAGGCCAGCTTCCCGTTGTTATCGCGGGCGGCTCAGGTGGCTACCTGGAGCCGGGATCACTGTTTTTGTCCCCGTTGTGGTAATTCGCTGGTGCATCATCACCAGGATCTGGCTAAACAGTGTAATAGTTGTGGTCTGACTCAGTATCCACGCTTGTCTCCCTGTATTATCACTCTGATAACCCGTGGAGAGTATTGTCTGCTGGCCCATGGGGTGCGCTTTACTGAGACCCGCTACAGTACACTGGCAGGGTTTATTGAAGCGGGAGAGAGTGCAGAAGATGCGCTTTCCCGTGAAGTAAGGGAAGAGGTTGGCGTGGAGGTCAGCAATATCCGCTATTTCTGCAGCCAGTCCTGGCCTTTTCCGCACTCATTTATGCTGGGTTTTTTTGCTGATTATGTTTCAGGTGATATCGTCCCGGAGCCGGGTGAAATTGTCGATGCCCGCTGGTTTCACTATAGCGAACTGGATGATGTGCCTATCCCGCCCCCTTTTACGATATCCAGGCAGCTGATCGATGCATTCAGACAAACATGGTTAGCGGAGGATTAACTCCGCTTCTCTTTACTGAAAAATTTGCCCAGCTGGGTTGCCAGCATCACATTGCCTTCGGCTCTGAGTTTGCCGGTCAGGTAGGCGCTCATGCCATCTTTCTCGCCGGTAACCACTTTGATGAAGGTGTCGCTGGCGGTAATCAGGGTGATATCCGGGTCGGCGTGTTCACCGACCGCAACGGTCAGTTGCTGGTCCTCAATGGTGAAGTAAAAATCTTCAGCGTCGTGCAGTAAAAACTGAAACGTGGCTGATATGTTTTTGGTGTTTTCCGCTAAAAATCGGCTGGATAGCTTTTCGATAACCCGGGTGACAGTAATTGCATCAGACATGTTTGATTCAGCTCTCCAAATTTTCATTCAGTGTTATTGAGTTAGTAGGTTGTATGGTACATTACCCGACCATAAATCAATATATTGAAATGCCCAAAAGGGCTTACAGATCTGGAGTGTTTGGTGGTCGATTTTCTGGCAAGTTATGGATTGTTCCTGGCGAAAGCGCTGACGGTGGTTGGCGCCATTCTTCTTGTTGTCGTTGCAGTTGCTGCGGTGGCGTCACGGAATAAAAAAGATAGTAGGGAAGGGTATCTTAATATTCACAGTATGAATGAAACGCTGGAGGATATGGAGCATGCCCTGAAAGAGGTGGTGCTGGATGCCGAAGTCTATAAGCAGCAGCTCAAAGCGGAAGAAAAGCAGGATAAGCTTGATGCTAAGGCGCGTAAGAAAGCGCTGAAAAAAGGCAATGCTGAAGAGGCGTCTGAGCCTGAACGGAAGCGGGTGTTTGTGCTCGATTTTGATGGTGATATCAAAGCCTCAGAGCTTGAGCCGATGCGTGAAGAGATTACCGCGGTGCTGACGCTGGCCACCGAGAAGGATGAGGTGGTTGTGCGTCTGGAAAGCCCGGGAGGGATGGTTCACAGTTATGGTCTGGCATCTTCACAGCTGGAGCGGATCAAGCGTCATGGCGTTCCGTTGACGGTCTGTGTTGATAAAGTGGCGGCCAGTGGCGGCTACATGATGGCCTGTCTGGCGGATAAGATTGTGGCGGCGCCATTCTCTATTCTCGGGTCGATTGGTGTGGTTGCTCAGTTGCCTAACTTTCATCGCCTGCTGAAAAAACACGATATCGATTATGAGATTCTGACCGCCGGTGAATACAAGCGTACCCTCACCGTGATGGGAGAAAATACCGAGAAAGGCCGCCAGAAGTTTATCGAAGATCTGGAAGATACTCATAGTTTGTTTAAAGAGTTTGTTGGTGAGTATCGTCCTCAGATCGATCTGGAAAAAGTAGCCACGGGTGAGATCTGGTTTGGTCGCCGGGCGCTGGAGGTTAATCTGATCGATGAGATCTCAACCAGTGATGAATATCTGACGAAAGCCTGTGAAGAAGCGGATGTTTTTCTGGTGCGCTATGAATATAAAAAGACCCTTCAGGATCGTATCTCCGAGATGTCAATTAAAACGACTGATACGCTGTTTACCAAGTGGGCCGGACGCATTTTAAACTCACATTTACTGGCTAAGTAACCAAAATGGTAAGGGAAATACCTACATTTATCTCAATGTTGCATATAATCTTATTGTAATTGTTTCAAACATGTGAGCCTGTCTTTCTGTTTGAAACTGATGAGGTTCATAACACGATATGGAAGCGTCGATGCGACAGTCTGCAACCGCAAAGAAAATATTGTTATCTGCTGAGGCTTTGTTTGCCGAACAGGGCTTTGCAGAGACAACAATGCGGGAGATTACCAGTGCTGCTAAGGTAAACCTTGCAGCAGTTAATTATCATTTTGGTTCAAAAAAAGGTTTGATTACCGCGGTGGCAGAAAAGTATCTGACGCCGTTAGTCTCTAACCTTCAGGCTGCTCTGAGTGAGCGGCAGACGGTCAGCCATGACGAAATCATCAGCACTGAAGAGCTTCTGGAAATCCTGATGCGCACTCTGCTTCAGGTGGGCAAGTCCAGACAGTTTGCTCTGCCGGTGTTTATGCGCTTGCTGGAACTCATCTATATGAAAAATCAGGAGGAGTTGCGGGATGCAATGCTTAGTCGTTACCGCGGCGCTTTTACTGCTTTCATCGACTTGCTACGCAAAGATAGTGCGGTGATGGATGATGAAGAGTTTTTCTGGCGACTGCACTTTCTGCTCGGTTCAATCATTTTTACCCTGTCTAATTTTCAGACTTTGGTTGCCATCGAGATGCGCGAGTTTGAGCGAACTGCTGAGATTGAGCGTACACTGCATCGTATGATTCCTGTGTTGGTTGCAGGTCTGCAGGCCCGCGCAGAGCATACTCCATTTACCCGTCTATGACGGACACTGCCGCCACGCTATGCATATTCGCATATCAATAAACCGTCAGAGCCTTGAGCTTTGGCGGGGTTCTGTGTGTCTTACTACTTACCCTGTTTCAACGGCCCTGAACGGTGCAGGTGAACAAAAAAACAGCGGTTGTACTCCCCGGGGACGGCATCTGATTCGTGCCAAAATAGGTGCCGGAAAGCCTCTCAATACGGTGTTCAGGGGCCGCCGGGATAGCGGGGAGATCTATTCTGCCGAGTTGGCGGAGCGCTATCCTCAGCGTGACTGGATTTTAACCCGTATTCTCTGGTTGTCTGGCTGTGAAATAGGTCGCAATCGGTTATCCAGCGTTGATACAATGCAGCGCTATATATACATTCACGGTACGCCGGATAGTGAACCAATGGGGCAGCCTTTGTCCCATGGTTGTATCCGTATGCGCAATGCTGATGTTGCGGATCTGTTTGAGCGTGTCAGTGTTGGTACCCCTGTTTTCATAGAGTAGTTCTAATAGTAGAGTAAATACCCATGTCTGGAGCATTGATGCTGGACATCGCTGGACTGAGTTTGACGGCAGAGGATAAAGCGCTGCTGCAAAACCCTCAGGTAGGCGGTCTGATCCTGTTTAGTCGAAACTATCAGTCACCGGAGCAACTTACCCATCTGGTGCAGGAGATTCGGGCCTGTGCTCCCCGGCTGCTGATTGCCGTTGATCAGGAGGGTGGCCGGGTACAGCGTTTTCGTGAGGGCTTTACCCGTTTGCCGCCGATGGCAGTGCTGGGGGCGATTTATACTGAAAACCGGGAAAAAGCGCTGACTGAAGCGGCGGATCTGGGCTGGCTGATGGCTGCTGAGCTGATCGCGTATGGCATTGATATCAGTTTTGCGCCGGTGCTTGATCTCAACTTTGGGGTGAGTCAGGTGATTGGTGACCGGGCTTTCTCGGCCCAGCCTGAGGCGGTGGCGGCATTGGCTGGCGCGTTCATCCGGGGGATGCGTGAAGCGGGTATGGCATCGACCGGTAAGCATTTTCCTGGCCATGGCTGGGTCGTTGCCGACTCGCATCTGGAGATTCCGGTGGATGAGCGCAGTCTGAGTGAGATCGAAGCTCAGGATCTGGTGCCATTTACCACGTTGATGCAGCAAGGGTTGGATGCGGTAATGCCCGCCCATGTGATCTACCGCCAGGTGGACGAGCGGCCAGCAGGGTTCTCTCCTTACTGGATTGGTCAGCGATTACGCACAGAGATCGGTTTTGATGGGGTTGTCTTCAGTGATGATCTGACCATGGAGGGTGCCAGTGTCGCCGGTAGTTTTGAGGCCCGTGCTGCACAAGCCCTGGAAGCGGGTTGCGACATGCTGTTGGTATGTAATAATCGTCCCGCTGCGTTACAGGTGTTGAGCTATCTGGAAGCGGCAGAGCATCCTGGATCTGAGCGTATTCAGCGGATGAGTGCCAGCGGCTGTAACAATATCGGGGAGATCCGCAGCACTGAGCGCTGGCAGCGCGCAGCAGACCTAGCTTGCCAGTTAATCAATATTTAATAGACCTATCGGAGCGATTCAATGCAGGAGCAGATTGCGCAAACCTTCGCTGAGCTGGGATTATCCGGCTATGCAGACGCCTGGGTTTTGCAGGTTTTTGTGGTTGTGTTTCTTACCATGCTGGCTAACTTTATCTCTAATCGGGTGTTTCTCCGTTTAGAGGTTCAGCTGGCAAAAACCCGCAATGTCTGGGATGACATCCTGCTGCATGCTGCGCGCCGTCCAATTGCGCTGTTGATCTGGGTGCTTGGGCTGAGTCTGGCATTTGAGCTGACAGACCCTGCTGACGACTCTGTGCTGGTCGGTCTGGTTGATCCGCTGCGCAGGGGGCTGGTGATTGTCATGATTGCCTGGTTCCTGATCCGCTTCATTCGTCAGGCGGAAGGTGCGCTGGTGAGTGAAGATAAAGTTAAGAACCCGATGGATGAAACCACTGTCGGTGCGTTGGGCAAGCTGTTGCGCCTTTCGATCATCATTACCGCAGTTTTGGTTGTGCTGCAGACCTTTGGCTATAGTATTTCCGGAGTGTTGGCCTTTGGCGGTATCGGTGGTATCGCGGTGGGTTTTGCGGCCAAGGATCTGCTGGCAAACTTCTTTGGTGGCCTGATGATCTATCTCGATCGGCCGTTTAAGGTGGGAGATTGGGTGCGTTCTCCGGACAAAGAGATCGAAGGCACGGTAGAAAATATTGGCTGGCGGCTGACCTGTATACGAACATTTGATAAGCGGCCCCTTTATGTACCCAACGGTACGTTCGCCAGTATCTCGCTGGAAAACCCTTCGCGGATGTCCCACCGCCGGATCTATGAAAAGATCGGTCTGCGTTATGAGGATTCTGCGTTGATTGCTGGGGTGATTGACGATGTCAGAGAGATGCTGTTAAACCACCCTGAGATTGCCAGTGATCAGACGCTGATTGTTAATCTCAACAGTTTTGCCCCATATTCGCTGGAGTTCTTTATCTATACCTTCACGAAAACCACCAACTGGGTGCATTTTCACGAAGTTAAGCAGGATGTAATGGCGCAGATTATCAGAATTGTTCATGAGCATGGGGCTGATTTTGCCTTTCCGACTCAGACGATTCATCTGGATGGCAGTGAGCCTCCGGCAGAGCTGGTTCAGTAATTTTTTCCGGGGTGCCTCAGCGAGGTGCTCCTTTGTTTGCCCGGCAGGGCGTTGGAGGTTGTGTGGCTGTTGAGCAGAGTAAGCTGGATCTGATTGCGGGATATGATGCGGAGCAGCGCTTCGATTATATGGTTAGTCGGGTGGTTGAAACCGGCGAGATATGGATCCTTACCGATGAGCATGGCAGTGTGATGCTGAATACCGATGATGAGGATTGTGTGCCGGTGTGGCCTGATCTGGAATTTGCAGAACAGTGGGCAACCGGCGAATGGTCTGCTTGTGAAGCGATGCCCATCACGCTGCAGCAGTGGAATCATCGCTGGACTCCGGGCCTGGAGGAGGATGGCTTTGCGGTGGTGGTATTCCCGTTGCCGGGTGAGGGCAATGATGAGGACGGTCTGGTAGTCTGGCCTGAAGAGCTGGATATGATGCTCACCCGTGAGGTAAAGCGGTCGAGAAAAAAGTAACGATCCAGGTCTGGATAAAAAAAACGGAGCACCTGCGCTCCGTTTTTTTATCTCTGCTTTATCTGATAACGGCCTGTTTCGGGCTGCCAGTTAATTAACCGGGGTGATTATCACCAGCATGCCGAACAGTGGATGGTCCAGGTAGTGCAGCTCGCTGCTGCGCATCCGTCGGGCGGTTTTCATATTGACAGTGAGGAAGTCCGGGATGGTGGTTTGTGTCAGATAGAGGTTGCCGTTGGCGCTCTCTCCCTGCGGCTGTGTCAGGCGTTGATCAGCCGAGCTTTCTTCTGCCGTGTCTTGTACCGGTGTCATCATGGCTTCAGTGGCCGGTTTTCGCAGCATCAGGCTCTCTTCGTGGCTGAGTCTGCGGCTGTGAAACAGATCGCTGCGGAAGTGCAGGTAGCGGCCTTTTTCGATGGAGATGTAACCATCCAGTTCGTATAGACCGTTGTCGAGAATGTCGCCCCCATTAATTCTCACCACATTCAGGTCTTTTTTCCCGCTGATTGGTTGTATCCAGGCTTCATGGAAGAGTACCCGGTAGAGTGAGCTGCGTCTCAGGCTGGCTTGCTTGCCGCTCAGGGATAGGGATGATTTTGGCAGACGGGTAAAATAACCGATATTCTGCCCTTGCTGATGGTACTCCAGTGAGCGGCTGCGGCGCTGGGGAATTGAGTCAATCGTAGGCCAGATCTCATCAGCCAGAGTATCTGAGGCTTTGTGGCTGAAGATTAGCAGCTCAACTTTATAGTTGGATGTGTCCGCCTGAGCTATCGTGCTGTTAAACAGAATCAGGGTCAGCGCTAGTACGATCCCTGAGGTGAGCTTGGTCATTATCGATTCCCGGTCAATTGCTGAAGTAGCTGTTCCACAGCTATAAAACGCTGCTCTATTTTATCCATCTTCATTGTGAACTTCAGCTGACTGGCACCACCAAATTGAAATTTTTGCGGCTGCTGTTGTACCAGTTGCACCAATTTGAAGGGATCAACCACGGTATCCGAGTCAAAATCGATTCGTCCGCTGGTTTCCCCCGCATCTATTTTGCAGATGCCAAGCTGTTCGGCGTGAAGTTTTAGCAGGGTCTGGCGGAACAGGTTTTTGGTCTGTTCGGGCAGAATGCCAAAGCGGTCAATCATTTCGATCTGCAGTTCTTTCAGATCGGTTTCGTTTTTAGCGTTAGCGATTCGCTTATACATGATCAGGCGGTTGTGAACGTCGGGCAGATAGTCGTCCGGGATCAGCGCTGGCAACCGCAGATTGATCTCGATACCCTGTTTTAGTGGCGCATCCAGATTAGGGGTTTTGCCTTCACGGATCGCTTCAACCGCCTGTTCCAGCATCTCCATGTAGAGTGAAAAGCCGACATTCTGAATCTGACCACTCTGGCCCTCACCCAGTAGTTCGCCGGTGCCGCGAATCTCCATATCATGGGTGGCAAGGGTGAAGCCCGCGCCGAGTTCATCTGCACTGGTGATCGCTTCTAGTCGTTTGACCGCATCGGTGGTCATCTCTTTAGGGTGGGGCGTCATCAGGTAAGCATATGCCTGGTGGTGGGAGCGGCCAACCCGGCCGCGTAACTGGTGTAGTTGTGCCAGGCCAAACTTGTCAGCCCGGTCGATGATGATGGTGTTAGCGTTGGGTACATCAATACCCGTTTCGATAATCGTGGTGCAAACCAGCAGATTGAAGCGCTTGTGGTAGAAGTCGGACATTACCTGTTCCAGCTCCCGCTCGCGCATCTGCCCATGGCCAATACCGACACGGGCTTCAGGTACCAGCTCACTAATCTCAGCGGCGGTTTTCTCGATATCCTTAACCTCATTGTGCAGGTAGTAAACCTGGCCGCCACGCAGCAACTCCCGCAGGATCGCTTCTTTTTTCAGTGCTTTATCGGCCTGGCGTACAAAGGTCTTAACCGACAGGCGCCGGGCTGGTGGCGTGGCAATGATCGACAGATCCCGGATACCGGACATCGCCATATTCAGGGTGCGGGGTATCGGTGTTGCGGTCAGGGTGAGAATGTCGACTTCAGAACGGAGCGATTTCAGGCGTTCTTTCTGTTGTACGCCAAAGCGATGTTCTTCATCAATGATCAGCAGACCCAGGTCGCTGAACTTAATATCCCCCTGCAGCAGCTTATGGGTGCCGATAACGATATCAGTTTTACCCTGCTGCAGTGATTTAATCACTGCATTGCTCTCTTTGCCGGAGCGAAACCGGGAGATCAGTTCAACATTGACCGGCCAGTCGGCAAAACGGTCCCGGAAGTTTTCATAGTGCTGTTGCGCCAACAATGTAGTTGGTACCAGTATGGCGACCTGCTTGTTACTCTGTACTGCCATAAATGCAGCCCGCATGGCGACTTCGGTTTTACCAAAACCAACATCGCCACAGACCAGTCGGTCCATCGGTTGCTGTGACTGCATATCCTCGATGACCGCCTGGATGGCATTCGCCTGGTCGACGGTCTCCTCGAATGGAAACGCGGCACTGAAACTGGCGTAATGCTCATCGGGAGAATCAAACTGATGGCCCCGGCGGGCAGCGCGGCGAGCATAAATATCCAGCAGTTCAGCGGCGGTATCGCGAACCTTTTCGGCGGCCTTGCGGCGAGCTTTACTCCACTGTTCGGTACCCAGTCGATGCAGCGGGGCAAGTTCATCGCCCGCTCCGGAGTAGCGGCTGATCAGATGCAGCGAGGTCACCGGGACATAGAGGTTGGCGTCGTTGGCATACTCCAGTTTGAGAAACTCAGAGGTTTGCGAATCCAGCTCCAGCGTTACCAGTCCCCGGTAACGACCCACACCGTGATCGATATGGACAACCGGCGCGCCGATATTCAGCTCGGTAAGGTTCTTGATGATCTGGTCGGACTGTTCCTGCTCTCTGGAGCGGCGTCGACGTTGGAAAACCTGGTGTCCGAACAGTTGTGTTTCGGTAATCAGGTGGAATTTTCCCGGTGCACTAAGACCTTTTTCCAGCGGGAATATGCAGATGTTAACGGGATAGCCGTCGTCTAAGAACTGTTGCAGGTTGTCGACCGGATGGGGTTTTATGCTGATGCGGCCCAGCAGTTCAATCAGGGCTTCCCTTCGCCCGGCGGATTCAGCACAGAACAGGACGCGATCAGTTGTGGACGACAGAAAGCTGTCAACGGCGGCCAGTGGGCGCGCGGCCTGAGCATTGATAGTCAGTTCCGGTGGTTCCGCCAGGGGCAGGTTGTAGCGTCCGGCTTCTGGGCGTGCCTGAGTTTTGCTCTGTTGCAGCTGGATACGCTGCATCTTTTTCAGCGTGCCAAATAGCTCATTGGCGGGGATAAATAGTTTGTCCGGCGCCAGGATCGGGCGTTCAATATCGTAACGGCGCTCTTCGTAACGCTCCAGAACTTCGCCCCAGAACTGGTTGCAGTGATCTTCCAGATCGGTTTCAGTCAGAATCAGGACATTGTCAGGCAGGTAGTCGAACAGGGTGGCGCTGCTGTCAAAGAAGAGTGGTTGATAATACTCAATCCCGGGGGGGCTGATACCGTCGCTAATATCCCGATAAACAGAGCAGCGTTTGTAATCGACATCGAAGGTTTCCCGCCAGCGTTGTTTAAAGTTGCGGATCGCGGCCTCGTCAAAGGGAAATTCCTTCGCCGGTAATACCCGGATGTTGTCAACTTTATCGACGGAGCGCTGGGTTTCAGGGTCAAAGCTGCGCAGTGTGTCGACTTCATCATCAAACAGTTCTATCCGGTAAGGCACAGTGCTGCCCATCGGAAATATATCAATAATTGAGCCGCGAATGGCAAGTTCGCCATGTTCATAGACGGTTTCGGTGAGGTGATAACCGGCATCAGTCAGTTTATGGCGCATCTCATCCAGGTTGAAGGGTTGACCCTGATCAAGAATAAGTGAGTTGCCATCGAGAAAACGCTGCGGGGCAACTCGCTGCATCAGCGTACTGGCTGGGATAATCAGTACTCCGCGTTGCATTTGCGGCAGTTTAAACAGGGTGTTCAGTCGCTGAGAGATGATGTCCTGATGTGGCGAAAAACTGTCATAAGGCAGTGTTTCCCAATCCGAGAAGAGCATGCATTCGATATTGCTCTGGCCAAAAAAGCGGATCTCAGATTCCAGTCGGGTGGCGCTGTCGCTGTCATTGGTAATACAGAGTATCAGGCCTGCGTGCTGACCGGCAATCTCTGTTGCCAGCAAACCGCGGCCGCTGCCGGAGAGGTTGCCGATCCGCCGGATATCTCCGGCTGACTGGGGTAACTGGTATTCTTGTTTAAACACTGCCAACAAACTCCATGAACTGATACCGGCTTCTGCCCGAAGCGCTAATGCTGATCTGGCCGCTTATCTTACGGAGCGTGGGGCAAAAGTACACCCCATAATGTCGCTGTCCTAAGGTGAGGCCGATTTGTCTTAATGTGTCATGTTTGTGACATTAATCTTAAATATAACCCTAAAGTGTAGTGTTTCTGATTTGCTCAGCAGGGGGGAAAAGGTGATAATGCGCGCAGCAAAAATTGACTGCTATATTGACTACTACCTTTTTTGGAGTGAGCCGTGAGCCAAGATAAAGTGTTAGCTGACTGGAAAGGTCGCGAAGCATTAGCTGAAGAGATGATCCCTTTAGTTGGTCGTTTATACCGTGACAAGAACGTTGAGACCTCTGTATATGGTCGTCTTATTATTAAACGTTCCGTTGTTGATGTGATAAAAGCACACCGCTATGTGCGTCAGGTTGAAGATCAGGAGCTGTCTGTTTGTGACACTCACCCTGTTCTGACTGCTCTGGATAAGCTTGATGTTAAGAATGCGCACGTTGATGTGGGCAAACTGGCTGTTAAATTCCAGCAGGAAGGTAATGGTGCCTCTATGGAGGAGTTTCTGGCTGCTGAGCTGGCTCCGGCGATTGGTGGTGCTGCTTCCGAACCTACGGACGTTGTTTTGTATGGTTTCGGTCGTATCGGTCGTCTGTTGGCGCGTTTGCTGATTGAACGTACCGGTGGTGGACAATCTCTGCGTTTGCGTGCGATTGTGGTGCGCAAGGGCAGTGCGTCCAATGACCTGGAAAAACGTGCCAGCCTGTTGCGTCGTGATTCTGTGCATGGCTCTTTTAAAGGCACTATTCAGGTTGATGAAGAAAATCAGGCGATTATCGCTAACGGTAATCTCATCAAGGTTATCTACTCCAATGGCCCAGACCAGATCGATTATACTGAGTACGGTATCGATAATGCGCTGGTGTTGGATAATACGGGTATCTGGCGTGACGAAGCGGGCCTGTCTTTACACCTGAAATCCAAAGGTGTTGCCAAGGTAGCTCTGACTGCACCTGGCAAGGGCATTAAGAATATCGTTATGGGTGTTAACCATGGCGATATTAGCGATGATGACAAGATCTTGTCTGCAGCGTCCTGTACAACCAACGCTATCTCCCCGGTACTGAAGGCGATTGATGCTAAGTACGGCGTAACCAATGGCCATGTTGAGACTGTTCATGCGTATACCAACGACCAGAACCTGATTGATAACTATCACAAAGGTGATCGTCGTGGCCGTGCTGCAGGTCTGAACATGGTTATCACCGAGACTGGGGCGGCAAAAGCGGTTTCTAAGGCTCTGCCACAGCTGGAAGGTAAACTGACCGGTAACGCGATTCGGGTGCCTACACCGAACGTGTCGATGGCTATCCTCAACCTCAACCTGGATAACGGCACGACAAAAGATGAGCTGAACAGCTATCTGCGTGATATGGCGTTGCACTCTCCGCTGCAGAAGCAGATCGACTACAGTAACTCCCCTGAAGCGGTATCTTCTGACTTTGTTGGTTCCCGTGCAGCAGGTGTTGTTGATGCGCTGGCAACCATTGCTGAAGGCAACCGTTGTGTACTGTATGTCTGGTACGACAATGAGTTTGGCTACAGCTGTCAGGTGATTCGTATGGCTCAGCGGATGGCTAAATGTACGTTGCCTGCATTCCCCAAAGCGAAGGTCTGATTAGACTTTAGCCTTAGAGAAAACCGCCCTAAGGGGCGGTTTTTTATTGCTTTTTTCGAATAGTCATAAAAATTATATGCTTAGATCATAAAGTTCTATCTATGATTTGTTATTAATGACCTAAAAGGTCCCTTTAGTTGTCACTCTTGTAGAAAAATTACCTTCTGATCTTTATACTTAACCGGTTTTTGGGTTGGGGTTATCCTGTCCGGTGTAGGGTTATTGCTTACGTTTGTAACATCAGGGGACAATGTTGCAGAGTCGGAGGCATAGTGCTCTGCGGGAGAGGATCCTGAAAAATTATAATAGAGATTGGGTGAGGCGGATGATCAAGATCAAACAGGGTCTGGATCTACCTATAACAGGCATACCTGAACAGACTGTTTCGGCAGCTGTTGAGGTTATGTCTGTCGCCGTGATCGGCTTCGATTATCCAGGCATGAAGCCTACGATGCGGGTCAAGGTGGGAGATCGGGTAAAACTCGGTCAAGTGATCTTTTCCGATAAGAAAACGGAAGGTGTTGATTTTACAGCACCAGCTGCGGGTGTGATCAAAGAGATCAACCGTGGTGATCGACGGGTTCTGCAATCGGTTGTTATTGAAATAGATGGCAACGAAGCAGAACAGTTTACTAAGTATGAAGTATCACAGCTGTCTTCTCTGACCGCTGAGCAGGTGCAGGACAATCTGGTTAAATCCGGTGCCTGGACCGCATTGCGTACGCGTCCATTCAGCAAAGTGCCACAACCGGGCACTCAGCCTGCGTCGATCTTTGTGACTGCGATCGATACAAACCCTCTGGCAGTAAATCCAGAAGTCGTGATTGCAGAACAGTCTGATGCGTTTGTTAACGGTCTGACCGTACTGACACGTCTGACAGAGGGGAAAGTCTTCCTCTGTAAAGCTGCCGGCGCAAATGTGCCAGCGACTGAAGGGGTTACTGTTGAAGAGTTTAGTGGTAAACATCCGGCAGGTAATGCCGGTACGCATATCCACTTCCTGGATCCGGTCTCAGCGACTAAAACGGTCTGGACTATCGGTTATCAGGATGTGATCGCATTCGGTCAGTTGTTCACCACGGGTGAACTATATACTGATCGCGTGGTTGCGGTTGCAGGCCCACAGGTGAAACAACCGACGCTGCTGCGTACCCGTTTAGGTGCCAACCTTGATGAGTTGCTGGCTGGCCGTACAGAAGGCAACAATAACCGTGTTATCAGCGGTTCTGTCTGGAACGGTCGTAAAGCCGCCGGACCGCTGGGATATCTAAGCCGTTATGCCAACCAGGTTACGGTTCTGGAAGAGGGCGATCAGCGAGAGTTGCTGGGCTGGATTGCTCCCGGTGCAAATAAGTTCTCTGTGCTGAATATGTTCCTGTCTAAACTGAGTCCGTCTAAGAAGTTTAACTTCACCACGACGACGAATGGTTCTGAACGGGCCATGGTGCCGGTGGGACAGTTCGAAGAACTGATGCCGCTGGATATTCTTCCTACGCAGTTGTTGCGTGCTCTTGTCACCGGAGATGTTGTTCATGCGATGGCTCTGGGTTGTCTCGAGCTTGACGAAGAAGACCTCGCGCTGTGCACGTTTGCCTGTCCGGGCAAATATGAGTACGGCCAAATCCTTCGCGACAATCTGACGCGTATTGAGAAAGAGGCCTGATCATGAGCTTAAGAAATATTCTTGATAAGATGGAGCCGCATTTCCATAAAGGCGGCAAGTATGAAAACTGGTATGCGCTTTATGAAGCGGCGGATACTATTTTCTACACTCCGGGTCATGTGACTAAGACCGCAGCTCATGTACGTGATGCTGTTGATCTGAAGCGGATTATGATCCTGGTATGGATGTGTACTTTCCCGGCTGTTTTCTTCGGTATGCACAACGTAGGTTTCCAGGCAAATACTGCTATGGCTACGCTGGGTATTACTGAACCGACCAGCTGGCAGGGTGCTATTGCGGGGGCTCTGACCAACTTTAACCCTGATAGTCTGTGGGATAACATAATCCACGGTGCTGCCTACTGGCTGCCGATCTACATGGTGACCTTTGTCGTCGGTGGTTTCTGGGAAGTGTTGTTTGCAATGAAGCGTGGACATGAAGTGAACGAAGGTTTCTTCGTAACCTCTATTCTGTTTTCGCTGATTCTGCCACCCACTATTCCGTTATGGCAGGTTGCTCTGGGTATCAGCTTTGGTGTTGTGATTGGTAAAGAGGTTTTCGGTGGTACCGGTAAAAACTTCCTTAACCCTGCACTGACTGCACGTGCCTTCCTGTTCTTCGCCTATCCTGCGCAGATGACCGGTGATGCGATCTGGACCGCTGTTGATGGCTTCTCTGGCGCGACGCCTCTGGGTCTGGCAGCTGCGGGTGGTGTTGACGCTATCCTGGCGCAGAATATCACCTGGTTTGATGCCTTTATCGGCAACATTCAGGGCTCTGTGGGTGAGGTTTCTACCTTCGCTATCGCCCTGGGTGGTCTGGTACTGCTGATCGCTAAAGTGGCTGCATGGCGGATTGTCGCCGGTGTGTTCCTGGGCATGACTGCGATGGCAACCCTGCTGAATCTCATCGGTTCTGACACTAACCCTATGTTTGCGCTGCCGTTCTACTGGCATATGGTTCTGGGTGGGTTCGCATTCGGTATGTTCTTTATGGCTACCGATCCGATCTCCGCATCTATGACCAATAAAGGTAAGTGGTACTTCGGTGCCCTGATCGGGGTGATGGTTGTACTTATCCGTGTGGTTAACCCGGCATTCCCTGAGGGTATGATGCTGGCGATCCTGTTCGGTAACCTGTTTGCACCACTGATTGATAACTTTGTAGTGCAGGCGAACATCAAACGGAGGGCGATGCGCAATGTCAGCGAGTAAAGATTCTATCGGTAGAACAATTACCGTAGCTGTTTTGCTGTGTGTGGTCTGCTCTGTGGTTGTATCTGCAGCAGCGGTGCTTCTCAAGCCGAAACAGATTGCCAATAAGAACCTTGACCGTCAGACCAATATTCTGGCTGCGGCCGGTATTCCGACTGAGGGCAAGGACGTTCAGGCGATTTTTGATCAACTGATTGAAAAGCGCTTTGTTGATCTGCGTAGCGGAAAATTCACAGAAGTGACTGATCCGGCACGCTACGATGCCCGCAAGGCAGCGAAAGAGGCTGATCTGGGGGTTAAACTTAGCCGTCAGGAAGATATCGCTTCAATCAAGTATCAGGCCAAGATTATGCCGGTATACCTGGTAAAGAGTGATTCACCAAAAGGCTTTGATAAGATGATTCTGCCGGTACACGGCTATGGTCTCTGGTCAACACTTTATGGCTTTCTGGCACTTGAGTCTGACCTGAACACTGTTGTTGGTCTGGGCTTTTACTCCCATGCGGAAACACCGGGATTGGGTGGTGAAGTAGACAACCCGAACTGGAAAGCACTGTGGCCGGGTAAGAAGGTCTATCATGACGGCTCTATGGAGCCAGCATTAGGTCTGATTAAGGGTAGTGTTGATCAGTCTTCAGCCAATGCTAAATATCAGGTTGATGGTCTTTCCGGAGCGACTCTTACCAGCCGTGGTGTAACTAACCTGGTTCACTTCTGGATGGGTGAGAATGGTTATGCACCATTTTTGTCAAATCTGAAAGCAGGGGGGGCGTAAATTATGTCTCAAGTTAAAGATGTCCTGTTAGGGCCGATTTTTAACAATAACCCGATCGGTCTGCAGATCCTGGGTATCTGTTCCGCGCTGGCGGTAACATCCAACCTGGGGACTGCGTTTGTAATGGCGCTGGCGGTAACGGTTGTTACTGCATTTTCCAACATGTTTATCTCGATTGTACGTAATCAGATTCCCGGGAGTATCCGGATTATCTGTCAGATGGCGATTATCGCCTCTCTGGTAATCGTGGTAGACCAGATTCTGAAAGCCTACGCTTATGAAATATCTAAGCAGCTGTCAGTATTCGTTGGTCTGATCATTACTAACTGTATCGTTATGGGTCGTGCTGAAGCGTTTGCGATGAAGAACCCGCCAATGATCTCCTTCCTGGATGGTATTGGTAACGGTCTGGGTTACGGCGTGGTACTGATGTTCGTGGGTACTATCCGTGAGCTGTTTGGTGCCGGTAAGCTGTTCGGTATCGAAATCCTGCCACTGGTCACCGATGGCGGCTGGTATCAGGCGAACGGCCTGCTGCTGTTACCACCCAGTGCATTCTTTATCATCGGTATGTTCATCTGGCTGATTCGTACCTTTAAGAAAGATCAGGTCGAAGCACCCGAGTTTGAGCTGGCGAAAAACTCTCAGAAGGAGGCTGTGTAATGGAACAGTATATCAGCCTTGCCGTTAAGGCGGTTTTTGTTGAAAACATGGCGCTGGCCTTCTTTCTGGGGATGTGTACATTCCTGGCGATCTCTAAGAAGGTGCAGACGGCTATTGGTCTGGGGGTTGCGGTAATCGTAGTACTGGCGATTACGACACCGATCAACAACCTGATCTTCAATCTGTTACTGCGTGAAGGTGCGCTGGCCTGGGCCGGTTATCCTGAAGTTGATCTGAGCTTTCTGGGCTATATCTCCTATATCGGTGTAATCGCTGCGATTGTACAGATTCTGGAGATGTTCCTGGATAAGTATGTACCAGCACTCTACAACGCACTGGGTGTTTTCCTGCCGCTGATTACTGTGAACTGCGCCATTATGGGTGCTGCTCTGTTCATGGTTGAGCGGGACTACACCTTTGGTGAGTCCGTTGTTTATGGTACTGGTGCGGGTGTGGGCTGGGCGCTGGCGATTGCCACCCTGGCAGGTATCCGTGAAAAACTTAAATACAGCGACGTGCCAGCCGGTTTGCGTGGCCTGGGCATCACCTTCATTACTGTGGGTCTGATGTCTCTGGGTTTCATGTCTTTCTCTGGCGTGCAGCTGTAATTGCTGTCGCATGATCAACTAAAGAAGGATTAAGCTAATGAATGCAGAAATCGTTCTCGGCGTTGTCATGTTTACCGCGGTGGTGCTTGCACTGGTCGCGGTAATTCTGGCAGCCCGTTCCAAACTGGTAAGCAGTGGTGATGTCACTATCACCATTAATGATGACCCAAGCAAGAGCGTAACCGTTCCGGCGGGTGATAAGCTCCTTCAGACCCTGTCTAACGCAGGAATCTTTGTGCCCTCTGCCTGTGGTGGCGGTGGTACCTGTGCGCAGTGTAAGTGTCAGGTGCTTGATGGTGGTGGCTCTATGCTGCCAACAGAAGAATCTCACTTCACTATGCGTGAGGCTAAAGATGGCTGGCGTCTGTCCTGCCAGGTGGCCGTCAAGCAGGATATGAGCATTGAGCTGGAAGAGGAGATCTTTGGTGTTAAAAAGTGGGAGTGTACGGTTGAATCCAACCCCAACGTTGCTACTTTCATCAAAGAACTGACTCTGCGCCTGCCGGAAGGTGAGAATGTTGACTTCCGTGCCGGTGGTTATGTACAGCTGGAGTGTCCTCCTCACGAAGTGCACTACAAAGACTTCGATATTGAAGAGGAGTATCGTGGTGACTGGGATAAGTTTGATCAGTGGCGTTATGTTTCGAAAGTGTCTGAAAACACGATTCGTGCTTACTCCATGGCAAACTATCCGGAAGAGCGAGGGGTGGTTAAATTTAACATCCGTATCGCATCTCCACCTCCGGGCACAGACCATCCGCCAGGTATCATGTCGTCTTATGTCTTCAGTCTGAAGCCGGGCGATAAGATTACCGTTTACGGACCATTCGGAGAGTTCTTTGCGAAAGATACTGACAACGAGATGGTCTTTATCGGAGGTGGTGCGGGTATGGCGCCGATGCGCTCCCATATCTTTGACCAGCTGAAGCGGCTCAACTCTAAACGTAAGATCTCCTTCTGGTATGGCGCTCGCTCCATGCGGGAATGCTTCTACAATGAAGAGTATGATCAGCTAGAGGCTGAAAATGACAACTTCAAGTGGCATCTGGCACTGTCTGATCCGCAGCCTGAAGACAACTGGGATGGTCTGACTGGTTTCATCCATAATGTGTTGTACGAAAATTATCTGAAGGACCATGAGGCTCCGGAAGATTGCGAGTATTACATGTGTGGGCCACCCATGATGAATGCTGCTGTAATCCAGATGCTGTTAGATCTGGGTGTCGAGCGTGAGAATATCTATCTCGATGACTTTGGTGGTTGATCATTCATGTCTGAAATAACCAGGCAGATAATTAAACGGCCGGCAGCTCTGCTGCTGGCCGCTTCGTTTCTGTTACTTACCCTGCTGTCAGGATGCAGCAAGCAACCTCAGATTGTCAGTCATCAAGGGCCGACGATGGGAACCAGCTTCACGGTGAAGTGGGTATCTGCTGATGCGGCGGTTGACGCTGAGTTGCCAGCTAAGATCGACCAGCTTCTGGTTGACGTCAATAACAGTATGTCCACCTATCAGAAGGACTCAGAGCTCAGCCGTATCAACCGGATGCCGGCGGGTGAATCTGTCACTCTGTCTGCAGGCCTTGCAGAGGTGTTAAAGAAAGCTTTAGAGATTAGCCACTCTTCCGGTGGGGCATTTGATGTCACCGTAGGGCCGTTGGTTAATCTGTGGGGCTTTGGTCCCGACGGACGGGTTATCCGTGCGCCGGCCGATGATGAGATAGAGCAGCTGCGTCAACGGGTTGGCTATCATTATATTAAGCTTTCTGGAAAACAGCTGAACCGGGAACGCAAAGTCTATATTGATCTGTCCGCCATCGCTAAGGGCTATGGTGTTGATAAGATCGCTGAGCTGCTCGAAGATGAGGGGATTACCGCTTATCTGGTCGAGGTGGGTGGGGAGCTGAGGGCCCGGGGTAACAAGCCTGATGGCAGTCACTGGAAAATAGCTATCGAAGCGCCGCTGGCTGGCGAGCGTAAAGTTCAGCGTATAATCAAAGTTAAAGATGTGGGGATCGCCACGTCTGGCGATTATCGCAACTATTTTGAGGAGAACGGTATCCGTTTCTCCCATACGATTGATCCTGCTACCGGCAAACCGATCAGTCATAAGTTGGCTTCAGTAACCGTGCTGGCCACTGACTGCGCCACCGCAGATGGCCTGGCCACCGCGATGATGGTGCTTGGGCCTGACCTGGCTGAAAGCTATGCGGAACAGCAGGGTGTTGAAGCATTATTGATAATAAAGTCAGGTGATGGCTTCATTGAAAAGATGACCCCGGGTTTTAAAGATTATCTGGTGGAGTGAGGTTAGTGTTATGAGTACGATGATTCTGTCATTTGTTGTGTTGATGTTAGTGGTTGCCGCGATGTCGGTCGGTGTAATGATGGGCCGGAAGCCGATTGCCGGTTCCTGTGGCGGTCTGGCTAATGTGGGTATAGATGAAACCTGTCCTATCTGCGGTGGCGATCAGATTAAGTGTGAAGAGGAACAGGATAAACAGACCCGTAAAGCTGATCTGGCCGATCTGGCGTATGATGCTAAATCGGGTCGTTGAGGCGATAGCCAGATAAGCTGTTTTGGCAGGGCTGATGATTCTTCGGAGTGTTCCGGCTGAGATAGGTGGCAGGGAATAAAGACGCTTTTGTGAGATAGATAACGATAGTAAGAATAACAGCGAATAGGGGAAAATGATGGCTGTATATGACTATGATGTCATTGTAATCGGGTCTGGTCCTGCCGGCGAAGGCGCGGCAATGAATGCAGCAAAGAAGGGGCGTCGTGTAGCCGTTATTGAGTCTCAGGACTCTGTAGGGGGCAACTGTACCCATAAAGGTACCATTCCATCCAAAGCACTGCGTCACTCGGTTAAGCAGATTATCGAGTTTAACACTAACCCTATGTTTCGTGATATCGGTGAGCCGCGCTGGTTCTCTTTCCCTAAAGTACTTAAGCGTGCAGAAAAAGTGATCTCCAATCAGGTGATGATGCGCACCAATTTTTATGCCCGAAATCGTATTGATCTGTTTTTTGGTGAAGCTCAGTTTGTCGATAAAAATACGGTACTGGTGACCGGTACCGTTAAAGGCGATGAAACACTGCGGGCAAAAAATATTATCATTGCTACGGGTTCACGTCCCTATAAGCCGGATGACATCGATTTTACCCATCCCCGTATCTACAACAGTGATACCATTCTGACGCTGAGCCATACCCCGCGGACACTGATTATCTATGGTGCTGGCGTTATCGGCTCTGAGTATGCCTCTATTTTCAGTGGGCTGGGAGTTAAAGTTGATCTGATCGATTCAATGGATCGCCTGCTGTCATTCCTGGATGCCGAGATCTCTGACTCGCTGAGTTATCATCTGCGTAACAATGCGGTGAAGATTCGTCACAACGAAGTGTATGAAAAGGTTGCCGCCGATGAGCGGGGTGTTACCCTGACGCTGCGTTCGGGTAAAATGATCCGGGCAGATGCGTTCCTCTGGTGTAATGGCCGTAGCGGTAACACCGATATGCTTAAGCTGGAGAATATTGGCCTTGAGGCAAATGGTCGGGGACAGATTGAGGTTGATGAGCATTACCGTACTAAGTCTGAGGGTATCTATGCCTGTGGCGATGTGATCGGCTGGCCCGCTTTAGCCTCAGCGGCACTTGACCAGGGGCGTGCTGCATCTTCAGATATGCTTAATGCTGATGATTTCCGCTATATCAATGATGTCCCAACGGGTATTTACACCATTCCCGAGATTAGCTCTATCGGTAAGACAGAGGAGCAGCTGACTGAGGAGAAAGTGCCTTACGAAGTAGGACAGGCATTTTTTAAAGACACGGCGCGGGCGCAGATCTCTGGTGAGCCCATCGGGATGTTGAAAATCCTTTTTAATCGCGAAACTCTGGCTATTCTCGGTATTCACTGCTTCGGTGACCAGGCATCAGAGATCGTGCATATCGGTCAGGCGATTATGAACCAGGCGGGGGAGGCTAACACGATCAACTATTTCGTTAATACCACCTTCAACTATCCGACTATGGCAGAAGCATATCGGGTTGCGGCAATTGCTGGTCTGAATCGCATCTCTAATCTTTAAGTGTCATTCTTATAAAAAAACCGCCATATCTGGCGGTTTTTTTATATTGGCAGAGGACTCTTGTTTAGTTCGGACCGGGCTTATGACTGTCGGACTTAGTTTTTTCAGTTTTCTCCGGTTCTTTATAAAAGTCATCCTCATAATATTTTCCGGTGACGCCAAGTTTTCGTTCTACCCAGCGATTGTAGTGTTTCCAGATAAAAAAGCCTGGAGTCATCGCAATAATAATACCCAGCATCAGACCGGCCCCTGCGTATTTCTGAGGCATCTGTGCAGTCACCCAGTCAAAAAAACCAGTACTTTTGATGATCAGGTAAAAACCGATGAGAAACAGTAAGCCAACTCCGGTGCCAATGTGGTGCAGCAACGTGTTGTGAGTGCGGGTGTCTGTACGGGTGTCAGTGCTTTTGTTTGAGCTTTCGGACATAGGGTTGATCATCCAAGGTATCGGTGCACTCTGAGGCTAGGCAGAAACGCTTGTGGATCTATCTTCAGATCACTGCGTTCCACCCGGCTGCGAGCCTCCGGTGGGCTAAGCGGAGGCTCATTATACGCAGGCAGCGTGGGATTATCACTGTTCAGAGCGACAATAATGGGTAGTGAGGTATTTTGTGCTTTACGCAGGGTGCTGTCTTTCTGCTTCCAGACGGGATTGGCGCGCATCACCGGCACCTGTCGCTGTATCTGGGCCAGCATATCGCCAGGACGTAGCTGACCCACTGCCTGAAGCTGTATCTGAATATGGGGTTGGCTGGTATCCATCTTAAGCAGCATCTCTTCAGCCTCCCTGGGCGTTAGTTTTCGTATGCTGCGGCCACTGGTATACCAGCTGAAACCGATCTTGGTCGGGCAGGTTTCGAAAACAGGTATCCGTCGGTAGCATTGCTTTAAATGTATTCTTGATGCGCCCTGGCGATGCAGTAAGCCTGCGATAGTTTCGCTTCTTCTGCGCAGTTCCTGCTGCAGTTCTGTCGATTCACTTAAGTGGTAATGGGTAGCGACGCGCTGAAACTCTGCTTTAGCCTGATTGAGTCTTAGAGTCGCTTCTATCAGTTCCGGGGAGGCACCAATCAGACCGTGCTGGCTGATGGTTGTACGCCCATCCCGACCGTCCCGATAGCAGATATCAGTATAAAGATCGGCTGCCTGTTGTAACGTTGTTGCAGTAACTCCCGGAAGCCAGAAGGGCAGAGTACTGTTCTTGAGCGTTGCTGAAAAAATCAGTAGTTGCTGGTTGAGTTGATCCAGGCTTTCGACCAGCTCGGTTGCGCTAGTACTAATATTGCTCATCACTCTGCTGTCGGTTACGAGCCTGGGTGCTAAGTATATAGCGGGCAACGATCATCCGGCTGCTCTCAGGCATGTCGCTGAACTCAATACCGATCTTATGCTGCCCATCTTCATTTTGCTCGCCACAGTAGAGCACCTGCCCATAGAGCAGTAGACCGGTATAGTTCTCTTCGAAAACAACTTTAAGCGCCAGATAGCTGTTCAGTGGGATGGGTTCCGAGCTGTTAAAGCTCATCCCACCTTCACTCAGGTTGATCTTCTGAGTAGACAGATTTTCGAATTCGACATCACTTTTGGCAATGGCATGGGCGATCGCATCGATCTTATTATTCATGCTTTCCAGGAAGGCTGCGATCATAGGCTCTTTCTGCGCGATTTTGCGCAGCTGGTAACTGCTATCGTGTCCATAGGATTGCAACTCTGTGAGCAGCAGAAAGAAGGGCGATACCTGAAACTGTGAGGGTAACCGGCTATGCTGCATCTCATCTTCCGTAATGACTTTATAGTCGACCGCTACCTTGCCAAAGATGCGGAAATACTGGCGACGTTCCTGGTTCAAAGCAATGCCCTCATGATATTGTCACTTTATCTGAGTATAACTAATATTATTCTGATTTTGTTAGAGAAATTCACCAGTCTGTGATTTAATTCGCGCCATGTTTAGACCATTCTCTCTCTACGTTGGCCTGCGGTACACCGCCGCCAAGCGTAATAATAATTTCATCTCTTTTATCTCGCTGGTCTCGATGCTGGGGCTGATGCTGGGTGTTGCTGCGCTGATTGTTGTGCTTTCGGTGATGAACGGTTTTGACCGTGAATTGAAAGAGCGCATTCTGGGGATGGTTCCCCATGGCACGATATCGGATTACGGCAAGCCACTGGAAAACTGGCAGGACGTCGCAGATAAGGTTAATAAGCAGGCGGGAATCGTCGGTACCGCTCCCTATATTCAGGCACAGGGGATGCTGACAAATCGGGGCGTCGTGCGTGGTGTGCTAATAAATGGTATAGAGCCCGAGCTGGAGCAAAAAATATCGATCCTCGGCAAGCATATTAAGTCGGGTAGCCTGGACGCACTGCAGCCGAAAAGCTACGGTATTGTGCTGGGGGCATTACTGGCCCGCTCAATGGGGGTCGGGATTGGTGACAAAGTCACCCTGGTGCTGCCTGAGGCATCAATCAGTGTTGCGGGTATTATTCCACGATTGAAGCGCTTCACCGTAGTAGGGGTCTTTGAAGTAGGTGCTGAGCTTGATGCAAATCTGGCTTATATCAATATCGACGATGCGGCGCGGATTAAAAGAATAGCCAGCGGTGTCGATGGTATTCGCCTTGAGTTTGATAATCTCTTTGAAGCGCCTTATAGAATCAAGCAGATTGTCGCAGAGCTGGGTGAATTTTACCGTTCCAGTGACTGGACCCGTACCCACGGTAATCTGTTTCAAGCGATACAGATGGAAAAAAAGATGATCGGACTGTTGCTGTTTCTGATCGTTTTTGTCGCGGCGTTTAATATTGTTTCGACCCTGGTTATGGTGGTTACCGATAAGAAAGGGGATATCGCTATTCTTCGAACCCTGGGGGCTACACCTGGATGTATTATGCGGATCTTCATGGTGCAGGGGACTGTCATCGGCGTGATGGGAACGTTGCTGGGGTCTGCTTTGGGAATCTTGCTGGCACTAACCATTACGGATCTGATCACCTGGGTTGAACATACCTTCGGCATGCAGTTTCTCAACCCCAATGTTTACTTCATCAGCTACCTCCCTTCGCAGCTGCAGTCAGGTGATGTGCTGGTGATTATCTCGGTTGCTCTGGGAATTAGTTTTCTGGCAACCATCTATCCGGCCTGGCGGGCTTCGCGAACACAACCGGCGGAGGCATTGCGTTATGAGTGATCTGGTACTCCAATGCATCGACCTGAAAAAGCATTATGGTGACGGAGAGGTTGTCGTTGAGGTTTTGCGAGGCGTTGAGCTGGCTGTGAAACGGGGGGAAACCCTGGCGATTGTCGGCACCTCCGGATCAGGTAAAAGTACACTGCTTAATATGCTTGGCGGGCTTGACCTGCCGAGTGCCGGTGATGTGCGTGTCGATGACCAGTCGCTGTTTGAGATCAGTGAACAGGAACGTGCCAAACTACGCAACCGTTCACTGGGCTTTGTCTATCAGTTTCATCACCTGTTAGCGGAGTTCACTG
The DNA here is from genome assembly GCF_050300915.1 of Amphritea sp. Taxonomy (GTDB): domain Bacteria; phylum Pseudomonadota; class Gammaproteobacteria; order Pseudomonadales; family Balneatricaceae; genus Amphritea. The sequence goes on from NZ_JBNKYN010000003.1 coordinate 49,131, forward strand.
CTCTTGAAAATGTGGCGATGCCGCTGCTGATCAGAGGGGAAACGATCAAGTCGGTACGTGAACACGCGGCAGCAATTTTGAATTCAGTGGGATTGTCGCACCGCCTGGAGCATAAACCCTCAATGCTCAGTGGCGGTGAGCGTCAGCGGGTGGCCATTGCCCGGGCGCTGGTGACTAATCCCGCCTGCGTCCTTATGGATGAGCCCACCGGTAACCTTGACCGGCATACCGGTCAGGAGGTGCAGGGCCTGATGGATAAACTCAATAGTGAATTTGGGATCTCGTTTGTCGTGGTAACCCATGACCTTCAACTGGCTGAGCGGCAGGAAAGGGTTGTTGAATTAAAAGATGGTTTACTGCAACCGATAGCACTCTGAGGCTACCACACGGGCATTAAAAAGCCGGAATTTATTCCGGCTTTTTGCTATCAGCAGAGTGTTCGGAAGGGGGGCTCCTGGGCGAAGCCTGATCATCTGACCGGCTGCTTTCACTATTCTCTCCTGGCACAATAGCCTGTTTTAGCTTACGCAGTATAAACTTGCGCTTCTTGCGGTTGCGCCAGCTTTTATTAACATGCCATACCCAGAAGCGCTGCATGATGAAATAACCCAGTGTGCCACTGACAATTCCGCAGACCATAGATCCGACCAGCAGCGGTAGCCAGATATGTTCCAGTTCGGTTTTCAGCCATTCCATGCTGAGTTCAAAATCGATCGCTACAATATCCACGCCCAGAATCAGGGTGCCGATCCAGTAGGCAAAATAGAACATGGGGGGGATCGTTACCGGGTTGGTCAGCCATACAAGGCCAACCGAGATCGGTAGATTACTGCGCACAAACAGCGCTACAACGGCGGCAATCAGCATCTGCGATGGCAGGGGAATAAATGCACAGAACAGACCCACAAAGAATGCTTTGCTGACGGATTTGCGGGTCAGATGCCAGAGGTTAGGATCATGTATATGACTTCCCAACCAGCTCAGGTAGCGATTTGATTTGAGCTTGCGCTCATCGGGCATAAATTTCTTGATAAGTTTGCGCGGCATCAGGGAGAAACTATAGTTAGCTGATGGGAGGGGCTCATTATGCCCCCTTAAAACCGTTTAGCCAACCGGAAATCATGGATGATTGGTATCGCTTTGGGTGTATTGTTGGTGGCCTGGCTGCCGCAGCTGCTTTCTTATTCATTTCTCACCATTCTCAGTGTCACGATGCTGCTGTGTCTTATGCCTGTTTCCGGGCGCAGGCTGACCTCGGCGGCGCGCCTGCAAATGGCCGGATTATTGTTTGGTACTGTTTTCGCGTCTGGCTGGGGCTATCTCAATCTGAGTCAGCGTATGCCAATGGATATGCCCGCTCAGGAGTTAAATATTACCGGCCGCGTGAGTCGTTTGCCAGAATACCGGCCAGGGATGGTGCGCTTTCGCTTTGATGTCGATCAGTATTCACCGTTAATACCTGGCGCAGACCTGCAACATCTGCAACTTAGCTGGTACAACCCTGTTAGTGAGATTATTCCGGGCCAGCAGTGGGCGCTCAGGGTACGGCTGAAACCACCCCGGGGATTCATGAACCCCGGTGGCAGTGATTATGAAACACAGTTGTTTGCCAACCGGGTGAATGCGCGCGGTTATCTGCTGAGTGCTCAGTTACTCAGCGAACCCGGTGTGGCCAGCGGTTATTGGCTGGAGTATCTGCGATATCAACTGGGCCGGTGGTTGACTCAGTTGTCTCTCAAGCCTGATGCCGATGCAACTATAAGAGCGCTGCTATTGGGGGATAAACAGGGCTTAAGCGAGCAGCAATGGCAGGTGCTGCGGCAAACCGGAACCGTGCATCTGGTGGTTATCAGTGGCCTGCATATCGCTATCGCCTGCATGCTTGGCTATTGGTTAGGCTGGATAGTCCAGCGGTTAGCCGGAGGCTATCTTTCTGTTTTAACCGATATCAGGGCTTGTCGGATAGTTCCGGCGCTGTGTATGGCTGCGGGTTATGCCTTGTTGGCGGGATTCAGCATTCCGACCCAGCGGGCCCTGATTATGGCTATGGCGATGTTAGTACCGCCACTGTTCAATTGTCATCTGGGTGTCTGGAAGCGATATCAGCTTGCTCTGGTGTTGGTGTTACTGATGCAGCCGCTTAGTTTTTACCAGCCGGGTTTCTGGTTGTCATTTGCGGCTGTGGCTGCGTTGTTGCTGGCGGCCGCTGGAAGTGGAGATAAGCGCCGTATCAGGGCGATGCTGTCTACGCAGTGGGCAGTGTTTATCGCACTGTTTCCGCTGTTACTGCTCTGGATGGGTCAGGTTGCACTGTCTGCTCCTCTGGTTAACCTGGTGGCGATCCCTTTGCTGGGTTTTATCCTCATACCCGGGGTAATGCTGGGGGTGCTGTTATCTCTGTTTGAAGCGGATGCTGGTGTGCTATTTCTGTCAGGTTTGTCGGATATGTTCTGGTGGTTACTTGCGCTTTGCGCCCCGCCGGAAGGTATGGGGGTGTTTATCAGCCGACCATCACTGATAGCGGTTCTTCTGGGAGGTGTTGCCACGGTGTTACTGAACCTGCCCCGCTGGACGGGTATGGGCGTTTTTGCGTTGTTTATGCTTGCAGTGCTGATTGTTCAGCCAAAAGCTTCTCTCGATCATGGTGACTTTCGTACCACTGTGGTGGATGTCGGGCAGGGGCTGGCGGTGTTGTTAGAGACTCGTAGCAAAGTGTTGTTATTTGACTCCGGGGCGGCGTTCAGGGGGAACAGCACTGCCCGTTTTACGCTGCTGCCGCTGCTGGAAAGTCGCAATATTGAGCGTCTTGATCGTGTGGTTATCAGCCATAAAGATAATGATCATGCCGGAGGGTATCCGAGTCTGGCAACCGCGGTTGCCGTTACAGAGTTGCACTCAGGCAGCCCCGCCGTGCGACGCAGCTTAGCCGCTAAGCCTTGTATTGCAGGTGACTCGTGGTTGTGGGATGGCATACGCTTTAGTTATATTCAGCCCCTGCGGCCAATGCAGGTGAATGAAAATAACCGCTCCTGTGTATTGCTGGTGCAATCAGAAAACTGTTCGATACTGATTCCTGGAGATATAGAAAGTAGTGTTGAGCAACAGATTCTCAGCGAGTATCCGGGGTTGCAGGTCGACTGGCTGGTGGCTGCGCATCATGGCAGCCGCTTTTCGAGTAGTTATGAATGGCTGGCAGCATTAACCCCTGAGTGGGTGCTGTTCAGTGCTGGTTTTGATAACCCATATGGGCACCCGGCTACGGCTGTCATCGATCAGTTGAGGTCTTTTCAACTGAACTGGTTAAATACTTCTGACAAGGGCGCGCTGATGCTGCAGAGTAAAGCGGGTAATTGTGTCACTGAATCCTACAGAGATCATAAAAAGCGTTACTGGTCAGCAGGTTAATCACTACTCTGGCGTGTGACTCTATGCTAGAGTATGGGCCGGTTTTAAGGAGGAATGCTGGTGTTTGAGTTGATTCAATCCGGTGGTTGGCTGATGGTGCCAATTATCGCCTGTTCTATATTGTCTCTGGCAATCTGTCTGGAGCGTTTCTGGGTGTTGCAGACGAAGCGGGTATCGCCGGCTAATCTGTTATCTGAGGTATGGATGCTGGTACGCAGTGGTGAAATGACCCCTGAGCGGTTGTTGCTAATCCGTAACGAAAGCTTGCTGGGCCAGATTATGGTCGCAGGGCTGAATAACTCTAATCATGGTCGGGAGATTATGCGGGAGAGTATTCAGGAAGCTGCACAGCATGTGATGCATCAGATGGAACGGTTTCTGAACTCACTGGGCACTATTGCGGCGATCTCGCCTCTGTTAGGTTTGTTGGGCACTGTTATCGGTATGATTAAAGTGTTTGCTGAGATCATGCTGCAGGGCACCGGTAATGCTAACGTATTGGCTGGTGGTATCTCTGAAGCACTGATTACAACCGCTGCAGGTCTCTCTGTGGCTATCCCGACACTGGTGTTTCATCGTTATTTTCAGCGTCGTGTCGAAACGCTGCTTATTGAGATGGAGCAGGAGTGTCAGAAGCTGGTTGAAGTAGTTCACGGTGAACGTGAAGTAGATTTCGAGTAACCGATGAGTCGATTGAAATTCAGGCGTAAGCCAAAAGAAGAGGTCGCTGTAAACCTGACGCCGTTGATTGACGTGGTTTTCCTGTTGTTGATCTTCTTTATGGTATCCACCACGTTCACTAACGAGTCGCATCTGCAGATCAGTCTGCCTGAGGCCGATGGTGAAGCTTCTGAGACTCAGGCTGACACCCTGGAAGTACTGATCGGCGTTGATGGTGGCTATACCGTCAATGGTCAGAGTCTGGTCAACAGTCAGCCAGAAACGTTGCGCCGGGCAATTATTGATCAGGCAGGCGATAACCGTAAGCTACCCTTTATTATCTCTGCTGATGCTAAAACGCCACACCAGTCGGTTGTTACGGTAATGGATGTCGCCGGAAAACTGGGGTTTGCTGCACTCAGTATTACTACTCAGCAACCGGCCGGGCAGTAACTATGGGGCTGGAGCAGGCCTGGTATAAACGCAGTTCCTGGCTCTGTGTTCTACGGCCGCTGGAACTGCTTTTTCGGTGGCTTGCTGCGCGTCGACGGCAACGTTACCGTGAAGGTTTGCAAGCCAGCTGGCGTGCTCCGGTTCCGGTGATTGTTGTCGGCAATATTTCGGTAGGTGGTACCGGTAAATCGCCACTGGTGATCTGGTTGATCGAGCATCTGCGCCAGCGGGGGTTTAAGCCTGGTGTGATCAGTCGCGGATATCGGGCTAAGCCGCCGACCACTCCCTATTTTGTTACCTCAGCCTCAACGGCCGCGCAAGCAGGCGATGAGCCGCTGATGATTGTCCGACGCACCTCTGTTGCGTTGGTGATCTCCCCCGACCGGGTTGCAGCAGCACAATTATTGTTGGAACAAACCGACTGTGATCTGATTATCAGCGATGATGGTCTGCAGCATTATGCCCTCGAGCGTAGCATTGAGATTGCCGTTATTGATGGTGTCAGAGGGTTTGGCAACCGTCGCTGTTTGCCAGAGGGGCCGCTGCGGGAACCGGTGTCGCGGCTGAGGGAGGTGGACCTTATTGTGGTTAACGGCGCATCCCCCGGGACTGTGCTGGATGCGGAGTATACCGGGAAAGCGTTTTCAATGACCCTGCAGCCGGGTTGCCTGGTGTCATTAGCCTCAGGTAACGCGCTTACCGCTGATCAGTGGCGTTCTTCACGGAATGTGAATGCTGTAGCGGCCATCGGCAACCCCGCCCGTTTTAGTGATACGCTGACCGCCTTAGGGTTTAACCCCCGTTTACACCGTTTTCCTGACCATCATCACTATTCAGCCAATGAGCTATCCTTCGATGACAGCCTGTCATTGATAATGACTGAAAAAGATGCGGTAAAATGCGATCATATAGCACTTGATAATGCCTGGTATCTGCAGGTTGATGCGGTGCTGGAGGAGGGGTTTGCAACCTCACTCCAGCAGTTGCTGGGTGATTGGCTGGCTGCAGATAAGCGCGCAAAGTAACGAATATTAAAGTACGCATATAGAGGCACTAACATGGATAAAAAACTTCTTGATATCCTGGTTTGTCCGGTATCTAAAGCACCGGTTGAATGGAACAAAGAGACTAATGAACTGATTTGCCGTAGTTCTGGTCTGGCATACCCAATTCGCGATGATATTCCGGTGATGCTGGAAAGTGAGGCGCGGACACTGACGACTGACGAACGTCTGGCAAAGTAGGTTACTGCATGTCTTTTTCTGTTGTTATTCCTGCACGTTTTGGTTCGTCCCGTTTTCCTGGTAAACCGTTGGCGCTGATTGCCGGTAAACCGATGGTGCAGCACGTTTACGAGCGGGCGGTTCAGAGTGAGGCCCGGCGGGTTATTATTGCCACGGATGACCAGCGCATTGCCGATGCCGCTAAGGGGTTTGGTGCTGAGGTTTGTATGACGTCAGCTGATCACCCTTCCGGTACCGACCGGCTACAGGAAGTGGTTCATTCGCTGGGGTTTTATGCCGATGATATTGTGGTAAACGTCCAGGGGGACGAGCCGCTGATACCTCCGCGGGTGATCAATCAGGTAGCGCATAACCTCAGTGCAGTGACTGAGGCGAGTATTGCAACGCTGTGTGAGCCGATCAACGATATTGAGTCAGTACTCAACCCCAATGTGGTTAAAGTTGTGGCGGATTCCCGAGGGCGGGCGCTCTATTTTAGCCGCGCCCCCATTCCCTGGCCTAGAGATCCGTTTGCCTCGGGCTCCGGGCGTGAAGTGATGCCTGCAGGTGTCAATTTTCAGCGCCATATCGGTATCTATGCCTATCGGGTTAAACTCCTCAATGATTTTGTCCAGTGGGCGCCGGCCCCAATTGAAGAGACCGAGTGTCTGGAGCAGTTACGGGCGATGTGGAACGGTGCTGTTATCCATGTCGAAGAAGCCGATGAGCTGCCGCCTGCAGGCGTCGATACGCCAGAAGATCTTGAGCGTATTCGCCATCTGTTTGAGGGTTAAGGTGTATTAAAAAACATTTTTGCCAGCCTGAAATAGGGTGATCCGTCCATAATATTGGATGCAATGTTTGGACGGATCGATCTTTCATTCGTTTGTTTTCTTGCCAGTCAGTTGCAAAACACTGAGTTTCATTCCTCTCCCTTCCGAACTGACTTAACCTGATCGCTGTATACCGCGTGACTGCTAAATTGACTCAATCCCAATGAATGATCTCTTCGTATCGTATTTATGGGAATAGCCTGTCTGTTTTTACCCGCTTTAGTCTCATCTATTGAGATAGATCAATAGTAACAAAGCGCTTCTAATATATTTATTGCGACAATATCTCTTTATGTGAGAAAACATCTATATATTGGTATCTGGTTATATTGATTGCCGATGTTTTTTTCAAATAATGAGAATGCTGCTTATTGGTGTTTGGTGTGTCAATACCAGTTGACGATCTGTTCTGATATCACAAAGCAGTGTATGACGTTTATATCAATGAAAAGTTAGGAGCTAGAAATGAGCGGAACACTATTGGTAGCAACAGCCGGACAGGGCGTTGTAAAGAGCTCTGATAACGGTCAGAGCTGGCATCGCCTGAGTTTAGGGCAGGATATAGAGTTTGATGCGGTTACCCGCTCGCTGGATATGCACCCGGATAGTCCGGAAACAATCTATATCGGCACTGACACGGGTCTGTGTGTCAGCCGTGATGCTGGCGCTAACTGGCATCATATCGATACCCCTTTTAATGGTCAGACTGTGTGGAAAGTAGCAATCGACCCAGCAAACCCTGAGCGTATTTTTATCGGCACAGGTGCCCCATCCCGTGCGGTGCTATGGCGTACCACCGATGGTTGTCAAACCTGGGATCGGGCTCCGGTCGACATTCCTGAGTTTTGCGCGGGAGTCAATAAGCCCCGCTTACTGGCATTTTCGTTTGATCCTACCGACAGCGATAAGCTCTGGTTTGGTCTGGAAGAGGGCGGGCTGTTCAAGAGCGTTGATGGTGGCGATAGCTGGGAGCGCATCGATTCCCGTCTGCTGTGGGATTTCAACTCTGATATTCATAACGTTAATGTTCTGCCAAATCACGGTAATAAGGTTGTGGTGGTTGTCTGCGTGAATGCGATTTATACCAGTCATGATGAAGGGATGACCTGGTCTGGTCTCAATCCGACAGCAGAATACGGGCTTTACTATGCCCGGGCAACTGCAGTACCGCATGGATCTGAGGATACAATCTACGTCAGTATCTCTGATGGCACCCCCGGTACAACCAGTCAGTTACTGGTGTCCCGCGATGCCTGTCAGTCCTGGGAAGTACTGCCTCTGCCGGTTCAGCCTAACTCCTGCATCTGGGGGATTCACGTTAATCCGGCAAATCCGGAACAGATGATGATGGGGACTAAATATGGCCATCTGTTTACCAGTGATAAAGCCGGTCTGTCGTGGAAAAAAGAGTGGCGTGACTTTAGTGAGATTGCTGATGTTTTGTGGACCCCCGCCACAGCAGAGATCGCCGTAGCACATCAGTCTATTCTCAAATCGTAACAGAGGTGGTTATGGATATTAAGGTTAACAGAACCCATATCGCCCTGTTGGTGACTGATCCTGAGGCATCAGCCCTCTGGTACACCGATATTCTGGGGATGGAGCAGGTGGCGCGTAATAACGGCGACTGGATCATGATGGGGTTTGGTAAGAAGCATCATGATATCGCTTTAATAAAGGCGCCGGAAGGGGCAGAGCGTGGCACCCTCGGTCTGCAGCACTATGGCCTGGAGATCGACGGTGATGAGACCACCCTGCGCAAATTGTACGGCATGTTGCTGAGCAAAAAGGTCGACATCGTCAAAATTACCGATCATGAAATTGGCAAGGGGTTGTACTTCACCGATCCCGATGGCAACCGGCTGGAGTTTTTTCTCGAAACCGATCATGACGATGAGCGGGCAAAAGAGCGATTTAAGGCGGCCAATGCCCCAAGTCGTGAGATCGGATTAGAACCGCTATTTGATTAAGTCAGGAGCGATGCAGAGAAGAGAGCCTCTGCACCGGCCTTAGCGATTAAATTAGCTGCATAAAAATAACGCAAACGTTTTCGGAGAATAGTAGTGACTATTGAAAATACAGAAGTAGTGATCGTCGGTGGCGGGCCAAATGGTATCGCGCTAGCTAATTATATGGGGCTGTACGGTATTAATACCGTTGTGATCGAAGCCTCTGAAGAGATTCTGCCTTATCCCCGTGCGGTTGGCATGGATGATGAAGCGATGCGAGTTTTGCAGGGTGTTGGTCTGGCAGAGCCTGCGCTAAAAGATATGATCCGCAATGTGCCCCTGCGCTATTACAATGCCCGCGGCGTTTGCTTTGCTGAAGTTAAGCCCACCACCGCGAAATATGGCTGGCCGATGCGTAATATCTTTATGCAACAGCTCACTGAAGTGACCCTGCGTGAGGGGCTGGCGCGCTATGAGTGCGTTGACCTGCGTCTTGGCCACACCATGACCAGCATTACCCAGGACGCGGATAAAGTGAGCCTGGAAATAACCGATAACAGCGGTTCAAACTACACCCTTGAAGCGGCATTTGTAGTTGCCTCTGATGGTGCCCGGTCGGAAATTCGTAAACAGCTTGAGATTGATTACACGGGCCTGACTCATGAGGCTAAATGGGTCGTGGTGGATGCGGCTAATGATAAGCTTGATGCACCGTATACTGCACTTCATGCAGATCCAGAGCGTCCGTTTGTTTGTATTCATATGCCATATCAGTACCGTCGCTGGGAGTTTATGCTGCATCCGGGTGAGGATGAGGAGAAAATGTGTGAAGAAAGCCTGATTCGGGGGCTGATTCGCAAGCATATCGGCGATGCTGCAGATGATCTGGATATCGTGCGAATTCGTGCCTACACCCACAACTCACGTGTTGCATCCTCTTTCACAAAGGGGCGTGTGATGCTCTGCGGCGATGCCGCGCATATCACACCGCCGTGGGCCGGTCAGGGGCTGAATTCGGGGTTGCGTGATGTGGTCAATATCGGCTGGAAAGTGGCAGCGGCCGCCAAGGGACGTATTCCGCTGTCAGTGCTTGAAACATACGATACCGAGCGTCGTGGACATGCCACCGACCTGATCGCTCTGGCTGATAATATGGGGGCCGTGCTGGGCATGACTAACCCGATTCTGGCCGGTATTCGTGACTGGATTTTCCAGGCATCAGATTCGGTGGACAACCTGCGGGAACACCTGGTTGAATTCAAGTTTAAACCGGTTGCACATGTCACTAAGGGGATCGTTTATCACGAAACGGATGAGATCTATGCTGATAGTCTGGTCGGAAAGCTGTTTGTGCAACCGGATGTTGAAGATGCGCAGGGTAATCGTCAGAAGTTTGATGATGTTCAGGGGCCGTGGTTTTCCGTTATTGGTTACCGTACTAACCCGCTGGAGTTTGTGTCTGAAGAAAACAAAGCGTTCTGGGGTAAGCTTGAAACCCGTTATATTCAGGTGAATCGCTCCAAGAGTGGGCTTAGCTATCATGAGCGCCTTCAGGCTGACGGTGTGGTGAGTGTTGAGGATGTCGATCATGAGCTGTCAGACTGGTTTACCAGTGCGCGTGACAAAATTGTCATCGTTCGTCCGGACCGCTTTGTTGCTGCGATTACGTCACCAGGTCGCTTAAATGAAGCGTTGGATGCGCTGCGTAAAACATTATCCTGATGCTGGCTGTGTTGCGGCACTCTTGAACAGTGCTTTCAATTTGAGCAGTGCTTTGAAATTAAACCGGCCAGAGTAGGCCGGTTTTTTTGTCTCTGTTTGGTGAACTTATGCGATGCTTTACCTGACAAATCATTTTGTAGCAGTTTGTTTTATAATGCACTGCATGAGACGTTTACATCCGCGCATACTAAGTTTTCGAGAGTAAATGATTTGAAATATCAGGAAAAAAAATCAGTGCTGTTTGTCTGTCTGGGCAATATATGCCGTTCTCCTACCGCTCATGGGGTGTTTCGTGCGCTGGTAGAACAGCGGGGTATGGCTCATCTGATTGAGATCGATTCTGCTGGCACGGCTGCCTACCATATTGGTAACCCTCCAGATCACCGCTCTGTTACAGCCGCCCGTCAGCGGGGTTATGACCTGAGTGATCTGCGTGCCCGTCAGGCGATCAGCGCTGACTTTGAACATTACGACTACATTATGGCGATGGATAAAGAGAACCTGTCAAATCTTAAAGCGATCTGCCCGACAGGCTTTCAGGGCCATCTTGGTCTGTTTCTCGATCTGGCTGAACTCTCTGTCCGGGAGGTGCCTGACCCTTATTATGGCGGGCCGTCTGGTTTCGATCAGGTACTGGATCTGGTTGAAGCTGCATCTGTGGCTCTTTTGGACCGTATTGCTAAAGAGCTAAATCAATGAGTCTGCATGTTCAGGAAAACGTCTCACTTAAGCCCTATAACAGTTTTGGTTTTGATGTTTCAGCGCGCTATTTTGCGTTACTGGAGAGCATTGATCAGTTGGCTGAACTGCGAGAGTTTATTCAGCATCACGGGATTCCTGTGCTGCTGATAGGGAGCGGTAGTAATCTGGTCCTGAGTGCTGATCTGGATCTGCTGGTGGTCGTGAATAGAATTCGTGGATTAGAGATCACTGATAATCCCGATGGGACGGTCTCCGTGACTGCGGGTGGTGGCGAAGAGTGGCATCAGTTTGTTCGCTGGACCCTGGAGCAGGGCGCGTATGGTCTGGAAAATTTATCATTGATACCAGGCACCGTGGGGGCCGCACCGATTCAGAATATCGGGGCTTATGGGGTTGAGATTAAAGACCGGATGCTGAGTCTGGCAGCGTTTGATCTGGAAACCGGCGAACCGGTCATCTTTACGTCTGCCGATTGCCAGTTTGATTATCGTGACAGTATTTTTAAAAGTCGCTTTCCAGGACGTTATCTGATCACCGCCGTAACTTTTACCCTGAGTCGTGAGTTTAAACCGGTGCTCCACTATGGTGGCATTGCCGGGCAATTGGCGGACCGTGGTATAACAACACCTGAGCCATTGCAGTTGAGTGATCTTATCTGTGAGGTGCGCAATAGCAAGCTGCCTCAGCCTGAGCAGCTGGGTAATGCCGGGAGCTTTTTTAAAAATCCGGTGATATCTGAAAGTCAGGCTGGACAGTTGCAACAGGACTTTCCCGGGCTGGTTGTTTTTGCTGATAAACCGGGATATTGCAAGCTGGCTGCGGGCTGGCTGATCGACCAGTTAGGCTGGAAAGGGCGTACTCAGGGCGATGCCGGGGTCTATGAGAAGCAGGCATTGGTGCTGGTCAATCATGGTAACGCTACCGGCGCGGATATTATTGAACTGGCGGGCGCGATTCAGGCAGATGTATACAAACAATTTGGGGTGATGCTGGAGATTGAGCCTCGCTGTTATCCCTGAATAATACGGTATTAGCAACTGCTTTCTGTTGCAAATCAGGTATAAAAAAAGCCGGCGATTAGCCGGCTTTTTGATTATCACAGAGTATCAGTTATCGCTGTTTTCCTGCAGGCGAGGGTCGTTAGGTGCTCGACGCTGACGACGCTGACGGGGTGCCGCTTGCTCCGGCGCTGCTGTTGGCGGCGCTTCACGACGGGGACGGGCGGTCATCACTTCATCGGGGGCAACAACCGGAGCTGTCAGATCAGGACGCTTACGCACACGCCGACCAGCGGGTTGCTGCTCTTCCTTCTCTGTTTCAGCCTGTTCGGGTGTCTCTGAGTCAGTTGTAATCTCAATTTCTACTTCGAGAACGTCCTCGGTTGCAGTGACTGGCTCCGCAGTCGTTTCCGGTACGACAGCCACCTGCTCAGCCGATACGGTTTCAACGATATTTTCTGTTACATCGTTGTCTTCGGCTACGACTGCTTCAACGACTGGCTTTTCATCAGCGACGTCATCCGCAGCGATAGCTGCTTCAGGCGCAGGCGTTGCTTCGCTAACGGTTTCAGATACAGCGGTTTCAGGTGCTGTTGACTCTGGAACTGTTGATTCCGGAGCTACCGATTCCGGCGCTGGTGATTCCGAAACAATCACTTCAGGAGTCGCAGCGACTTCAGCTTCAGGCTGTTTATGCTGCCCGGCGTCAGCCTCGTTTTCTGTTATCGTTTCAGCGGCTACAGGCTCAGACTCTGCTGATACTACAGGCTCAGACTCTAAGGATGGCTCTGATTTTTCCACTTCAAGCGGTTGATCTTCTGCATTTACAGTAGACTCTGTTGCCGCTGACAGATCAGTTTCATCCGCCTGGGTATTGGCAGCATTATCGGCTTTTGGTCCACGACGGCGTTGACGGCGCTTGCGCGGAGCCTCTTCAGTCTTAACATCGCTCTGAGTTGTTTCTACCGAAGTGTCCACTTCTGCTTCAACCGCCAGTTGAACGGTGGTTTCTGTGGCCACCTCAGCAGTAACCAGCTGCTCATTGGTTTCTGTGTTATTGCTGTCAGTCGTACGCTTACCGCTTCGTTCGCCGCGACGGCGACGTCCACGGCGGCGCTCACCCCGGGCCCGGCCATCTTCGTTCTGCTCAGATGGCTTGTCCAGGTCGTTACTCTTCTGGGGTTCGGCTTGCTGAGTTGCGCTGCGTTGCGTGTTGTTTTGCTCTTCAGACTGGTCCTGCTGGCTGTTTTTGTCACGCTCACCGCGACGTCGGTTGCGTGAGCGGCCGCGACCTGAATCCTCAGCCGTATCATCCCGGTCGCGAGCGACCAGTGATTCGGAGGAGTCAGACAGGTTATCAATGATGGTGTCGCTGTCGCGGCGCTGATTGCGGTTGCGATCCCGATCCCGGCGATTGTTGTTGCCACCAGTCCGTTTGCGACCGCGCTGTTTCTTATTGCGCTCTTCCTGCTCCAGTTCCTGTCTGGCTTTTTCCTGTTCCAGTCGGGCTTTCTCTTTGGCATCTTCTGAGTTGCCAAATAAACCACCCAGGGCACTGAAAATACGACTGGTCAGTGATGGCGTGGCAGGTTGCTGCTGTACCGGCGCTACAGGTTGTGGTGCGGGTGCTGCCTGTGCCGGAGCGGGAGTAGAGGGTGCTACGGTGCTGACAGCGGCGCGTTCACGAATAGGCTGGGTTCTGGCCGCTTCGACTTCCAGTTCCTCCTGAGGCTCAGGCTGCAGGGTATAGCTGGCATCATTGGTGTTGATCACAGTGTGATCATCACGCAGGCGAACCACTTCGTAATGCGGTGTTTCCATGTTTGGATTGGGGACAACCACAACCCGAACTTTGTGACGTACTTCAACTTCGTGAACTTCACGACGTTTTTCGTTGAGCAGGAAGGTCGCGACAGAGACCGGCAGGATAGCGCGAATCTGCGCGGTGCGGTCTTTGGATGATTCCTCCTCAATCAGGCGCAGGATAGAGAGTGCAAGAGATTCGGTATCCCGTACAGTCCCCTGACCATTACAGCGGGGGCATACCGCGCCGCGGCTTTCGATCAGCGACGGACGCAGTCTCTGACGAGACATCTCCATCAGACCGAAGCGGGAGATACGGCCCAGCTGAACCCGGGCGCGATCCACTTTCAGCGCATCACGCATCCGGTTCTCAACTTCCCGCTGGTTCTTAATGGGGGTCATATCGATAAAGTCGATAACGATCAGGCCGCCGATATCCCGCAGGCGCAACTGTCGGGAGATCTCATCTGCGGCTTCCAGGTTGGTTTGCAGCGCGGTTTCTTCAATATCGTTGCCGCGGGTTGCACGGGCAGAGTTGATGTCGATCGATACCAGTGCTTCAGTTGGGTCTATAACAATAGAGCCACCGGATGGCAGGTGAACTTCACGCTGGAATGCGGTTTCAATCTGGCTCTCAATCTGAAAACGGTTGAACAGCGGGATCGCTTCATCATACAGCTTGATCTTGTTCTGATAGCTGGGCATCACCTGCTGCACGAAGTTCAGGGCTTCCTGATAGACCTCAGGTTTATCGATCAGCACTTCACCGATATCCTGACGCAGGTAGTCGCGGATTGCGCGGATAACCACATTGCTTTCCTGATAGATCAGGAAGGGAGCGCGGCGCTCTTCAGCAGCGCCGGTAATCGCTTCCCACAGGGTCATCAGATAATCAAGGTCCCACTGCAGCTCTTCAGAGGTGCGTCCGATGCCTGCAGTACGTACGATGGCGCCGGTCTTGGGCGGAATAGTGACGCCATCAAGCGCCTCTTTCAGCTGTTTGCGATCATCGCCTTCGATGCGGCGGGAGATGCCGCCGGCACGGGGGTTGTTTGGCATCAGCACCAGATAACGGCCTGCCAGGCTGATAAACGTTGTCAGCGCAGCACCTTTGTTGCCTCGCTCTTCCTTATCAACCTGAACAATGACCTCAGTGCCTTCGGCAATGACTTCCTTAATATTTGGGCGTCCACCTTTATCGGAGCCTTTTTTGAAGTATTCGCGGGAGATCTCTTTGAGAGGCAGAAAGCCATGACGCTCGGAGCCATATTCTACGAAAGCGGCTTCCAGGCTAGGCTCAACCCGGGTGATTTTGCCTTTGTAAATGTTGGCTTTTTTCTGCTCGCGGGAGCTGGATTCAATATCCAGATCATAAAGGCGCTGCCCGTCAACCAGGGCAACGCGCAACTCTTCTTGTTGAGTTGCGTTAATTAGCATTCTTTTCATTGTTTGTTAGCGTTCTCTTATAACACTAACGCACTTCATCCAGCCGCAAGCCACACAGAGAGGTGCCTGTAAACTAAACAGACACAAAAAGCCAAGTCTTCGTAACGACTCATGTGTTTAACTTAATGCCAGAAAGCATAGCGATGCACTCTGGTCTTATCGACGGTGAAGGAAACAGTGGCCTCATATCGACTTCTTATTTCGAGTCTGATCAGGTTGTGTCTGCCGGTTTATATTGGCAGGTTCCGGGCAACTGACATCTTCACCTCCAACTGGCTTTGTAATTCAGGGCATTGCCAGCTGGATGAAATACGTAGTAATTCTCTTAAAATTGATGCTGTACGAGGGATTCAAACCGATTATTTGCCTGATTCTACGAACTAAATTGCAAAATAATCGGGAATTTCAAATTAGCTAAAGCCAACTGCTCGCAGCAGCGCTAGAATATAGCAGCTTAAACAGATAGCATCAATCGAAAGGTCCGATATCCCATTAATATGTCAGAAGAAACAGCAGTATCAGCCCCTGCAGTCCAATGGTTTGAAATTGATTCAGAGTTAGCCGGGCAGCGGATCGATAATTTCCTGCGCACCCGTCTTAAAGGTGCCCCTAAAACCCTGATCTACCGGATTTTACGTAAAGGTGAGGTCAGGGTTAATAAAAAGCGCATTAAACCAGATTATCGTTTACAGGATGGGGACCTGGTCAGAGTGCCGCCCATCAGGCTGAGTGAAGAGAAACCTCAGGCCGCGGTCAGTGATAATCTCAAACATCTGGTTGAGAACTCAATTTTGTTTGAGGATGATGATCTTATCGTCCTGAACAAGCCCTCAGGGCTGGCGGTTCATGGTGGCAGTGGTATCAGTCTTGGGCTCATCGAGTCGATCCGCCAGATCCGTCCGGAAGCCCGGTTTCTGGAGCTGGTTCACCGGCTAGACCGGGATACGTCAGGCTGCATTATGGTGGCGAAGAAACGCAGCGCCCTGCGTTTTCTGCACGCCGCCTTACAAGCGAAGCAGATCACTAAAATCTATCATGCACTGGTAGAGGGAAAGTGGTCTGCCCGCAAAACAAAGGTCGATGCGCCGCTGCAGAAAAATGAACTAAAATCCGGTGAACGGATCGTAAAAGCCCATCCGTTGGGAAAACCTTCGCTCACCGAATATAAAGTTTTACAGCGTTTTGATGGTGTGGCGACACTGGTTGAGGCGCGACCAATCACCGGTCGGACTCACCAGATTCGGGTGCATTGTCAGTTTGCCGGGCACCCCATAATTGGTGATGATAAATATGGTACTGACCCGGTAAACCGGGAGATGAAAGGGTATGGAATCCGCCGGTTGTTTCTTCATGCTGCTGAGCTACGAGTACCTCTGCCATCCGGTGGCAGAAAAATTTTCTACGCGCCCTTGGGGGATGAGTTAGAAAATGGATTAAAAAATTTGCAGAAAATTGACGGGCAACCATCTGCCCGGTAAGGCGTTATTAATGAGTCAACAGATTAGTACTGAAGAGTTTAATAAAGCAGCTGATGCGATGCTGAAAAGTGGTCGTCCACCCAATACGGATGATCTGGCAAAGGTGCTCGGGGTAGGGGCGGAACAGCTGGAGGCACTGCTGGAGCAGTGGTGGTCCGTGTTGCCTGATCGCATGCGCATGTATGGTGATTCCTCGCCTAAAATGCCTGAGCTGCCCGAGTCCTTAGTTCATAGTTTCGAGTCAATGTGGCAGCTTGCTGTGCAGGAAGCGCAGTCTTCCCTGGCGACGGATAAGCAGTATCAGCAACTCGCCAGTGAGGACGCCCGGCGCCACTCTGAAACTGAACTGTTTAAAGCCCAGAGTCAGCAGGCAGAGATGGATCAGAATGTTCGCGACCTGCAGCAGCAACTGGTGCAGGAGAGACATCAGATTCAGGTGCTGGAAGCCGAGATCTCTGTGCTGAAAATTAATCTGGGAACCGCAACCTCTGAACAAAAAGCAGAGGAGCAACGCCGTCTGAATGTGGAACAGGAGTTGAACCTGTTGCAGAAAAAAATGGACGATTCTAAGCGAACCTTTGATCAGCGCATTGTCGATGAGCAGCGCCACAGCCTTGAGCAGGTCGCTAAGGTAGAGGCTGATACTCGCTATTATCGCAATGCCCTGGAAAAATTTCGCGATGAGTGTGGTCGGAAAGAGTCCGCTCTGACTAAAGACATTCATAATCTTCAGGCGCTGGTGGCGAAGAAGGATGTCAAGCTGGAAACTTCTGCGACCCAGATTAAAACCCTGGAGGCCGAACTTAAACGCTATAAGACCGAAGATAGCCAGAATGGCCGGGAACGCAGCCAGTTAAGCAGTCTGCTGCTCTCGGAACAGAACCGCAGTAAGCGTCTTGACGATAAAGTCAATGAAGTGAAGGAGGAGCTGAAGCGGGTAAATCAGAAAAACCTGCTGGCGGTCAACGATGCGGCGCGGCGTGAGAACATGCTTCGGGGGCAGGTGAAAGACAAAACGGAGGAGGTAATGCGTGCCACTGCACGGCTGGCCACGCTGGAAAAGAAAATCACCTCGTGTGAGGAAGAGATTCGTAAGCTGCGCAACCGGCTAAGCTGAAAGTGTGGCGTTATGGTGTTAATCACTTTACCTCCTGCTTAGCCTGGTTAAAGGATTAAAGGCAGAAGATAGGTTTTCCGAAAACGGTAACAGTGTATTATAATCAATAGTTATTAAAATACAGTTTTATCGTTGTTGGAGGTATAAATGAAGCTGCAACAGTTGCGTTACATCTGGGAAGTGGCCCGGCATGATCTCAATGTCTCGGCGACTGCGCAGAGCCTCTATACGTCCCAGCCGGGTATCAGTAAGCAGATTCGGCTGTTGGAAGATGAGCTGGGGGTTGAAGTGTTTGCCCGTAGCGGCAAACACCTCACCCGGGTAACCCCTGCCGGTGAAGCGATTCTTGAGGTGGCCGGTGATATTCTGCGGAAAGTGGAAAGCATCAAGCAGGTTGCTCAGGAGTTTAGTGACGAAAAAATGGGGAGTCTTGATCTGGCAACAACCCATACTCAGGCCCGCTACGCACTGCCTCAGACGATTAATAATTTTATGAAGAACTATCCGGATGTTTCCCTGCATATGCATCAGGGTACGCCGATGCAGATTGCTGAAATGGCGGCTAACGGGGTGGTGGACTTTGCCATCGCCACTGAAGCAATGTCACATTTTAATGATCTGATTATGATGCCCTGTTACCGTTGGAACCGTTCCGTGGTTGTGCCGAAGGACCACCCCCTTGCGCAGGTAACAAAACTGACCTTACAGGATGTTGCTCAGTTTCCCATCGTCACTTACGTGTTTGGCTTTACCGGCCGTTCAAAACTGGATGATGCTTTCAGCCGGGAAGGGTTAGAGCCGAAAGTGGTGTTCACTGCGGTGGATTCAGATGTTATTAAAACCTATGTCCGTCTTGGACTGGGGGTGGGTATTATTGCCAGTATGGCATTTGATGAAAAACAGGATAGTGATCTGGTGCGTCTGGATGCCAGCCATCTGTTTGATTACAGCACCACCAAGATCGGTTTCCGTAAAGGCACCTTCCTGCGGGGCTATATGTATGATTTCATTCAGCAGTTTGCGCCACATCTGACAGCGGATGTGGTTAAACAGGTACAGTCCTGTAGCAGTCGTGCCGAGATCGAAGAGATATTTGCCCATCAGCAACTACCGGATCTCTGATTAGCGGTTTATCTTCTACACTATTCTGCCAGAAAGCCTCTCATGAGGCTTTTTCTATTTTAATCCCGGGAACCGATCCGTTGGCCAGATGCTTCACACTTACTTTTAATCTTTCTGAGGCTGCGATTGCTGGGGTCACTGATCGATTTCCACTGCTATTGAGCGAGTTTTTGCGCTCACGACTGACCGCTGCAGATGGCTTGAGATTGCCGGAACTATTTGCCGGTGGTTATATCTGTATCAACCGCACGGCGGTGTCCGCCGATTATATGCTCAGCGGTGTTGAACAGGTTAGTTTGAGTTTGCCCGGCCACACAGAGGACAGGGTAGATACGGGGTGGCGTTTACTGTGGCAGAATCATGAGCTGCTTGTGGTGTATAAGCCGCCGCTTTTGCCCGTGAGTCGTACCACCCGTAATCTCTATAACACGCTGATCTCTCTGGTACGTCGGCAGACACCCTACTATGATGCCCGTTTATTACACCGTCTGGATACTGAGACCTCCGGTCTGGTGGTGCTGGCTAAGGATGTGGCTGCTGATCGATACTGGAAACCCCGACTTAGCGAGCTTATTCGTGCCAAGGTCTATCACGCCTGGGTTGAGGGGCGACCTGACTGGCAGGAAAAACTGATGGAGTGTCAGTTATCCGGGCAGTCGGGCAGTGCGATCCGTAGTCAGGTGTATGTTGTCGACCAAGATGGCGGAGATTACAGCAAACCTCGTTCCAGTAAGACGCAGTTTCGTCTGATACGCAGTGATGCAGACCGGTCCCTGATTGAGTGCCGCTTGTATACCGGGCGCAAGCATCAGATTCGCGCCCAGCTGAGCTATCTGGGTCACCCGTTAGTCGGGGATAAAATATATGCTCACCATGGGCGTTTTTATCTCAAGAGAATTGAGCAAGGCCTGGATGAAAATGACTTTGCGCAGCTGGGTAGCGGCTATCATCTGCTACAGGCAGTTGAGTTAACACTGGCTATTGATGGCGCGATGGTCACCATCAGCCTGCCTGAAGAGCTGCGCCTGCTGCCCGCTGCTGTACAGCCGGTTCATAACTGAAACGGCTGTTTTCGCTATTAGAATGCGGCCATCAGTTTGCGATAACTGTTGCAGCGATCTTCGAAACCGTGGGTAACGTTTACTAGCATCAGCTCCTCTGCATGATAGTGTTGCGCCAGTAACTGTAGCTCTTCACGACACTCAGCAGGTGATCCGCTGACCACCGAATCAAGGGTTTCCTGATAATAAGCCTGATCCGATAGCGGCAGTTTGTTATAAAGACTGAGCGCCTCTTCAGGACTACGGAGGTGCTCGCGAATACCATGACGGAATGCCATCACCTTCCAGTACATATTGGGTGCGGCCAGATAGGCGGCTTCCTCCTTGCTGTCGGCGCAGAGGCAGGCGATTGAGAGAATGGTCTGTGGCTGCTCCAGCCCCCGGCCATTAGGCCGGAATCTGGCTTTATAGCGCTCAAAGATCTCCGCTGGCCGCTCATGAGTGCCTATAAATAGTGCCAGAACGAAGCCCAGACCGAGCTCAGCAGCCAGATCAACACTGCCGCTGCTGGACCCCAGTGTCCATAGTTGTGGGGCGGTGGCATTGATCGGCGTGGCATTAATGCCGAAAAATGGATGCTCTTCGGGTAGATTGTCATGTAAGAAGCCACTTAGGTCACTCAGCAGGTGAGGGTATAGCTCTGCCGTGTTGGGCTTGTTCGGAAAAGCCAGCGCTCTGCTGGTCAGGTCAGTGCCGCCGGGCGCGCGGCCAACGCCCAGGTCGATTCTTCCCGGATTAAGCGCTTCCAGGGTGCGAAACACTTCGGCAACTTTCAAGGGGCTATAGTGAGATAGCATGACGCCGCCGCTGCCGACGCGAATCTTTTGCGTATTCTGGGCGATATGGGCAATCAGAATCTCCGGGCAGGAGCTGGAATAGCTGGCCGTGTCATGGTGTTCAGCAATCCAGAAACGGTGATAACCCAACTCTTCGCACAGCTGCGCCAGGCGGGTGGAGTAGTGCAGTCCCTGGCTTTGAGGCTGGCCGTTATGAGCTGGTGACTGGTCAACGACGCTAAGCTTAAGCTTCATCTGTCGCTCCTGCCGGGCTTAACCCTGCCTGATTGATGGCTGCCAGGGCAATCATCTTATCCTCAGCTGCACTGCCACCGGAGATACCGATTCCGCCGATCAGCTTGCCCTGATGAAAGACCGGTTCACCACCGGCAAACAGAATCAGGCCGCCATTGGTTTGCTCAAAACTGTCCAGTTGTTGTTGCCGTACCAGCTGGCCGAGAGCCTCGGTGGGGGCGCCGAAAAGTACTGCGCTGCGGGCTTTCTTCTGGGCAATCTCTACTGATCCCAGAGGTGAGCCATCCATGCGCTGAAAGGCGCAGAGGTTGCCGCCAGAATCGCAGATCGCGATATTCACATTGACATCGGTGTTGCGAGCGGTGGTGATCGCCAGAGTCAGCAGTTGCTGGCTTTGTTCAGATAACATCTATTCAACCTCTATATTCAGTTTTTTAAGTCGATACGCCAGTGTCGGGCGGGTGATGCCCAGCATACGGGCGGCTTCAGCAACATTGTTGTCCGCTTGTAACAGCGCATATCGCACCAGCGCTTCCTCGATTTTTTCCATCGAGCCCTGTTGCTCAAGTGCCTGCCTGGTCCAGTTAAGCTCTTCGTTCTCTGGCGACAGGGTGGGGCTTTCAATCAGCGTGCCAGACCTGGACAGCACCTGGCTGCTGCTGTCCTGATGGATATTGGGAAACAGATATTCGGCATCAATGGTTTCGTTATCTTCCGCCAGAATTACTCCCCGCTCGATTATGTTTTCCAGTTCACGGATATTGCCGGGCCAGTCATAGTTAAGCAGCGCCTTGGTTGCCAGGTCTGAGAGTCCAAGGGTTTTTTTGTTGTAAGTTGCTTCATATTTCTGCAGAAAGTGCGCTGTCAGCATGGAGATATCCTCGCGGCGCTGACGCAATGGGGGGATATCGATCGGGTAGACATTCAGACGGTAGTAAAGGTCTGCTCTGAAACGGCCAGCTTCAACCGCTTTGATCAGCGATTCATTGGTTGCAGCGATAACCCGGACATCGACTTTGCGGGTACGGAAGTCGCCCACCCGCTCCAGCTCGCCCTCTTGTAACACCCGTAACAAAGCCGCCTGCGCACGGGGGCTGAGTTCGACAACCTCATCAAGAAAGATGCTTCCCAGATGGGCGCGTTCGAAGCGTCCCTCGCGGGTATTGTTGGCACCGGTAAATGCGCCTTTCTCAACCCCAAACAGTTCCGCTTCAATCAGGTCGGGGGGGATAGCAGCGCAATTGACGGCGATAAAGGGTTGGGCTGCGCGACCAGAGCTTTCATGGATACCTTTTGCTACCAGCTCTTTACCGACACCGGTTTCACCCTGCAGCAGCACTGATACCTTACCGGTTGCCGCTTTTTTCACCAGTTTGCAAACCTGCTTAAACCCTTCTGATTTGCCAATCAGGTTGTCGATGTAAGTTGAGTCTTCCACCTTGTGGCGCAGTTCGGTGACCTGGCTCTGAAGGTCGTAAAGCTCCTCAATGATTGGAGCGGTTTTAAAGTAGTCGCGGTAGGTTTGATAGTCGTCCCATTCAGTGGCCGGCCGGCCTTCGAAGAGACACTGATGGTCGCCGCAGCCGCGACAGTGGGTCTCTTTAAAGATGATCTCCTGCCCCAGTAGTTCTGAAGCGAAGCTGCTGGTATGGCCTACCAGTGCCCAGCAGGCAGGGCCGTCTGTCAGGCCCAGTTCAGAGATAAACATCTCTGCCTCGTAAGAGTCATGCATATTCAGCAAGGCGTAGAAATGCTGGTTGTCAGGATCGATCTCCAGCTTGAGCTCCTCAACCTTTACCGAGCCTTTCAGGGAGTCCAGTTGAAAACCGGTACGGAACAGCTCCAGAGGCTCAAGGTCACCGGCCAGCCGCTTAACCAGTTCGGCGTCTTTCTGTCCCAGGCTGTAGCCCAGGCGCATGAAAAAACCTTTGGCTCGCTCCAGGCCAACGGTGAGTATCTGCTCTTTGCGAAAGGTCGTCAGTGACGCCATCTGCATTAACAGCATGCGCTGTTCGCCAAACCAGACGGTACCGTCATGGTTCTGGAATCTGACCTGCTTTGACAGCTGTTTGATATCAGGATGCTTTATATTCAGATGTTTGGTTGCGATATTCATTAAATAAGCACTCTGGATTGTTATGATTATGATCAAATCATCATATATGATTGCCTATATAAAAAGATGATGCTGATATGTAATATATGATCCCAAATATGGGTTTATGGTGATCAAATGAACTATCAGGATCTGTTTATCTTTCTGAAGGTGGTTGAGCGGGGCAGTTTTCTGTCTGCCTCAGAATCCTTATCGGTGCCAACATCAACCGTCAGCCGTAAGGTTCAGCAGCTGGAGAGTGATCTTGGCTACAAGCTGATGCATCGTAGTGCTCGCAAAATGGTGCTGACAGAGGCGGGAGTTAAATTTTATAACCGCTGCCAGCCGCTTTTTACTGAGCTGGAGTCTGCCACTAAAGAGCTTGATGATGAACTGATGGAGCCTTCAGGGCTGTTGCGGGTGACTGCACCGGTCAGCCTTACCAACGATCTGCTGGCAGAGTGGTTTTTTAAGTTTATGGAGCGCTTTCCACGTATCAATCTGGAACTGATCGTGGTTAACCGCAATATCGACCTGGTGGAGGAGGGGATTGATGTGGCGTTTCGCATCGGTGAGGTGCGACTACAGAACTGGATATCAAGACCGCTGTTGCAATCAAGCTTCAGTGTCTGCGCCAGCGAGGACTATCTGCGGCGGCGGGGAGCACCAAAACATCCTCAGGATCTGTATCACCACACTCTGATTTTAACCCGCAGGAATCCGGTCTGGCAGTTCAGTAAAGGGGAGGAAACGGTCAGGATCGATGGTCATGCGCGGATGAAGGTGGATGAGCTGAATATTGCGGCGCGGGCGGCCGAGCATGGGCTGGGTATTGCGAATCTGCCTGATTATGTTGTGACTAAATCATTGGCAGCAGGCCGCTTGACCCGGCTGATGCCGGGCTGGCAGCCACACCCGCGGGAGGTTCATATGTTATACCCTGAACGCAAATATATTCCCGGTAAGGTGCGGCTGTTTATCGAGTTCGTGATGTTCCACGCAAACGAAAAACGCTTTAGCTGATCTGTTTGCTGGCGATCAGTTTGTCGGCTTCGTAGTACTGCGGCCAATATTTTTTTACCACCTCACCCGAGCTGTCAAAGGTATGGCAAGTGTTAAGGGTGTGGGGGCGGTGCTCCTCACTGGACTCGTGACTTCTGGCCTCCCGGGCCTGATGGGTTGCCTGAAATGCGGTGGTTGCCACCGGGCCAAGCAGCTCCAGCAGATGGGTGCAACCATGGGTGCCGCCAAACAGTTCTTTGCACTGTTTGGTGAATCCGGGGGCTATTCTCAGACCGATCAGCTGTTTGTAAGCATCGGTAATTGAGGGGCAGATTGTGAATGGGGTGTGTTCCATGCTGGCCACAGCATCGAGGATATTGAAATCCAGGTCGATGGTGATCCGGATCGACATATCGTGGATCGGCTCACCGGCTGCCACCGGACTCAGGCTGCGGTCACGGAGTGTAATCGGTATGGTTTTGATATCGGTCAGATGGCCTTCGATATCCCAAAGCCCGTCAGCCCTCTCAAATCCCTGACAGGTGACGGTGCGGGTGTGAATCTTGGTGCGTTTAACGGCTTGAGGTAGCGGCATAGAATCTGTTCTTTCTGATAGTAATAGTGTCGTCGGCGGCCGGTTTTCAGGCTCGCCTGGTAAACTATTAATTCCATAAACTGTTGTGGCTTGCAATGTTTTGTTGCAGTTGCTTACAAGCCACCAAAGCGTTTGTAAAAGCGGGGAGCGGGTTCAGGCAGTGGGCCGTCGGCGGTCTCCTGAGTAGAGGACAGGTGCGCTTCAGCTCCCTTATAGATCAACCGGTAGATATTGCGGCACAGCACTCGGGCGGATGTTCCGCTCCAGTCTGCGGGCAGTAGTTTTTCCGGCAGCTGAGGGTCTCTTAGCAGAATTCTGCGGTAGTGATGGATCATCAGGATACGAAGCTGAAAGCATTGCTCGGGGTCCAGCTCGGGCTGCGCTTCTAAGGCTCTGAGAATCGGCCTGAAGCGTTCCAGAAACGCCTGATAGCCTTCCGCCAGCTGATCAAGGTTCCAGCACTCATGTACCAGTTCTTTCAGAGGTGAAGAGGTTTGATTGCCGACCAGCTCTGAGCGCATATGAATGACATCATTAAGAACACATAGCTCCTGCAGGGTGGTATTAACATCGGTTATATCAGCCATTGGATGGGCCATGAAGCTGGGCGCAATATTGCCAAATCCAAGCCATTCGAGCTCTTTTTTGACCACCTTGCGCAGCTCGTTATCAAGCTGAGTGGTGATAATCATATCCCATTTGCCGTCCCATTCGGGGTAAAGCTCGGCATAGATCCGTCTGAACGCGACTTCAAATCTCCGGCGTCCGGTGTCAGTAAGACTGTAAAAACTCTTACGTCCAACCTGACTTGATGCCAGCCAGCCATCTTTTGTCAGTCGGAAAATTGATGTTCTCACCAACCGCTGATTAAGTCCCAGTGGCTCCAGCAGTTTGATCAAACTTCCCAGCCAGACTGTTCCTCCTCGGGGCGATATCGCATCGCCATAGATGGTGATAATTAAAGAACCACCCCGGATAGGGCGCTGGTTCTTGAACTCATCAACCAGCTCTTCAATACAACGAAGTTTGCTCATTCGGTACTCATACAATCAGAACGGGAAGGGGTATCCAAATCAAATAAGACATATTATCAGTGGATATTACCAGTATTTCACAGAGTTTATGTGCAAAAAATAGCGCCATCAACATGAGAGGCGGTAATTATATCCAACAGGGTCGGTTGGTAAGTTGATACGTCAGTGTTAACTATTGGGTGCTATGCTGATGAAAGGTGCGATCAGCGGATGTTAAAAACCTTACTCAGAAAGAGGAATACTCTGACTAGCTGTTTACGAACAAAATTTATTAAGTTAACATGTTAACTAAATAGCGTTGGCAGAACTGTCAGCGAGCGATTAAGAAAAACAGTATGCAACATTACTGATACATATTTGTTTTATTGTAATGATGGAAATGTATCACGTTGTTGGTTATGATTCGAATGACCTTATAGCAGAGATGCTCGGGTAAATTTAATAATAAATAGGGGCAAAGCCCCAATAATCTCTCATAAAAATAAGTGACGTTATAAACGTCGAAGAGATAGCCAGGAGATAGACCGAATGACAAAAATGACTTTCCTCAAGACAGCTACTGCAGTTGCTTTAGGCGTATCCTTTTCCGTAAGTGCAATGGCTGAAACCACACTGCGTGTAGCGAGCTGGCTGCCACCGACCCATCCGCAGAATGCTGTTGTCTGGCCAACCTGGGCTAAGTGGGTTGAAGATGCCACTGAAGGTCGGGTTAAGGTTGAGATCGAGTATGGACTGGGCCATCCAAAAACCATGTTTGAGCTGGTAGAAGACGGTGTTGTTGATGCTTCCTGGAGCTATCACGGCTATGTGCCAGGTCGCTTTAAACTAACCCAGGCAGTTGAACAGCCATTGCTGGGTGCCAGTGCTGAGGCAGCATCTGTGGCCCATTGGCGTGTACATCAGAAGTACTTCGCTAAGGCCAACGAGCATGATGGCCTGGAGGTCATCGGTCTGTTTACTCATGGTCCGGGTCAGATCCATCTTGCTAATCCAATCTCATCGTTGTCTGAACTGAGTGGTAAAAAGATCCGTTTAGGCGGGGGTGTTCAGGGCGAGATCGGCGCACGTATGGGCGTAACTGCAGTGGGTGCGCCAGCGCCAAAAGTGTATGAGATGATGCAACAGGGCGTTATCGATGGCGTCTTTATTCCTATGGGCGAGCAGAAATCTCTGCGTCTGCATGAAGTTGCCCGCAACGTGGTTGCACTGCCGGGGGGTATGTACCTGGGTAGTTTCGGCATTTTCATGAATCCTGACTTCCTTGAGGGGCTTGATGCGAAAGATCGTGAAGCCATTCTCAGTGTTTCCGGTGAAAAACTCTCTGCAATGGCAGGTCGCGCCTGGGATGCTGCCGATGTTGAAGGACTCAAAGCAGCAGAGGAAAATGGTGTGAATGTTGTTATGGTCAAGCCTGGAGAGCCTATGGCAGAAGAGTTTAAGGCGCTGACCGTGGGTATGGATGAGGCATTTTACGAATCTGTAGCTGATCGTGGTGTGGATGCAAAAGCAGCTCTGGCTGAGCTGCGGCAAATCGCCCGCAGCTATAAGTAAGGAGTTTGCTATGTCCTTGAGTGCCTGGATTACAGCGCACTATGAGGAGAAGGGGCCGGTCGTTTGGCTGGCCTTTTTCCTTGAGTTGATCGCTGCTCTCACGCTTTTCTTTATGATGATGCTGACTTGCGCTGATGTATTTGGCCGTTATTTTCTCGGCAATGCGGTAGATGGCGCGACAGAGTTGACCGAGATGAGTCTCGCTATTCTGGTGTTTGCAGAGATGCCAATTATTACCTGGCGCGGCGGTCATGTGGTGGTCGATATTCTGGATCGCGTACTGGGCAGTACGCTGATTAAAGTGCTCGGCCTGCTGTCCGCTTTTCTGATCTCGACATCGTTATACTTTCTTGCTGTTCGTATTTATGAGCTTGCCGTGCGCTCAATAAGCCGCGATGAGGTAACTGAGTTTCTGCAGATGCCGGTGGGGTATATTGTTGAATACATCGCTGTCATGAGCTGGCTAACCGCCGCACTGATGATTAGCTACGGTGTTTACCGGCTCCTATTCCTTGCCCGGGATTGATGCCGGTTAGTCCGGTAGAGATGCACTGACAACGTTACAGGTATTATAAGAATGATTACTGCATTAACTGGTTTTGCAATATTATTGCTGTTTATTGTCGTGGTTCGCGTGCCTATCGCTTTTGCGATGGGGCTGGTGGGCTTTTTCGGTTTTGCATATATGCAGGGGCTGGGGTTCGACAATTTAATGGACTTCAATTGGAATTCCTCTCTGTCGATGGCGTCTAAGCGGGTTATCAACACCGCTCAGGAGTATAGCCTGTCGGTGATTCCGTTGTTTATTCTGATGGGCAATCTGGTAACCAAATCGGGTCTTTCCCATGAGCTGTATCGCGCCTCCTATGCTTTTCTTGGGCATCGTAAAGGTGGGTTGTCGATGGCTACCGTGGTTGCCTGTGGTGGTTTTTCGGCTATCTGTGGTTCCAGTCTGGCAACCTCTGCCACTATGGCAAAGGTCGCTATGCCGCCTATGCGTAAGTATGGTTATGCGGACTCACTGGCAACAGCGTCAATCGCAGCGGGAGGAACGCTGGGTATACTGATTCCGCCGTCAGTAATTCTGGTTATCTACGGTTTGTTAACTGAGACCAGTATCCGTGAACTGTTTGCCGCAGGCTTTATTCCGGGTTTTCTGGGTATTCTGCTGTATCTCTGTGCGGTGCGCTTTGTTGTTTGGCGTACCCCGGAGGCTGGTCCCTGTGGCGATAAGATGAGCTGGCCCGAGCGTGTTCAGGCATTGAATGGTGTCTGGGGCGTGCTTGCTCTGTTCTCTATCGTTATGGGCGGTATATACATGGGTATATTCACGCCAACGGAAGCCGCAGGCATTGGCGCTGGTGGTGCGTTTGTTATAGCCCTCTATCGCCGCTCTCTGACTATGGGCTCTCTGTTTGATATTCTCACCGATACCGCACGCACCTCTGCAATGCTGTTTGGTGTGCTAATCGGTGCGCTGATCTTTTCTAACTTTATTAATCGTGCGGGTTTGCCTGCTGATCTGCTGGATCTGGTAAACAGTCTTGATGTTGCCCCGATGGTCGTTATTCTGGTTATTCTGGCAATCTACATCATACTGGGGATGGTATTTGAAAGTTTGTCGATGCTTCTGCTGACGGTGCCGATCTTTTTCCCGTTGGTTCAGAGCCTGGGCTTTGATCTCGTGTGGTTTGGTATTGTCGTGGTTGTGGTAACAGAGATCAGTCTGATCACTCCACCGGTAGGGATGAACGTTTTTGTACTGAGTGCAGTGCTGCGGGATGTTAAAGCCAGTACGATTTTCAAAGGAGTTACTCCGTTCTGGTGTGCTGATATTGTGCGTCTTGCGCTGATTACACTGTTCTCGTCGATCTCGCTTTTTTTGCCAGAATTATTGTATCGTTAATAACCCAGTTAACACTATTAGGACCCCGAGGGGCCTTTTCTATCTGAGGATTGCAATATGCTGCCTGATGTGAAAAAAATTCTCTATGCGTCTGATATTGATAACGGATCACGCCCTGCGTTTCGTGCGGCGGTCAGTCTTTGTGGTCACTATCATTCTCAGATTACCTATTTGCATGTCATCGAGCCTCTCAGCGCTTCGGCTCAAAGCATCGTGCAAACGATGATAAATGATGAAACGTTAAATGAGCTGCATGATCAGAGTCTGGCAAACCTGAAGGTTAAAATTCAGGAGCGCATTGAGCGTTTTTGCGAGTCAGAGCTTGAACAGAATGAGATACTGGCTGAGGGTGCGATCAATTCCCGGGTAGAAGAGGGGGTCCCTTGGAAAACCATACTGAAGGTTGCTGATGAGATTGATGCTGATGTGATTGTGATGGGAACCCGCACACATTCAGCGATGGGCCAGTTTCTGTTGGGGTCTACGGCCAATAAGGTGATGCATAATTCGAAACGCCCTGTGCTGATTGTTCCCCTCTGATCATCTGTTTTGTCTTTGAAAAGCGACCATTGGGTCGCTTTTTCTCTTTATGCCCTGATGATTATTCTCACTATGGAATTAATATTGTGTCTCCGGGGATGCCCTGCTAGGTTAACCTCATATCAGTATGCAGGAGAGGCTGTGAATGGATGTTTTGTCGGCGATGGAAGTCTTTGTGCGGGTAGTCGATCTTAAAAGTTTTTCTCTGGCGGCAACTGAGCTGGGGATCTCCAGCTCTTCAGTGAGCAAGCAGATTGCCCATCTGGAACAGCATGTGGGGGCACGGTTGCTGCAACGAACGACCCGGCGCCTTAGCGTTACAGAGGTGGGAGCCGCTTATCATGAAAAGTGTCAGGTGATTCTGGCGGAAGTCGACGAAGCTGAAAACCTGGTATCACAACTTCAGGGAAAGCCCCGTGGTGTGCTGAAAATAAACTGCAATATGACTTTCGGGCAGCTGTTGCTTTCCAAAGCTATACCTGAGTTTATGGCCGTTTATCCTGATATTCAGCTGGAAGTTGCTCTCGATGACAGTGATGTTGAACTACTCAAAGATGGCTTTGATCTGGCCTTAAGGATCACCCATCCGCAACTGCCAGACTCCAGTCTGATCGCCCGTGAGATCGCCTCGATCCCGCTGTTTCTCTGTGCGACTCCTGCTTATCTTGAACAACATGGGCGACCGCAAACACCGGAGGCCCTCAGGCAACACAACTGCCTTGTTTTTATGCTTGCCAGTAATACCAATGCCTGGACACTGACAGATCCTGCGGGGAGTCAGACAATTCAGGTGAGCGGAGATCTGAAAGCTAATAATAGTCTGCTGGTGTTGCAGGCTGCGCTGGCCCATCGCGGCGTGGCCAACCTTGCCTCTTTTGTGATTGAGCAATATGTTGAAGAGGGCAGGCTGGAGTTGTTGCTGCCCGGCTATGAGGCAGAGCGGCTCAGTCTTTATGCGGTCTATCCTGAGCGCCAATACAGCCCACCAAAAGTAAGCCTGTTTATCGACTTTTTCAAGAGCTGGCTGGATCGGAATCTGCAGCAAAAATTAAAGTATGAGAGGCCCCTATAACACCCGGATATGGGGTGTTATAGCAGAGCTTTATTCTATAGTTTACATTCGTTAATTGTTTTAACTCTTTGTTATAAAAAGAAAGGCTAATGGGAATATATGATTTTATATGATTACTGCCGCTCTTCAGCTGCCTACCGTGTGCGTATCGCGCTCAATTTAAAAGGGGTTGATTATCAGCAGGTGCCGATAAGCCTGCTGGCGGGAGAACAGCGTTCAGCAGAGTATCTGCAGCGAAATCCTCAGGGGCTGGTGCCCGCGCTCCAGGACGGTGAGCTGCTGTTAACCCAGTCACTGGCGATCTGTGAATATCTGGAGGAGAGCTGCCCAGGTGCTCAGCCGCTGTTACCTGAAAATGCGGCTGACAGAGCTAAGGTGCGGAGTATGGCACAGTTGGTAGCCTGTGATATCCACCCGCTCAATAATCTGCGGATGCTGAAATATCTTGTGTCTGAATTAGGTGTCAGCGAAGCACAGAAAACCCAGTGGTATCAGCATTGGATCTACCAGGGGTTTGATGCGCTGGAACAGATACTGTCTGACACGGCAGGCGATTATAGTTTTGCTGACGACGTCACCCTGGCTGATCTCTATCTGGTTCCTCAGGTCTTTAATGCCAATCGCTTTGGCTGCATCCTCGATTGCTACCCTAATATTGTGCGGGTAAATGAAAACTGCTTAAAACTTAAAGCGTTCGCTGATGCCCATCCTGATCTGCAACCTGGTGCGTGAAGTGGTTAACAAACAGGCCGCAACAGCGGCCTGTAGTGTGGTGAGTGCTGATCCGCACTTAGGCAACGGTTAGTCGAGGTCGTTAAGCGCCTGCATCGCTTCTTTGCTCCAGTCGAGCGCCTTGCGATAACTGGTTTCATAGAGTGTAGAATCAAAATTGGTGGGCAGCAGGTCCCAGTCGCCAGCTTCGTAGTTACCAACGTACATAAGTGTTTCACCCATCTCACCCTGGTGGAAGAGAATCGCATCTTTGATCTCATCACTCAGCGGAACCTCTCTGAGCATAGATTCGCGATCAATATCCAGCAGCAGGTGCAGATTGGACATCATGCCGGTCATAAAATAACTGCCATGGTTAGTGCGTTTAGAGGCCAGCGCGATCTCTTCACACATGCGCCCCCTTACGAGCAGACTGCGGCAGATCTCTTCCGGTTTGCCACTCTGGTTGTTCAGAGCGATCAGGGTAGCCCACTTTCTGATCTGCGCCATGCCCAGCATCACAATCGCTTCCGTCAGCGATTCAACCTTACGAACCAGAGAGTAAGCCGCAGAGTTAACAATGCGCAGTAGTTTATAGGTGAGAACCGGGTCACGTATAATCAGATTTTCGAGTCGTTCGGGCGTCGTATTGGGATTTTGCAGTTCCTGCACCAGTTCAAACAGTGCGGCCTGGTTAGGATCAACTTTTTTCCCCTTAACCATTTTAGGTTTGCTGAGAAAATTGCCCTGGAACAGCTTGAAACCCAGCTTATTACACTCTTCCAGCATCTCTACTGTCTGAATTTTCTCTGCCAGCAGCGTGACTTTGAAAGGGGTCAGCAGTCGAACCTGCTCAGCAACCTCCTCAAAGCTCATATTTTGTACATCAACTTTGACGATCTGGGCCATCTTTAGCAGCGGCTCATAGGCCGGTTTATAGGTAAAGTGATCCAACGCTATCCGATAACCTGCTTTTACCAGGCGGTAAACAGCGACAATCACGTCCCGGTCTACTTTAACGTTTTGGTGAATTTCAAGAACGATATTTTTACGTGGAAGTTCCGGAAAATCGTTTGATATTAACAGGTCACGATTGAGATTAATAAACGCAGGCACCCGTTTTAGCTCCCCCTGGTCGGAGATGCTGGTGTAAGAGTTCAGAATAACTTCGCTACTGCTGCCTGAGTTACGAAATAAGCTGTTTTCAGCGTCCTGTCCATCCCGGTATAGCAGTTCATAGGCAACAACCCGCTGGCTGCGATCAAAGATCGGCTGTCGGGCCATCAGAACTTGTGAATCTGATGAGGTTTCCATATAGGTTTTTCCATTCAAAACTGCTTTTTAGTTTAAGCATATAAGTAACAGCTTTTGTTGTCAGCAGGGTATATCACCATTACAGGTAATCAGATTATCGGATAAACGGCGAAAGAAGTCGCTGTTTTCTATGCGACAGGTATAATGTTGCTCCCTGATTTAGCAGACT
Source organism: Amphritea sp. (assembly GCF_050300915.1). Taxonomy (GTDB): domain Bacteria; phylum Pseudomonadota; class Gammaproteobacteria; order Pseudomonadales; family Balneatricaceae; genus Amphritea. The sequence continues at coordinate 82,123 of NZ_JBNKYN010000003.1, forward strand.
GTGATTATGAGTACAATTAACTGGTTCCCAGGCCATATGCATAAAGCCCGCAAAGAGATCGCCAAGGTGATGGACGAGATCGACGTGGTCATTGAGGTGCTTGATGCTCGCCTGCCCGTGTCCAGTGAAAATCCGATGGTATCTCAGTTGCGTAAAGGGACACCGGTGATCAAACTGCTGAATAAAAGTGATCTGGCTGATCCACAGCGAACCCAGGAATGGGCTGATTACTATAATGGCCTGCCTGATACTCAGGCGATTATGATCGATTATTCGCAGAAAAAACTGATCAGCACCATCCCGGATCTGTGCAATAAGCTGGTGCCTTCCCGTAGTAATAATGGCCGCCAGGTAAGGGCGATGATTATGGGCATTCCCAACGTGGGAAAATCCACCATGATCAATGCGTTGCTGGGTAAAAAAATTGCCAAGGTGGGTAATGAACCGGCTGTCACCAAAGGGCAAACACGTTTTACCCTGCGCAACGGTATGGCGTTATCCGATACCCCGGGAATGTTATGGCCAAAGATTGAAGATGTGGACTCCGGCTACCGGCTGGCTGCCAGTGGCGCAATTAAGAATACGGCTATCGAGTTTGAGGATGTTGCGCTCTATGCCGCTGAATTTCTGCGTAAAGCATATCCAGAACTCCTGATGACCCGCTATAAGTTGAAGCAGATGCCCGAGCGTGGCGATCAGGTGCTGGAAGAGATTGGTCGCAAGCGGGGCGGGTTGAGGCCTGGTGGCAAGGTCGATATGCATAAAGCATCGGAAATATTGCTGAACGAGTTGCGCGGTGGTCAGCTCGGCCAGATAACCTACGAAACGGTCGATGAATGGCTGGAAAAGTGGGAACGGCAACGCGTTGAAGCGGAGCTGCTTGAGCAGGAACGACTAGAACAGGAACGGGTAGAGGCAGAGTCACAGAGTGATCGCTCGGCTCACCGAAATAAAGGTAATTGATATGACACGAATTAAGAAAAAACGCACCTCACCAAAACCTATCTTTCTCGATGTGCCGCGTCGCAGTGAAAAACTGGCAGACCCTGACAGCTATGAAAGCCGTAAGCGCCGTAATCTGGAACAGAAGAAAAAGAGTAAGAGCAAGTCTGTGTATGAGAAAGCCCGCGAAGCTGAACAGGCTAAAGAGTCGGGTCAGCCGCAGCGCAACACGCCATTAGCGGAAAAAATCCGTCGTCTGAAAAAGGCAGAAGAAGCCCGTCAGAACGCCTCTGACGAGGAATAATCTCTCCTGGAGTTTGATCTCTGATAAACCGTACTCTACGTTTACTGTTACCTGCGGAATGATTCGCAGGCAGTAAACGGAGATCAGAGTATGTCTCATGCTGATGTTCAACGTGCTGGCGATCTGCCAGCCAAAGTTGATCTTACTGAGGGTGAAACCTATGGCTGGTGTGCCTGTGGGCGTTCCAGTAAGCAACCCTTTTGTGATGGCTCTCATCAGGGCACAGGGCTCGACCCGGTAGTCTTTGTGGCCCGCAAAACGGAAACGGTTTTTCTCTGCCAGTGCAAACAGACCGGAACACCACCGTTGTGTGACGGTAGTCATAGTCAATAAGAACCGCAAAGCCAATAGAACTCGCTAGAACCGATCTGACTGGGTACAATGCGTTTCATTTTTTAGCGGGAAATAGTTACCTTGCAACAGGTTGATGTGGTTATTATCGGGGCTGGTGCTTCCGGTCTGATGTGTGCTGCTACGGCAGGCTATCGGGGTCGATCCGTACTGGTGCTTGAGCATACGGCTAAGATTGGCCGGAAGATTCTGATGTCTGGCGGTGGCCGCTGTAACTTCACTAATCTCCATAACTCACCTGCGAACTTCATTTCAGAAAATCCGCATTTTTGTAAATCGGCGTTAAGCCGCTACAGCGCTCAGGATTTTATCGATCTGGTTGACCGCCATGGAGTGGAGTATCACGAAAAAACGCTGGGACAGTTGTTCTGTAACGAATCCAGTAAAGAGATTCTTCAGGTTTTACTCACCGAGTGTGACTGGGCAGGGGTTGAGATCAGAACCGAAACTCAGGTACATAAGTTGAAACAGACCGAGTGCGGTTTTCAGCTGCAAACCACTGCTGGCAATATAGCGGCAAAATCGGTTGTGATTGCTACCGGTGGGTTGTCTATTCCAAACGGCGGAGCCACCAGTTTTGCCTACGACATCGCCGAGCAGTTTTCGCTGGATCTGTTACCGCGTAGCGCTTCTCTGGTGCCTTTTACCCTGCAACCTAAAGATAAAGAGCAGCTGAGCGAGCTGTCCGGTGTTTCGCACCGGGTGCGGGCGAGTATCGGTAAAACCAGTTTTGTTGAGATGATGCTGTTTACTCACCGGGGGCTGAGTGGCCCTGCGGTGCTGCAGATCTCCAACTACTGGCAGCCGGGCATGGAGGTTGAGATCGACCTGTTTCCCGATTTCGATCTGTTCGCATGGTTGAAAGAGCAGCGGGAACAACGCCCAAAAGCAGAACTGACCACCATCATGGCGCAGCAGATGAGTAAGCGGATGGCACAGATACTCTGTGCAAAATTTGAACTCTCTGGCGTAATAGGAAACCTCTCCAATAAGCAGCTTGAAGCGGTTGCGGCTGCATTCTGTTGCTGGAAAATCAAACCGTCGGGTACTGAAGGTTATCGTACAGCTGAAGTGACGCTTGGTGGTATAAATACTAATGAAATCAATCAGAAAACCATGGAAGCTAAATCTGTTTCTGGTCTGTATTTTATTGGCGAGTGCCTCGATGTAACCGGCCATCTGGGCGGCCACAACTTCCAGTGGGCCTGGGCGTCCGGAGTGGCTGCGGGGCAGGTGGTTTAGTTTGTGTAGACGTAATTAAAATGAAGACAAAGGTAATAAAAAGTTAGGCAAAGACGTACTTTATCTAACTTTTAATGTGCTCTATGGTTCAGTTATTGATTCAGGAATCTGTTTCAATAGCGCAAGAGGTATAGCGCTCAAAAGTATTCTTGCCATCAGGAATTCGCGATGGCCGCCCTGAAAGAAAATAATACTCAGGTAGGCATGTTGGTTTGGAAATTGTGTCAATTAGTTTCCTTGGCTTAAGGACTAAAGTTCTTCCTTAGGCTAACCAATCTCCGTATGCTTGAACATCAATCATGGGAACTGTTCCACTGAATTGCAATATTGAGATCAGTTTGAATAAAAAGGCAGCAGTGGCTTTCTGTTGTGTCTTAAGGATAAAGTCACTGTTAGTGTCATCGAAATAAAAATAACCATGATTCGCTGCACAGCTTATATCGAGAAGTCCTTCTGCTTGATCTGCCTTCAGTTGCTTTAATAGTGGCATCCCAAAAGCTGGGCTCCATTCGCTTTCAAGGGTAAGTATACCGCCAATAATCGGTATTAGCGGCTTAGCTGGATAAGTACCATTGGCATATGGGATCGGCAAGGAGGTTCTATGTAAGCTTCTGACGCTGGCTACTTTCTCCTGAGCGTATTTAATCATGTCTAAATTCAGAGACTGTTTCACTTCAAAAACGGCATAAACGCTTTCCGCAGGTACGATGACTTGCCCTCCATAGTGAAAAACAAATGGTGAATATTGTCGGTCGTAAACAACGATGTCCATTTGACCGCTGAAAACACCTTTACTATCGACAACATGAGCTTCACTGGCTCTGTATCTTTCTGGAAGGTAAGTATTAAGTAAATCAATCCAGGTGTTTTCAGTACCATTCCCCTTTGTTACGGGATGATTGAACGCCTGTCTAATAGTAGATAAGCGATGTTCAATGTCTTCGCTTAGGCTTTCCAGTATTATAGGTAAAGACCACTCACTCATATGTCTGCCTCTTTAAAAGGAGGGGTAGGCGTTATAGTCTTAGTGATTTCTAGTGCTCTAGAGGCTGATACGGCTTTCAGGGGGTAAGCATCAAGAACGATTCCCGGGATAAGTCTTTGCGTAAGATCAGAAAAAGTAAATCCATAAGTTCTGTTTTGAGTTACGCCTGTGGCATCAACAATGGTCTTAATCTGTTCAGACGTGAAATTCAGTTGAGATAATGGATTGCTTAGGACTGATGAGCGTTGCTCTGCGTTAGGTCTAGAGAAGCTAAGTATGTCAGCAGCTCGTCTTTTAATGGCGGGATCGAGTGCGTTAACACGATTTGTACACATAACGACGGCTACAGGTAGTTGCCCGTTGGCTATTCGGTCAATTCCACGAATGAATGCATTAACTCCAGCTCTGTCTTCATGGTGCATTTGAGCTGCTTCTCTAGACTGAGCTAGCGCGTCAGCTTCGTCTATGAGTAGTATTATTCCACCTCGAGCTGGGCCGTTTTCTGATTTTAACTTTCGGGCTTCAGCAATGGTATAATCAAAGGCACTTGAGATAAGCTGAGTCATTTCACCGACACGGCCTTGGCCTCTAGCAGACAGGCTTAACGGGAACAGGTTGATATCAATGTCTTCCTGTCTTGCAACCATATCACCAATAGTTTCAGCTAGCTCTGTCTTACCTGAACCTACATCGCCGGCTAAAACAATTAGGGGTGGTCGTCGCAAGATCATGTTTACTAGTTGGTCGGCCCCTCTGTGGTATTTATTAGCCCAATTTTCTAAGCCTTTTGAGTTAATTAATAAGCCCAGCATTTTTGAAAGACTGCTTTTCTTATCATCCAGTCCAACAAGGCGTGCCAGTCTATCCTGAGCCTCAAAGTCGGGATATGATATTCGCTTTTCAAACAGTTCGTCGAGGGAAGGTTTTGTGTTCATGTATAGCTCCTTACACTGGACCGCGCTAATGATCTACCGCCTGATGAATAAGTCCTGTCGTCTTCTAGATAGCCAGTGACACCAGGAGTATCACCTGTAGTACGTTGAAAGGGTAAGTTTTCCTTAAAAGTTTTCCGTTCTTCACTAGATAAGGTATTCCAAGTGTTAGAGTACTCAAGGAAGCTTGCAAATGATGCATTATCAATGTTTTTACCAGGCCTGATTTTTCCTGGATCATCACTTTCTGAAATACTGAGGTCTCTAGATGTATAAATGAGTGTCGGTTCAATCCAGTTGTCATTTTTTTGAAAGCCATAAGTAACTTTTTCTAAGTAACCATGCTTTAGAAGTTCGACTATTTCACATTCGTATTGATCGATTGACGTATCACTGGGTTTTCCATAGAAACGTTGCATGCGCTTTAAATCAGTGGCGACTTTGGCTGCTATATGCTTTGCATGGGTAACAGTGAAAGTAGTTGATTCGGTTGTTGAATAGCTATAGCTCATTGTGACCTCACACTTGGAAAGTTGAGCCAAAAACTTTCTGCCAATAGTAAACTGTATCCGTTTTGGACGTGGCAGATAAGGCAGCGTCAATGGCATCGCCAGCATCCAATGCAGCTTCGACAATAATGTCGGCTTGATAATCCGTGTATAGCTGACTGACATTGTTCTCTGGATTAACTGGATCCATAATCTTTACTGGTGTTGAAATGGTTCCGATGTCTGATGCCGGGTAGTAGTCGTTGAATACAATTAACTCTCTCATATCGGTCCTGGCGATATAGGTAAAGAAGTTTTGTAGTGCTTCTGGGTAATCAGAAAAATCAGCACCGTCATCTGCTAGTTTTGCCAAAATCATTTCGATCATGAATGATTTAAATCTGAATCCGTCCCTTTCTCGTTTTTCTTTTCGAGCCCAGTACTTTGCCAGTCTAACAACCTGAGCAAAATGATGTGGCAGGCTAGCTTTTCGTTTTTTTGCAAATTCCAGGTGTCTAGGGATGCTAGTTTTAAGAAAAGAGCCGTCATCCTGACTTACCAAATTGCCGTACCAGTCTTTGTCCCCGTAATAGAGTATGGGGACGATATCTACATCTAACCCAGTTCCCTTAAATGATACTGAAATACTATATGTTTGAGGCTTAACTTGATCAGGTGAAAAGTTCGGAAATGCTTTGCGTAGGTTTTCAGCAATACCTTTTAGCAGCTTTGATATATCTGAAGGAGCATCAGCACCACTTACGTAGCACGCTATGTCGATATCGTTGAGTGACCGAAGAGCAGTGCCTTTGGCCAAACTACCTGAAATTTGCATTCTCCGGAGTGAAAAGTCTGGGTGATCTTTCAAATAACTTTCTAGCTTTTCACGTAAGCGACGAGCTTGAGCCCTATATTCATCAGCCTTTGTCTTCGGCAGATTGACTTTATCCAGGGCAAATTTTGCTATGTCTTTGTGATCTACGTGTGTTCTAGACATTGTAATACCTCAAAAGAAACACCATAAGTTCGGAATGCTGAACAAATTTAGCCATGGAAATATTCGTAAGTCAAGCTTATAATGTAAGTCAATTCCGAACTTTTTGATGTAGTGAAGGAAATTTATTATGTCTACAGCGTTGGGTTCTAAGATTAAGGATCTTAGAATAGGTAAGGGGTATACCCTTGAAAAATTGGCTGATCTCACCGGTTCCAGTAAAAGTTATATTTGGGAACTCGAAAACAAGAACCCTCCTAGACCATCCGCAGAGAAGGTGTCAAAGATTGCTGAAAAGTTAGGCGTCACAATCGAGTACTTGATGGATGATGAGGCTAGCATCACGATCGAAGATGCAGCTGATGCTCGTTTTTATCGTAAATATCAACAAATGGATGAAAAGACAAAGACCAAGATTCGTTCATTTGTTGATCTTTGGGATGATGAAGATAGCGAATAATATGACACCACAAAAATGGGCTTTTCAACTAACCCATATCTTAAACGCGTATTCTTCTGATCAGGAACGTTTTCCCGTCAATGTGAAGGATATTGCTAAAGATTTTTCACACCATAAATATCCTGAAGACCCTATAACTATGATCAAGGGGGCTAATCTTCCGAAGTTTGATGGAGGTCTATTTAAAGCTCCTTCAGGTAAAAAGGGGTGGGGGATAATCTATAATAATGCGATGGAGTCGCAGGGACGTATAAATTACACTTTAGCTCATGAGTTTGGCCATTATTTGCTTCATCGGCTTGAATACCCTCAAGGTATTCAGTGTGGGGAACAAGATATGGTGAGATGGGATTCTGCTTACGCTCAGATTGAACATCAAGCTAATGTTTTTGCATCAAACTTACTAATGCCATTAGATGATTACCGAAAGCAGATCCCAGATACGATCAAAGTTGACCTGGACATGATTGGATCTTGTGCTGATCGGTATGCTGTGTCATTGATCGCCGCAACGCTTCGGTGGATAGAATATACTGAACGAAGAGCGGTAATTGTTGTATCGAGGGATGGTTTTATCTTGTGGGCAAGATCCAGCAAAGCTGCGTATAGGTCTGGTGTTTATTTCAAGACGAGTAATCAGTCACCAATTACAGTACCTCAGCATTCATTAGCAAGTGGCACCACTACTCGTGATAATCAAAGAAAAGGGGTATCGATTCCTTCCGGTGTATGGTTTGAAGAAAGCTGTGAAGAGATGGTCGTTTTTTCAGAGCTTTATGACTTTACGATATCCGTGATTCAGCTGGAAGTGTTGTAAGCTATAGGCAGATCCTTTGGTGGTAAAAGTGATTTGGGGTGCGCATAGATAAAGCGTGCTCAACCAGTCAGAGTGAAAAGAAGGTTGAAGATCGCTTTAATGTTAAATGCCAAAGATTGGTGTCAGTATGCCCACCATGTAAAGGAAATTTAAGATTTCGAGAAGAGCGGTGTGGTAATTTTTGGAGGGCCGATTACAGAGGTAGTGGCCAAAGCTTCGTTCATACTGAAATATATAACTCCTCCTATGTGATAAAAGCGTGATGTTCACGACACGTCGATAGTGGAGCAATTTTTGTCGCTATCAGGCCTCGAAATTCATTTTCAACCCATTAAGGATGCCCGAAATTTATGGAACGATTTATAGATTCTTTGAGTCACTTTCTTAAAGAGCTTCAAGAGCTCGTATCTACTGTAATTAATGCCTTAGAAACCGATGACGAATTAGGAACGGTTCTTCGTTTTCATTGGTTGATAGAGGCAATGCTTGTGGAATATTTAAAAGAAAAGCGAAGAGGAGATATCGGAAGAATTGTTAGAGAACCACGTGATTTTGGAATGAAGCTTGCCCTTTCGGCAGCATTTGGTATGCCACTACCTATAGCAAAGGTTATATATCAAATTAATTTAATTAGAAATAAAATAGCCCACTCGAAATCAACATGTATTGAAAATGGTGATCTGAAAGAATTGGTAAGACTGGTAAATAAACTCGAAGGACTAGGAGTGATGTTTACTCCAGTACAAAACCGATATTTGGTGATGCCGATTAGGAATCCAGGCCAAAAGTTTATGTTTGGACAACATGGTAATCGAATTGATTTTGCCATTGCGTGTTTTGGGTTTTATGAGGTTTTTATTCGCTGGTATCCTACAGAATCGAAAAAAGAGACTTAAAAAACAGCAGTCTGTGCTCAAATTATGATAGTTTTAATACAGGTAACATGAATCTCTGTATGTGCAGTTACCTTTGCTTGCTAATAGTTTTGCTGTCTGATTCATGCGGTCAATGCCAAATCGTAGTAAATAACCATACACCTCTTCATGTATTGATATGTAATACTCAAATTCAGATATGATATGTGTTTCTGCGGTAAACAGTTCTTTAAAGGTATTACGAAAGCCGTTATAGTCTTGAGCGGTTTCTGGTTGAGTTTTGAATATTTTATAACACTCTTTATAAGAAAGCCTACATAATACTTTATGGACCATTATCTCAGCCAGAAATCCCGCAACAAAGCATTTAGCTAGGTAGTCGAGATTAGTAGGAATAGTGTCTGGAATTGTCTCTCCTTCCCACTCCAATCTATTGTTTTTCCATATTCTAACGTTTATCAGTTTAGTTGGAACAAGATAGTGAAGTAGAGCCATATGGCCGACTTCATGTATGGCACATATAAACTGGTTATTGTAATCATTCTCCTTGTCCCTTGAAAAATAGTAACACGTGGATAGGGTTGGTTTCCGCAACTTTGAATTGGAGCGACGTCGGCGTCGCCATCTTATTTGAAAAAGTCGTAGGTCCTTTTGTAAGCCCCGTTTCATTATCCCTTATCCTCTTTCCATTTGTTCAGAATGAGTTTTAGCATAGCATGCAGTGATTGCCGCTGTACTACAAAATAGTTTTACAATAGGACACCATGGTGTTTTCCACGAACAGTCAGTTAAGAGGGTTGGACTAACCTCGATTGGTACCATCAGATTGACCTGAATGACCACAAATCAGACACCTCTCAAACGTGAAGTTTCTCTTAGTCAAACATAGCCGCCACGATGGCTTCTGGTGCGTCCTCTTGCATCAGGTGGCCCGATGCAGGAACCGCTGTTAACACTCCACCGGTCAGCAGGTTTGCAAGTTTCCTGCCCTGCGAAATAGGTATCCATTCATCGTTCTCGCCCCACAAAATCTGTACTGGGTCTTCCATGGGGGCGTAAAGCTTCTTTATTTCATCGGTGTAGCGCTGATCCATCTGTGCTATTTGGCGATAGAATGCTGATTGTCCAATGCTGCCTTGCCAGGGGGCCATATAGATTTCAAGCGTCTCTTCACTCAGTTCAGAATACGCAGAACTCTGAAGGTATGCACGGAGAAGAGCATCATGAGCATATGCGGGTAGTCCCGCAAAGGCTTCTTCGTATTCACGGACATGGCTGACAAACGGCGATCCCCAGGGAGCGACGGCTACCGGGTCAATAATAGTAAGACGGGCATAACGGATGCCATTCAGGTAGTACGCCCGCAACGCGGTTGCGCCACCAAAATCATGACAGAGCACTTCAGGCTTCTCGATTCCCCATTCCTGAAGCAGAGCAGTAAACAGAGTATTTTGAATCGCCAGCGATACATCCTGGCCTTCTCGCTTTTCTGATAATCCATATCCAAGCAGATCGAAATAGTAGACTTTATTTCGCCTTGCCAGCAGTGGTGCGATCTTCCTCCAGACCTGTGAGGAAAAGGGCGTTCCGTGAATAAGAACGAGTGGTTCACCTTCGCCAATACACCCCCATGCAATATCCTGCCCTTCAAATGTGAAACGATGTGACAAATTAAGCATAAAACGCACCCGTATAACCGTTAATAAGATATAATAGGTTAGTTAGTCGGGTAGAATTAAACAACCGTTAAATTGAAGTAATAGGTTATGGTATGGCGCTATGTAATGAAGATGCGTTCATTGGTGGGCATCCTGCACTTGATTTTGTGAATACCGTCGATGATCAGGATAAGTGCAGAGACAGTAGTCGTATTTCTGACTGGCCAGGCTTTCTGGGATGGGCGAACGCTTCATCTCTCTTCAGCGAACAACAGATGAATGCGTTGGAAAATGAGATACAACAAACCGACATTACAACTTTGCTGACAAGCATTCACGAACTAAGGGAGACTGCATATGCTTCACTTAGCGGCATAGCATCGGGAGAAACACAAACGGATGAAGCGCTGCAAAAGCTTGAAGAGGGTATAAGAATTGCGCTAAATAACTCGTCTTTGAAACTGAAAGGAAACAACTATATATGGGTACCCGATATGGTTAATCCGAACTGGGTCATTGACGTTCTGACGCTATCCATTGAGAGTCTGCTACGTTTTCACGACATTTCTAAACTCAAAGAGTGTGGGCGTTGCTCATGGATGTTCCTGAATCAAGGTCGGGGCAGGGGGCGGCGGTGGTGCAACATGAGAACATGTGGAAACCGGGCAAAGTCTGTATCTTTCAGAAACCGCAAGCAATAGTGTTTTAGCAAGGCTGATAGCTTTTTAAAACCCCGAGACATTCGTTGTTTTGAAGTAATTAAAACGAAGACTCTTGGCGTTACAGTCCACCGCCAGTCACTTCCATTCCTGAATGTTTATGCTTGCATATGTACTTATCTTTCAGGGTTAAGTTAAGGAATGTGAAACATGGTTGTGAGCTCACCGTTGTTAACACTCAATTCAACTCTGAAATTCCTCTAAAACCTGCTGCCGGTCATTTGTGGGTGTACACTCATAGATGGCTCTGAAGCGCCGGGTAACGTGTGTCGAGTAATGAAAACCCCAGCTGTAGGCTATTTCAGGGGTTTTTCGGTTTTTCATCAAAGTGTTGGCAAGGTCTTCATGGGCTTTTTTCAATCGCATCGAAATTATATGTTGCTGCACTATTCATCGCACTCTTCAAATAGGGAAACGTTATGGCTGATTACTTTGGTTCTTGTCTGTGTGGCACGGTTACATTTGAAGTGCAAGGGGAGTTTGAGAGCTTTTACTTGTGTCATTGTCAACATTGCCAAAAAGATACCGGTTCTGCTCATGCGGCAAATCTGTTCTCAACGTCAGCTAAATTAAACTGGCTTTCAGGTGCAGATGCGGTGACTTCTTTTACGCTTCCAGGGACTCATCATAGCAAAAGCTTTTGTAAGTTGTGTGGTTCGGCATTGCCAGGTACTCAGGTTGCAGGTTTGCTCGTCGTGCCGGCAGGGTGTCTGGACACAAAAATCGGCAGGGTGCCCACGGCGCACATTTTCTCATCCAGCAAAGCGGCTTGGGATGGGGTAGGTGAGGTGCCAGAATTCGACGGTCTGCCGGAGTGAGCGACTGTCACATAACAGTACGATTGGTGCTTCCTAACGGTAAAAACAGATCAGGGTGAAGAGAGATCTCCTGAAAGTCATATTGGCGGGGCAGACTATCCGTTCATTTGCCACCTCCAGCCATCTATCCTGACGGCTTTCGTCAGCAATCAACAAAAGTGGAAATCCTACTTTAATCAACATAGCTATGCATAACCATTTTGGGTAATTGTTTGTTGATCCGTCATACAGAGGTTTTGCTAATGGGCTTCTTTTAAGTGATACTCAATTTCAATCAATAGAAATAAATTATGTGTCATTAAGAGTTTTTCCTTATCAGGCATTATTGACTCTGGTTTCATGAGATGTGACAAAAATAATAATGGAGATGAAAGAAGTGGGTATGTATAAAACGGTAGAGAAGACTTTCTTCTATACGTTGACTAAGAAAATTATCGGCAACGTGGCTTTTTTGCAGCTACCCAGCCTTCTTCTGCTTGGGGTCTGCTACTGGATATATACTTCTTTGCTTAATCTGCCGCAGCAAGCAGACGCGGATCCTGCGATTAGCAGTGAGTTATTATCGCTCACCCACTCGCTTTCTAATGTCGTCATGCTGATGGTGATTTTCATTTTGGTCGTCACTGTTTTTAGTATCTATTTTATGCGGCACCTGTTTTTATCTCCGATTCGGGATATGAACATCGTACTCAGCGCAGTGAAAGATAAAGAGGGTGATATATCGGCCACACTGCCGGTGAAAACATTCGATGAGATTGCCGGCATGGCGGAAAACTATAATGGTTTTTCCGGCAGTCTGAAGCAGATCATCGCGGATACCCGGGAGCGCAGTGTCAGGGTTTCTTTAAGTGTCAGTCAGCTTCAGAAGGTTCTGCTTGAAACGAAAGGCACGGCTGAATCACAGGTGGACCAGGCACAAAAGGTGTTTCAGGCCAGTCAGGAAGCTACTCAGGCGATTGAGGGCATTGCTCTGCATACTCAGAATATCGCCAAACGTAATGATCTTAACCTGACTGAGATTCGGACCGCTGGTGAGGATATGGCGCGTGTTAAAGGTCAGATCCATGCGATTGAAGATCAATTGACCGATTTTCAGAATGTCGTGCTGCAGCTATCGGATAACTCCAGCAACATTATTGAAGTGCTGAAGCTGGTGCAGGCGTTCTCTGATCAGACTAACCTGCTGGCGCTGAATGCGTCTATTGAAGCGGCGCGGGCGGGCGAGGCTGGTCGCGGCTTCGCCGTGGTGGCAGATGAAGTTCGCAGTCTGTCTCAGAAGGTGAATACAGCCACCCAGGAGATCGACAAAAATATTCACCAGATGGTCACTCTGGTGGATGATACCCGCTCTGGCGCGTCAAAAATTAAAAGCTATGTCTCTGAAACCGATAGTTTTATCTCTCAAACCAGCGATAAGTTTGTGGCGATGATTACTGATTTTGAAACAGTACATAGCCAGATGAGTGAGATCAGTGCGGCTATTGAGGAGATGTCTTATACCAATAACAGTACTCACGAGCATGTTTCCAAAATAGCTGAACTGTCAGACCATATACAGTCAGAGATGACGGTCTCTGCCGAACACTCAATCAATCTGGAAACGGCAACAGAAGAGATGCAGGAACTGCTATCCCGCTTCAGTATTGGTTATGGTGGATTTGAAGAGATCGTGACGACTGCAACCGGGTGGGCGGGTGAGACCCAGAGAGAGTTACAAAAGCTGGCCGATGCTGGATTAAATGTTTTTGATACCCAGTATCAACGAACGAATCCTGACCAGAAACCTGAAAAATTTGACACCAGCTATACCGACAAATTTGAGCGGGTTATGCAGCCACTGTTTGACCGTTTTATAGCGGATAAACCTGCATTTCTGATCGCTTCAGCCTTTGATGTGAATGGCTATTGCCCGGCACATAACGCCAAGGTATCCAAACCTATGACGGGGGATTTTGAGAAAGATAACCAACTTAGCCGGCATCGTCGTATCTACAATGGTAGCCGGGCTGAGATACGCCGGGCCAGCCAGACCTCACCGTTTCTGCTGTTAACCTTTATCCGGGATACCGGTGAGATCCTCAACTCTATCTCGGTGCCACTTTACGTTAATGGCCGTCATTGGGGTAACTTCTGTACCGCCTTTCCGCCTGAGCAGCTGTTAAACGCTTCTCACTGATTTAACCGCGCACCGTATATCGGTGCGCGTCTCCTTTACTGATATTAATCGTAATCAGATCGTTTTTAAGCTGCCTATTAGTGTAAAATGCTGCCCAAAACAGGGGCTGTAACCGGGCTAAGTCTGCGCAATCTCTAAGTCGGTAGTTATATCGATATCCTTATAAAAGTTTCCGATAGAGTATTCAGATGGAAATCAAAGTAAATTTTTTAGATAACCTCAGGCTTGAAGCGAAGTTTGATGATTTCACCGTCACTGCCGATCAGCCGATCCGTTATAAAGGGGATGGTTCTGCCCCGAGCCCGTTTGATTATTTTCTGGCATCTTCAGCGCTCTGTGCAGCTTATTTTGTCAAGGTTTACTGTAACGCCCGGGATATACCGACCGATGATATTCGTCTCTCCCAGAGCAATATTGTTGATCCGGAAAACCGTTATAACCAGATCTTCCAGATTCGGGTTGAACTGCCAGAATCGATCTCCGACAAAGACCGCACCGGCATTCTGCGTTCCATCGAACGTTGTACCGTGAAGAAAGTGGTGCAGGAAGGGCCGGAATTTAAGATCGAAACCGTTGAAAATCTGGATGCCGATGCCTCGATTATGGCGATGGGAATTCCTGATGATGGTGTGAGCACCATGATTGAAGGGAAAGATCTGCCACTGGAGAAAACCATCGCCAACATGACCGGCATTCTCGAAGGGCTGGGCATGAAGATTGAGATTACCTCCTGGCGTAATATCGTGCCCAATGTCTGGTCACTGAATATCCGCGATGCTGCCTCAGAGCTCTGTTTTACCAACGGTAAAGGGGCCACCAAAGAGAGCGCTCTCTGTTCAGCGCTGGGTGAGTTTATTGAGCGTCTCAGCTGCAACTTCTTCTACAACGATCAGTTCTTCGGCGAAGAGCTGGCGAACGCTGAGTTTGTCCACTACCCGAATGAAAAGTGGTTTCCGCTCACTGACGATGATGCCATTCCAGAAGGTTTGCTGGATGACTACTGTCTGGAGATCTATAACCCGGATGGTGAGTTGCAGGGCTCTAATCTGATCGATACCAACTCCGGTAACTATGAACGGGGTATCTGTGCGATTCCCTATGTGCGTCAGTCCGATAATGAAACCGTCTGGTTTCCATCCAACCTGTTGGAAAACCTCTTTCTCAGTAACGGCATGAGTGCCGGTAACAACCTGTTTGAAGCGAAAGTGCAGTGCCTGTCAGAGATATTCGAGCGGGCGGTGAAGCGGCAGATTATTGAGCAGGAGATCGTACTCCCGGATGTTCCTCAGGCCGTTCTGGAGAAGTTCCCAGGCATTCTCGCCGGTATTCAGGGGCTTGAAGAGCAGGGCTTTCCGGTTGTGGTCAAGGATGCATCCCTGGGTGGCCAGTTCCCGGTGATGTGTGTCACCCTGATGAACCCCCGCACCGGTGGTGTGTTTGCCTCCTTTGGTGCACACCCCAGTTTTGAGGTTGCGCTGGAGCGCAGTCTGACTGAGCTGCTGCAGGGGAGAAGCTTTGAAGGTCTTAACGATCTGCCACCGCCTACCTTTAACAGTATGGCGGTCACTGAACCCAATAACTTTGTGGAACACTTTATCGATTCAACCGGCGTGATCTCCTGGCGTTTCTTCAGTGCTAAGCACGATTACAACTTTGTTGAGTGGGACTTCTCAGGTACCAATGAGGAGGAGTGCGACCGTCTGATGGCGATCCTGCAGGCGATGGGGAAAGAGGTTTATGTCGCCACCTTCAATGGTTTCGGGCCTGATCAGACCGCCTCTGCCTGCCGGATTCTGGTGCCCGATTACTCTGAGGTCTATCCGGTGGAGGATCTGGTCTGGGACAACACCAATAAAGCGATCTGGTTCCGTGAGGATATTCTCAACATCCACTCACTGGATGATGACGAGCTGGCGGATCTGGTCGAGAGACTGGAAGAGAGTGAAGAGGACAACTACACCGAGATCAAAACCTTTATCGGTATTGAGTTCGATGAAAACACGGTCTGGGGACAGCTCACTATTCTGGAGCTTAAGATCCTCATCTATCTGGCATTGCAGCAACATGAAGACGCACAGGAGCTGGTGGATAGCTTTCTGCAATACAATGACAATACCGTTGAGCGCGGACTCTTCTATCGGGCGATGAATGCGGTGCTGACAATCGTGCTGGATGATGAGCTGGAGCTGGACGACTACCTGCACAGTCTGCGGCGGATGTTTGGCGCAGAGGTGATGGAAAATGTGGTTGGTTCTGTCAATGCTGAGGTGAAGTTCTATGGCCTGACACCCACCAGTATGAAGCTGGAAGGGCTGGATAAGCATCTGCGCCTGATTGAGAGTTACAAGAAACTGCATCAGGCGCGAAAAGCCGTTTACCAGGCCGGTTAAGGTAGCGCTGAACCGGCTATAAGCGGTAAAAGCCGGTGTTGGCGGTCGGTTTAGCCGCTGACTATCGAAAAAAAAGACAAACCGGTGTTTGTCTTTTTTTGGGCCTGAAGCTGGCTGTTCTACAGAGAGGGAATCACCGTTTCATCGTGATTTTTTTTGTCTCCGAGAAGAATGGCTTTATTGCCGGTAATGGTTCGCACCAGCGCCGAATAATCAGCAGCGCCATCACCGTCAGGCAGAAACTCAAAGATGGTTTCTCCATGGGAGGGCGAGCGGCTTAGCTGTTCGTCATAGCGAATCGGTGTACACACTTTATCACCGTAGAGGCTTTGCAGTTTGCGATAGATGTTTTGCGGCTGTTCCACCCGGGTGTCAAGAAATGTTGGCAAAATATAGTTGAGATCGATCTCTTTATATTTCTTGATCGCATGGAGGTTTTTGGTAAATTCCGCCAGACCGTGCAGCGACATTACCTCAAGAGATACCGGTGTCAGCACCTCGGTGGCGTAAAACAGCACGTTAACCGTGAGTTGATCCCAGCCGGGCGAGGTGTCGATAACGACATAGTCATACTCTTTATCGAGACTCTCCATCGCTTCAGACAGTGTCCACTCAGAACCGAAACTCTTTTTATCAATGATTCGCTTAACACCCGCCAGAGAACGTCCACCGCTTAACAGAAACAGATTTGGCCGTGCTTCAACGATGGTTTCTTTTGGCGTCAGTTCGCCGGTGAGCAGTTCGGTCAGGCCTGCTGGGGGCTTCTTACCCAGCATAAAGGATGACTGGCCCTGGGTATCGGTATCGATCAGCAATACTTTATAGCCCGCCATCGCCAGACCGGCACTGAGATTCACTGCGGTCGTGGTTTTACCGACCCCTCCTTTACTGAGTGATACACAGATTTTTCTCGGCGTTTTCTGCCCTTGAGGGGCGGCAGGGGGTTGCGCGCTTTGCGCTACGGGATTACTGGCGGTCTGGGGCTGCACTGCCGGCGCTGGCGCTGGCGGAACAGGAGAGGCAACAGGCTGAATGATCTCGCTGTTATCAAGGTTGATCAGAAACTTATGATCACACGCCTTGCACCGCACCACGAAGCGTTTCTTTGCAGCGACCTTACTGGTATCAGCATGATGCTTTCGAGAACAGTTTGGGCAAACAATAATAGTCATGGGTTAGCCTTCTTAAGATCTTCCAGGATAGCCTTCAAGGCAATCTTGGCCAGTCTTTCCACTGAGACGTTAGTTTTAGACTTGGTGATAAATTTAAGACTTATTTTGCCTTTTAACTTCCAGGCGTGAATCGCAAACTGATCACTATCGGTCTGCCAGATAAGTTCACCCTGATCCTTGCGGGACTCGGCTTCGTTTAAAGGGGTCGTATCAGTATCGCAAAAAATGATGTTGTTAAGTTGTTGCAGCTCGTCGATGTCGTCTCCGACCTCTTCGCTGAGCAACATTCCCATAATGTCGAGCTTGTTCTGATCAGGCATTATCAAAAATTTCCTTACGGAGCTTTACTAGCATCTGTTCTATTGAGTTCAGCGTCTCTTCATCGACCTTCAGCCACTGAATTCCACATATCCAGTTACCGTCACCATCGAGAGAGGCGTGCACCACTTCACCTTCTAAACCGTCGAAGCTCTGTCCGCCGAGCGTCAGTTTGCAGCTTGGCTGGATATCCTCCGAGGAGATTGGGGAGGTGGCTTCAATACCGATGCAAACGCCTTCGGTGCTGATGTCTAGCAGGGGGTAAGTTTTGCCGTTGGCTTCCAGTAAATTGTTATCCCGGTCCTGTATTGGCAGCCGGTAGGACTTACGGGAGACAAGAATTGATTCTGAATCACACGAAATTTCTTCAAATTCAAGCGTGTCATCATGTATGAGTTTCATTGAATAACCTCTTTGATAACCATATCCATATAACCAGACAGATTATGCTTTGATCTGATTTGGAGGTTGATAAAGCTGAGTAAGGGCACCAAAAGTCCAGAGTTAAAGATAATTATAAAAAGCAGCTTATCTGCCTTATCTAAGCAATAATCACCTGTTTTCTCAAGCGGCAGACCTCTTAAAATGGGTATCGGCTGGAGCAGATAAGGCTGGCTAAAGAGGGTTCTTTCTGCTCTGGATGAACAACTGTTTGAATCTGGGCGGCTGCAGGGCTGAATCTTCGCGCCGTCAGGGGGAGGACTGAGCAACAGAATTTGTGTTGCTCAGCACCTGCGAACGTTTACTCTGGGAGTGCTCTTCTTCATAATCTATGATCTGTGTCAATTTTTTAGTCAGCAGACATCTGACGTGTAACGCCCTGCCTGAAAGTATCGGCTGTTTAGCACTATCGATATATTTATAAATTTGCTTACAGAGGGTTTATTTATACTGTAGCGCCGCTGTTTTCTGCACAGCTGAGTCAGGTTAGCGCTTAGGCCTGAGTGCTAACCTGACTTTTTTGAGGATCTGAAATGAAAACAATCGTCATCGTAGGGGGAGGGGCTGGTGGTCTTGAGCTGGCAACACGCCTGGGCCATAAGCTGGGTAAAAAGAAACGCGCCAATATCATCCTGGTTGATCGTAATCGCAGTCATATCTGGAAACCCTTATTACACGAAGTCGCCACGGGTTCGCTGGATATGAACAGTGATGGTGTTGTCTATCGTGCTCATGCCGCAGCGCACTATTATCAGTTTCAGCTGGGGACGATGATCGGCCTGGATAGGGTTGCTAAAAGTATCCGTTTGCAATCGTTCAAAGATGAAGAGGGGAAAGAGGTATTACCGGAGCGGGAGATCTCTTTTGATACTCTGGTGATGGCGGTCGGCAGTGTCAGTAATGATTTCGGTACACCTGGGGTCGCTGAGCACAGCTATTTCCTGGATTCCCATCAGCAGGCTGAACGCTTTCACCGGGCACTGTTAAACCAGTTTTTACGGATCAACCAGAAAGCATCGGAAGCGAAACTGCGGCTGGCCATTGTCGGTGGTGGTGCCACCGGTGTTGAGTTGGCAGCAGAACTCTATCATGTTGCTGATCTGTTTAAGATCTACGGCATGCCGGAGATGTCGGGTAAGCGACTGAGTATCGACCTGATTGAGGCTGGCCCACGGATATTGCCTGCATTACCTGTAAGGATAGCGACGGCAGCGAAAAAAGAGTTGATGGCTCTGGGCATCAGTATTCATGAAAATGTGCGGGTGACCAGTTCAACCGAAGAGGGCTTTGTGACCGGTGATGGCGCACTGATTAGTGCTGATCTGCAGGTTTGGGCTGCTGGCGTTAAGGCACCGGATTTTATCAGGCAGACCGGTTTGTTTGATACCAACCGCAATGGTCAGATTGTGGTGAAGCCCACCTTGCAGAGTACTGTGGATGACGCTGTGTTTGTTATCGGAGATTGTTGTGCCTGCGAGCAACCGGATGGCAGCTGGGTTCCGCCCCGGGCGCAGTCGGCGCATCAGATGGCAAGTCTGGTATATAAGAATATTCTTCTGTTAGAACAGGGTAAGCCGCTACAGAGCTATATCTACAAGGATCATGGCTCGCTGGTTAACCTGAGTCGATATAGTACGGTTGGCAGCCTGATGGGTAATCTCACTAACGGCACGATGTTTATCGAAGGGAAGCTTGCCAGATTAGTGTATATCTCGCTTTACCGGATGCACCAGATTGCTATCCATGGCTGGTTGAGAGCGGCTGCGGTGTACTGGGCCCAGAAGATCAGTGGAACCGTGAAGCCAAAAATGAAACTGCATTAAAGCAGCGGACTGTTGCGGCAGGATTACGACTGCCAGCAGACGGTTACATCAAGGGGCTACAAAAAAACCGGATCAGTTTAGCTGATCCGGTTTTTTTAGCGGGTGTTGTAACCCTGAATTCAGTGCTTAGGAAAGAGCCGCCAGCGCTGCATTCAGTGTTGCGCTAGGACGCATTACTTTCTTAACCGTTTCACGGTTGGCATGGTAGTAACCACCCAGGTCCGCAGGGCTGCCCTGAACAGCACTCAGCTCAGCAATAATCTGCGCTTCGCTGTCTGTCAGTGTTTTCGCCAGTGGTGCAAACATTGCTGCCAGTTCGGCATCTTCTGTCTGTGCTGCTACTTCCTGTGCCCAGTACATGCCCAGGTAGAAGTGGCTGCCACGGTTATCGAGCTCACCGGTTTTACGTGAAGGAGATTTGTTGTTCTCCAGCAGGGTGCCGGTTGCTGCATCCAGGGTTTTAGCCAGAATCTCAGCACGCTTGTTGCCCTCTTTAATGCCCATCTCTTCCAGAGAGACGGCCAGAGCCAGGAACTCACCCAGAGAGTCCCAACGCAGGTGGTTCTCTTCCTCAACCTGCTGTACGTGTTTAGGTGCAGAACCGCCAGCACCGGTTTCATACATACCGCCGCCTTTCAGCATTGGCACGATGGAGAGCATCTTAGCTGACGTTCCCAGTTCCATAATTGGGAACAGATCGGTCAGGTAGTCACGCAGAACGTTACCGGTGACAGAGATGGTGTCGTTGCCACGGATCATACGGTCCATGCTGTAACGGATAGCCTGGTTGTAAGTCTTGATAGAGATCTCAAGACCTTCAATGTCATAGTCCTGCAGGTAGGTATTAACCTTTTTAATCAGTTCACGGTCGTGGGCACGTTTGTGGTCCAGCCAGAAAACCGTCGGCATACCGGATTGGCGGGCACGGTTAACGGCCAGCTTAACCCAGTCACGAACAGGTTCGTCTTTGGTTTGACAGGCGCGCCAGATGTCACCTTTCTCAACATCGTGCTGCATCAGCACGGTGCCATCAGCGGTAACAACCCGCATGATACCGTCGGCCATCATTTCGAAAGTCTTGTCGTGTGAACCGTACTCTTCAGCTTTCTTAGCCATCAGACCGACGTTAGGCACGGTGCCCATGGTAGTCGGATCGAAAGCGCCATTGGTCTTACAGAAGTTAATCATCTCCTGATAGATACGCGCATAGGTGCTTTCCGGCATAACCGCTTTAGTGTCTTTAGGCTTGCCGTCAGGACCCCACATCTTACCGCCGTTACGAATCATCGCAGGCATAGAGGCGTCAACGATGACGTCAGAAGGCACGTGCAGGTTGGTGATCCCTTTAACAGAGTCAACCATCGCCATCTCTGGACGGTGTTCCAGACATTCATGGATCGCTGTTTCAATCTCTTCGCGCTTAGAGGCGGGCAGGGTAGAGATCTTGTCGTAGACGCTGCCGATACCGTTGTTAGGGTTAACACCTAACTCATCGAACAGATCCTGATATTTATCAAACAGTTCTTTGTAGAACACAGTTACAGCATGACCAAATACGATTGGGTGAGACACCTTCATCATGGTTGCTTTAACGTGCAGAGACCACATCACGCCGCTTTCTTTAGCGTCTTGCATGGTTTCTTCAAAGAACTCACGCAGGGCTTTGCAGCTCATGCGCATGCTGTCAAGAATCTCACCCTGTTCCAGAGGCAGTTCTTTCTTCACTTCTACATTGCCAGCCTGATCAACAAATTCCAGGCGAACCGTACCGGCCTGTTCCATGGTGATTGACTGCTCGCTGGAGAAAAAGTCGCCGTCGCGCATATAGTCAGCGTGGGTGCGGGAAGCTTTGCTCCATTTACCCATGGAGTGTGGGAACTTGCGGGCATAGGCTTTAACTGCACCGGGAGCACGGCGGTCAGAGTTACCTTCACGCAGTACAGGGTTTACAGCAGAGCCCAGAATTTTAGAGTAGCGTGCCTGAACCTCTTTTTCTTCATCAGTCTGCGGCGCTTCAGGATAGTTAGGGATATCACATCCCTGGGCCTGAAGTTCAGCAATGCAGGCTTTTAGCTGAGGAATAGACGCAGAGATATTAGGCAGTTTGATGATGTTTGCGTGAGGGTCCTGAGTCAGGGCGCCCAGGAACGTCAGGCCATCTTCGGCCTTTTGTTCTTCAGTCAGTTTTTCGGGGAATGCTGACAGCACACGTCCAGCTAGAGAGATATCGCTGATCTTAACGTCGATGCCAGCAGCCTTGGTAAAAGTCCTTACGATTGGCAGTAAAGAACAGGTAGCCAGTGATGGTGCTTCGTCGGTAAGGGTCCAGTAAATAGTTTGATTCGTTGTAGTCATTTTATCCCCTTGTCATTTGGCTGGTAGCCAGAGGCTTAACCGGGCAGCTTGTGACTGTCCTTAACATCTTTGCTTAAGCCTTATAATTAATTATTCCGCGGGCGCATTATACGTTAAAAAACTACTAATACTGAAGTAGGCAGCGGTATTCCATAGGGGTATATCGACTAAAAGATAGTATTACTGTAGTTTTATTACCGCACTGCAGCATTTTTTCCTGTCTTTTGCTGCCCGTAATAACAAAAAAGGACCCGAAGGTCCTTTTTCTCTTTCCGCAGTGTGATTATCGGTTAGGTAACACCTGCTTCAGTTTGCTGTGCATATCCAACAGGGCTTTTTCGGTGGTGTCCCAGTCGATACAGGCATCGGTGATAGAGACACCGTATTGCAGGTCAGCAGGGTTTTCGGTCATCTTCTGGTTACCCCAGCCCAGGTTGGACTCAACCATCAGGCCGACAATCGACTTGTTGCCTTCAAGAATCTGGTTGGTAACGTTTTCCATCACCAGTGGCTGTAAAGCCGGGTCTTTATTGGAGTTTGCGTGGCTGCAATCCACCATAATGTTTTTCTTCAGTCCGGCTTTATCCAAAGCCTGCTCGCACAGGGCAACGTGCACAGAGTCGTAGTTTGGCTTGCCATTACCGCCGCGCAGCACGACATGGCCATACTTGTTGCCTTTTGTTCGTACGATTGAAACCTGTCCCTGCTCATTTATGCCCAGAAAACTGTGGGGATGAGAAACCGATTCAAGGGCATTGATAGCAACGGTCAGGCCACCGTCAGTCCCGTTTTTGAAGCCGACTGCACCGGACAGACCGCTGGACATCTCACGGTGGGTCTGGGATTCGGTGGTACGGGCACCGATGGCAGACCAGGCGATCAGGTCTTGAAGGTACTGGGGTGAAATAGGGTCGAGCGCTTCAGTTGCCAGTGGCAGACCTGCTTCCGACAGTTGAATCAGCAACTCACGACCGATATGCAGGCCCTCTTCAATCTGAAAAGAGTCATCCATATGAGGATCGTTGATCAGCCCTTTCCAGCCAACTGTGGTGCGGGGCTTCTCAAAATATACGCGCATAACCAGATAGAGAGTGTCCTGAACCTGTTCAGCCAGCTGTTTCAGCTTGTGACCATATTCGATCGCCGCTTTGGTATCGTGAATAGAGCAGGGGCCCACCACAATAAACAGTCGTTTATCTTCACCCTTAAGAATGTTTTTAATCACCTGGCGGCCTTCCATTACCGTGGCGGCTGCAGATTCTGACAGGGGTTGTTTGGTTTTCAGCTGGTCAGGTGTGACCAGAACAGTATTACTCTCAATATTGAGGTTTTCGACTCGGTTATCAGACATCTCAATTTCCTAAAGTGCACAGCCTTTACCCTGTACACCCGTTAGCGCGTTCGTAAAGGAGGTACTTTGTAACATATTAATGGTGAAGGTTTAAGTGCTGATAGGGGGGATCCGGTGATACAATTGCTGAAATTAACCGGCTTGTCGCAAAGCCAGTGACTTTTTTCGTATTTTGCTAAGTTTTCTGCCTGTTTATCAGCAGGCTGGATCGAACTCCCCAGACTGCTTGCTGTCCATCAATGGTTCGATCTCATTTATACATAAAGGGGTTACCGTGCCGTTACTGTTTCAACGCCTGACCATGCCAGCCATAGCCATTCTGGTGTTACTGTTTTTGCAATTCAGTACGCCGGTCAGGGCAGGACTGTTTGATAATGCCAATCCGTTTGCCAGTAATGATGGCCCCTTGCAGGTTGAGCAGGCATTTGTCTTTGATTATGAACAGGATGTCGATGGTGCGGTTAAACTAATCTGGACCATTGCTGATGGTTACTATCTCTATCGCGATAAGATTGAACTGACCTATGGTTCAGAGCTGGAAGAGCTGGATCGCCGATACTCCGATGCTCAGCAAAAAGATGATCCTCTGTTTGGCAAGGTGTGGGTTTATCACAATCAGGCCGTGATTAATCTGGATCTCACCAGCACCACCGGGCAGCCGGTAGACAGTGTTGTCACTGTGAACTATCAGGGTTGCTGGGAAGGGGGAATCTGTTATCCGCCGGTTAGTAAAACCATCAATCTGAAGCAGTTACCGGTGAATCAGGGGCAAGCTGAAGACTCGGCGGTGGTGGCAACTAATGCTCAGTCTGCGGCCGGGCAGTCGGGCGCAGCACCCGCCAGGACGATGCCAGCACCGGCAGTCATGCAGAGCGAACAGGACCGCTTTGCTGCACTGATCTCCGGTAGCAGCCTGCTGCTTACTCTCGGGGCGTTTTTCGTTGCCGGTCTGGCGTTGGCGCTGACACCCTGTGTGTTCCCGATGATTCCGATCCTCTCCAGTATTATTGCCGGGCATGGGCATAAAACCACGGCCCGTCATGGTTTCTTTTTATCGCTTATCTATGTGCTGTCGGTTTCCCTGACCTACACGGTGGCGGGAGTCATCGCTGGTTTGTTTGGTGAAAACCTCCAGGCAGCGTTTCAGAATGTCTGGATTATCAGCTTTTTCAGTCTGATCTTTGTACTGCTCTCGCTGTCGATGTTCGGTTTTTACGATCTCCAACTACCTTCCAGCTGGCAGAGTCGGCTGAACAATATAAGTAATAGCCAGAAAGGCGGCTCTATTATGGGGGTCGTCGTGATGGGGCTGTTATCGGCTTTGATCGTTGGCCCTTGTATGGCGGCCCCGCTGGCGGGAGCGCTGATCTATATCGGCCAGAGTGGCGACCCTCTTTTAGGCGGTGCTGCACTGTTCAGCCTGAGTTTAGGCATGGGGGTGCCGCTGCTGGTTGTGGGCGCTTCTGCGGGTAAACTGCTGCCCAAAGCGGGTGCCTGGATGGAAAGTGTCAAAGCGGGTTTCGGTGTCATGTTACTTCTGCTGGCCGTGTGGATGCTGGACCGGGTGATTGCCGACAATATCGCCTTGCTACTGTATGCAGTGATTCTGCTGGTGGCAGCGGTACATATGAAAGCCCTGGATCGGTTAAAGGATAATGCCGCGGGCTGGAGCTATTTCTGGAAAGGGATCGGCGTGGTATTGCTGCTTTACGGCGCTATCCTCTTTATCGGCGGACTGACGGGCGGCAAAAGCTTACTGCAACCGCTGAAGGGGGTTGCGGTCACCGGTGTTCAGGCTCAGAGCGCTGCAGCGATGAGCTTTGTCACAGTAACCAACAAACAGCAGCTGGATAACCTGCTTAGCGATGCTAAAGAGAAGCAACAGCCTGTTATGCTGGATTTCTACGCCGACTGGTGTATCTCCTGTGTCGAACTCGACTATGTCACCTTTGCCGATAGTTCAGTACAGCAGGGGCTGAGTGGCTTCCAACGTATTAAAGTCGATGTCACCGCGAATGATGATGCGGCAAAAGAGTTAAGCACTCTGTACAGCGTTATTGGCCCACCGGCACTGATCTTCTACGACCGTGCTGGGCAGTATCATCCGAATATGACGCTGATCGGGGTTATCGAGCCCGACGTTTTTGTCAGGCATATAGCAGGATTGTAAAAACCCGCTTCAAGGCCCTTTCAACCGCTAAATAAAAAAGGCTGATACATCAGGTATCAGCCTTTATAAATCGACCAGTGATTGTTACAAACGATCAGTAATCACCCGCCTACACGCTTTTTCTAACCTCTAGCAAGCGGCGCAGCCGCATCTGGCTACTGCTTTTAAGCGAAGGTCATCTCTGGCACGTGGTCAGGTACAACCAGCTTGCCTTCGGTCTTCTCGATAATCTCTTCCACCGAGACACCGGGGGCACGCTCTTTCAGGTGGAAAGCGCCATCCTTAATTTCCAGAAATGCCAGATCAGTGAGAACTTTCTTGATACAACCCGCGCCGGTGAGGGGCAGGGTGCAGTTGGTCAGCAGTTTGGATTCGCCATGTTTGGAGGCATGGGTCATGGTGACGATAATATTGTCAGCACCTGCCACCAGATCCATTGCACCACCCATCCCTTTAATCAGCTTTCCGGGGATCATCCAGGAAGCGATATTGCCATTAACATCCACTTCGAATGCGCCGAGCACGGTCAGGTCGACATGTCCGCCACGGATCATGGCGAAGGATTCAGCAGAGGAGAATATCGATGCGCCGGTGGCCGCAGTGACGGTCTGTTTACCGGCGTTAATCATATCCGCATCAATTTCATCTTCAGTGGGGAATGGGCCCATGCCCAGCAGACCATTTTCGGATTGCAGCATCACTTCGATGCCATCGGGAATATAGTTTGCGACCAGGGTCGGAATGCCGATACCCAGGTTAACGTAAAAACCATCTTCCAGTTCGCGCGCAATGCGTTGTGCTATCTGTTCACGTGAGAGTGCCATTGTCTTTCCTCTTCTTTCTGACAGCGTTGTAGCGAAAGGGCTATCAGAAATTCAATAAATTACCGGAGTGTCGTATCAGCCCTGGCGCACAGTGCGCTGCTCAATACGTTTTTCGAAGCTGCCCTTAATTACCCGATTAACGTAGATACCTGGTGTGTGGATCTCGGTGGGTTTCAGCTCACCCGGTTGCACAATCTCTTCCACTTCAACCACGGTGATTTTGCCTGCGGTTGCCGCCATCGGGTTAAAGTTCTGTGCCGTATCGCGGTAGATCACATTGCCGTAGGTGTCGGCTTTCCAGCCTTTTACGATGGCAAAATCGCCGGTAATGGACTCTTCCATAATGTACTTGCGGCCATTAAATTCCCGCACCTCTTTGCCTTCGCCGACCGGGGTACCATAACCGGTAGCGGTGTAGAACGCCGGGATGCCAGCACCGCCTGCACGCATTTTTTCGGCCAGGGTGCCCTGAGGTGTCAGTTCAACTTCAAGTTCGCCTGCCAGCAGCTGTTTTTCAAACAGGGCGTTTTCACCGACATAGGAGGAGATCATCTTTTTGATCTGGCGATCGACCAGCAGAATGCCAAGACCGAAGTCATCAACGCCACAGTTATTTGATACAAAGGTGAGTTCTTTGGTACCCATTTTCTTAATCTGAGCGATCAGATTCTCCGGGATACCACAGAGGCCAAAGCCGCCTGCGATGACGGTCATACCATCTTCCAGGCCTGCCATCGCTTCTTCGTAGCTGTTTACAACTTTATTGAAACCCGACATGTGTGCAACTCCGCATTTTCGGTTCTTGTTATTGAGTTCAACTAAATGAGGTAGATATCCGGCTGGGACAGTTCCGTTCCCGGAACACCGGATACCTGTTTAGCGAATAGGTTAAGTCTCATATAGGTGGTATTATTTAGCAAATTTAATGATTTTAACTATTTATAAATATAGTTTATAAATTTAGTCTGTAAGCTTAATGCTCCGTCAGTGGGATGTAATGCATTTATATATGAGCGCCTGGATGAAAGAAGCATGAAGAATATCACCCTGAAACAGCTAAGAGCCTTTGTTGCGGTTGCCCGTACTCAGAGTTTTACTGAGGCCTGCGTTCAGGTGCATCTGTCACAGCCTGCGCTGAGTATTGCGATTAAAAATCTGGAAGAGGAGGTCGGTGGTGCGCTGTTTAGTCGCACCACCCGTGCCATCGCCCTGACGCCGGAAGGAGAGGAGTTTTATCCGGTGGCACAGAAGATTCTGCATGACTGTGAATCCGCACTGGATGATCTGAATCAGCGCTTTGCTCTTAACCGGGGACGGGTGGTACTGGCGGCGATGCCATCGTTTGCCAGCAGCCTGCTGCCGGGCATTATCAGCCAGTACCGCACACTCTATCCCAATGTCAGTATTACCGTGAATGATGTCATCGCCGAGGATGTGGTGGATATGGTGCGCAATGGCCAGGTGGAAGTGGGTATCACCTTTGATCCGGGCCGCTCTGAAGACCTGACCTTTACTCCGCTGTTTGACGACCGGTTTGTGGCGGTGGTTCATCCGGATCACCCACTCGCGAAAAGTTGCAATATCCCCTGGCAGGCGCTGCTTAAAAATGACTTTATTACCTTGCAACGGCCCTCCAGTATCCGCCTGCTGATTGAAGCTAAACTGCGTCAGCTGGGGATGCAGGTGTTACCTGAATTCGAAACCCATCAACTGGCGACTATCGGCCGGATGGTGGCAACTGGTTTGGGGGTGAGTGCGGTGCCCTCCCTGTGTATTCAGCAGATGCGGGAACTGGGGGCGGTCTGCCGTGAACTGGATACCCCGGTGATGCAACGGCCTGTTGGTGTGGTGATGCGTAAACGCTATCCACTGTCGACGGCTGCCCGTAGTCTGGTGGATATTATTCTCGGCTCTGCCAATGATCTAAGCGAGAGGATAAAACTATAACGCGCAAGAGAAAGGGAGCCTCAGGCTCCCTTGTCATCCGGCAAAAGTTACTCAGTTGTTAGCGCAGAAATCTGGTGCTGAACTCTTTAAACTCAGCGGTGCCGGACTGCTGAATCCATTCAAAGCCGACCATCTCTTTGGTAACGATATGGATACCGCAGTGGCGCATCCGTTCCAGCGCTGCCTGTTTATCTGCCGGATTACGTGAAGACACCGCATCGGCTACCACATACACTTCGCGGGCCTGCTGTTTAATCTGAATCGCCGTTTGCATAACACAAACATGCGCTTCCATCCCGACAATGATCACCTGATTGGGTCGAATACTGTTAATCTTGGCGTTGCAATCGGGATCAGCCATACAGGAGAAATGCAGCTTTTCCATAAACCCCTCTTCGGGTAGCACATCCAGCAGTTCGGGGACGGTTCGGCCAAGTCCTTTCGGGTATTGTTCAGAGGTGAGAACCGGAACCCCGGCCAGTTTGGCTACCTCAGCCAGCCAGCGGACATTGGTTACAAGGGCTTCACTTTCATGTACTGCTGGCACCAGCTTTTCCTGAATGTCGACAACCAGAAGGCAGGATGAGTTTGGGTAGATCAGCATAAAATTCTCCAGCAAAAAACGGCGCTTATTATATGAGTGCTTATCAATCTGAGCTTATCAATAAGAGCTGAGACCGTGTTGTGTTGACAGCAACATAGCAGGCGAGAATCTCTGGCCTGCCAGATAATAAAGTGAGTAAGGATATACCCTTATTAAAATTTTGGCTACGGTCGTGGGGATTGAAATTCAGGCCTGCGGTTGTGTCGTGACGGGGGTGGGCTTTACAAGAAAAATGAAAGCCAGCATTGCGCACATCGCCATCGCGGCAATCGTGACCGCCATCGTGGTAGGGGTGCCGCTGTGGTAGTGACCAACCAGCATCCCCGCCGTTGCAGCACTGATTGACTGAATAAAGCCAAGCAGGGAGGAGCCGGTACCGGCAATCTTTGCGAAAGGTGCGAGTGCACCCGCCATTGCCTGTGGCATTACCATGCCGACTGCGATCATATAGATGATCTGGGTTACAGTGGTAATCCAGAGATGATGAACGCCTAGCAAGGCGGGTATAAGCATCGCCACACCTGCGATAACCGCAATCATTGTTCCCCGTTTTAATACGCCGTTGATACCCACCCTGGAGCCAATTCGCTGAGCGATGATGGTGCCGGTTAAAAATCCGAATGAGGCAAGTGCATAGAAAATACCGCTGTGTTCAGCCGCGATGTTGAAGTAGTCAATCACAACAAAAGGTGCACCCGAAAGAAATGCAAACAGCCCTGAAAACATGAAACTGCAACACAGGGAATAACCCAGATACTGGCGATGCTTTAGCAGCGTGGCAAAGTTGTTGAGTATGGTTAATGGTTTAAGCGAGCCGCGGTTCTCCGGCGCCAGTGACTCAGGTACTTTAAAGGCAATCAGAAATGTCACTAAGATGGCATAGACGCTGAGAAAGATAAACGTTGAACTCCAGCTAAACCAGGCAACCATGTAACCGCCAAGAACCGGTGCAACCGCCGGAGCAAGTGCCATGATGCTGCCCATTATCGAGAGTACCTTTGCCGCATTGACCGGCCCATGGATATCGCGGACCATCGTCCGCCCCAGTACCGGGCCACCGCAGGCGCCCAGTGCCTGAAGAAAGCGGAACAGAATCAGTTCCTCTATGGTGGTTGCAAGGGCACAACCCACTGACGCAATGAAAAACAGTATCAGACCGCCGATCATCACTGGTTTACGGCCATAACGATCAGCCAGTGGGCCATAGACGAGTTGTGCAAAGGCAAAGCCAAACAGAAATACCGACAGTGTCACCTGCACCCGGTCCACCGATGTATCGAATACCCGGGTCAGATCGGGCAGACTTGGCAGATACATATCGGTTGATAAGGGGCCAAGTGCAACGACTGACGCAAGGGTGATAATGACCGCTGTAGACTGGGGTTTAAGCATTGGAAGTATAATCGCTACTGTTTCAGAGAATAGGGCATTGTAGACAGTGGTGGTGCGTATTCTGCCACTATTAATTTATTTAACAAGTTAACTATATTGTCCGGAAATAAATATTGGGGTATTCCTGTATATTGAAATCCGCTAAAGTAGCGTCTGAATGCTTTACTGTCGGTAAAGCTGTTATCAGAAATATGGAAAACAGCTATGAAAGTCTACTCAATTGATGGTATTACCCCGGTTGTTGATCCAACCGCTTATGTTCACCCCACCGCGGTACTGATCGGTGATGTGATTGTTGGCCCTGGCTGCTATGTCGGCCCGGCCGCCTGTTTGCGGGGGGATTTTGGTCGCCTGGAGCTGAAAAAAGGGGCCAACTTGCAGGACACCTGCGTTATGCATGGTTTTCCCGGCACTGATACGGTAGTGGAAGAGGACGGTCATATTGGTCATGGGGCGGTGCTTCATGGCTGTGTTATTGGCAAGAATGCCCTGGTGGGAATGAACTCGGTGATTATGGATGGGGCCATTATTGGTGAGTCATCTATTGTCGCAGCAATGTCATTTGTTAAGGCGAAGATGGAGGTCGCACCCCGGACGCTGGTGGCGGGCTCTCCGGCACGGGTGATCAAAGAGCTGACCGATAAAGAGATCGACTGGAAATCCGCCGGAACCCGGCAGTATCAGGATCTGGCGATCCGCAGCATGAACACCATGCAGGAAGTCGAAGCGCTGACCGAAGTGGAAGCTGATCGCCCACGGCTGGACGTTGGGATTGAAGGGGTAGTGCCCAAATTTAAAGCGGAGAACTGATCGTCGCAACGCTTTGAGATGACATGCCGGGTCTTTATCATAGGTATGGTGCGTTAACCGACAGGTTTATAGCATCAGTCTGAGTTCAAAGGCGAGGCGCTTCCGGTGTTATCTGCATCTGCAGGACGTTATTGATATGGTTTGACAGACGATAGCGCCTGATAATCTTTAGTTGAGATAGATATTATTCATATGGATATGATACTGCTTGTTGTGCTGGATGCTGTTATCACCGGTGCTATTTTATGGATCGCCAGTAAGGTAACGGCGGTCCATCTGAATTTTTCACATACGGTTATCGCAGCAGGTGTGGCATCACTGGTGTCGCTGATCCCCTCATTTGGCTGGCTGTTATCAATTATTGTGCTGTTTTATCTGTTAAAACAGTTCAGTGATGCGGATATCTGGCCGGATATTATCCTGCTGGTGTTGGTGAGCCAGTTGATCCTGTTCGCCGTAGGGACAGCTCTGAGCGAGGTATCGATTACTGTATCCTAAGCTGCGGGGAAACTGCTCAACAGCACTCCTGTTCCAGCTTCCACAACAGTTGCAACGCATCCTGATCATCCAGCTCTTCAAATAAGCTGTAGAGGTTGTTCATCTGCGCGCCAACAAAGAACAGGTTGTCATGCTTCATGCGGGCCTGTTCTTCAAGTTTCATTGAGAAATAGCGCTGCCATTGTTCATTAGCATCAGAATTCAGAATCGTCTGTAGTTTGTTATAGAGTTCATCCGCCCAGCTATCACACTCAATGCCACAGAAGCTGACATAGCGGTCCGTATTGTCTGCCTGACCCATCATGGTATCTCCCGAATAGACTAAGCGGACATTCTAGGGGGAGAGTGTTTCATCTCTCTAGCGAAATTAAGCTCAATAACAGGATTAGTTGCGTTATATCAACGCCGTTACTGATCGGTCTAAAAATTTGTCTCGTTGCCTCTTCCTACTTGTTGAGCAGTGCGTCAATCCGGTAGAATCGGCCGCACATGATTTGGTAGCGCTTATTGCTAAATAACTAAAAACACAGGAGTCGCTTGTGGAACTCGCATGTCTTGACCTGGAAGGTGTACTGATCCCGGAGATCTGGATCGCCTTTGCTGAAGAAACCGGAATTGAAGAGCTGAAAGCGACCACCCGCGATATTCCCGATTATGATGTGCTGATGAAACAGCGTCTGCGGATTCTCGATGAGCATGGTCTGACCCTGCCGCAGATTCAGGCAACTATTGATCGTCTTTCGCCATTGGAAGGTGCCCGTGAATTTATCGACTGGCTGCGTGAGCGGTTTCAGGTGGTGATTCTGTCCGATACCTTCTATGAGTTTGCTGCACCGCTAATGAAGCAACTGGGTTATCCTACGCTGCTGTGCCATAAGCTGGAAGTGGATCAGAACGGTCGTATCACCGATTACACCCTGCGGCAGAAAGACCCTAAGCGTCAGTCTGTCCGCGCATTCCAGCTGCTTAACTACCGGGTAATTGCTGCCGGAGATTCATACAACGACACCACCATGCTGACGCAGGCTGAATCCGGTATTCTGTTCCATTCACCACAGAATGTTATCGATGAGTTTCCGCAGTTCCCCGCAGTACATACGTTTGAAGAGCTGAAAAAAGAGTTTATCAAGGCGAGCAACCGCGACCTGTCTCTTTAACCGCAGTCGCTGCGCGACCGGCAAGATTAAGAGCGCTTCGGCGCTCTTTTTTTGTCTTAACGAGACCCGGCCGCTTATATAGGCTACCCTGCATGAACCGTATAGATGCAGCATTAACCTGATCAGCATTCACTCAATTTCCCAGAGCGATATAGCGATACCATGACACGAAAAACCCTGAGCCTGAAGGTTAAAAAAAGCGTAGCTGCCAAGCCGGTCGATGAGGATAGCGGAGGGCAGACTGATGATAACCCGCTAAAGCGTTTTTTAAATGGTGTCGCCGTTCACCCATCTCCCGGTATTCGTCTTGAATCAGGTTCACAGCAACTCTCTATGCGGGCGATGGATCTTATTACGCCTGTCGGCCTGGGGCAGCGGGGGCTGATTGTTGCACCTCCTGGCTCGGGAAAGTCGACGCTGTTAAAGCATATCTGCCAGTCAGTGGGGCAGGCTTATCCCGGAATCAGGCTGTATGCACTGCTTATCGATGAGCGGCCCGAAGAGGTGACCGATTTTAAGCGTAGCGTACCAGCAGAGGTTCATGCTTCATCCTCGGATGAAAGCTATGCCCATCATGTGCGGGTGGCGGATCAACTGCTTGATAGAGCCTGCAGGGAAGCGGGAGAAGGTCATGATGTGATGATTGTGATCGACTCACTGACACGGCTCTCCCGGGTGCACAATGCGGAACGTAAAAGTAGCGGAAAAACCCTGTCAGGCGGTGTCGACGCCCGGGCTCTGGAGATACCCCGAAAACTGTTTGGCTCAGCCAGAAAAATTGAAAATGGCGGCTCGCTGACCATTCTGGCGACAGTTTTGGTGGATACAGGCAGCCGTATGGACCAGGTGATCTTTGAGGAGTTCAAAGGCACCGGCAACATGGAAGTCGTATTATCCCGCGAGGCAGCGAACCGGCGCATATTCCCGGCGCTGGATATTGCCAATAGCAGTACCCGCCGTGAAGAACTGCTGCTGAATCCGAAAGATCTCCAGGCGATACGGGCATTGCGACGCAGTCTTGTCAATCTCAAACCGGAAGAGGGCGCCAGGAAGCTGATTGAGTTGCTTGAGACCTATCCGACCAATGAAGCACTTTTAAACGCTGTGACCAGTGGTTAGACGTAATAGCCGTGGTCAGATGTGACTTCTCCACCTGCCAGAACATCGCTGCGCAACTGGTTAGAAAAAATGAAGAGCGCTTTTATCCTGCCGTTTTCTATGTAATATTGCTTAAACAACGATAAGGAAGAGATAACTCAGGGAGTCAGAGTATTAATGAATCATAGAAATGATTATTTCAAAGACAGTCTGACGATAGATAGCTCTCTGTCGTACCTTTCCTCATGCAAAAAGAATATTTCTCTGATTAATTCTTTTTAAATAAGCAGGTTAGAGTTGTTATTTAAAAATATATTTAAGAGTCATCTGGGACAGTTTTTCGTATTTCCCCGAACTCCTTGTAGTATATTTTGCTGTTAGGCACCTAGAGAAAAAGGATGTGTTTTAATCTTATTCTTAAGAATATAAAAAATCGAGGATAAAACACAGTCTTGGTAAGAAAACTTCGTAGGTTTAAGAAAATATGGCCTGCCCCATATAGGAATTTTAACCTTATAACTGTTAGAGGTGTCTTAAAATGAACATCAAATTACTTAAACATTTAATTGCCATTACCTTGGCCGGTATCAGTTGCGGTTCACTCGCTGACCAAAGTACAACGTTTGTAACAAAAGATGGTGGCCACACAACAATAACATCAAATTCTGATGGCCATGTAATCGAAAGAACCACGCCAACGAGCTCTACAACAGTGGAATCCACGGGGACGCAAGGAAGGTCCCATGCTGATATGATAAGGGAAGAAAAAGAAAATTTAGATGGCACTGGTGGTATTACTACGGGCGGCCCCTGCCCAGAGAACAGTACCAAGTGTAGTGGCCAATATTTGATACAATAAAGAGGCCAAATAAATCCTTTAAACCAATCGGTGATAGACCGCGGTGCATAACAAGACGCTCGTTCGGACGCAAACTACGCTGTGCTTCGTTTGCGCCGCACAGCTTCAACGTGTGCCAGGCATAGCACTTAACTTGCAAGGTGTAAGCATTGGTGCCAGGTATTCGCAGAGCCGAAGGTCACCAGAGGGCAGGGTTAGTTCCGTGAGGAACTGGCTGGAGGATGTTCAGGGTAAAATCCCGGCGCGCTGAGCAAGAACCGGATAGGAGGAGTGACATAGGCGGGGCTAGCGGTTATGTGACTGCTAAGCCCTGCATCTGGGTTAAGTGTCAGCCTCGTTCACTCTTGCCTGCGTGGGGTATATCCTGCTCGTTAGGTCATAGTACGACCAGATAGCCTTTGGGTGAAGGTATTAAGTTGAGGATGAGCCTTTATTTAATAGTGAGACCGGATGTCATAAAAGCATTTATACTGAACTAAAATAGAGGCTCAGGTTACGCTACGCCAGATATTATCAGCAACCGTTTTGTACCGCTTAACGCGACGTAAGCTATTAAGGGCAATTCATGAGTCAGAATATTGAAACCACAAAATTATTGTTTGACGCTGTTAAAGTGATGATTCCTGTTCTTACAGGGTTTCTGACGGTGTACGCGGCGGGTATTGGTAAACTCTGGGAGAAACGAAGCACCGCCATTGAACGTTTTGACTTAAAGTGGCTTCTCATTATTAGCGTTTTAGTATTACTTTCTTTTGGTTGCTGGGCTCTTACGATGGCGGCAGCCATTGTGTCTGCGTCCGGTCAGGACGGTCTGATGATTCCGTTTTCTGCGGAGGACGCTTTAATTGCTGCGCGTATATCCATCGGGGTTGGTTATTGGTTCTTCGTATTTACGCTTTTTTGTTGTGCCTATTATTATCTGAAATTAAACATCCGTATCAGCGCTAAAAAAACCAGTGCAGCTGAGCGGTAAAGCGTCGGCTGACTTTACACTGACATTAAATACTTGGATTGAGTTGCTTGAGACCTATCCGACCAATGAAGCATTATTAAACGCAGTGACCGGTGGTTAGACGTAAAAGCAGTGGCCAGATGTGACTTCTTCACCTGCCAGAACATCACTGTGCAACTGGTTAGAAAAAAATGAAGAGCGTTTTTATCCTGCCGTTTTCTATGTAATATTGATCAGTCAAAGACTAAGGACAAGATAACTCAGGGAGTCAGAGTATTAATGAATCATATAAATGATTATTTCAAAGACAGTCTGAAAAAAGATAGCTCTCTGTCGTACTTTTCCTCATTTAAAAATAATATTTATCCACTTTATTCTTTTAAAATAAGCAAGTTAGATTTGTTTTTTAAAAATATATTTAAGAGTGATATACGACAGTTTGTCGTATTTCCCCGAATTCCTTGTTGTATATTTTACTGTTAGTTTCTAAGGAGTATAAATGAGATTTCTTGCTATATTTTTAATATTTATTTCTTCGATTTCAAGGGCTGAAATAGGAGTCGATGTAGGCTTCAAGTTTTTTTGTAATGAGGCAGAGGGTTTGATTATTACACCTTATATTGGATCT
>NZ_JBNKYN010000004.1:0-111286 GCF_050300915.1 Amphritea sp.
ATGAATCCATATCCTGTTGTGAACCTACCTTTTTCTTCACCAGGCTGGCCGCCCGGTTATAGGCGATACGGCTGAGATTTACCCGTGCTTTACTTTCCTGTAGCTGAGCTTTGTATAGTGATGCGTCTAATACCACCA
Organism: Amphritea sp.; assembly: GCF_050300915.1. GTDB lineage: Bacteria > Pseudomonadota > Gammaproteobacteria > Pseudomonadales > Balneatricaceae > Amphritea. Next base: position 139 of record NZ_JBNKYN010000004.1, read on the forward strand.
GTGTTTCACCCGATTTAACCGTGGAGCCTTCGGTGAACAATACTTTCTCAACGCTGCCGCTCTGTTCCGGGCGCAGAATGATCGATTCGTTAGCGCTCAGACCGCCAACTGCCTCGATCATCTGAGTGAGGGATTTGCTTTGTACATGTATCACTTCTGCAGGCAAACCTGCAGCCTGAGTCATGGATGAGCAGATTAGCGTCAGGCTGAGTAACGCAGGGGGCAAGAACTGATTAAATTTCATTATTATCTCCATCCTTAGTCTCAGGATTTTCCAATGGTGCAAATAGTATATATATAGTGTCGGCTACTTCACGCAGCGGGGTGGTTGACGCTTCAACTTTGGTACGTAACAGTGCGCCCTGCCAGCTATCCCAAAAAAGTTGGGCCAGAGCCCGGGCAGGAAGGTCAGCGCGAAAACTCCCCTGCAACTGTCCGCCTTTAAAACTTTCTTCAATACAATCGATTACCCGGTTGCAGGAGAGTCTGATGATCTCGCGAAAGGAGTCGCTGGCATTGCCGACCTCTCCCATCATATTCGTTAATAAGCAGCCAGTTGAATCGGGGTCATTCTCATAATCTTCAATGAATTGATTGATCGCAAGCAGAAATCGCTTCAGTAAATTACCTTCGTTATCACTGGTGCGTTTATCCCACTTTTCATCTTCAAGTTGATGACTGTATTCCAGTACTTCAACGGCAAACTGCTCTTTACTCTCGAAATAGTTATAAAAAGAGCCTTTAGGCACCTGGCAGGTGTCGAGGATCTCCTTCAGGCCGGTGCCGTGATAACCCTTGCGGTTAAAGAGATCCATGCCCGTTTGCAGGATCTTCTCCCGGTTGTGTTCGTTTCTTTTGGGGCGAGTCATATTAATTAGACCGGTCGTCTTAAAAAAGAAAATATTATAGTGAGACTTTGCTGAAATGCCAATGCTGTTTAGATTAAAGTTTTCTGAACAGTTAAGCCTGATCCGGCTTGCTCAAAAGAGGTGCGGATATGAGAGGGGGGTGGCAATGATGAGACAAAAAAGCCGGGCTTAGCCCGGCTTACAGAGTACTGAAAAATTACTTTTCCAGCGCAGCTTTAATGCGGCTGATCGCATCTTCGAGAATGTCCAGCGAGGTTGCGAAGGATAAACGCATGTTACCCGGGGCGCCAAAGGCAGAGCCCGGCACCAGTGCTACGCCTGCTTCCAGGAGCAGGAACTCAGCCAGGTCGAGATCATTCTCAAAGCGCTCATCTTTGTCGATGATCTGCTGAAAACTCGGGAACGCGTAGAAGGTGCCATCAGCGGGGATGCAGTCAACGCCTTCGATTTCGTTGAGTTTTTCGACCACAAAGTCATGGCGCTGTTTGAACGCCTTAACCATCTCTTTAACACACTCCTGATCACCATCCAGAGCAACCTGTGCGGCAACCTGAGAGATGGAGGTTGGGTTGGAGGTGCTTTGAGACTGGATCTTCTTCATCGCGCCAATCAGTTTCGCCGGGCCCGCAGCATAACCAATACGCCAGCCGGTCATTGAGTAAGCTTTAGACACGCCATTCAAGACGATGGTGCGGTCATACAGCTCAGGGCAGACGTTAAGAATATTGATGAATGGCGTATCGGTGAACAGGATATGCTCATACATGTCATCCGTTGCGATCAGTACATCAGGATACCTGGCCAGTACCTCACCCAGAGCTTTCAGTTCTGCTTCTGTGTAGGCAACGCCAGTCGGGTTAGACGGGCTGTTCAGTACTAACAGTCGGGTCTTGTCAGTGATCGCGTCTTCCAGTTGTGCCGGAGTGATTTTGAAGCGCGCTTCTTGGGTGGTGGTGACAATCACCGGTACACCTTCGCCCATCAGCACCATATCCGGATACGATACCCAGTAAGGCGCAGGAATAATCACTTCATCGCCCGCATTCAATAGCGCCAGTGACAGGTTAAAGAAGCTTTGCTTGCCGCCGCAAGACACCAGAATCTGATTGGCTTCGTAGTCAAAGCCGTTATCCCGTTTGAATTTGGCAATAATGGCTTTTTTCAGAGCGGGCGTACCGTCAACAGCTGTATATTTCGTGAAGCCGTTATTCAGCGCTTCAATAGCAGCGTTTTTAATGTGATCCGGGGTGTCGAAATCGGGTTCACCGGCACCCAGGCCAATAATATTTTTACCCGCTGCACGCAGTTCAGCAGCACGGTTAGTCACTGCCAGTGTCGGAGAAGGTTTAATGCTGTTAACGCGATCGGAGAGTTGCATTGTCCTAGCCATATCCTCTGAAAAAAAGTGGTCCTATACCACGGTGTGTTCAACCGACAAATAATACCGGAATCCGGGTTGCGGAAAAATCATTTTCATCGTTCATTCCGCTTAAAAGTCGTATTTATTTCAACAAAGTGACAACTATCTCTGAAATAGTGATTTACTTTTTAGCAGATGATCGTTCAGCAGAAAATTTTTCATACAGGTATAATAGTCGGCTTCCGTTTTTGTGCCGTATAGATCAGTTATGAAACAACTATTATGAAGCAACGTTTTCAGATTCAGTCAAAGTTTCAACCTGCCGGAGATCAGCCCGCTGCGATTAAGGGGCTGGTCGATGGCATTCATGCCGGTCTTGCGGCACAAACCCTGCTGGGGGTTACCGGATCGGGTAAAACCTTCACCATCGCGAATGTGATCGCAGAGCTACAGCGGCCAACGATTATCATGGCGCACAACAAAACCCTGGCGGCGCAGCTATATGGCGAGTTTCGTGAGTTTTTTCCGAATAACGCCGTTGAGTACTTCGTTTCCTATTACGACTATTATCAGCCAGAAGCCTATGTGCCTTCATCGGATACCTTTATTGAGAAGGACGCTTCGATCAACGAGCATATCGAGCAGATGCGTTTATCGGCCACTAAGGCGCTTCTGGAGCGGGATGATGCGATCATCGTTGCCACCGTTTCAGCGATTTACGGTCTGGGTGATCCCAAGTCTTATCTGGGGATGATGCTGCACCTTGATCGCGGGGATGCGGCGGATCAGCGAACCATTTTGCGCCGTCTGGCAGAGCTGCAGTACACCCGCAATGATGTGGAGCTGCACCGGGGAACCTACCGGGTGCGGGGTGACGTGATTGATGTTTTTCCGGCGGAATCAGAGAAAGAAGCGGTACGGATTGAGCTGTTTGACGATGAAGTAGAGAACATCAGTTATTTTGATCCGCTGACCGGCGAAGTGTTGCGCCGTGTTCCCAGAGCAACCATCTATCCTAAATCCCACTACGTTACGCCGCGGGAGAAACTGTTGGAAGCGGTCGATAACATTCTTGAAGAGCTGCATCCCCGGCTGGAGCAGTTGCGCAGTAACGATAAACTGGTTGAAGTGCAGCGGCTTGAACAGCGGGTAATGTATGACGTGGAGATGATCAAGGAGCTGGGTTATTGCTCTGGCATTGAAAACTACTCCCGTTATTTGTCAGGGCGGGCACCGGGCGAACCCCCACCAACACTGTTTGATTATCTGCCAGCGGATGCTTTGCTGGTGATGGATGAATCCCATGTCACCATCCCGCAGCTGGGGGCGATGTATAAAGGTGACCGTTCCCGTAAAGAAACCCTGGTGGAATATGGTTTCCGGCTACCCTCAGCGCTGGATAACCGGCCGATGAAGTTTGAAGAGTGGGAGCGCCAGGCACCACAGATGATTATGGTGTCGGCCACGCCGAGTAAGTATGAAGCTGCTAATGCTGGTCAGGTGGTTGAGCAGGTGGTACGGCCAACCGGGTTGCTTGATCCTCTGGTTGAGGTGCGTCCTGCCCGTACTCAGGTGGATGACTTGCTGGGTGAAATTAACCAGGTGGCTGCGAAAGGCGAACGGGTTGTGGTCACTGTTCTGACAAAGCGTATGGCCGAGGATCTGACTGAATATCTGGATGAGCATGGGGTGCGGGTGCGCTATCTGCACTCTGATATTGATACGGTTGAGCGGGTTGAAATAATTCGTGACCTGCGCATCGGTGAGTTTGATGTGCTGGTGGGTATCAACCTGCTACGGGAAGGGATTGATATGCCGGAAGTGTCACTGGTGGCCATTCTGGATGCCGATAAGGAGGGCTTCCTGCGCTCCGAAACCTCAATGATTCAGACTATCGGTCGTGCTGCACGGAATATCAATGGTCGGGCCATCCTCTATGCCGACCGGATTACTGGTTCAATGCAGCGGGCCATTGATGAAACCGAACGGCGGCGGAATAAGCAGATCTCCTATAATGAGCAGCATGGTATTACCCCGGTCGGTATTCAAAAATCGGTTGCTGATATTATGGAAGGTGCGTCTTCAATACCTGGGCGTAAAACCAAATCGGGACGTAAGGTGGCTGAGCCGGTGACAGAGTATCAGCTGGATGCGAAGAAGCTCAGTTCTGCTGAACTGGCTAAAACGATGAGCCGGTTGGAAGATCAGATGTATGAAGCAGCCAAAAATCTGGAATTTGAGAAAGCGGCGCATTACCGCGATCAGCTGGAGAAACTCAAACACAGCGGTCTGTAACTCATCGTTGCGTTCAGCCCTTAGTTGCAGTTATAACATCGCTGCTGTTTAGCAGAAAACATCTGTTCAGTTACTCAATCTGAGTGGCAATCATACTCTTTTGTCGCTGGGGTTCTCTATATTATATCTGACATCTTTTCGTGACAGAGGGGTTAGTCTCAGGACACCCTCTGTGTCGAGTTGTATCCCCTACGAATGGTGAAGCTGATATGCGATCCCGAAATATCCTGTTGATTCTCACGTTCACCTGCGGACTTACCGCCGTGCTGGGTGTCATAGTGAACTATCTGGTGTTAGGGGCATACACGCAACAGGATACCCGGCGTAATGTTGGGGATGTTGTTGCCCATATTAATCATGATCTGAAACTGTTTATCGATGGTTTTCGTGTGCAGGTGGCAATTCAATCGACGCTGCCTGAGATCAGAGAGTATCTGATAACGCAGAGGGAAGATGTAACGCCGGTGTTGAACAGTATTTGTTCCCTGAGTGATTCCTCTCTTTGTTACCTTCTGAATCTGCAGGGCGATATCATTGCTGTTAATGATGTGCCCGAAAAAGCGAAGTTGCTGACGGACAATTTTTCATATCGCCCCTATTTTAAAGAGGCCTTATCTCAAGGCTCGGCCGTTCAGTTGGCGGTAGGGGCGACAACACTGCGAAGAGGTATCTATTTTTCCCATAGTATCGAGGATGATGATGGTGAATTGCTGGGTGTTGTGGTGAATAAATTTCCGCCGGAGACATTAGAGCAAAAGTTTGATGAGCTGCCGGGTATTGCATTGTTGGTCGATAATGACGGTCTGATCTTTGCTTCGAGCCGTAAGGAGTGGTTGTTACAGCGCCTGCCGGTGTCGAATTTAATATCCGGGCCTGAGGATGGTCAGGCACTCGCTGATCTGGCTGTGACGTTTGAACGGATAAATAGGGATACCGTGCAGGGCCCGGCGGGCAATCAGTATAAGGTGTATACACAGCCCTCCTCATTATTACCCGGATGGAACCTGGTCTATCTCAATGCGCATAACTCTTCCTGGGGCGGAGAGTTTGGCCATAGAGTTTTATATCTGATGTTTGCTATTACGCTGTTAGTCTTTTCGCTGATCATTTTTCTCTATCGGGAGGGAAGAAGGCAGATTGATTATCGGGTTCAGGTTGAAGCTGAACTGCGAAGGAGTGAAGCCCGATTATTACAGCTATCAGGGGTTGCAACTGAAGCCGTCATCATGCATCGGGGAGACCTTATTCTTGATTTTAACCTGGCAGCGGAAAGACTGTTCAGGTGTCAGGGAGATCAGTTAAGACGTCTTTCACTGCTTGAGTTGTTTCATACCCCATCCCGTACGGAGATTAAAAAACTATATAGCCATAGTGAGTCCAGTTTTGAGTGTGATGGGGTACGTCCTGATGGCAGTCGTTTCAATGCCATTGTTAACTATCAACAGACTAAGATTGATGATGAAACCGTTGGAATAAGCTGTATTCGGGATATTTCTGAGCTCAAAGAGCATGAACAGAAAGTGCTTTACCAGGCTCAGTTTGATGCCCTTACCAATCTGCCTAACCGTTCCCTGATGCTTGAGAAACTGCTCAGTGCAATTGCTGCAGCAGAGGCAGGCGATAAGCTGCTTACATTGATGTTTATTGATCTTGATGATTTCAAGTGGGTGAATGACTCGATGGGGCATGAGGAGGGGGATGAGTTGCTGATTAAGGTCGCTAACAGGCTGCGAGCGATCCTTGGTGGGGAGCATACTTTGTCTCGCTATGGTGGTGATGAGTTTATCCTGGTGATTGAGGGCCAGAAAGACCTCTACCTGACGGAAGAGATAGCACTGAATATTTTATCTGCGTTAGCCCGTGAATTCCGGGTAAAAGACCGGAGTTACTATATCAGTGCAAGTATTGGTATCGCGGTGGCTCCTACCGATGGCACTGTGCCGGATGAAATCCTGCGCAAAGCCGATACGGCGATGTACCGGGTGAAAGCGTCGGGGCGTAATGGCTACAGTTTTTATACTCCGGATATGAATAAAGATGTTATCAGAAACCTGGAGATTGGCCGTCAGCTTCGCAATGCGCTGGAACGTCATGAGTTAAGCCTGCACTTTCAACCTGTCTTCAATATCAAGCAGCAACGGGTGTCTGCCACTGAAGCGTTATTACGCTGGAATAATCCAGTGTTGGGCCCGATCGGCCCCGATGAGTTTATTCCGGTCGCAGAGCAGACCGGATTGATCGTGCCCATTGGTGACTGGATTATCGAAGAGGCTTGTCGGTGCGGTCAATCCTGGCGGGAAACGTTGGGATCAGAGTTAAGGGTGGCTATCAATGTTTCACCGGTGCAGTTCAGGGATAGCCATATTCTTTCAGCCCTGCGAAGTGGTTTAAATAAAACCGGTTTTCCACCCTATCAGCTTGTGATCGAGATTACCGAAGGGCTTCTGATTCGTAATGATGAGGAAACCGCTCAGACTCTGGACCAGATAAAAGCGATGGGTATCAGAATTGCGATGGATGACTTTGGTACAGGTCACTCCTCTCTGGGGTATCTCAAGCAGTTTCCCTTTGATAGTGTCAAGGTGGACAGAAGCTTTATTCGGGATCTGGAAGAGGACCAGGGTGACCAGCAACTGGTAACCGCAGCAATTACCATGGCAAAAGGGTTGGGACTCAGAGTCGTTGCTGAGGGAGTAGAGAACGAGTTTCAGTATGAGTTTCTTGCCCAGGCTGACTGTGATGCGATACAGGGGTATTTTTTCGGTAAACCGGTTCCTGCGAATGAGTTTGTCGACTTAGTGAAAGCCTGTAATGAGCGCTATCAATACGACCTGATCGGTTCCTATCTGACACCCGATTAATTGTTCCTCTTTATCTGAGTCATTCTGTTGCCGATAACAGGGGCTGTTCTGGGGTAGGCTGAGCCGGTTGCTCACTTTCTGCTGGAACAGATTATGAGTACATTAGTTTAGTTGGGTATGGCACCAGCGCTAGCATATCTGTCCCGTGGTGCTTCGATATTATGACAAGCTTGTTTGCAGTTGACTGCTGCTCAATATGAGTAGAGTTGTTACAGGGAGATCGGGTAAATCGTTCATGGTACGTGTAGATTAAGCCTGATATTTAAAGGATGTTTGTTATGCTTAGTTTTATTATCAATTTGGGCTGCGGTTTGATGGCGTACATAGTTACCATTGTCAGGTATGGGCGATGAAAGCCAGAGCCGTTTTGTTTGCGATTACGCTGTTGTGCTGTCTAGTTGCCGCGACGGGTGTGATTGCTAATTATCTCAATTTGTTGAGTTTTTCAGAGCGTGATGCACAGCGCAGCGCGGTTAATATCATTGACTTGCTGCAGCGCGAGATGGATGCCCTGTTTGAGGGGCATTCCAGTCAGGTTGCTATTCAGGCAGTCTTACCGGATATCCGGCGTTACCTGTTAGGTGAAGTGCTGGATATCAGCCCGATGCTGAATAACGTCTGCACTTTGTCAGGGGCTTCGTTGTGCTTCATTCTTGATAAGAATGGCGTCTTTGTCGCGGCCAATGACTTTGAATTTAAAGATCAGGCGATCAATAAGGACTTCTCTTTTCGTCCCTACTTCCGTGAAGCGGCTGCTTCAGGTTCCTCTGTCTATCCGGCGTTAGGCGCTAGTACTCATGAACGGGGTATCTATTTTTCTCACCGGGTGGTGGATACTGAGGGGAAGTTTATCGGGATAGTGGTCAATAAATATCCTCTGGAACCGTTAGAAACGCGTTCATGGCATCACTCAGGTCATGTTGTGTTAGTGGACCGCAACGGCATCATTTTCGCCTCCAATATACAGGAGTGGATTTTCAGTAGTCTGATGCCGCTGGACCCAATGCAGCAGGCGGCTATTCGCCAGAGCGGCCAGTATGGCGGACAGGTAAAGAGTGCTGAGCAGTTTAAATGGTTAGAGGATAGCTTGGTTGAGGATGCTTCGGGACGACACTACCGGGTTTATTCGACCTCTATCGAATTCCTGCCTGGCTGGTCATTAACCTACCTTGACGATACTGTACACTCGCTGTTTGCCAGTCGACAGTCACTCTGGTTGTGGCTGATGGTTGGCTTTAGTCTTGTAGCGATGGCAATGGTCAGCTTTCTTTATCGCCATGGCAGCCGCCAGATTTTGCTGCGGCAAGAGGCTGAGTCCGATTTAAAACGTAGTCAGGCGCGCTTGCAGCAATTGTCTCAGGTGTCGACTGAAGCGATCATTATGCATCAGGGCGGTCGGATTCTTGATTGTAACCCTGTGGCTGAGGTGATGTTTGGCTATCGGCGACAGGAACTGCTAAACCTGCCAATGCTGCAACTGTTCGATACCGATCAGCAAGGCGATGTCGAACAGTATTACAATCATGATGAACCCGGCTTCGAAACGCGGGCGGTGCGGGCTGATGGCTTGGTATTTCCGGTTGAGGTCTCCTATCAGTTTACTCAGCTAGACGATGACTCAGTGGGGATGAGCTGCCTCAGGGATATATCCGAACGCAAAGAGTATGAACAAAGAGTGCAGTATCAGGCACAGTTTGATGCGCTGACCAATTTGCCGAATCGTAAGCTGATGCGGGCGCGTTTAAACCGTTCGATTATCAATGCCCAGTCAAAGGGCAATCTGGTTATCCTGATGTTTATCGATCTGGATGATTTTAAGAAAATCAATGACACCCTGGGGCACGAGGTTGGAGATGAGTTGCTGGTACTGGTTGCCCGGCGGCTGCAGGATGCTGTTCGTGAGGATGATACTCTGGCGCGTTATGGTGGTGACGAGTTTATTCTGCTGCTGGAGAATCAGGATAATCTTTATAATGCTGAAATCGTTGCACAAAAAATTCTCAAAATGCTGGGAATGGCGTTTCAGATACAGCAGCGTAGTTTTTATATCAGTGGCAGTATCGGTATTGCCGTCTCTCCTGGCGATGGAGTAGACCCGGATGAGTTGCTGAAAAAGGCCGATACTGCGATGTATCGGGTAAAAGAGCAGGGACGTAACGGCTTCAGCTTTTACTCTCCGGAGATGAATGACTATGTGTTGGGACGTCTGGAGGTTGAACAACAGCTCAGGGGAGCCCTTGAACACCAAGAGCTGAGCATGCACTATCAACCGATCTACTGTCTGCACCGGAAGAGGGTGATTGGCGCTGAAGCGCTGATTCGCTGGAATAACCCGACGTTGGGGCAGGTGTCGCCGGAACAGTTTATACCGGTGGCAGAGCAGACCGGGTTGATACTTTCAATCGGAGAGTGGATTATCCGGCAGGTCTGTGAGCAGGGTGTTCGCTGGCAGCGCAGTTTAGGCGAAAGCTACCGTATGGCTTTGAATGTCTCTCCGCGACAGTTTCGCGATGGACAGATTGTACCGGTATTGCTGCGGATACTTGAAGAAACCGGGCTTGATCCATCCTGCTTAGAGATTGAGATCACCGAAGGTCTGCTCGTGAGAAACGATGATTCAACCGCTCAAACACTGGCCCAACTGAAGTCGATGGGGATCTCCTTGTCGATGGATGATTTTGGGACAGGCTACTCATCGTTAAGTTATCTGAAGCAGTTTCCCTTTGACGTGATTAAGATTGATCGTACTTTTGTCCGCGATTTGGCGGAAGATCCCGGGGACCAGCAATTGGTCACGGCAACGTTGGCGATGGCGAAAGGTTTGGGGTTAAAAGTGATTGCCGAAGGGGTTGAAAACCAGTTTCAGATGGATTTTCTTGCTCGTGCCGGGTGTGATGCTTTGCAGGGCTACTATCTGGGACGGCCGGTAACAGCTGAAGCATTTGAGGAAAACATCATTTCTCCGAAAGAGTTTAGTAAAATGCTTGGGGTGTAAGAAAAGCGCTATCGACAGAATAGCGCTTTCGGCTGGCCCATGATAATGACTCAAGGGTATTATCGTTGCGCTAACTAATCGCCTGTTCGGGCCTTACATAGTCATACTCCAGCGCTGTCGCAACCGCCTCATAGGTGATGTTTCCCCGGTGCACATTCAAACCGTTGCGCAGATGTGGATCATCAAGCAGCGCCTGCTTATAACCTTTATTAGCGAGGGCCAGGGCAAACGGCAGGGTGGCATTGGTCAGAGCGAAGGTTGCGGTTCGTGCGACCCCTCCTGGCATATTGGCAACACAGTAATGAATAATACCCTCCACTTCATAGGTAGGGTGTTGATGGGTGGTGGCGTGAGAGGTCTCAAAACAGCCCCCCTGATCAATGGCGACGTCTACCAGAACAGCGCCATTTTTCATTTTCTTCAGCATTTCACGGTTGAGCAGTTTCGGCGCAGCCGCCCCGGGAATCAGCACCGCACCGATCACCAGATCAGATTGGATCACTTCATGCTCGATACTTTCAACACTGGAGTACAGGGTTTTCAATCGTGGGCCATATTGTTCATCCAGCATTTTCAGACGGGGGAGTGAGCGGTCCAGAATAGTTACATCGGCGCCCAGTCCCATCGCCATACGGGCGGCATTGATACCGACAACACCACCGCCGATTACTGTGACTTTGGCGGGCGCTACGCCGGGAACACCCCCTAACAGAACCCCCATGCCTCCCTGGGCCTTTTCCAGTGCATGAGCACCTGCCTGAACAGACATCCGTCCGGCAACCTCACTCATCGGTGCCAGTAGTGGCAAGCCTCCCTGTGCATCGGTGACCGTTTCATAGGCGATAGCGATACAGTTCGACTCAATCAGTAAGCGGGTCTGCTCCGGGTCTGGAGCGAGGTGCAGGTAGGTAAACAACAGCTGTCCAGAGCGCAGCATTTTGCATTCGTTAGGCTGAGGTTCTTTCACCTTAATAATCATCTCCGCAGTGGCAAAGATCTCCTGCGGAGTATCAATCAGAGTAGCTCCTGCCGCTTCATACTGATGGTTCAGCAGGCCGATTGCCGTACCAGCGTCACGCTGCACTATGACGCTGTGTCCATGACTCACCAGTTCACGAACCCCGGCCGGAGTGATACCGACGCGGTATTCGTTGTTTTTGATCTCTTTTGGGATACCAATCAACATACCTGGCCCTCCTTGTGAGCACTTCTTAGAATCGTGATCTGAATCCGATACAACGGTAATCAATAGATAGATTAAAGTTAGCCTAAGTTAGCTCGCCTGAGGCAGGTTATTCGTCTGAATATGGATAAAAATCAGATGATTTGGGAGAATAATATTTAAAATACAGAAAGAAAAAATAGTGCTTTTTGTGGGTTTAATGCTTGTATCAATGCCGGGCCGCTACGCGCCTGCCAGTGTCGCTCACTCAGGCAGATGCAAGAATGATAACTGATTAAATAATGTACTGAACCCATTATTGTCACTCTCGCGTAATTGTTTTCTTGCGGTTTATCCATTAGGCTCACATACCATCTGCTGTTATTCTCTGGAAGGAAAACGGAAAAAGGAAAACGTCTTTGAGTGCACCTGTTCCTGTTATTATCTGTGATGATTCCCGTTTGGCGCGTAAACAGATGGCCGCGGCTTTACATGGCTGGAATGTGGACATCACCTTTGCTGAGCTAGGCCAGCAAGCGCTGGACGCTGTGCGTGCACAAAAAGGTGATGTTCTGTTTCTGGATCTGAATATGCCGATCATGGATGGCTATCAGGTGCTGGAAGAGATCCGTAAACATGATCTGCCTACCCTGGTGATTGTTGTTTCGGGGGATATACAGGCTGAAGCCAGAAACCGGGTACTGGCGTTGGGGGCGCTGGAGTTTATAAAAAAGCCCTGTTCGCCGGAGGCGATTGCCGATGTCTTGCATCGATATGGCTTACTTTCCGAGCTTGAACATCCCGGGGATCAAACACGCAATCAAGAGGTCATAGAGCTTCCTGACTATTATCAGGAGATATCTAATGTGGCGATGGGGCAAGCAGGGGCTATGCTTGCCAGCCTGCTTGATACGTTTGTTGATCTGCCCATCCCTAATGTGAGGCTGGTATCTTCAGGCGAGGTGAATAGATTACTTCTGTCTGCTGTCAGCAGCGGCTTTAATCTTGTCAGTCAGGGGTTTGTTGGCCCTGATCTCGCGGGGGAAGCATTGTTGGTGATTAAACGCAGTAATCTGAATACCATTGCCAGTCTGATGGATATGCAAAGCCAGGAGGAGCAGCTTGAGGCAGAACTGGAAATGTTTCTTTCCAATGTCCTGATTGGCGCCTTCTCATCAAGCTTTTCAAAGCAACTGGACATCTCTCTAAGCAGGGCAACCCCTATCATCTTGCGTAACTTTTCTGGGATGACCGCGCAAAACTCCCAATGGCAGGAGACGTTGATGATCTCGATAGACTATCAGCTGAAAGCACAGAGTTTTCATTGTGAGCTTCTGATTATTTTCACTGCGGACTCACTGCCAAAATTACAGGAAATGGCGAGATACTTTGGATGACAGGAGATATGAATCAGGAAATAGAAGATCTGCACTGGAACCTGGGCTTATTACAGAATCTGGAAGTGGGATTGGTGGTGGTCGATCGTGACAGTTATATCTGCATGTGGAATGGATTTATGGAAAATCACTCTGGCATCTCAGCCAGCAAAGCGGTTAACCAAAATCTCTTTTCGCTCTATCCTGAACTTCCTGCGCGATGGTTGAAGAAAAAAATTGAGGCGGTTTTACTACTCAGCAATACTGCTTATATCTCCTGGGAGCAACGGCCTTACCTGTTTCCGTTTAAGAGCAATCGCCCGATTACGGGAAGTGCATCTTATATGTATCAGAACGTTACTCTCTCCCCTTTAAGCTCCCCTTCCGGGCAGATTGATCATATAGGCATTCTCATCTACGACGTTACGGATAATGCGATCAGCCAGCAGAAACTGGAGGAAGCCAATCAGCAGTTGCAATCCCTTAGCCGCACCGATGGCCTGACCGGACTATATAATCGTGCCTATTGGCAGGAGTGCCTGGAAAAAGAGTTTGATCGTTTTGCCCGGATGAAGGAGACCAGCTCTGTTATTATGTTTGATATCGACCACTTTAAAAAAGTGAACGATACCTACGGTCATCAGGCGGGAGATCTGGTTATTAAGACAATCGCGCAGACACTGCAACAATATGTGCGAAAAACAGATATCACGGGCCGTTATGGTGGTGAAGAGTATGGCGCTATTCTGGTTGGGACCTCCGGTGAAAATGCGCTGGTCTTTGCGGAGCGATTGCGCGCCGCTGTTGAGGCGAGTGTGATGCAGTATGGTGAATATAGCCTGAAGGTTACTATCAGTTTGGGAGTATCCGAGATTGCACTTAGTCAGATGAATGCGTTGGCATGGTTGGAACAGGCTGACCAGGCCCTGTATAAATCGAAACAGAATGGCCGTAACCGGGTGACTCTCTTCGACCCCCGGGCCTGATCAGACCAGGCTGGCGTCGTGGCACTTTTAGTCAGCGTCGGTGTGGCGTTAAAACAGTTTTAAGATGGGCCGAAAAGCCAAAGAGAGCACATTTTACCGGTCATATATGTAATAAAGGTTATAGCGCTGAAATTTTCTTAAATAAAGTATTGAATAGATCAGACGCAACCGTATAATACGCATCACTTCAGGACTATAGCTCAGTTGGTTAGAGCGCTACCTTGACATGGTAGAGGTCGGCGGTTCGAATCCGCCTAGTCCTACCAGATACAAAAAGAAACCGCCTTCTGGCGGTTTTTTTGTATCCGGACTAGCGGATGAGAATCGCAGGTTCGAGCCGAGCGAAGCGAGACAGCATCGGAGCGTGCGACGATGACCCGAAGGTTTTTATTCTGTGAGTAACTCTTTCTGAACTTCATCAAGGGCCAGACGAACCTCGTTTAAAATTAAACGGTCAGCCAGTCTTTCATCTATATCCGGTACATCCCACTCAAAAATAGTGCGATACTTTTCGATTAAATCTTTTACGTCTTTGATGATGTCGCTGCGATGTGCCGATAACTCTAACTCTTCAACGTGGGCCATACTCATTTATCTCCGTAATACATAGGAATCTACTGAAGCGGTTACTTGCCTCCACTCAGTGCGATATGGAACATAATAGATGCTTTCTTCCATTTTAATACAGCTATCAAACAGACAGGCTAAGATCATCATCCTCTCAAACCCCGGTAAACGGTGTTCAGGTTTAAATCAACCGGACGGTTTCATGGTGATTATCAGATGAACCGTTTCATTATCACAGAGGCAAACCAAACAGATAGTAAACCCACGCCCCGCTGAGTCCTGAGCACAGGATAAAGGCAAGGGGATTAACCGGACCTCTTGGTTTTGCGTTCCCTGCGTCTTGTTTCCGACCGGTGAACATGGAGGCAACTAATGACTCTTTTGATACAATGCTGTGAACGATGACTCCCAGAATATGCAGTCCCACGAAACACTGCAGGATCAACTGAACCCTGTGATGAACCTCGGCACCTAAACTGGAAAGCGCCTCACTCGCGCTGGCGTAAAATGGGCCTTCCCATAGCACTTCATCAGAGGTGACCAGGCCCGAGGCGATTTGCAAGATGAGCAACAGCATCAGCAGTATGACCATCATTGCCCCCGCAGGGTTATGGCCATAAAAGTGTTCAGGCTGGCCTTTAACCAGTGATGTCAGATAGCTGAGCGCTTTGCCTGGTGATACCACAAAAGAGCAGAACCGGGCATAGTGTGTACCGACAACGCCCCATAAAATACGAAATAAAATTAAGCCTGAAAGAAGATAACCGCTATAAAAGTGCCATTTCATCAGGCTGTCGTCCCAGCTGCCGCTGTAAATCAGAAATACAACGAGTGAAACCAGTAGCCAGTGAAACATTCGGGTGGGCAGGTCCCAGACCTTAACCATCAACTAGATACTCCTTATGCGATTGACGATTGGGATAAGGGTAGCCTTATCGGCTAACAAGGCTACCGGCAGAGCTATTATTTAGCGCGATACTCTTCGTGGCACCCTTTACATGACTTACCTAGCGGGCCAATGGCTTTACGTAATGCATCAAGCCCCTGACCGGCATTGGCAGCCATTGTTTCAGCGGCGGCGGCAAACTCCTTATTCTTTTGGCCGATCTCAGATCCTTCCTGCCAGATCGCGGCTTTCGCTTTTGTTTTGCCAGATAACCCTTCTGCGTCCATATCAGAGCCTTTTGGCCACATCAGCTGGTTGTTCATTAAAGACGCATTTTTGAGGTTATTGGCCAGCGTTTGAGCTATATCGGCATCGTAGTCACGCTGACCTTTGGCCATTGCACCCAGAACGCCGATATTGAACTTAAGCATCTGGAAATAACCCTGGCGACCTTCAATCTGCTCAGCAAACGGATACTCTTCTGCCATTACGGGTGCAGATACCGTCGCTAATACTGTTGCGCACAATGCTGCTTTAATAACCATTTTCATTATTCGACACTCCTGGTCTGATTTAATATTTTTTTATGGTATCACTCTCTGATATATAAGGAAGGGCTAATGTTGATTGATAATAAGTAAAGTTATGTAAAGTCAGCCGGTTTTTGAGGCCTGCAGAGCGCCATATGTTCGACGGGTGCAAGGCTGATCCGGTCTCTCAGCTGCGATTGGTCGATTCGAAGCTCTTGTCGGCATTACTGGCAATAAAACCATCAAACAGAGCGCCCCCAGCGTGTTTATAGCGCATGGCAAACGCATAAAAACAGGTAGAAACCGTGCGTGTCTGGCCGCAGCTAAAAGTCATCTATTCACTTTCCTCTGACAGGGTATCGTAGTCTGCTGCTGTGATCGGTTGCCACAGCAGTCCCCGGGCAAAAATCGCCGGGCCATTTCAATCAGCATAGAGCCAAACTTATTGGCTGCCTGATATAAGTACAATAGCGCTTTTTGATAGGGTTATACCGTCAACCTATAGACGAGGCTCTTTAAACCTTTTTCAGTGCTGTTTCCAGCAGGGTGACAAACACTTTACGTTTTGCTGAGGTCTCCAGCCGTGATGGGTAGATTGCGTGGATATCAGCTTGCTGACTATAGTCCGGGAGTATGCGGATAAGGTGGCCGCGGTTCAGTTCCTCGCGGATATTCCACACTGATCTGAGCATGATACCCCGGCCATCGAGACACCACTGTTTGGCCACGCTGCCGTTATTAGTGGTTAGCGGCGCGGTTAATTTGATACTTTTTTTGCCGGCTCTGCTCTCCAAACGCCAGTGTCCATAGCTCTGATCCCGTTCCCGGATGCCGATGCAGCGGTGACGGTTCAGCTCGGCCAGCTGTTGCGGTGTGCCATACTCTTCCAGATAGGCTGGCGCGGCGCAGAGAATTCGCTGGTTTTCACAGAGGCGTCTGGCGATCAGCTGTTGAGGCAGTTCACCGCCGACTCGCAGTTCAATATCAAACCCCTCTGAAATCAGATCGACGGGACGGTCGAGCAACTCCAGATCAATCTCCAGTTGCGGATACTGCTGGCTAAAGCGGGACACCACCGGTGCGATAAAGTGGCTGCCAAATCCGCTACTGGTGACAATTCTTAGTTTACCTTTGGGTATCAGCTGTTCGTTGACAATTTCAGCTTCCATCTGCTCCATCGTTTCCAACAGGCGCTCTGACCACTCCAGGGCTATTTTACCTTCGGGGCTCAGTATCACCTGCCGGGCGTTGCGAATAAACAGGCGCACGCCCAGATGCTTCTCCAGCAGGTTGATCCGTTTGCTGATATATGCCGGCGAGACATCCAGGCTGTCGGCCGCACTACTGAAGCCTTGCAATCGGGCAGCGACTACGAACACCTGTATATCGTTAAGGGGAGGAAGTTGATTCACGCTTCGTGATCCTTGTCTTTACGCTATGGCTTTTTAATCTACGTATCATATCGAATAAGATGGTTATTTCCGAATTCGAAAAGATCTCTTTTTCAAGTGAGTACGACGATGAACAAAGTAAAGATTGCGGTGATTCCCGGTGATGGTATCGGTAAAGAGGTTATCCCTATTGGGATGCAGATACTCGAAGCGGCAGGGCGTAAACATGGGGTGGAGTTTAACTGGACAGAGTTTGACTGGTCCTGTGAAACCTATCATCGCACCGGGCGGATGATGCCTGAAGATGGTCTGGAGCAGCTGAAAGGGTTTGATGCGATCTATCTGGGGGCGGTGGGCTTTCCTGGTGTGCCTGATCATATCTCCCTTTGGGGATTGCTGTTGCCGATTCGCCGGGCGTTTGATCAGTACGTTAACCTGCGTCCTGTCCGTTTGTTTGAGGGGGTGCCATGCCCGTTAGCAGGAAAGAAACCCGGCGATATCGATTTCTACGTGGTCAGGGAAAACGTTGAAGGGGAGTACTCCTCTGTGGGTGGCATTCAGTATGAGGGCACCGAACATGAGGTGGTTTCGCAGCAGAGTATTTTTACCCGTCGTGGGACCGATCGCATTCTCAAATATGCGTTTGAACTGGCGCAAAGCCGCCCGGCGAAGCATCTGAGTTCTGCAACAAAATCCAACGGCATCTATCACTCAATGCCTTACTGGGACAGCCGGGTCGAGGCGATGGCGAAAGACTATCCGCAGATAAATGTGGATCAGTACCATATCGATATTCTCACGGCTAACTTTGTACGCATGCCGGAACACTTTGATGTGGTGGTGGGGTCAAATCTGTTTGGCGATATTCTCTCAGATCTGGGACCTGCCTGTACCGGCACCATCGCCATCGCGCCATCGGCGAATATCAACCCGGAAAAAACCTTTCCGTCGATGTTCGAACCGGTGCATGGTTCGGCCCCGGATATTGCCGGGCAGGGGATCGCTAACCCACTTGGCACTATCTGGGCCGGTGCGATGATGATGCAGCATCTGGGCTTTGAGCAGATACACGACACCCTGATACAGGCGATGGCCAGCGTCTTAGCGGAGGGTAAAGCACTGACCCGGGATATGGGTGGCAACGCCAGTATGTTGGAGCTGGGTGCGGCGGTCATGGAGGTTATCGAGCGCTGAGCGGGTGACGTCATTGCTTAACTATTAGCAAGCTAAACAGGCGGATATTTCATATATTCGCCTTTTTTTTCGAAGCTGACCTGACATTTAGTCAACACTCGTAATATCCGCCAGTTAATCTGCCCTGATCAGTTGTGTCGTCCAACTGTCATCTTTCGTTCATCAAAATTCCTTACGCTCTCACCCGTTTATTCATTGAAGTGAGAGCGACTATGAAACGGTTATCTGAACAGCCCACCCTCGCGGCTGATGAATGTTGAGTTTGGACTCTTTAATGAAGCTGGCGAGCGTTGCAAGCCGTCTCTGGCTCACCCATATTAGCCATCGGTTGGATTGCTGGCTGGAGCATTCCGCCGCTACACTGCCTGAAGGGGTGTATATCGCCCGGGATGGAATGCTGTTTGAGATAGAAAGGGGTGTTGAGACAGATAATGACACTTGAGCCGGAAATTGCCGTCGCCCTGTCGGTTATGATGCATGTCACCTGGAACCTGATCGCCCGCTATCAGTCTTCCAACGCATTCCCTTTATGGTGGGTGTTGCTGGCGCATCTGGTGATATTTGCTCCCTGGGGGTTCTGGTCACTGGTGACGCAGGTTGACTGGACACTCTCGTTTGCTCTGTTGCTGTTAATCTCAGCGTCTGCCAATGTGGTTTATTTTATGGGGCTGCGACAGGCCTATCATCACGCTCCGGTGCCGCTGGTTTATCCGCTGGTGAGAAGTTCGCCGCTGTTGATCGCCATCTGGAGTGTGCTGTTACTGGGAGAATCACTGGGGCTGTGGGCATGGGTCGGTATTATTGTCAGTGTCGCCGGGTTGATAATTCTGGCGTTGAGTTCTGGCTCAACCGCTGATAGACGTGCTCTGCCCTGGGCGATGACCGCGATGCTGGCAACCAGCATCTATTCGCTGAGTGATAAATCGGCGGTTGCAAGCCTGCAGAGTTTTGGTGCCATTGTCGGGTTTATCTCTGTGGGGTATCTCGCTTCGTGGCTGGCGCTGACGTTGTTGCTCTATCGTCAAACCGCTGCCTGGCGACCAAAGCGCTGCATCTCTCCATTAGCGCTGTTGGCGGGAGGGTTTTGTATCGGTCTGGCCTACGCGCTGGTGGTGTTTGCGATGAAACAGATGCCTTCGGCGGTGGTGGTGGCGTATTCCAATGCCGGGATCATTCTGGCATCGCTGATCTCAATTATTGTCTTTCGTGAACGGATCGCCTGGCAGCAGCGGGTTCTTGCCGCTGTTACTATTCTGCTCGGTATTGTTATGATCTATCAGGGGTAGCGCGACCTTAGCGGTATTGTTGCGGTTAAAAGTATCTATGAATAAAGCTGATTCTCTGTGGCAGGTCTTTATCATCTTTTTGCGGCTGGGGCTGACCTCTTTCGGTGGGCCTGTCGCCCATCTCGGTTATTTTCGCGAGGAGTTTGTGGTCAGGCAGCGCTGGCTGTCCGAACAGGCTTACGCTGATCTGGTGGCCCTCTGCCAGTTTTTGCCGGGACCTGCGAGTAGTCAGGTTGGCCTGGCCATCGGTTTGTCCCGCGCCGGATACGCAGGCGCGATTCTGGCCTGGGTTGGTTTTACTCTGCCTTCAGCGATAGGCTTGGTGCTGGTGGCGTTTGGCTATCAGGTATTTGGCGATGCTATTCCTCCCGGTTTGCTAGCCGGGTTGAAGCTGGTTGCCCTGGCGGTGGTGGCACAGGCGGTATGGGGAATGGCGGTTGCTCTGTGTCAGGGTAGGGTGAAAATGACACTGATGATGTTATCCGCCTGTGTGGTGCTGATTAGCAGCTCAATCGCTAGTCAGATAGGGGTGATGCTGCTTGCCGCCGTGGCGGGGTTGCTGCTGATCCGTCCGCACAGTTCGGCGTCTGATAATAGTCTGAATATCGGCATCAGTCGCCGGGGCGCAACCCTGTGGTTGGGTGTGTTTATCCTGCTCCTTCTGGGGCTACCGCTCCTGCAGCAGCTATACCCGGCTCAGCTTTTAGCCCTGGTCGATAGTTTTTATCGCACCGGCTCGCTGGTGTTTGGTGGCGGTCATGTGGTGTTGCCGCTGTTGCAAGCGCAAACCGTTGCCTCCGGCTGGGTCAGCCCGGAGGCTTTTCTGGCCGGGTATGGGGTGGCTCAGGCAGTCCCCGGGCCACTGTTTACCTTCAGTGTCTTTTTGGGGGCATCGATGCAGCTGCAACCCTCCGGTATTGTGGGGGCCTTGGTCTGTCTGCTGGCGATATTCTTACCCTCCTTTCTGTTGGTGTTTGCCGCATTGCCTTTCTGGCAACGCCTACGGGATAATTGCCGGGTGCGTTCAGCGCTTGCTGGCGTCAATACCGCGGTGGTTGGTATTTTGCTGGCTGCACTCTATGACCCGGTCTGGAGCAGCAGTATCCACAGGCCCGCAGAGTTTGCCTTTGCACTACTGGCTTATATGGCTCTGGTTTTCTGGAAGTTGAAACCCTGGCTGGTAGTGATGCTTTCAGCAGGCCTGGGAACGATTTTTCTTTGAGATGTGTGTGCGGTTAGCCGTTAGAAGCACAGGCTTGCTTTGGGGGTTCTGTTGTTAGCTATGTCGCATGACGGTATTAAAAAGGTAAGAAAACGTGCCACAAGATATCTGCAATTAACGTGTTTTGTCGTATAGTCCCACTTTTATAAGTTTAAGAAGCATAGTGCACATGGGTAAACACAAACCTAACCCCTATTCTGATGACACCAATGAAAAGGCCGCTGAGAACCTCAGGCTTGCGCTCTCTGTTTTGAGGGAGCATCGCTTGCCGAGCACGCCAGTCAATTATCGTCTTGCGTATGATCTGATTGATGGCCGAAGCCGGTCTCTGAATACAGCGTTTAAAGCAATCCTGTCCTCTGACAGCGATAATCTGAATGAGGATCTGTGGGCTCTGTATCGCACATTCTATGTACAGGATGAGGAGGCTCTGGAACTGATTCGTTCAGAGCTTCAGGGGATTGTGTCTGCTGTGGTGAATGAGTGTGGCTCATCCGGCAATGATTTGTTGGGCTATGCTGACAGACTAAACTCGCTGGCCGACCTGATGAGTAGTGAAGCCGGGTCTGAACTGACACTGGTTGCTGTTATGGATGCGATTAAAGATACCCGGCAGGTTGCTGTATCGCAACAGCAGCTGGGTAGTCAGCTGGCCGAAGTCTTGAAAGAGGTTCGTGAGATACATAAAGCGATCGATGAAGTTCGGGAAGAGTCTCATGTTGACCCCCTGACCGGCGTTTCCAATCGCCGGGCTTTTGATCTTGCTTTAGACAGCATGATTGAGAAGTCGGTAGGACTGGGTGAGCCGCTCAGCCTGCTGTTATGTGATATCGATCATTTTAAACAGTTTAATGATGATTATGGCCATCTGGTCGGGGACAAGGTTCTGCAGTTTGTTGCTAAACAGCTAAAGAAGTCGATCAAAGGCCGGGACTTCGTGTGCCGCTTTGGTGGTGAGGAGTTTGCGATTATTTTGCCGCAAACGCCGCTTGAAAATGCCCTTATTGTTGCTGATCAGCTGAGGCGGGAGATATCAAAAAGCCGGTTAAAAAGAGCCAATTCAGAAGAGGTCTACGGCCATGTTTCCGTTTCATTTGGTGCGGCAGAGCTGCTTGCGGATGAAACCCGCAACCAGCTGATAGAGCGGGCAGACAGAGCGCTTTATCGGGCTAAAGACAATGGCCGTAACCGGGTCGAAGCCAGTGTTGCTGAAGTACAACCCAGGGGGTAATAACGTTTAATTTTTAAACACCAGGCGGTTATTCACGTCGCGGCTCTGCTTAATCCGCTCCCCATGATCTATCTGCAGGTTTTGCTTAGCCATCCGGTCATAGAGCACTACATTGACCGTGGCGGCCAGATTCATGCAGCCAACGGTGGGCACGTAGACAACCGCATCAGCCAGATCAACAAGCGACTGATCAATGGAGCCATCTTCCGGGCCGAAGATATACAGGGCATCCTGCGGATGAACAAAGTCGGGCAGGGGGACAGCGCCTTCGGCCAGTTCAACACAGATCAGCTGGTTATGTTTACCCACCAGTTCCGTAAACGACTCTACCGCGGTTAACGGAATCTGCTTATTGATGTCGCGGGTATCCAGATGATACTTAGCCGCGCGTTCAAAGCGCGTGCCGCTGTAGTAGATAGCTGAAGCACCATAACAACCGGCTGCGCGCATGACGGCACCCACATTGGAGGGGCTTTTCGGGTTACATAATGCGATGGCGGCAGAGCCTTGGTTTTCCACGTAAAATCCTTATCTATGCGTTAAATGG
Source organism: Amphritea sp. (assembly GCF_050300915.1). GTDB lineage: Bacteria > Pseudomonadota > Gammaproteobacteria > Pseudomonadales > Balneatricaceae > Amphritea. The sequence continues at coordinate 22,897 of NZ_JBNKYN010000004.1, forward strand.
GTTAGCCAAAAATAGACCAGCCGGTGTGCTGTACCAGTTTTTCCAGCGCTTCGGTGCCCAGTTTGCTGTTTCCCACATCATCCAGACCGGGGGACCAGACGGCGATCGACGCTTTACCCGGTGCGATGGCCAGAATTCCGCCGCCGACACCACTCTTACCCGGCAGGCCGACCCTGAAGGCAAATTCGCCAGAACCGTCATAGTGGCCACACATCAGCATCAGCGAGTTAATCCTGCGGGCCCGCAGTGGCGAAACAACCCGGGTTCTGGTTACGGGGTTGCGCCCATCATCGACCAGAAAAAGGCCGGATTTAGCCAGCTGCTGGGTATTCATGGCGATAGAACAGTGGTGAAAATAGGTGCCTAAGACGCAATCAACCGGGTTTTTCATCCGTCCAAATGACGCCATAAAGTGGGCCAGAGAGGCGTTCCGGTCGCCAGTGATCAGTTCTGACTGCGCCACTTTCTCGTCGATGCTGATGCTGTCATCGTCGGCGATAAAACGGACAAAGTGTAAAATCTCAGCCAGTGTTTCTTTTGGCTGGTGCCCCATCAGAATGGCATCGGCGATGGCAATGGCACCGGCATTAATAAAGGGGTTTCTGGGTTTTCCCTGTTCATGCTCCAGCTGCACGATGGAGTTAAACGGGTCGCCTGAGGGTTCACGGCCAACCCGGGACCATACCGCATCACCCAGCTTGCCCAGGGCAATTGTCAGGGTGAATACTTTGGAGATACTCTGAATCGAAAACAGCCGGTCGCTGTGACCGGCACTGAAGACCCGTCCGTCCGCCAGCGCCACCGTAATGGCGAACTGCTCAGGGTCGACACAGGCCAGCTGTGGAATATAATTTGCCACCTTGCCGCGTTCTTCACTCGCGCCGATGGTAGCAACGATCTCATCTAAAATAGCTTGCACCCTTATACTCCTTATCGACGCCGTGAGCGCCCCGCAGGCTTGCCACGGCCACTCCGGTTCTGACCACCCCGGCTATTGCCTCTCTTTTTCGGCTGGGAGAAATCCTGATCAAGATTCGGTTCATATCCGGGTAACCACTGCTGCATCAGTGGGGTGTCGAGAATTTTATGAACTTCATCAAGCAGCCAGGTTTCATCGGCACTTAACAATGTGATTGCCAAACCGGTTTCACCCGCCCGGCCGGTGCGGCCAATACGGTGAATATAATCTTCAGCGTTATGTGGCAGCTCATAATTGATCACATATTTTAGTTGCTGAATATCCAGCCCCCGGGACGCGACATCGGTGGCGACCAGCACCCGGATGGAGCCATTTTTAAACCCTTCAAGCGCTCTTTCCCGGGCGCCCTGAGATTTGTCGCCATGTATCGCCTCGGTTTTCAGGCCGTCCTTACACATCTCTTTCGCCAGGTCATCGGCACCTTGTTTGGTGCGGGTAAACACCAGCACCTGTTGCCAGTTATTGGCGCCGATAAGGTAGGAGGTGATCTCACGTTTACGCGCTTTATCCACCTCGTAGGCGATCTGTTTAACCTGACTGGCGGCGGCATTGCGCTGGTCTACTTCGATCAGTAACGGGTTGTTTAATAGTTGCTGGCTGAGTTTGAAAATAGCGTCGTCAAAGGTTGCTGAAAATAGTAGTGTCTGACGGCTATCCGGTACTGAGCGCAGAATCCGTTTGATATCATCAATAAAGCCCATATCCAGCATCCGGTCGGCTTCATCCAGCACAAAGAACGCCAGTTGGCTGAGATCGATTGCCTCGCGGGAGAGCAGGTCAATCAACCGGCCGGGTGTGGCCACCAGTATATCAGCCCCCTGTTCGATAGCCTCCAGCTGGGGGTTGATGCTGACGCCGCCATAGGCGATCACGGTGTGCAGGGGCAGATGCTGGCCATAGAGTCTGAAGCTTTGCCCCACTTGCTGCGCCAGTTCCCGGGAGGGGGTCAGAATCAGTGCTTTAACCACCGGGGCAGGAGCGTTGATATCTCCTAACGCGTGCAGAATGGGCAGGGCAAACGCGGCGGTTTTCCCGGTGCCGGTCTGTGCTCCCGCCATCACATCCTGATGTTTCAAAACCGCAGGAATCGCTTCCAGTTGAATCGGAGTGGGCTGACTATAGCCTTTATCTTCGATGGCCTGTAGCAGAGCGGGGTGTAAACCAAATGATGCGAAACTCATGACCTGTGCCTTAATGTTTTAACAGGCGCGAGTTTAGCAGATCAGTTATCGATTTGCGGCTGAAAAATAGTTTGGAACAGAAACCGGGCCAGGATGGGGCTATCCTGGCCCGATAAACGATTATAAGTAACTGAGCAGAATACCTATCGTTTGATGTACTTTGTTCACCCAGACTTTGCTTCGTTGTCTCTCCATAATACCCAGATGTTCAACTTCGCTGTCTTTCAGGTTAGCTGCAGCCCAAAAGCTGAGCCCCAGTTTTTCAATTTTTTGCATCGTTGGGGTATGCAACGCGGGAATATAGAACTGATATAGCGGCATGCTTTCCCTATCGGTGTCCTGTAGCTGGGGTAGCGCTTCAATATTGGAGAAGTCGCTGCCGCGGCCCTGATTCTTCGCCACCAGGACGGTAAACTGATCATTGTATTTCGTGAGAAAGTTATCCAGCAGTTTGACCGAATCTGGCCCACTGTCCACGGCATACCAGTATGCCAGCTTGATGCCCATCTCTTCGCACATCTCAATGACCCCGTTTTCCTCAATCCAGCGGTCGAGAAAACGTTCACTTTGTGCCGGCAGGTCGATGAGAATATTGCAATCCTCCTCCAACGCCAGCTCCATGATCTGGTCGATGCTTTCGAAGTGGTCCAGGTTGATGGGGCGGGTGTAATCCAGATAATAACGACTCAGCGTCGGGTGCGACTGGTCTGCATCCAGACCAATATAAGGTATTCTGTTGTCCAGAAAGTATTGTGATAGCACGCGCGATAGTACTGATTTGCCTACACCACCTTTTTCTCCACCGACAAAGTGAATCATACTCATGAATTGTTTACCTGTAATAATCGTTTGTTGAGAACCTGCAGTATAAAATGCGCTAATGAAAAATGTATTTCAACCTATTGTATTGGAAGTTGTTTTTTTTCCATTAAAAACGTTGAAGTTGCACTAAATCAGGGCGTGCTGACCGCTTTTTCCGGTTTCTGGACAATAAAGTACGCATGCAATTCCGGGTGCTGGTCAAACTCCAGGTGGCGACAGATACAGCCTGAAGCGTCAATCACTTTCAGGAAGCCGGGGATGCCTAAGGTGGCGTAATAAACTTCAGGCCCCATAAAACTATCGCTGTTCTCATCAGGCGTATCGGTACCACCGCAGGAAAAGATACACACCCCGCCCGGGTTAAGGCTATTAAAAAGCTTTGTCATCAGCGCTTCCTGCTGTTCAAGGGGGACATGCCAGATGCTGTCCCAGGCGGTGATAAAGTCATAGCTTTGCGGCAATGCCCAGTCACAGATATCCTGATGGTGAAAGCGGATCTGCGGATGGCGTTGTCGGGCCAGCCGGATCATCTCATCTGAGATATCTACCCCTTCAATTGCAAAACCTTTTCCCTGCAACAGATCAATGAACCTGCCGGTACAACCGCAGCCGACATCTAAAGCGGTTTTCTGTTGTCGGGTAAAGGCAATCGCCCGCTCATGTTGGGCAATACCATTGGTGCGGTTGAATTTTTCGCTTTGCCACAGGTGAGTGATGCTGTTGTAAGCCTGGCCGATCTCGTTGGGGGTCATCTCTTCCTCCATGAAAAAACGTTAATGATCGCAGTCTGTCAGATGTTTTACCTGACTCGGACTAAAATGGCTGCTTTCCACCCGGTTCCGGCCATTCATCTTGGCCTGATAAAGCGCCTGGTCGGCGGTTTCGATCAGTGATAGTGGGGTTTCATTACGGCTTGCCAGGGTTGAGCTGACGCCGGCACTGATGGAGATCACATGGCAGGCTTCTGATGACTCATGAGCGATACTCAACTGGTATATTTTCTCCCGACAATCCTCTGCCATTTGCTGTGCTGCTGGCAGAGTTGTATTGGGTAGAAGCAGTACAAACTCTTCGCCACCAAAGCGGGCGCAAAAATCAGATTCTCGTTTTGCTATGCATGATAATGCTTTTGCTATCATTTTAAGACAGTCATCCCCCGCTAAGTGACCGTAGTGATCGTTGTATTGCTTAAAAAAATCAACATCGATCATAATCAGTGAGAGAGGGTGTTTCTCCCGCTGGCACCGGCTCCATTCATCCTCAAGTCGGCTATCGAAGGCGCGCCGGTTTGCAATCCCTGTCATCCCGTCCAGCACGGCTAACTTTTCCAGAGCCTCATTGAGGTGCTTCAGTTTGGTCTCGCTTTCCAGCAGTTGCGCTGTCCGTAGTGCCACTTCCTGCTCTGCGCTTTTCTGCGCACTGATATCGGTAATATAACCGCACCAGATGGTTGCTCCGTGCTTTTTCCGCAGGGTGGGTCTGGAGTTAATCAGAACCCATTTTAACTGACCGGAGGGTAAAATCACCCGCACCTGTGACACAAAAACGTCTTTGCCGCTCACTGATTTCAGGTCTTCAGCTCTGAGCTGATCAATATCGTCTGGATGCACGATGGTCCATAAGCGTTGGGTGTCTGCTATAAAATAGTCGGGAGGGTGGCCTAAGATATCCAGTGAGGTGGGGCTCATATACAGGAGTTCACTGTACTCTTTTGTAAACAGCACATATTCATAGAGTACCGCTGGCATCGTGTTAAGAAAGTCCTGCAGCGTCTCTTGGGTCAGGCTAACAGGCTTTTTTTTCAAGCTATGTCTCCGCTATACAACCCTCAGGGTAAATCCTGGAGAGGGTATTGAAGCACTAGAAAGTTTTTTCATACAGACCATTGTAGTTGCTTAACCCATTAATAGATAAACCAAATCTGTAGTATTGGGAAGATTTTATTGTGGTGCTTGTCTTTGTTGTGATCACCTGGAAATTGACACTGTCAGATGATCTTCAGTAACAAGAAGGTTGTATATCGAAATATTACGATATATATTTCGTTTTATCGCGATTAATAAATATAGTCGCTAATTATGTTAATCATAAAACAGTAACAAGGAATCAGATGAGCACTGCCGAACTTGATGAGATGATCAAGGCCCTGTCACACCCGGTGCGCAGGGATATTCTTAACTGGTTGAAACAGCCAGACATCTTTTTTGCTGACCAGCAGCACTCACTGAATCTGGGGGTGTGCGCCGGTATGATTGATCAGAAAACCGGTCTGTCGCAGTCCACCGTATCAGCTCACCTGGCGACACTGCAACGGGCCGGCTTTATCAGTAGTAAAAAGGTCGGGCAGTGGAGTTTTTTCACCCGCAATGAAGCGGTGATTCAGGATTTCCTGTCGCGTTTGAATGAACAACTTTAAGCCATAGGCTTTTTATCGCAGCCCCATCTTTATTGAACAGCTTTTGTAGGAGATAGATGACCGATGACAACCTTATTTGATCCACTGACTCTGGGTGATCTGACCCTGAAGAACCGTATTGTTATGTCCCCTTTAACCCGTTGCCGTGCCAGTGAAGGGCGGGTGCCAAACGCATTGATGGCTGAGTACTATCAGCAGCGCAGCAGTGCGGGCCTGATTCTCTCGGAAGCGACCTCGGTCACGCCGATGGGGGTTGGTTATCCTAATACGCCGGGAATCTGGTCTGATGAACAGGTGGAGGGCTGGAAGCTGATCACCGACGCAGTGCATCAGGCAGGCGGTCTTATTTTTATGCAGTTGTGGCATGTCGGGCGTATCTCTGACCCGGTTTACCTGGGTGGTGAACTGCCGGTTGCCCCAAGTGCGCTGCGTCCCGCGGGTCATGTGAGCCTGCTGCGTCCAAAGAAGGATTATGAACAGCCCCGAGCATTAGAGTTGAACGAGATTAAAGCGGTCGTTGAAGCTTATCGTCAGGGCGCTGTTAATGCCAGGGCGGCGGGCTTTGACGGTGTACATGTACACGGCGCTAATGGTTATCTGCTGGATCAGTTTCTGCAGGATAAAACTAACCTGCGGGACGATGAATATGGTGGCTCACTGGAAAATCGAGCCCGGCTGATGCTGGAAGTCACCGATGCCTGTATTGATGTCTGGGGTAAAGAGCGGGTTGCTGTGCACCTTTCACCGCGGATGGATGCCCACGATATGGGCGATTCAAATCCCCGGGAGACCTTTGGCTATGTCGCCACGGAGTTGGGTAAACGCGGTATCGCCTTTATTTCAACCCGCGAGCTGGAGGGGGAAGATAGTCTGACACCCTACTTAAAGCAGCTGTTTGGAGGTCCGGTGATCGCCAATGAAAAGTTCACCAAAGCGCAGGCTAATCAGTGGCTTGTGGATGGTAAGGCGGATGCCGTTGCATTCGGTATTGCATTTATTGCCAACCCGGATCTGCCAAAACGACTGCAGCTGAATGCTGAGCTGAATCCGCCGCGTTTTGAACTGTTCCACGCGTCGGGGGCGGAAGGGTATACTGATTATCCCGCGCTCGGCTAACAGGCCATCAGCAACGATAAACGCCTGCTGTGTGCAGGCGTTTTGCTGCCTGAATTATCAGCGAAGTGTCCTATTGAAGCGCATCCTGGGTTATAGTGTGCTTCGTTCGGCGTCGCTTCGCCCAAATATCAAACTGCCACATTCTGTCCTTCGAGAAATATGAAATACCGATATGGAAAATAACCTTCTGGCTACTATTGAGTGGCTGCAGCTGTTTGGCAGCACCCCTCTCGAAATTATTGCAACAATGAGTGCGATTTGTGGTGTTATCCTGATTGCCCGGCAAAACATCCTTGGCTGGCCGCTGGGTATCCTCTGGGCGTCTATCTCCGCCTGGCTGGCAATTACTGAGTGGCAGCTGGTCTCTGATGGTATTCTCTATCTTGCCTATATACCTATTCAGCTGTATTGCTGGATAGTGTGGATTAAACGGGGTTCCGCCGTGGAGCAGGGGCCGTTTGTACCTCAATGGTTGTCACCGAAACAGCAACTGTTCCTGGTTGCCGCCGCTGCACTCTGTATTCTTGGCTGGGGCCTGAGTATCTCGGTGCTGGCAGAAAAAATCAGCTGGATACCGCAGCCTTCGTTGTTATGGCTGGACTCAGTGACCACCGTATTAAGCTTTTTTGCGCAGTTTCTGCAGGCCCGTAAACGGATGGAGAACTGGGTGGGCTGGTGTATCGTCAACGTGCTCGGCATCTATATCTACTGGATTAAAGAAGCCCCTATCTACTCATTTCAGTATGCGATTTTTCTCGGGCTGGGGCTTTACGGCTGGATGCAGTGGCATCAAGCCCAGAGGATTGAATCATCGCGTCTGCAGTCAGTTACTGCAGGAAATCGCTAGTGCGGATTGTGATTACGGGGGCAGAATCGTCCGGCAAAAGTACACTGACTGAATATCTGGGCAGGACGCTGAAACTGCCCTATGCGCTGGAGTATGCCCGCTATTATCTGGAGCAATATGGCCCGGACTATGACCTTGCAGGGTTAACCCGGTTGAGTGTGCTGCATCAGCAATATCAGCAGACAGAAGTGAGTTGTGATGCTGCCCTGGGTATTTTTGATACTGATCTGATCAACTATAAAATCTGGGCTGAAGTGGTTTTTGGCTGCTGCCCTGAGGTAATCAGCGCCGGAATCGGGATGGAATCATCTCATGTGTATCTGTTATGTAAGCCTGATCTTCCCTGGGAGCCGGATCCGTTGCGGCAAAATCCGGATGACCGGGAACAGCTTTACCAGCGTCACTTGCAGGAGATTAAGCGCTTAGGTCGTCCTTTTGAAATAGTTGAGGGGGCAGGTGAGCGGCGTCTGGCAAATGCAAGCGCGGCGGTTAAACGATTGATAGCGAAGGCGACGTCTTTGCATCAGGCATAAAAAAACGCACCGGCCGGTGCGTTTTTAGTATTCAGTCTGCTATCAATCAGAAATCAAACTTAGAGGCAGTGTAAATCTGGAACGCTTTTTCCCAGATTTCACCGACTTCACCGTTACCGATTGGCTTGCCATCCAGTTTGGTCACCGGGGCGATCTCCTTGGAAGAGGAGGTGATCCACAGCTCATCTGCATTACGCACTTCATCCATAGTGACGGTACGCTCTTCAACTTTCAGAGAGCCGTCTGCCTTGATGCTGTCGATGATGATGCGGCGGGTAATACCCGGCAGGATCTGGTTGTCCTGAATAGGGGTGATAATCACGCCATCTTTGACGATGAATGCGTTACAAGAGCTACCTTCGGTCAGTTCGCCTTTGGCGTTGTACAGCAATGCTTCGTCGTTACCGGCAGAGTAGCCTTCCTGGAAGTGGATAACGTTGCCCAGCAGCGCAGTCGATTTGATGTGGCAACGCTTCCAGCGCAGATCTTCAGTGGAGATCATGCTGTACTGGTGTACCTGAGTGCGGTCAACCGGCTCAGGGTCTTTAATGCCAAACGCAAAACAGAAAATTGTAGGCTCTACACCTTCTGGGTAAGCGTGGTAGCGCTTCACGTCAGTACCACGGGAAACGTGCACATAGACACCCAGGTTTTCGCCCAGATCGCTGTTTTTGGCGATCAGGTCGTCCAGCAGGGTTTTCCACTCTTCAGCAGTGTGCTTGTTCTTGATCTCGATTGCAGCCAGGCCGTTGATCATACGGTTGATATGAGGCATCAGACCAACAGATTTACCGTTGTAGTATGGGATAACTTCGTAGATACCGTCACCGAACAGGAAACCCCGATCCAGTGGAGAGATGCGGGCTTCTTCTAGTGGCAGGTATTCGCCATTCAGGTAAGCAATGCTCATATTAACCTTCCTTAAAACGTGTTAGGGACTTTGCCCGACAGATGCCACAGAAAATATATCAACGGCAGTATAGTCGCAGTGCAAGGGTCCGGAATAATTTGACACTGAGTGGCTGCAAAAATTTGATCCTGAACGATCTGGGGCAGCTTCCGGGTCACGTGATTATACAGAGAACTGTGCTGTGCTTTTGGCTGATAGCAAGCGGTTCTCTGTGGTTGTCTGACTTTTTGGGTTGGTCTCAGTCTCTAAGAAAAGAGGAAAAGTTGCAATAGCTGTAGAAAGATAAGAAAAAAAATCTGTATAGTCTTTCGTGGCAGGGTTTATTGTTGTGTATTTATATTATTTAGGTGTAAACCCTGTTGTTGATCTGGTAAAGACGACGTTTTAGTGCTGCTTGCGACTTGTGCTGACAATAACTTCCCGGCCGCTTTTCGCCAGAAGCTGGGGAAGAATCCTGTCATCATCGAGCCTCCAGCAGGCGCAAAATGCCAGCTCAGGGGGCTTCGGGCCCGGGCTGAACTGGGTTAGCCGTCCCTGTTGCAGATGCGTGCGAATGACCGGCTCTGGCAGTAGTGCCATGCCTGCACCTTCCAGCGTCAGTGTCAGCAGGTTAGCCACCGAGCTGCAGGTATGAAATACCGGGGTTTCATCCAGGGGGCGGAACAGTTGCTGCAGATAGTCCCAGGGGCGGGTATCGCGGGGAAAGCTGAGAATGGGGGAGCGAATCAGTTCTTTGACACTGCTGACCGGGTTTCCGGCCAGACGTTCAGGGGTTGCAACCCAATATTGGGGATAGCTGCACAGGGGTTCTGTCACCAGCTCCGGCAGATCACTATGGCCTGCGACCATCAGTGCAAGATCAAGTTCATGCTCCTGCAGCTGCCGGGTGAGTGTCAGGGTAACATCACTGATTAGCTCAAATGACATCAGCGGGTGTTGCTGCTGCCAGTTCCGCAACAGAGGTGCCAGATACAGGTGTGCCAGAGTGTCGGTAATACCTATCCTGAGGGTGCCTTTCTGTGGGTTCTGATCGGTGATCTGCTGCTTCATCTCCTGACTGATCGCAAGTAGTTTCTCCGCGTAGGGCAGCAGCTGGACCCCACGGGAGGAGAGTCGGGTGCCACTTTTATCACGGATAAACAGTTGCGCGCCCAGCTCCTCTTCTAAGGCGTGAATGCGCGCTGAGATGGCCGGTTGGGTTGCATGCAGTTGCTGGGCAGCGGCATGAAAGCTTCCCAGCCGGGCAACTTTAACAAAAGTGTTCAGGTTTCTCAGGCGCATAAGTCAAAGCTCGGCAGATTATGGTGTCACTATATAGAAGCATCGCTCCACTTTGAAGCATAGACACGGCGCAACCCAGGGAATGACAGCGGCGCTTACTGCATCAGCAGTTTGTCAGTGGCAGTCGGGTCGAGAACTTTATCTCCTCCATGGCAAAACTGGAAGTGACATCGGTTAACCCCTCGACTTCACTGATCAGTTTTTTATAGAAGCGGTCAAAGGACTCAATATCTTTGGTGGCCACCCGCAGCAGATAGTCCCACTCACCGGCCATGCGGTAGCATTCCATCACCTCATCAAACGCGGCAATGGATTCGGCAAAGCGAGTCAGCCAGCGCTGTTCATGCTGCTGGGTTTTAATATGCACAAAGACAGAAACACCCGCGCCGACTTTGGCGGCATCCAGCAGGGCAACCCGGGATTTAATTACACCGCGCTCTTCCAGCCGCTTGATCCGCTTCCAGCAGGGGGTGGTTGACAGGTTAACCCGTTCAGCGATATCGGAAACGGGCAGGGTCACATCCTGCTGCAGAAGAGTAAGAATTGTCTTATCGGTAGAGTCCATAGAATAATAATCTTTATATGTGCTTATATAGGTAAAATTATTCTACAAAGTAACGGTTTTAGCCAGCATAAAGCAAAAAATATCTCTCTGTTCCTCTCTATACTGCGGTTGTTGATTCAATGATTTAAGGAGTGGCAGTTATGAGTGTGTGGAGCGAACAGGCGGTCGCCCGGATAAAGGCGGATGCACAGCGTTCAGCGGATACCCATCTGATTAAACTGGAGATTCCTGCACTGGCGGGAATTGACCTGTACCTGAAAGATGAGAGCAGCCATCCCACCGGCAGTCTGAAGCATCGTCTGGCCCGTTCGCTGTTTCTCTATGCGCTGTGTAATGGGCAGATTAATGAAGATACCACTGTGATTGAGGCTTCCTCTGGCAGTACTGCTGTATCGGAGGCCTATTTTGCCCGGATGATCGGCGTTCCCTTTGTCGCAGTGATGCCCCGTAAAACGGCGAAAGCAAAAATCCGGCAGGTTGAGTTTTACGGCGGTCGGTGTCACTTTGTTGATTGCCCGACACAGATGCATGATGCTGCGCAGGCGCTAGCTGGAGAGTGTAACGGTCATTTTATGGATCAGTTTCGATATGCAGAACGGGCGACCGACTGGCGGGGCAATAGCAACATTGCCGAGAGCATCTTCCGGCAGATGAAGCTGGAATCGCACCCGGTGCCTGCTGCCATTGTCATGAGTGCCGGTACCGGCGGTACCACGGCAACTCTGGGACGCTATATTCGCTATAAGGGGTTCAGTACGACACTGATGGCGGTCGACCCGGAAAATTCGGTTTTCTATGATGTCTGGCAGACCGGCGACCGTAATATTGAGCTTAAGCAGGGGAGTCGCATCGAAGGGATCGGTCGCCCCCGGGCGGAAGAGTCGTTTCAGCCGACGGTGATCGACCGGATGCTGAAGGTGCCGGATGTTGCGTCGGTGGCGGCGATGCGCTGGCTGGAACAGCAAACCGGCCGCAGAGCCGGGGCGTCAACCGGAACCAATCTCTGGGGCATGCTGACGCTGGCGGCCGAGATGCATCAGCGGGGAGAACAAGGCTCTCTGGTTACCCTGATCTGTGATGGCGGTGAGCGTTATCTGGACAGTTATTATGATGACGAGTGGGTTGCTGAAAATATTGGTGATATCTCTGAGTATCAGTTACAGCTGAAAAAACTATCGGGTGAATAGAGAATCTTGTCAGAGGGTTGCGTATGGCTGGCAGACGCCCCATCAGAAGCTGACCAGCAGTGAGATTGTCATCTTGCAAAAACCCTCTGGTGGGGTAGATATAAGCTTGGTATCATCAGCCTTTTGGTGAATTAATACTCAATGTGGGTGAACGTATGGACATGGATGTATATCAGGCGCCGAAGGCAAATCTGGTCGATGAGGGGCCGTCACAGGTCCGTTTTTATATTGTTAAACCCAGCAAATATCTGATTCTCAGTATTGCCACGATGGGTTTATACAGTCTTTATTGGTTTTACATGCACTGGCAGCAATACAGAACATCGACAGGTGAAAAGGTCTGGCCCGTTCCCCGTGCGTTGTTTGCGATATTTTTCACTCACTCCCTGTTTAAGAAATTTGATCTCAGTCTGAAGGAAAGGGGGGCTGATTTTCAATGGTCACCGGGGACGCTGGCAACGATCTACGTGATTACCGCGGTGGTCACTCAGGTATTTGATAGCCTGTCTTCCAAAGAGATTGGCTCGCCCTATACTGATCTGCTGTCGTTAGCGCTGTTACCTGTGACTATCTGGGCGCTTTATCGTGCTCAGTGTGCGGCTAATATCGCCAGTGGAGATCCCCAGGGCGAATCTAATGCGACTATCACCGTCTGGAACTTCATCTGGATTCTGTTGGGCATTGGGCTGTGGTCTCTGTTGTTGTTTGGCTTGTTTCTGGTGATCTGAATAAGCTGATTCTGACACAAAAAAAAACCGCCATCGGCGGTTTTTTTAATGATGCATGAAATCAGTTGGTGTAACCGATCAGCGCCCGTAGCCCGGCGATCACACTGTCGCCCTCGGACAGCGGCAGGCCATCTTCGGTGAGCTGGTTAATCCGGGTGACACCGTCAACACTACCCAGCTTAGACAGATATTCGATAATCGCTAATGGATCGATCTCACCCAGCAGGTCGCGGCCGCTCCACAGGCTGAAGAAGGTGATCAGACCGTAAGCACCCCAGTTGGATACGTCGGCGATCAGCAGTTCATCAACACGGGTTGCTGCCGGGGTGATATCCAGCCCTTTAATCGCTTCGGTGATATTACCCATACCGATCTCGTTGCCACCATCGCCGATGCCGATGGTTGGGCATTTAGCATTGTTAACGAAGGTGTCGAAACAGGCAGTGCGTGCGCTGATGCTTTCACCGCGCATATTGTAGTAACCACCATCTTCAGCTTGTCCCGGACGTTCAATCGACAACACTGCATCCGGGTTGTAGTTGTAGAGCGCCTTGAACGCTTCCAGGGTGCGTTCCTGGTGCTCACCCACACGGATCTCATGCACCCGGTATTTGTCCATCAGCGCCTGAGAAACCGGTGGGCCACAGACGATAACGGGGGTCGCTCCCAGTTTTTCCAGAGCGTCATAGAGGGCGATAGCACCCAAAGGGCCATCGGTTTCAAAGGTGTCTACCACCGGAAATCCGGTGCCGATCAGCACATGGCCTCTGCACTTATACAGGGTGCGTGCTGCCCGCAGATAGTAACCGGTAGACAGTGCTGGCTGGACCGTTTTCATGCCGCGCAGGTTGCGGGATACCAACAGGTCTTCTACCTGTTTGCTGAGTACGACTTCATTGATCTGATTCTGTGACATCGAGAGTTCTCTCATCTTTATTCTGTTCGTTAGCCGGAGTGCTACAGTGACCGGCGCTGTTATCTAGCTGTTTCAGAGCCGGGTTATTCAACCGGCTCCGGAAGCGTATTGTTAAACCGGATATGTGCCAGGCAGTGCAGGTTATGGGCATCATCAATGGTTATCTCATCAAAAGAGATGCGTGAGCCGGGCATCATCTGCGCCATACGGGCGGTATCCATCGCGATCATTGAGCCGATCTTAGGGTAGCCACCAATGGTCTGACGATCATTCAACAACACAATCGGCTGACCATCGGCCGGTATCTGAATCGCGCCGTGGCAGATACCTTCTGATAAGATTCCGTCAAATGAGGGCTTCACCTCTGGGCCTTCCAGACGGTAGCCCATGCGGTCTGCCCGGTCGCTGACTTTATATTCGCTGCTGAAAAACAGGCGTTTCTGGTAGTCACTGAACGCGTGCTGTTGATAACCGGTGATAACCCGCAGACTGATATTGTCACGATAGTCCGGCCGGTCTGACTCAGGCAAACGATAGCCCTTATGTTTTACCGGTGGGTTACATTGGAGAAAGTCGCCTTGTTGCAGTTTTTCGCCGCTAAAGCCGCCAATCCCTTCACGGGTGACGGTGGCGCTACTGGAAAAGCTGTGTTCGACCTGAAAGCCTCCGCTCACCGCGAGATAAGCGCGGGCCCCCTGGGCTGAAAAACCGACTTCGATCTTGTCGCCCGCTTTAACCTTATGCGCATGCCAGCGTTCCTGTTCAACGCCGTTAATCTTCAGGGGCATCTCTGCTCCGGCCAGCACGATCTGCGCGTCTGTCTCTGCTTCCAATACCAGACCCCCGAAACTGATTTCCAGCGCGGTGCTGTTCATCGGGTTATCCACTAAACGGTTAGCCCATTTAAACGCCAGCGAGTCCAGCGGACCACCAGTGGTCAGGCCGATACGATGATGGCCAAAGCGGCCAGCATCCTGAATCAGTGTCAGCAGGCCAGGTTGTATTACTTTAAAGCCGTTCATCTGATCTCTCCCAGTTCGCCGCCCTGGGCAAAGAACTCTTCCTGGCTGATCGGATTAAAGCGGATCCGGTCACCTACCTGCACCGGCATGGTCGGAGTCGCCTTAGGATCGAACATCGGTGTTGGACAGAGGCCGATCAGATTCCAGCCGCCGGGTGAGACCGCTGGGTAAACTGCGGTCTGGCGGTCGGCAATCGCGATGGCGCCACGGGGCACTTTAGTTCTTGGGGTGGACAGACGGGGCGCAGCAATGCGCTCATCCACTTCACCCAGATAGGCAAAACCGGGGGCAAAGCCGATGGCGTAAACCCGGTATTCCATCTCGCTGTGTATTTTGATTACCTCTTCAATACTCAGATCTGCCCGTTGCGCCAGTGCTTCAAGGTCTGGTCCTGATTCGGTGCTGTAATAGGCCGGCAGGATTACCAGGTTGCCTTCGCTACTGTCACACTCTCCCAACTGACCCAGCACTTTTCGAATGCAGCTGCGTACGGCCAGATGATCGGTGGCCAGCTGATCGTAGATCACCAGCAGTGACGCATAGGAGGGCACCATATCGATCAGTTTACCGCTTAGTTCGCTCTCGAGAATGGTAACGGCCTGCTGTACCTGGGCAGACACCCGGGGATCGGTTTTATCACCGAAATAGATAATCAGGGCGTTTTCGCCAGCGACTTCGATGCGGACATTATTACAGGCTGTATTCATGAACTGATCAACCCGCGAATTTCCTGGATGGCGTTAACGCCGTCCATATTATCGCCGTGGACGCACAGGGTATCAGCGCGAAGCGTCAGGATTTCGCCGCTAACGGTGGTAACGGTACCCTGTTCTTTCAATTGCTTAACCTGGGCGAGCATCTTCTCTTTGCTGTGCACTGCGCCGGGCTTCGTCCGGGCCAGCAGCTTGCCATCATCGTCATAGCAACGGTCGGCAAAGATTTCAAACCAGAGTTCAAGGCCGATGCTGTCTGCTTCCTGTTGGTGTTGCTCTGCCTGAGGGGTGCTTTGCAACATCAGCACCAGTGGGCGGTGATATTCCGCCACTGCCTGCATAATGGCGGCGCGAATAGTGGTATCGGCCATCATATCGTTGTACATCGCACCATGGGGTTTAACGTACGTCAGTGCCAGCCCCTGGGTTTGCGCCATGCCATCAATTGCGGCAATCTGATAATGCAGCATCGCTTTGAGTTCGGCAGCAGATGCTTTGATGCTGCGACGGCCAAAACCGACCAGGTCAGGGTAGCCGGGGTGCGCACCGATAGTAACGTTGTTAGCTTTTGCCAGCGTCAGTGTTTTTTGTAATACCAGAGGATCACCCGCGTGAAATCCGCAGGCGATATTGGCCTGGTCGATATGCGGCATCACCGCTTCATCGAGACCCATCTTCCAGGAACCAAAGCTTTCACCCAGATCACAGTTAAGTCGTAAAGACATATTCAGTCCTCCTGTTACAGCACAGCCAGGTGGCTGTTAGGCAGATCAGTAATCAGCATGTGGCCAGGGCTGTGGGTGATACAGAGTTCAGGCTTAGCCTGTTCAATGGCCACCTGAGGGGTTACCCCGCAGGCCCAGAATACCGGTAGTTCACCCTCTTTAATGGTAACGGCATCGCCGAAGTCGGGGGTGTTGATATCACGGATACCGATCTGAGACGGATCGCCCAGATGCAGGGGGGCGCCGTGTACTGAGGGGAAGCGGGTGCAGATCTGTACCGCGCGAATCGCATCAGCAGCTTTCATTGGACGCATGCTGACAACCGTGGTGCCACTGAAACGTCCTGCACTTTTGCACTCGATATTGGTGCGATACATCGGTACGTTGACGCCTTCAGTGATGTTGCGCACTTCCAGACCATCGGCAATCAGTGCTTCTTCAAAAGAGAATGAGCAACCCAGCACGAAGGTCACCAGGTCATCACGCCAGTAGGGTTTCAGGTCGGTAACTTCTTGCGTCAGAATGCCGTTCTCGTAAATACGGTATTTAGGAACATCGGTGCGGATATCTATGTCCTGACCGAGATCATCAAGCATGAACTCACCTGGCTGGCTGGACATGCCAACAATCGGACAGGGCTTAGGATTCTTCTGGCAAAACATAAGAAAGTCATTGGCCCACTCTTTCGGCATAATTGCCAGGTTTCCCTGTACGAAACCCTGTCCATAGCCGGAGGTATTGCTGGTAAATTCACCGCTGCGAATCTGCTGGCGGATCTGAAAAGGAGTCATCTCTTTTTTCATCGGTTAAGCCTTAGTCTGCGGGCCGCTCGGCGGCAATAATATAAAGTTTTCTGGCGCTCTGCTTTCAGAGAAAGCAGAGCCGGAAAGGGATAGCCTGACAATTTAACTGTGTACCGTGCTTGTCAGGTGACGTTAAGTTGTTCTGATAAGGTAATAGCTTAGACCCTACTGAGATAAGTGGGCGACAGCGCTCAGGAAAGTATTCAGAAAAGTGTCTGAATCGCAGGGGTAGGGGCGGCTGTCCAGGATCACTGGCCAGCCAGTTAACTGAAACTCTGCAGATGATCAGAACTCAGTTATGAAACCTGTTGTGTGACTACTGCGTAGCCATCCACTGTTCAACCTGCGCTTTGCTGCGACCGAAGAACACCACACGCGCCGTTGAACTCAGAGCCCCGTTATATCCGATAGTACGACGGTAAACCCACCAGCTGTTTGCGGCTTTCTCAATGATCGCGTCAACGTGACGTAGTTGCTGAAATTGGTCCAGCGGCATCATTGTGCTCATGGTATATGTCGTGCTCCTGATAGAATCTTAGCTATTATCGATGTTTAGCGTATTGTTACGTGACCGCTGCTGACTGTCTAATGAATAATCGCTTACCTATCTGATAAACAAACTTTATCAGATAGATTGGTCTTGCTGAGGTGCTATCTACAGTAACGAGTAGCCTGGTTTGTTGAAGAGAGATCATCAGGCGAAGAACGAAACGATTTCGGGTACGTTTAAGCTAATTTTCCCATCGACTCTCTAACCCAGACGATACTGTCCAGATAAGCCTGATTGAGAGTCTTTGCAGAATAGCTTTCTGGAAGTGCGTTCCACTCTCCCATTATATAGCTGTCCACAGTGGTCAGCAGTTCACCATATACACCTTCACCAAACTGAATTGCGGAGACCAGCTGGTCACTGAGAATAACATGTTGCAGGATTTCATCTTTAGGGGTGTCCAGTAGTGAATCAAGGCCTGCAAATATGCCCATCATGAAGGCGCTTGGCTCAGATATTCCAGCGAGAGAGGCGGCCATCAGTTCGCACATTCTGGCGCGGATAAGGGTGTGTCGGGTGAGTTCATCCGGCTTTCCCATCTCACCGGAAAACGCGATCAGCGCGCACCAGCGTTTGATCTCTGTGATGCCCAGTATGACTACGGCTTCTCCAAGACTTTCAATTTTTCTCACCAGGTTAAACAGCGGTGAGTTGACGATGCGAAGGAGTTTATAGGTCAGCTGCGGGTCGCGTTTAACGACCTCCTCAATCGCGGCTGTTGTCACGTTCGGGTCGGCTAACAGGGACAAAAGCTGAACCATTACGACTTCACTGGAACTGAGTTTTCGCCCCTCAATGATTTGAGGCCGGCACAGAAAATATCCCTGAAAGAGTTTAAACCCCAGCGCTTTGCAACGGTCAAACTCTTCGAGGGTTTCAATTTTTTCGGCCAGCAGGGTAACGTTAAAGGGCTTGAGAAGCTCGACATGTCGGACTAGCTCTGCGTCGCTTAACTGCAGTAGATCCAGCTTGACGATGTGAACCATTTGCAGAATCGGGTCGTACTGAGGGCTGTAGATAAAGTCATCCAGTGCCATACGATAACCCGCATCAATATAACGCTGTATGCTTGAGATAAGCATGTCATCAACGTCCATCCCCTCAAGAATTTCAAGCACGATATGTTTACGGGATATCTCTGGAATATGATTTGACTTCAGCATCTCTTCGGTGAGGTTGATGAACACCGGGAGCGTTGACAGTTTGCCAGCCCGACAGATACTGGTGTAATTGTTTAACAGCACCTGAGAGGTAGCACTGTTACCATCAATCATGGGGCAGTAGGACTGACAATCTCTGTCACGGTAGAGCAATTCATACGCAACAACGTTGAGAGTTGCATCAAAAATTGGCTGTCGGGCCATGAGTATATCCTTCGCCATCGGTAACTCCTTAAAAGTGTCCGGTCAACCGTATTTTTTCTCTGCACATTGATGTTCACCCTCAGGTGAATTATAGCTACTTTAAGAGTAATTAAGCTCTTCTCTATCACCAGATTGGGTTTTGCTCATTTTTGATCTTAGGCGATAGCCACAACCTCTGTCGATCATCTTTAATTAGTACCAGACCTGATGTGCCAGAACGTCACAAAAAGCGTGACGTGCCAGTCGTTAGCGCTTGAAAAGAGTCTTCTCAATAGGCTAAATGGAAAGCGTTTAAGTTGAGTACGCTGCAAGGCAGTTGTTTGTTTTTACCGTTTATTTTGTTCAGTCTAGCGGCTATGCTGGCTTTATCGTTAGATAAGGGTATGTTTTGCGGCTTAGGTAGCTCGCAAAATATCAGAAACAAAGGGATAAGTTGAAACGCTAGTGGGGTGCTACGCCAGGTTAAGAATGCAACTCTCGTTTTTGTCTTAAGGGAGATCGCGATGTTCAGTACTTCCTTTTTACTATCTGATAGTTATCGTGCCTTTTGTAAATATTGCCTGGCATGCATATACGCTTAACTGCCTTTGAAGTTTTAAACCTAAGGGGATATGAAAATCAATGACTCTGACCCTTTTGATTCTGACTCAAGACGGACTATTGTGTGTCGGATGGTTGTACTAAAAATAACTTTTATCTTTTTAAAAAGTTAATAGATGTACGTTATTTGATGCCAGAGAGTGGCATCCAAGAAATAACTTGTATGGTATCTAGTCATGTTTTTATACCACAATTAATATTGTTAGTTCGCAGACAGGAAATAAATATGACTCAAACTACAGTCCACAATCCTGATCGATATATGGCAGATTTACGCCAAATTCTTTCACAAGGCCGGAAACGGATAGGTTTGTTTATTGGGGCTGGAGCCCCTGTTGCCCTTAGGGTAAATGCCCAAGGGAAATTAGATTCTTCTGGTGACCCCATAATTCCTGATGTAGCTAGACTAACAACGTATGTTATAGAGTCATTGGAAACCCCTGATAAGTCGATTGTTAATACGCTGCTTCCTGAGCTTGGACCATCGCCGAATATTGAAACTATACTTACTCGTGTACGGAGACTTGCTCAAGCTATTGGGCTATCAGAGATTCATGGTTTAAATGCTGCCGGATACGAAGGGCTTGCAGAACGAATTTGTAATTTAATAGGAGCTAGGGTAAACCCTAGTTTACCAGTAGAATCTAATCCTTATACGGAGCTAGTATCCTGGATTGGTGGCACCCATCGTGAACACCCAGTAGAAATTTTCTCTCCTAACTATGATCTTCTGACTGAAGAAGCATTTGAGAGAGCAGAGTTGCCTTACTTTGATGGTTTCAGTGGTTCACATAAGCCATTCTTTGATCCAACTTCAATGTCAAATGATACGCTGCCAACAAGATGGTCCCGGTTATGGAAAATTCATGGATCTTTGGGCTGGGACGTTATCAATGGCAAAGTAATTAGGACCGGTAGTCGAGACGCCACCAAACTGATTTATCCTGATCATCTTAAGTACGATCAAATCACTCGGCAACCATATTCAGCCATGTTTGAAAGACTAAAAGAATTTCTCAGCACTCCAGATAGCATTTTACTTTGCACTGGCTTTTCATTTTTTGATTCACATATCACAGCTCTCCTTGATGAAGCACTTGAAGCTAACAAGCATACAGCGATATTTGCTTTTCAATTTAAGTCACTAGAAGAAGAAAAGAATGCGGTTGAACTTGCTAAAAGACGTCCAAATATGAGCGTCTATGCAAATGACGGGGCAGTTATTCATGGAGTTGGGGGGAAATGGTTGCCCGGCCAAAATCCAAATGATGATTGGCTAAACATACGTAAGACTTTCTGGGATCAATCGTCTATTCAAAAATTTATACTGGGGGATTTTGCTAAATTAGCTCGTTTTTTCGCACTATCTAAATCAACTGATTTTACACCAAGTATACAAAGTGACAATCAAGCATTAGTCGATTCTGCTGCTGGTCCTGAAGCTTCAATAGGAGAGATTAATGCTCAGCAATGACCCCACTTTTTTAGGTACTGTCGGCTCTGTATCTGGTTCATCAGTAAGTGTTCAGCTTGCACAATCAATAGCCTCAGGGCTCTCCATTATTGAAGGCAGGGCATATAGGGTCGGTCAAGTTGGAAGTTTTATTCGAATACCTCAGGGATATCAGGATTTATTCGGCGTTGTTTCCGAGGTTGGAGCTAAAGAAATTCTTAACTCCGAAGGAGAGCTTTCAGGCGAAACAGGTAGGTGGATGAAGATTCAATTGGTAGGTGAATCCATTGGCGGCTCTTTCGAAAGAGGAATCAGCCAATATCCTAATATAGGTGATAGTGTTCACACAACGACAGTTAGTAACCTTGCCAAAATCTATGGCTCTGATAGCTACGGGCAAGTATCTATCGGTAATCTTTCTAGTGCGGAAAGCATTTCCGCAAAAATTTCTGTTAATGAACTAGTGACTAGGCATTCAGCTATTCTCGGTTCTACTGGCTCGGGCAAGTCAACTACAGTTGCAAGCCTATTACGTTCTATTACTTGCCCTTCAGACGAGAGCAATAAATACCCAAGTGCCAGAATATTAATGCTGGATATTCATGGTGAGTACTCTGAAGCTTTAGCCGATGTTGCAAAAGTTTTTTCAGTCGATCCGAGGCCAGATGAAACCAAGCTGTACATCCCTTATTGGGCAATAAATACTTCTGATTTAGTAAAATTCCTTACTGGAGGAGTAGAAGGTGTTCGGGAAAGTGCTTTTTACGACAAAATATATGAATCTAAATTAGCTTCACACACAGTATCAAATTTTGATGGAATTGAGGAAAGTTCCATTACTGTTGATACGCCTGTGCCTTTCAGCCTGAAAAAAATGTGGTATGAATTGATAGATTTTGAACTCACGACATTCGAAGGGGCTGATCGGGATGAGCCTGCTCAAATAGAACCAGGTGACCCCGAAACATTAACACCACCGAAATACAAGCCACACGCTATGGGTGCAAGAGGCCCTTTTATCAACCAGCAAGCATTAGGTGTTCGCCGGCAGCTAAGTCTACTACGTTCAAGAATGATTGATCGTCGTTATGATTTTCTTTTGCATCCTGGATCTTGGGAACCTGCTTTAGATGGTCGTGTAAAAAAGGATCTAGACTCTTTGTTAGCTAGCTGGCTAGGTAATGACAAACCCATAACTATATTAGATTTATCTGGTGTGCCTAGCTCAATACTCGAGTTGTTAGTAGGGTCGATTCTAAATATTGTTTATGATTCGCTATTTTGGAGTAGGGAAAAATCTGAAGGGGGCATAGCTCGTCCACTTCTTGTTGTTATGGAAGAAGCTCACAGATATTTATCCGCAGGTCATGAAAGCCTAGCCTCAGAGACGGTACAGAAAATAGCCAAAGAAGGCAGGAAATACGGTGTAGGTGCAATGGTGGTTAGCCAACGACCATCTGAAGTAGATGAAACCATATTGTCTCAGTGTGGTACTTATTTTGCGCTGAGGCTTTCAAATCCCGCAGATAGAGCCAGAGTACAGGGAACATTGCCTGATGGGCTTGTCAGCTTACTTGATGTGCTCCCGGTTCTTAAAACGGGGGAAGCTATCATTATGGGAGAGGCAGCAAAACTTCCCATGCGTTGCAGAATTACTTTACCAGCCAAAGAGCATCGACCTAAAAGCAGCGATCCAGAAGTTGCTGTGCAATGGGGTCTCGATAGACGTCTAGAAGGATATAAGCGAGTGGTCGCTTCTTGGAGGGCTCAGAAGCCACGGGCAATTGTTGGTAATGTAAAAATTACCCGAGAACGTGTAAATGATGAGTCTTCAGAAAATAATGGAGAAAATAATGAATAGAGACTACGTAGTATCTTCAAATATTGCATCTGTTGGGTATGATGAAGCGACGGAGACCTTAGAGGTTGAGTTTATAAATAGCGCGATATATCAGTATTACAATGTCCCAATAAATATTTATGAAAGCCTAATGCGTGAAAGCTCCAAAGGTCAGTTCCTGCATGCTTATATTAAAAATATTTATCCATATTCGCGAGTGTGAAATAACGCAGGAAAGTGAAGTTACAATTATGTAAGTTTATTTCTGTATTTTCTAGTTAGTCCATTCTTGGCCGCCAGTAGGCCGCTTTGGTTAATCAGAGTGATGTATGATCTAAGATCAAGGGGTCAGAGTGTTGATTTTAGATCAAGGGCTCTGAGACTCCGTTAATAATTCGGTGTAACGACCTCCGTGTTCTCTGTGCCCTCTGTGGTAAAAACGCGCTTCCGCTTTTCCTAGCAAGCGAAGCGTCTAACAGCTAGCCACTAGCGGCTTCTTTCCCCCCGTCAGGTTATTATCCGCGACCCTTCCATTGCCTTGGCTTCATACATTTTTTTATCGGCGATACCAACCAGCTCATCCAGGCTCATGTATTGTCCTGGTCCGGTTTCTACAATACCCATACTCAGCGAAAAGTCTGGATAAATTTCGACAAAGCTCGCTACTATTCGTCCAGCAACTGTTTGGGCAGACTGGGCGTCTGCATCGGGTAACATGATGCAAAATTCATCGCCGCCATAGCGGCAAGGGACATCTGTTTCCCGTATATGCAGTGTGATGCACTCTGAAATGACTTTTAATACCTCATCGCCCTTCAGGTGACCGTACTGGTCATTAATCTGTTTAAAATTATCGATATCAAAGTAGATCAGCGAAAAGGAGGCTTTGCGACGCACAACCGATGCCAGCAGCACACTGGCAAGTTCGCGCATCGCCCGTTGATTGTTGATACCCGTCAGCGGATCTTTTTTGGCCAGTTCTTCCAGCTGAACAGTGCGTTCCGATACTTTAACTTCAAGGCTATTGGCATACATCTCGGTTTTTTTCTTAGCCAGTTCCAGCTCTGAAATCATGCTGGAGATATAGGTGTCAAAAACCAGCGTTGTATCGAAATAGAGTAATTTGTCTAAAGCCTCTTTGGTCTGCGAGAGGACTTCAGTGGTCTCTATAGACTTATTGAGCACTTCAAAGAGAATCAGTTTCAGTGAACTAATCGCGCTCAGATAGAGTTTTGGTTCAACCCCAATTCTCTTATGGACCATACCGATTCGTAAGCGGTTATTGACATAAGTACTGTCATACTGGCCTGAAAACAGATCAAGAATATACTGATGCTGTGCGCCTTTCAGCCGGTTCAGAGTGTCTACATCACCGATCAGTACAGCGATTTCATCAATGGCGAGCTGAGAGAGATAGAAGCGCTCAACAATTGAATCCACCTCTGAATTGATAAGCGGAAGTACGTCTTTAAGCAGCTCAAAGTGTCTGAGGGAGAGTGCAGCAAGTTCCAGCCTGCTTTGAATCTCTGCATCACTAATCTTCATTTGATCCAAAAGCGTCTGATGTGTCCGAAGCATTATTTTTTACCCCAGCTGCTGATTTCCATTCAACGAAGACTTTACCGTCTTGATCGGTATAATAGATTCACTGAATACCATAGTAGTTTAGTCAAGTAAAATGGTTTGTTACCAGTACCCATACTGGGTAGCTGATAGATTCTTCTTTACTATCCGGTAGTTAACATGCCTTATGTCTATAAAGCCATGCACTCGCGTCAGCCTGGTTTAAAATTTTATTTGTCGCTGTAAACAGGAATATTAAGTGCCAGTTATAAAGATTGAAGAGGCAACGATTGACGATTCAGCTTTGATTCTACGGTTTGTTAAAGAGCTTGCGCGTTATGAAAAAGCAGAGCATGAAGTCGTTGTGACTGAGTCTGATATAGAAAAATCATTGTTCGGTCAGGACTCAACCACTCATGCAGTGATCTGCAGTGTAAATAACGAGCCGGTTGGCTTCGCTGTGTATTTTTTCAATTACTCAACCTGGCTCGGCAAGAACGGCCTTTATCTTGAAGACCTATACGTTTCACCTGAGTACCGGAGTGTCGGGGCAGGTAAGGCACTCTTAAAACACCTGGCTAACATCGCAGTAGAAAAAGGCTGTGGGAGGTTCGAGTGGAGTGTTCTTGACTGGAATGAACCCGCTATAAAATTCTATAAGTCGCTTGGTGCTAAAGCAAAGCACGAGTGGGTGGGTTATCAGTTAACAGGCCATGAACTCACTGCACTTGCGGAGTCCTGAAGATAAGTAAGTCGGGATTAAGCTCGATGTTACAATCCATGGTTATAGTCTTTAAGGTTCTAACTACTGGAAATCGGTAGCAGAGGAACAAGGCCATGACGCAATACCTGTTCCTGCTTCGTGTGCTTTTTTATAATGATTTCGATTGAATATAATGTCGAGCAATTTCAATATGTCTGCTACGACCAAATATTTCATCGTGACCGGGGTAAACTGATTGAACTGGTAGTTTAAGTAGACGTTCCATTGTTACGAGATAGTCTTCAACGCATGCGCCCGAAATATTATCCAATAAGGGACCATCGTATATTGCGTCGCCAGAGAAAAACCAGCCCATTTTTTCTTCCCATAAAGCGATACTGCCGGGTGAATGGCCTGGTAAATGGAGTATTTCAAAGTTGAGATCTCCGAGGTCTATTCGATCTCCCTCGTCAACTAATCGTGTCGGTTCGATACCTTGTAAGGTGACATTGGCTGGATTAAAACCTTTTTCAGGATAGGCACTCAACAGTGAATGTTCTGGAAGAGGGCATCCTACATCGGCAAGTGCCTTTTTCATATCATCGGGATAATCAGCCGTAAGTAAGGACAGTTTGTGCGCTCCTGAGCACATACTCGGTGCCTCAAGCCGATGAACAACACGAACTGAAAATTCGTGAAGGCTGCCGACATGATCATGGTGTGTATGGGTTGCAACAGCTGTAATTGATCGTTCAAAAAGATCACTAGCCGCTTGTTTTAAACTGCAAATACCCATCCCTGAATCTACCAATAGATCTGCATCACGTCCGCGTATATGCCAGATATTACATCTAATTAAAGGGTTAACATGAGGTTCCCAAAGCAATGTTAAGCGATCATTAATCTTCTTGCGCTCAAACCATTTCTCAGCAATTTTAATCGCCATTATAAACTCTCAACTTGGCCATATTTACGTGAATTAGGTATGTTTTCTATAAGATTTTGATTTAAATATAATTTTCCATAGACTTAAGAATTAGTAAAAAGTAGGTGCTATTAAAAACATCTACTTTTATTACTTTGGATATTCAGTGGTTTGTTTTTATGTTTGTCCAAATTCGAGACAGCTTTCTATCAAATTTTGCTGTATGTGCTTTAAGAACAAACAGACTTGATTTTATGGATTGAGAAGGATAAATGGCTGTGTTGTTTTTAACGTCGTCTAAAAGGTATGGTTCGGCTGCTTTATTCGCTATAGCAAATAAAACGTAATTGGACGCCGATGCTGCTATTTCTGCATCAAGTATGTAGTTGATAAATTTATATGCTGAGTCCTTATGAGGTGCATCAGCAGGAATGGCCATGACATCTAACCATAACAAGCTGCCTTCTTTAGGCGTTATATAGGCAATATGATGATTGTTTTGTACTTCGATAGTACGCGCTTGTGCTAATAGCATATCGCCATTATAACCAACTGCTATACAGATATCTCCTGATGCGAGGTCATTAAGAATATTCGTACTGTCAAAATAACGAATGGATGAACGCACAGATTGTAATAAAGTATTGACTTGATCTAAGTCGGTTTGCTTTTCACTATTTGGATCTAAACCTAAATAATTTAAAGCGATAGAGGTTACTTCGGCAGGTGAATCTATAAAAGCGATACCACAGTCGGCCAGCTTAGCGGCATTCTCAGGTTTAAAAACTAGATCCCATGAGTGTTCTGGGGGGTGTCCGAGCCGTTTAGTGACCATATCGACGTTATAACCAATCCCTGTTGTGCCATACATATATGGAACACCATATTTGTTTCCTGGGTCACTGACCTGTGCACGCTCTTTTATTTCATCATCAAGGTTCCCATAATGGCTTAGCTGCTGCTTATCTATCTGATGAAAAACTTCCGCATTAATTTGGCGCTCAAAAAATCCACCTCCAGGAAATACGACATCGTAACCCGTATTGCCTGTTAAGAGTTTTGTTTCTAACACTTCATTTGAACTATAGACCGCATAATTGACTTTGATACCTGTTGTTTCTTCAAAGCTTTCAATAATGGTCGGGTTTATATAATCTGCCCAGTTATAGATATTGACGACTTTTTCTGAAGTATCAGCATGAGCTTGAAAGCCGATCAGCATGATGAACGCTAAAGTATAGGATGTGTTTTTCATTCTTGCTCCTCAAGATATTAATAATACTTAAATAGATATTTACTCTTGATATTATTTAAATTAAAAATTGTAGATAAAGTGAGTCAGTGGTGTTATGTCGATAATGAATCGGTCAAAAACGCTAAGTAAGGCTCAATGATCAACATTTTCGTCATCGGTATGGAGTCATCTTCATGATCTGAAAAGAGCTTCCCCCCGAACATCGATGACAATTAGGGTTGGCTTTCCTTCGATAAGGGCTCGTCTGATCTTGGCTATTTTAATACCTTCACGTTTGGCGTTATGAATGATTGATTGGTAGGATCTCACATTAAGAAAATCTTAAAAGGGCAAAAAAATTGCGCTCAGCGTAGCTTTAAGCTACAGTCAGGCGATGCCAAAATCGATTGCTTATCTTAATGCATTGCGTGCTTTCGAAGCCGCGTCTAAAACCCAAAGCTTTGCAAAAGCAGGGTTAGATTTAAACGTGAGTCACGGCGTTGTTAGTAAGCATATTAAAAATTTAGAGGCGTGGCTCGAAGTGAGCCTTTTTACTCGGCACGGCAACCGTGTCGAACTTACCGATGAGGGGCGCGTACTGGCACCGCGAATCTCAGAGGCATTTAAAATTATTCAAGACTCCTGCGATAGTATTAGAGCAACGCCGCGTAGCAAGGTTATCAATATTACCGCTGAGCCGGCTTTTGCCTATAGGTGGCTTAGAAAACAGTTAGCAGACTTTAAGACACAGTTTCCTAATATTGATATCAATCTAAAATCTGCGTGGAGTCCACCGGATATTAATGAAGGCTCGGTTGATATTTGTATTCATTTTGAGCAACTCCTCAAATCATCCGAAGTGACGCTGACAAGGCTATTTCCCTTCGAAGGCTTTCCCGCGTGTTCACCCTCGTTGTTCAAAAAAAATAGGTTAGAAGAGCAAGGAGTTACCGCTGATTTACCGTTGGTGCATGAGAGTGGCCGTGATATTTGGCGTAGTTGGTTTGAGGAGTATGAACCGAATAATGATGCTTGGAAAAGGGGGACTGTGTATTCCGACCTATCACTGGCGCTTGATGCTGCGGTTGATGGTGAAGGGGTCGTTTTAGCCGATGATGTTTTGTGTGCCCGAGAACTCGCGGAGGGTGCTCTGATCATTATGGATAATCGGCGTTTGTTTTGTGATTGGTATTCCACAGTGACCAGCCAAAAAGCCAGCTCGAAACCTGAAGTAGATAATTTTCTATCCTGGCTAACCGAAAAATTCAGTGACATTCAGCATGGAAAATAAGCCAGCTTCATTAGGTCATTAATCCGGCGGATCAATACGTCGTTTTGGTCTTGTATTCTTCATACTGCTATTTGAAGCATAAAAGAAGACTGCTTTATTTCCCCAATCGATGATCTAAACCTCCCATGAAATTTTCCCCCTCTAGCTCTTGCGAGCAACGGCTTTTCAGCCTTTTCTAGCAAGCGAAGCGTCTAACCCCTAGTCACTAACAACTTCTTCCCCCCCCTTATACGTCATTTGACGTATAAGGGTGCGTCAATCACCCCATACCTTCCTTGAGCGGTATTTCTAATAATGGTTTTGTGAATAACAGATTCCCGGGATGCTGATCCTGCCCGGAACACAAGAATCGCAACTTAACCTCAAGAAGGGAAATAGATATGAAGATCAAACATCTGGTTTCAGGTATTGCTCTGACTATGGGCGCCAGTGCGCTGAGCATCAGTGCTATGGCGGCTGACACGATTAAAGTAGGCGTACTGCACTCTCTGTCCGGTACGATGGCGATCAGTGAGACAACCCTGAAAGACACCGTTCTGATGATGGTTGAAGAGCAGAATAAAAAGGGTGGTTTGCTGGGTAAGAAGCTTGAAGCGGTTGTGGTTGACCCTGCGTCTAACTGGCCGCTGTTTGCTGAGAAGACCCGTGAGCTGCTGACTAAGGATCAGGTTGATGTCATCTTCGGTTGCTGGACCTCTGTGTCCCGTAAATCTGCACTGCCAGTGCTGGAAGAGCTGAATGGTCTGATGTTCTATCCGGTTCAGTATGAGGGTGAGGAATCTTCTAAAAACGTATTTTATACCGGTGCAGCGCCAAACCAGCAGGCAATTCCTGCGGTTGATTACCTGATGAATGATCTGGGTGTGAAGCGCTGGGTGCTGGCGGGGACTGATTATGTTTACCCACGTACCACTAACAAGATTCTTGAAGCCTATCTGAAAGCAAAAGGTGTGGCGGCTGAAGATATCATGATCAACTATACGCCTTTCGGTCACTCTGACTGGCAGTCAATTGTCGCGGATATCAAGAGCTTTGGTGCTGAAGGTAAGAAGACTGCGGTAGTCTCTACTATCAACGGTGATGCCAACGTGCCGTTCTATAAAGAGTTGGGAAATCAGGGGATCTCTGCTGAAGATATTCCTGTGGTTGCCTTCTCTGTCGGTGAGGAAGAGTTGTCGGGTCTCGACACTAAGCCTCTAGTCGGTCATCTGGCGGCATGGAACTACTTCCAGAGTGTTGAGAGCGATGCGAACACTGCATTCATCTCACAGTGGAAAACCTTTACCGGTAACCCTGACCGCGTAACTAACGACCCTATGGAAGCGACATACATCGGCTTCAAGATGTGGACTCAGGCGGTTGAGAAAGCCGGAACCACTGACGTTGATGCGGTTGAGCAGGCGATGATAGGCCAGGAAACTGAAAACCTGACCGGTGGCATGGCGTATATGAATAAGAACCACCATCTGAGCAAGCCGGTACTGATCGGTGAGATTCAGGATGACGGTCAGTTTGAAGTAGTTTGGGAAACTGAAGGTCTTGTGCCGGGTGATGCTTGGTCTGACTTCCTGCCAGGGTCTAAAGACCTGATCTCTGACTGGACTGCGCCAATCTCTTGCGGTAACTACAACACGGTTACCAAGACCTGCTCCGGTCAAAACTACTAACCCTTAGGGTGTTCAGTAGTGCATTTGCCTGAATCCTTCAGGTTGTGAAAAGCAGGCTTCCATCGGAAGCCTGTATTACAAATAGGCAGGGCGATCAATGGGTTGATTGCCGGGGCGGATTAAACAACACCTCAGCGGTATTGCTTTAAACCGTACAGCTGCCTGACCCGGACGGAGAATTCCTGTGAGATATATAAACGCGATCTGCGCCTGCCTGCTGGGTTTGCTGATCAGTACCAGTGTTATGGCGGAGGTGCCCTCAGAGGCTCAGAAGCCTTTATTGCTGGAACTGACCGAGGTGAAACTCAGCAAGGCGCTGCCTGTGTTGCAGCAGCTGGAAGCCAGTGAAGGGGCTGATATGATGGCTCTGTTCAAGACAATGCTGAACGGCGATCTCTATTACGAAAAAGAGACCAGACGTCTTATCGCAGCTCTCAAAGAGCAAAGTGTTACCCGCTATTCTGACCTGTTTACGGGTGAAGCTCTCAATGAGCTGAGCAAAAGCCAGGTTAAGAAAATAAAAGTCAATAATACCCTGCGGGGCTATCTGGGTGAGGCCATTGCCCGGATGCAACTGAACCACCCCGACTCCGCCGTGAGAAAGGATGCGGTTCGCTCACTGTTCTCCGATCTGGGACCCAATACCATTGAGCTGATTCGCACGGCCCGCCTGAATGAGCAGAGTCGCTCGGTTCAGGAGGTGATGGATGTCGCCCTGGCACTCTATCGTGCTGCACATTCTGCCGATGCCACTGAACGGCTGCAGGCGGTTAAAGACCTTGACGGCAGTCTGGAACCGGAAGTGCGTAACCAGCTGACGCTGCTGGCAGAAAATGATCCCTCCCGCAGTGTCCGCAAAGCGGCGCAGACCGGGCTGGATAAAATTGATCAACAGGCTGAGATGTATGGTTTTATTAATCAGCTGTTTTTTGGCCTGAGCCTGGGGTCGGTGTTGCTGCTGGCCGCTATCGGTCTGGCGATCACCTTTGGGGTGATGGGCGTTATTAATATGGCCCACGGCGAGATGATTATGCTGGGCGCCTATACCACCTATGTAGTGCAGCTGATGCTGCCGAATATGATTGAATATTCCCTCTGGATCGCGGTGCCGCTGGCCTTTATGGTGTCCGGCCTGGCGGGGATTCTGATTGAACGACTGGTGATCCGTCATCTGCATGGCAGGCCACTGGAAACCCTGCTGGCGACCTTTGGTATCAGTCTGATACTGCAGCAGATGGTGCGTACCGTGTTTTCACCCCTTAACCGTCAGGTGGCAACCCCTGACTGGATGAGTGGTTCTATCGAGATTAATCCATTACTGAGTCTGACCCTCAACCGACTCTACATTGTTGCCTTTGCGCTGTTGGTCTTCATGATTCTGTTAATTGTGCTGAAGAAAACCTCGCTGGGTCTGAATGTTCGCGCAGTGTCTCAGAACCGGGATATGGCTAAGGCGATGGGTATCCGTACCGACCGGGTGGATGCGATGACCTTCGGTTTGGGGTCCGGTATTGCCGGTATTGCCGGGGTGGCTCTGAGTCAGCTGACTAACGTCGGCCCGAACCTGGGACAGGCGTATATTATCGACTCCTTTATGGTGGTGGTGTTCGGTGGGGTAGGTAACCTCTGGGGTACGCTGGTGGCAGCCTTTACTCTGGGTGTTGCTAATAAGTTTATTGAACCGGTCACCGGTGCGGTGCTGGCGAGTATTCTGGTGCTGGTGTTTATCATTCTGTTTATTCAGAAGCGTCCTAAAGGGCTGTTTCCTCAGAAAGGGAGGGCGGCAGAATGAGTTCTTTTCTGAGTAACTTTATGAGCTTTTCAAGAATCAACGGTGACAGCAGGGTAGCCCCTTTTGTAGTGCTGCTGCTGGCGGTGACTGCGCTGGCATCCGCCAGCAATCTGCTGATGCCACAGGACTCGGTCTTCTATGTGTCCACCTATACCATCACTCTGTTAGGCAAGTATCTCTGCTATGCGATGCTGGCGCTGGCGGTGGATGTGATCTGGGGGTATTGCGGTATTCTCAGCCTGGGGCACGGTGCGTTCTTTGCCCTGGGTGGCTACGCCATGGGGATGTATCTGATGCGTCAGATCGGTGACCGGGGCGTTTACGGCAACCCGGAACTGCCCGACTTTATGGTGTTCCTCAACTGGAGTGAACTGCCCTGGTTCTGGCATGGCATGGATCAGTTCTGGATTGCGATGCTGATGGTGCTGTTGGTGCCGGGTATTCTGGCGTATGTGTTTGGCTGGCTGGCGTTTCGCTCCCGGGTAACCGGGGTGTATCTGTCAATTATGACTCAGGCGCTGACCTACGCACTGTTGTTGTCGTTCTTCCGTAATGAGATGGGCTTTGGCGGCAACAATGGCCTGACAGACTTTAAAGATATTATCGGCTTTGATCTGCAGTCTGATAATACCCGGGTATCGCTCTTTATCATCACTGCGCTGCTGTTGTGCGGGCTGCTGGTGCTGAGTAAGAAAATTATGCAGACCCGTTTTGGCAAGGTGATCGTGGCGATCCGCGATGGTGAAAGCCGGGCCCGCTTTATCGGTTACCGCACGGAAAACTATAAGGTCTGGTTGTTTGTGTATTCAGCTATGATCGCCGGTATTGCCGGAGCGCTTTATGTGCCTCAGGTCGGCATTATCAACCCTGGCGAATTTTCACCGATCAACTCTATCGAGATCGTTATCTGGGTGGCGGTGGGGGGGCGTGGAACCCTTGTCGGTGCGATTATCGGCGCGATTCTGGTGAACTACGCCAAGACTAAATTTACTGCCATTATGCCGGACGGCTGGCTGTTTGCACTGGGTGCGATGTTTGTACTGGTGACTCTCTATCTGCCGAAAGGTCTGATGGGGCTTGTTGCCCAGTTTAAAGATCAGCAACTTCAGGCGAAACAGCGGAGTGTGAATAACAGTCCGAATGACAAAGCAGAGGAGGGCCACGCATGAGCATACTTGATACGACCCGTGAAGTGATGCGCCGTGATCAGGTCTGGCCGTTTCTGCAAGACCATGATCAGAAGGTGGATATCTCCCATCAGGTGCTGCTCTATGTTGAGGGACTGAATCTGAGTTTCGATGGTTTTAAAGCCCTTAATGATCTCAACCTGTATATCAATGATGGTGAGCTGCGCTGTCTGATCGGCGCCAACGGTGCTGGTAAAACCACGCTGATGGATGTCATCACCGGTAAAACGAAATGTGACAGCGGTACTGTTTATTTCGGTCAGTCGCTGAATCTGTTGGAGAAAGATGAGGCAGAGATCGCACAGCTGGGTATTGGGCGTAAGTTTCAGAAACCGACCGTGTTTGAAGCGCATACAGTGATGGATAATCTGGAGCTGTCACTGAAGTCGAATAAATCGGTGATGCCGACACTGCTGGCTACCCTTAACAGTGCCGAGTATGACCAGATCGACCATGTACTGGAGACTATCGGTCTGAAAGGTGAACGGATGATGTTGGCGGGTTCGCTGTCTCATGGTCAGAAGCAGTGGCTGGAGATCGGGATGTTGCTGATGGCTAATCCACGTCTGCTGCTGGTGGATGAGCCGGTAGCCGGTATGACCGTTCAGGAGGGGGAGCGTACCGCCGAACTGCTGACCTCGCTGGCCGGTGAACGCACCGTGGTGGTGGTGGAGCATGATATGGAGTTTGTCCGCAGTATCGCCCGTACCGTGACCGTACTGCATCAGGGCTCGGTTTTGGCCGAGGGGACGATGGATGAGATCCAGAATAATCAGGATGTGATTGAAGTGTATCTGGGGGAAGCGCCATGATCAGTATTAAAAATGTGAATCAGTTTTATGGTGGCACGCAGATTCTCTGGGATCTTAACCTGGATATTAAACCGGGTTCCTGCACCTGTATTATGGGCCGCAACGGGGTGGGTAAAACCACACTGCTGAAGTGCATTATGGGACTGTTGCCGGTTAGCAGTGGCGAGATTCTGCTGGAGGGGGAAGCGCTGCAGAATAAAAAAGCCGAGTTACGCGCCCCTGCGGGCATCGGTTATGTCCCCCAGGGCCGGGACATCTTTCCGCTGCTGACGGTAGAGGAAAACCTGAAAGTAGGTCTGCCGATCCGTAAGGATGGTGCGAAAGAGGTTCCGGAAAAGATTTTCGAGCTGTTTCCCGTGTTAAAAGAGATGCTGCAACGGCGCGGTGGTGACCTCTCCGGTGGTCAGCAACAGCAGCTGGCCATCGGCAGGGCACTGGTGCTGGAGCCCAAGGTGCTGATTCTGGATGAACCCAACGAAGGGATACAGCCAAACATTGTCAAACAGATCGGAGATGTTATTCTAAAGCTCAATAAGGAAGAGGGACTGACAGTGATTCTGATTGAGCAGAAATTGGGCTTTGCACGCCGGGTTGGCGAAGAGTTCCGGTTGATGGAACGTGGCCGTGTAGTTGCCAGTGACCGCATGGATAATCTGAGTGAGGAGCTGATCCGCCAGTACCTGGCGGTGTAGACTATGACCAGCTTGTCACAACCGACACCGTCTCTGCTGCACGAAGGCTCCCCCGAAACGCCACAACAGACGCAAGCCTCCGCCTGGAATGCTGAGCTTTTTCTGCAGTTTGGCCGCACAGCCCGGGGCACTGTGTTGCAACGGGCTGAACATCAGGGGCCGCTCTATGTGCAGAAAGCGTTTTACCCTGAAGGGCCGGATCTCGCCCAGGTTTATCTGCTTCACCCTCCCGGTGGTCTGGTGTCAGGGGATCGCCTGCAAATCACTGTGGACTGTCGCAGTAGCAGCCATGCGTTGCTGACCACGCCGGGCGCTGGCAGGGTGTACCGGGCGCGTCCCGACCGAACCCTGCAACATCAGATCAATACGCTAAACATCGATGCTGGCAGTTCAGTCGAGTGGCTACCGATGGAAACCATTCTCTATCCCGATGCCTGTACCCGACTGGACACCCATGTCAATCTGGCGGATGATGCCCGGTTCATCGGTTGGGAGATCACCAGTCTCGGGATGCCTAACCAGAATCTGCCGTTTGCTATCGGCACCCTTTCCCAGGCGCTGCAGATCAACCGTAATGACCGGGTTTTGCTGCGCGAGCGTCTACAGATTGATGATCAGAATCGAGCGTTACTGCAGGGGCGTGCCGGGTTGCGGGGTAATCCGGTGACCGGGTTGATGGTGGCAGGTCCGTTTACCCTGGCCGATACACAGACATCGGAACCGATGATTGATGCACTGATCAAGCAACTGCGTCAGCTCGCCGACGAGTGCGATGCACTGGCGGCGGTGAGCCTGACCGGTGAGTTTATGACCATCCGTTATCTGGGCAACCGGACCGATCAGGCGATGAAACTGTTTATCCGTTGCTGGCATGAGATCCGGCCGCAACTGCTGGGGCGCGAAGCCTGCGAACCCCGTATCTGGGCGACCTGAAGAGAAAGAATCCTAACAGCGTTCATCCTGTGAACGCTATGAGCGAGATAAGTGAAAGGGATAGATTATGGAACTGCTGCCAAGAGAGAAAGACAAGTTACTGGTGTTTACTGCGGCGCTGCTGGCCGAACGTCGCCTTAATCGGGGGCTGAAACTGAATTATCCCGAAGCGATGGCCTATCTGACCATGGAGATCATGGAGGGGGCCAGGGATGGTAAAACAGTCGCCGAACTGATGGGCTATGGCAAAACCCTGTTGAGTGCTGATCAGGTGATGCCCGGTGTAGTGGAGCTGATCCACGAAGTACAGGTGGAAGCGACCTTCCCCGATGGCACTAAGCTTGTCACTGTACATAACCCGATCTGCTGAGAGGAGAATAGTATGATTCCTGGAGAGATACAGGCCGTCAAAGGCACGATTGAACTGAACGAGGGACGTAAAACGATCTCTCTTCGGGTGGAAAATCGTGGCGATCGTCCGGTGCAGATCGGTTCCCATTACCATTTTTATGAGGTGAATCCGGCCCTCGAGTTCGACCGTGAACTGGCCCGGGGTTTCCGCCTGAATATTATTTCTGGCACGGCGGTGCGTTTTGAGCCGGGCCAGGGACGTGAAGTTGAACTGGTGGAATATGCTGGTAGCCGCACCGTCTATGGTTTTCGTGGTGATGTAATGGGGCAGCTGGATGCCGGGGAGGATGGCGTATGAGTAAGATGGATCGCGCAGCCTATGCACAGATGTTTGGCCCAACGACCGGTGACCGGGTGCGACTCGGTGATACCGAATTGTGGATTGAGGTTGAGAAAGATTTCACCACCTACGGCGATGAAGTGAAGTTTGGCGGTGGCAAGGTTATCCGTGATGGTCAGGGGCAGAGTCAGTGCTGCAATGATATTGCCGTTGATCTGGTGATCACCAACGCGCTGGTGCTGGATCACTGGGGCATCGTTAAGGGGGATGTCGGTATCCGTGAAGGCCGTATTTATAAAGTCGGTAAAGCGGGTAACCCGGACACCCAGGATAACGTCGATATCATTATTGGGCCGGGTACCGAAGTGATCGCCGGGGAGGGCAGTATTCTCACCGCCGGTGGTATTGACGCCCATATCCATTTTATCTGCCCACAGCAGATAGAGGAGGCCTTGATGTCTGGGGTGACTACCATGATCGGTGGTGGAACGGGGCCTGCAACCGGCACCAATGCTACCACCTGTACACCGGGACCCTGGTATATCGGTAAGATGTTACAGTCAACCGACGCTATGGCGATGAACTTTGGCTTTCTGGGTAAGGGTAACGGCAGCCTGCCGAAACCACTGGAAGAGCAGCTGGAAGCTGGAGCCTGTGGCCTGAAACTGCATGAGGACTGGGGTACAACCCCCGCCTCAATTGATAACTGTCTCTCCGTAGCCGATAAATATGATGTGCAGGTGGCGATCCATACCGACACTCTGAACGAATCGGGCTTCGTCGATGACACCCTGGCAGCGTTTAAAGACCGGGTGATTCATACCTATCACACGGAAGGGGCAGGCGGCGGCCATGCGCCGGATATTATCCGTGCCTGTGCTTATCCGAATGTGCTGCCATCATCGACCAACCCGACCCGCCCCTATACCCGTAATACGGTGGATGAGCATCTGGATATGTTGATGGTGTGTCATCACCTGGACAGTAATATTCCCGAAGATGTCGCTTTTGCCGATTCGCGGATTCGTAAAGAGACCANTGCGGCGGAGGATATCTTCCACGACCGTGGTGCCTTCAGCATGATCTCGTCGGACTCGCAGGCAATGGGGCGTGTTGGCGAAGTGGTCACCCGTACCTGGCAGACCGCCCATAAGATGAAAACCCAGTTTGGTTTGCTGCCGGAAGATGAAACCCTGGGTTGTGATAACTTCCGGGCCCGTCGTTATATTGCCAAGTACACCATTAACCCGGCGATTGCCCACGGAATCTCCCATGAAGTCGGTTCGATTGAGCCGGGTAAACTGGCGGATCTGGTGTTGTGGAAACCGGCATTCTTTGGCGTTAAACCCTCGCTGATTATTAAGGGCGGCATGATCGCCGCGGCGCCAATGGGTGACCCGAACGCCTCGATTCCAACCCCGCAACCGGTACACTACCGGCCGATGTTTGGTTCCTTTGGTCAGGCCCCGGCTAAGACCTCGGTGACCTTCGTCTCTGGCGCGGCATTGGAAAAGGATATTGGTGGGCAACTGGGGTTGAACCGTCGCCTGGTGGCCTGTTCCAATACCCGGAATATCGGTAAGAAAGATATGGTGCACAATGACTGGATGCCGGTTATTACGGTTGATCCGCAAACCTATGAGGTGAGAGCGGATGGCGAGCTGCTAACCTGTGAACCGGCAGACGTTTTGCCACTGGCGCAACTGTATAATTTGTTTTGAGCGAAGCCGTTTTTTAACGCCTGTTTTTTTAAGGAAAAGAGATGCTGGAAGTTTATGAGCGCTTAGGCGATCACTGCCACGAAACGGTCTATACCACCGTCGTGTTGAGTCAGGAACAGAGAGACCGTGGCCGGTTAAAACTGACCGGCGAGAATGGTGAAGAGATCCGTCTGTTTCTGGAGCGGGGCAAACCGCTGCTGGTGGGCGAATATCTGAAAACCAGTTGTGGCAAATTTATTAAGGTCGAAGGTGCGGTCGAGCCGGTAACCCACGCCGAATGTGATGACTGGCATACCTTTGCCCGGGCCTGTTATCACCTGGGCAACCGGCACGTAAAACTCCAGGTGGGGGAGCGCTGGTTGCGGATGCAACCGGATCATGTACTGGAGGAGATGCTGGAACTGTTAGGTCTGACCCTCACCCATCTGGATGATGTATTTGTACCGGAATCGGGAGCCTACAGTCATGGCGGCCATCACCACCACTGATAGCGCGCTGTTAAGGCTGATGCAGCTAAGCAGTGTCAGTCTGCCGGTGGGGGGTTATGCCTTCTCTCAGGGGCTGGAGTTTGCTATTGAGCGTGGCTGGGTCAGCAACGCCCAGCAGGTATCTGAGTGGCTGGAACAACAACTGCTGTATTCGGTGGCGCAGACCGATCTGCCGCTACTGAAACTCGCGATGATCGCCGCAGAAGCAGATGATCAGAAAGGGTTACTGCAGTGCAACGATCTGGCGCTGGCCTGCCGTGAAACCCGCGAACTGCGACTGACCGACAGTGCGATGGGGGAGGCGATGAACCGTTTGCTGGTGAGTCTGGGAATTTCTCAGCCGTTACCAACATCGGGTGAACTGAGCTTTGTTGTTTTGTTCGGTATTGCCGCGCAGAACTGGCAGATCGATTATCCGACCAGCGCTCTGGGATTTCTCTGGTCATGGCTGGAAAATCAGGTTGCGGCTGCGACTAAACTGGTACCGCTGGGGCAGACCCAGGCGCAGCAACTGCTGGGTGAGCTGCAACCACTGTTACCCCAGGCGATCAGTCGGGCAGACGCGGTTACAGACGATGAGATTGGCAGTGGTCTGCAGGGGCTGGCTATCGCCAGTGCGGGCCATGAAACACAGTATTCAAGATTATTCCGTTCCTGACAGGATCAGGCGGAACAGTAACATTCAGGAGCGTTATTTTGAGCACACAACAGCCAGGTAAACCAAAACAAACACTGCGTGTCGGCGTAGGTGGTCCGGTCGGATCGGGTAAAACAGCGCTGCTACGCTCACTCTGTTCAGCGATGCGCGAACATTACGATATCGCCGTTGTCACCAACGATATCTATACCCAGGAAGATGCGAAATTCCTCACTCAGCATGAGGCGCTGGATGCCGACCGTATTATCGGCGTAGAGACCGGAGGATGTCCGCATACGGCGATCCGTGAAGATGCCTCGATGAATCTGGCGGCGATAGATCAGCTGCTTGCCCGTCATGGTGCGCTGGATGTGGTGTTTGTCGAAAGCGGTGGCGATAATCTCAGTGCTACTTTCAGCCCGGAACTGTCAGATCTGACTATCTATGTGATCGATGTCTCCGCCGGCGATAAGATTCCCCGTAAGGGTGGGCCGGGCATTACCCGCTCCGATCTGCTGATTATCAATAAGACCGATCTGGCACCATTGGTAGGGGCATCCCTGGAGGTGATGGATGTGGATGCCAAGCGGATGCGTGGCGAGCGCCCCTTTGTCTTTTCAAATCTGAAAAAGGCGGAAGGGCTGCAACAGATTATCGACTTTATCGTATCCGAAGGGATGCTGGAATCGAAGCAACTGCCGCCGGTTAAGGCAGTTGTCTGAAATTTAATAGGATAGTAAGGAGCACAACAATGAATAAACGCAATCAGTTACGTCTGCTGGCCCTGGCCGGTGCAATGGCACCTCTGTCAGCTATGGCACATACCGGTCATGAAGTGGCCGGTTTTGTTCAGGGTATTCTGCATCCACTATCGGGCGCAGATCATCTGCTGGTGATGCTGGCCGTGGGTCTGATGGCGGTTGGTAAGACGCGTGACATCTCCAGCCGCACCCGTATCGCCGTTCCTGCCGCATTCTTGCTGGCGATGGTCGCGGGTACTCTGCTGGCAATGACCGGACTGAGCGTGCCGTTCGTCGAACAGGGGATTGTGGTTTCCGTGATTGCGGCAGGTGTGCTGCTGGCACTGGCGGTGCGTTTCTCTCTGGTGGCGGGGATAGCTGTCGCGTCAGGTTTTGCCCTGTTCCACGGCCTGGCCCATGGCGCTGAACTGCCACTGGCGGTTCATCCACTTGCCTACATCGCCGGATTCCTGATCACTACATCGGTACTGTTGGTGGCAGGCACTCGTCTGGGCCAGCTGGCTGATAGCTACAGTATGGGTATGGTTTCCCGTATTGCCGGTGTTGCGGTGGCGGCGTTTGGTGTGCTGGCGGCGGTTTGATTAGCAGCAGGTATGTACTCTCCCTGTACCTGATGTTACAGGGAGAGCTTTAGGGGGAAAGCAATGATGATGCGCGGGATGCTGATTTCCACGGAGTATATCTTGAGGAACTGATCTGGCTAAGCAGCTAGCTAAATCTGAACTACTAAAACTGTAGAGAAATGTTAAAAAATACCTGATAAAATTCAATAAATTGCGTTGGTTTTTAAGTGGTGTGTACAGCGTTACGTTAATTTGTTGATGTCTAGGTAAAAAATGGCAATTGAAATTATCTCGGGTGAAAGTGCATGGTCAAAGGATAACCAGAGAAACAAAACCAGACGGTGGCCTTCCAGACGAAACCCTGAACGCTTATACCCCATCGCAACCCCCGAAGCAAAAGTAAGCTTTAAGATTAATCCCGATGAGAAGATTTTTTGTATCGGGTCCTGTTTTGCCAATGAGATAAGCCAGGCGCTATATCGACAGAATTATGATGTGCTATCCATTTTTCATGATTTACCAAAATCAGAGGATAGTCCCTTTAATAACGATTCTGTTTTTCATAAATATAATGTTGCTTCTATCTACAATGAATTGGCATGGGCGTTAGATCCCGAGCAACCCTACTGTCATGATCAAGTGCTGATCAATATCGGTGAGGACATTGTTCAGGACTATCAATTGACCGGGAAGCAGCGAAGTTACAGCCGTGAATTTGGTAAA
The DNA here is from genome assembly GCF_050300915.1 of Amphritea sp. Taxonomy (GTDB): domain Bacteria; phylum Pseudomonadota; class Gammaproteobacteria; order Pseudomonadales; family Balneatricaceae; genus Amphritea. The sequence goes on from NZ_JBNKYN010000004.1 coordinate 63,831, forward strand.
ACATTTCGTGATGCGTTTAACCGCGCATTTTCTGCAATCAGAGAAGCCGATGTCGTTATATTGACTCTGGGCGTCAGTGAAGTCTGGTTTGATAAAGACACACAGCGATATTTGAATGTTGCTGTGCCACATAGTTTGATAAAAACGTACCCGGAACGGTTTGAACTGCATGTATTTGACTATGAAACTACCTCGTTTTATCTGAATGCAATCTATCAGTTGCTGTCAACGCATCTTAAGCCTGATTTCAGGTTGTTAGTTACCGTTTCTCCAATACCGCTTACCTATACATTCAGAGAACAGGATGTCTTTATATCTAACAGTTACTCTAAAGCGGTACTTAGGGTTACGGTAGAGGAGCTTGTCGCGAGTAAAGCCAATGTTAACTATTTTCCCAGCTATGAATTTGTCACACTGAGTAATCCGTCAGCAATCTGGCGTCATGATGATTACCGGCATGTTGATTCAAGTTTTGTTGATTACATCATGGGTAATGTCATGGCTCAATTCACTGATGCAACTGACGCGGACCATGAAAAGAACTTGCTACTTAAAGTTAAGTCTTTGTATTACGGTGGTTTCATTAAGGATGCTAAAAAATTATTGTCGCTAATAAGAAAGGATCAGAAAACCTGCTCTACAGAGGTTTTTCTGCTCTGGACCGCGATGAATACAGGTTTGAGTGGGAAGGTTAAACTACTATTTTTTAAATGTTCTTCCTATCTTAAAACCTATCGTCATCTGAGCTTTGTTCAGCATATCGATTCGGTCTTGAGTATATTCAGGAAGCTATCCAAGGACGCCTTAGTTGGCCATGTAGATCATTGGGACGGTCAGTGTCTTAATGGTTGGGCCTGTAATCAGAACAGCGGTAAGTCGGTTCAGATTAAAGTGCTGCTGGGTAAGGCAGTTATAAAAACAGAGATCCCTGCTTTAGCCCGTCCGGATGTTGCCAGGCATCTGGGGCTCAAAAATGAAAACGTTGGCTTCAAAGTGCCTTTAGATTTGAGTCAGGTGGAGGGACAACTGATCAGGGTTGTGTTCGCCGAGAGTGGTGATGATCTGAACTTTAGTCCCATCTATATCGAAGCTAAAAAGTAGAGAGTATCGTTTTAGTATATTCCTTAACTATGATTCTGCTTGTTATTTTATCTTAAACAGATTCTCTGAACTTTCAGAAAGCTCTTTCAGGCGTTTTTTTAACAGTTTACAAAAATCCAGTGCCAATTGTGATACCGGTCGGGTTGCGGGGTAGATCAGGTTGTAATTAAAGCGTATTGAGGGGGCGAAGGGTTTCACTATCAGGCCCTGTTTTATGAAGCCTATAGCGGTAACCGGATCAACCAGGGATACGCCTGAACCTGAAAGCACATAGCTACAGGCAACATGAGATACCTGAGTATCAAATAGCATTTTTCTGTTTACCTCGGCGTGTTCGAAGACATCATCCACTTTGTAGCGAATACTTTGCTCTGTACCCAGTGATATAAACACCTCATTTTCCAGATCTTCTGGTGTGATAGTCGCTTTACTTTGGAGGCAGTGACCGGGCGGCAAAATACAAACCAGTTCACTGTGCGCCAGTGATTCGGTTTTGATTGCTGGATCAGACACCGCGATTGCAGAGAGACCGATGTCGAAATGCTGAGTGGAGATCCAGTCAGCCACCTGCTGAGAGCTGCGTACCTGCAGTGTCATCGAAATACCCTGATTCTGCTCCATAAATTCACTGGAAACTTTAGGGAGTAACGTATGCGCAAGCGCGGGCATACAAGCTATTCGAAGTGTTCCCCGATGAAATGCTCTTAACTCTTCAGCCGTTCTTGCCAGTTTTTCGATGCCGACAAATGAGCGCTCTATCTCTTCAAACAGAATCTGCGCTTCAGGCGTAGGGATCAGTCTTTTCTTCTGTCGCTCAAAAAGGGGGACTTTAACGGAGTCTTCAAAGTCACTGAGCAACCGACTCACAGCAGGTTGTGATATGTAGAGTATTTCAGCTGCGCCAGTGGTGGTGCCCGCGATCATTACCGCTCGAAATGCCTCGACCTGTCTGAAACTTAGTTTAGCCATTTATGCCCCTCCTGATCCGTTATAAATATAACATTATATTATCAACTACGTAATAATTGGTATTTGATATTATTTGTTTGATTTATGATCATGTAACAACACCAACTAGGGTGCTTCTCCGGAAGCGCTGATTTATGGGCTCCAGCATAGAGACAATAATTATGGAGACGCTGTTCAGATACACTCTGGCGATATTGATCAGTACGGTTGCAGGTATGCAATTCGTACAGGTGATAACCCGCTATGTTTTCGAAACGCCTATTATGGGGCTTGAGGAGATAGCGGTTATCCCGACTTTATGGCTCTACATTCTCGGTGCAGTTAATGCATCCCGTGAAGACACTCAGATCCGGGCAAATGTGCTCGAAGTCTTCCTCAGCACAGAACGGGCACGCCATATTCTTTTGGTAGTGTCTGAGTCGATCAGTCTGGTCATCTCCGTCTGGTTAACATACTGGGCCTGGGATTATTTCAAATATGCGGTGCGGGTAGCAAAAGAGACCCCAACCCTTTATCTGCCAACACTTATCTATGAGTCTGCTCTGTTTATTGGTTTGTTACTAATGACGCTTTATGTGCTGCTGCATCTGTCCAGACATATTCGGGTGTTGCTGGCAGGTAGCGTTGCAGCTGATAAGTTGATTGATCATGAGCATCCTCATACGAGTGAGCTTGATGAGTTTGAGCTGCTGTCACCGAAAGAGGATAGTAACAATGGTTGAAGTAGCACTGTTGGCGTTTGCTGTACTGGTTATTCTGTTGAGTCTTGGCGTACCACTGCCGTACTGTTTTGGTGCGGGTCTGATGGTCATGGTGTTGATTGGCGAAGCGACCTTCAAAGGGATGATGTTGTGGGGCTTTAGTCAGTTGACTAACCCCGTACTGCTTGCAATTCCATTGTTTGTGTTTGCCGGCACGATTATGAGTGTCAGTGGTATTGCCGCAAGTTTATTGAAGTTTGTTAATGTCTTTGTCGGGCGTATCCGTGGTGGATTAGGGGTTGTAGCTTCAATTAGCTGCGCCATCATCGGCGCTATTTCTGGTAGTGGTCTTACTGGTATTGCTGCGATCGGTCCTCTGCTGATCCCAGAGATGGAACGTAAGGGCTATCCCCGCGCTTATGCGACTGCACTGATTGCTAACTCTTCAATACTGGGTCTGTTGATTCCGCCTAGCGTCACCATGATCGTTTATGGCTGGGTAACCGAAACATCTATTCTGGCCAGCTTTCTGGCGACATTGGGGCCTGGCCTGCTGATCATGCTCAATTTTGCCATCGTCAACCTGGTTATGGCGCGTAAGTTTCCACTGGTGATGGACGATAAAGTCTCTTTCAGTGAGACCGTTAAGCTGGCGGGAAATAACACGGTTCATGCGATTCCTGCGTTGCTGATGCCGGTGATTATTCTGGGTGGTATCTATGGCGGCATTATGACGCCCACAGAAGCGGCAGCAGTCGCTGTCATCTATGCCCTGCCTGTAGGATTTATGATCTACAAAGGACTGACCTGGAAAGCATTTCTGGAAGCGGGAAAAGAATCTGCTACGGCAGTGGGTGCGATTCTGATCATGATTCTTTTCAGCCTGATGTTGAGCCAGATCTTTGTGATGGAGGATATCCCCCAGGCGCTGGTTGAATCGATCTTTGAAATTACGCAGGACAAAACAACACTGTTGATTCTGATAACGCTGTTTCTGTTTGCCATCGGCATGGTCGTGAACGATATCACCGCGATCATTCTGACCGCACCGTTACTGATGCCGCTGATGAATGCGCTAGGCGTTAGTCCAATTCAGTTTGCTGCGATTATGGGGGTGACTACAGCGATGGGTGGCGTAACTCCTCCGTATGCCAGCATCCTGTATCTGGGTGCCCGCATAGGCAATGTGAAATTTACCGAAGTGATTAAGCCCGCCATGATCCTGTTGCTATTCGGCTATCTGCCGGTGGTGGTATTGGTGTTGGTCTGGCCTGAGCTGTCTGAATATATTCCGGCCATGCTCGGCTACTAAAAATGATGAGTTACTGAAAAAGCTGAAAATTAAGTTGAAAACATCGTCCGCTGGGACAACAACAAAAACGAGGAAAGTTATGTTTACTTCACTGTCTAAAAAGCTGGTTCTGGCGGCTTCTTTATCACTGGCTACACTTGGTGTAGCTGAAGCAGCTACGTTGAAACTATCCCATGTTCGCCCACAGGGTACCGCAATTGATAAAGATGCGGCTCAGTTTGCTGAAGCTGTTAAAGCGGCAACAGATGGAAAATTAAAAATTAAGTTGTATCCGGCAAATGCTCTGGGTGATTACACGGTGGTTCAGGAGCGAGTTGGTCTCGGGGCTGTGGATATGGCAGTTCAACCAATTGCTTCCAGTGTGGATAAGCGCTTCCAGATCGTGTCTCTGCCCTATATGGCCCAGGACTGGGCGGACGCACAAAAGAAATTCGGCCCCGGTTCTGTGATGCGAAATACGGTCTCTGATCTGTATAAACAGCAGGGCATCAAAGTGTTGGCGGCGTGGCCAGTCTATTTTGGCGGTGTTGCGTTAAATAAAGATGTTGAAGGTGCAGCAGACTCCAGTGTGATTAAATCGACGAAAGTTCGTGTACCTCCGATCAAGGTCTTTCAGCTTTTAGCGGATAATTTGGGATATATCGCTTCGCCACTGCCATTTTCTGAAGCTTTTACGGCGGTGCAGACTGGTGTTGTTGATGGAGTGATTGGGTCTGGTGCGGAAGGTTACTATGCCTCTTTCCGTGATGTGACTAAGTACTATGTGCCAATTAATACTCATTTTGAAGTCTGGTATTTGCTGATCAACGAAGAGCGCTTCAATGATCTTAAAGCTGATCAGCAGCAGGCTGTTGCTCAGGCTGCTCTGGAGTTTGAAAACCGTCGTTGGGAAACCGCAGAAAAAGATCAGGCTGCCAACGAACAGCGTCTGGTTGATGCTGGCGCAACGATCGTTAAGGTAACACCGGAACAGTTGGCTGCGACTGCTGCAAAGGTCAAGCAGAACGTATGGCCGGAAATTGTGAACGATATCGGTAAAGAGTGGGCAGACAAGATTCTGAAAGCCGCAATGGCTGAATAAAATAGCACCTTCGGCCAGGTGATCGCCTGGCCGTTTCTACTGATAAATCCCCTTTGTATTGGAGAAGGCATATGACGGAGAGTGTGCGGCTAAACCGTGGCAGCTCTGACGTAGCTGTCATTGGTGGTGGCCTGGTTGGGCTTTGTATTGCATTGGGTATTCAACGCCAGGGGCAGCAAGTCACTGTTTATGATGAAGGCGATATCGCTTTGCGTGCATCACGGGGCAATTTTGGATTGGTTTGGGTGCAGGGGAAAGGAGATAACCTTCCTGCCTATGCCCGGATTACCCGCCTTTCGGCTAAGCTCTGGGGTGGTTTGGCAGAAGATCTGACTCAACATACCGGCATTGATATTCAGCTGCAGCAACGGGGAGGCCTGTTTGTCTGTCTGAGTGAATCTGAATTGAACAGCAGGCAACAGATGTTGGAAAAGATGGCAGCGGAACATCCACAGGGCTACCCCTTCGATGTACTTGATCTGCAGCAGTTGCGGGAACTGATCCCGGAGATCGGACCGGAAGTGGCAGGCGCTACCTGGGGGCCTGAAGATGGTCATGTGAATCCGCTCTATCTATTGCGGGCTCTGGTTGCCCGGTTTGAATCACTGGGTGGCAAGCTGGTTAATGCAGGACAGGTCAGCAATATTATTCCAAAACAAAGTCAGTTTGTACTGCAGTCAGAACAGGGTGAGTTTAGTTGCAATAAAGTCGTGCTAACAGCGGGTTTAGGCAATAAGAGTCTGGGCCCGATGGTGGGTATCGACGCGCCGGTTTTTCCTAATCGTGGGCAGGTGCTGATCGCTGAAAGAGTTAAGCCTTTTTTAAATTATCCTACCGGCCATGTTCGCCAGACGGTTGAAGGGACGGTTCAGTGTGGTGATTCAAAAGAAGATGTTGGCTTCGATACCGGTACCACAACAGATGTACTGGCACAGATCGCTCACCGTGCAACAACGATGTTTCCCCTGTTGAAAGATGTGAACCTTATCCGCTCCTGGGGTGCTTTGCGCATCATGACGCCGGATGGCAATCCTGTCTATCAGCAGTCCGAACAATACCCCGGTGCATATCTTGTTACCTGTCATAGTGGTGTCACTCTGGCGGCTGCGCATGCGGGGCCTATTGCTGACTGGATTGCAACGGGGATTGCCGATCCCGCTATCGATTTGGAGAAGTTTCATGGCAGCAGATTTCAGCTTTAACCGTTTACCCTGCCATGAAAGAGCAGAGGTAGAGATCACGGTAGAGGGACAAAAAATATTCGCTCTGGAAGGTGAGACCGTCGCCGCTGCAGTGATGCATGCCGGCCTCAGGCCAACCCGCACAACGCCGGTTAGCGGTTCGGGTCGGGCGCCTTACTGCATGATGGGAGTCTGCTTTGAATGTCTGATGAATATTGACGGAAAACCTAACACACAAGCCTGTATGACCGAGGTGCGTGAAGGGATGGTCATCACTGTTCAGACAGGGGCTCGAGAAGTTAGCGGAGGCGATGTATGACGGGTTTACAGCAATTTGATCTGGTGATTATTGGGGCCGGACCTGCGGGTATGGCAGCTGCCAGGGAGGCTGGTGAAGCAGGTCTCAATACTCTTATTCTGGATGAACAGCCGCGTGCAGGCGGGCAAATTTACAGAAATATTGGTCGACCTGTGCTGCAGGATCGCTCGATCCTGGGGGCTGACTATTATGCGGGTGAAACGTTATTAGCGGGATTGACTCACGCTTTGGTAACGCATATCACGAATGCAACGGTATGGGATGTGACCACTGATAATACTCTGTGCTTCTCAGTCAAGGGGGCTAGTCGTCAGGTTGGATTTAAAAAGCTTCTGCTGGCAACCGGCGCGCAGGAGCGTCCGGTGCCATTTCCCGGCTGGACACTACCTGGTGTGATGACCTGTGGCGCTGCTCAGATCTTGTTGAAATCATCGGGGCTCACGCCTACAGGGCCGTTAGTGATAGCAGGCAGCGGTCCGTTGCTGCTGTTGATTGCTTGCCAGCTAATCAGAGCCGGTGTCTGCATCGAAGCAATCGTCGATACAACCCCGACCAGTAACTATCGACGGGCATTGAAGGAGATCTACGGTGCAATTAAAGGCTGGCGCTATCTGCTTAAAGGGGCACGGATGCTCAACGAGATCCGCCGCAGTGGAGTCAGATATTATAAAAGCGCAACAGCGCTAACAGCTGAATCGGGCAGTGACGGTAACCTGGCTTCGGTCAGCTTTCACAAGGGGAGTATTCAGCATCAATTTGAGTGCCATAGTTTGCTGGTACATCAGGGCGTTATTCCCAATACTCAGCTGGGCAGAGCGCTTGGATTAGAACATCAGTGGGATGAGGTACAGCAATGCTGGAAACCGACATTATCTGAAAACGGTTGCAGCAGTCATCCGGATATCTTTATTGCCGGGGACTCTGGTGGTATTGGCGGGGCCATCGTTGCAGAGATTCAGGGGCGGATTGTCGCTAAGGAGATCGCGTATCAGTTAAATCAAGAAGGGGCAGATGTTATCGGCATCGATCAGTTACGCAAGACGCTGGACGACCAGCTTGCGATTCGTCCTTTTCTGGATCACCTATACCGACCTCTGGATATGTTCCTCAGACCGCAGGGAGAAACTATCGTTTGCCGCTGTGAGGAGGTGACGGCTGCAGAAATTAGAGGGCTTACTCAACACGGCTGTGTCGGCCCGAACCAGACCAAAGCATTTTGTCGTTCCGGTATGGGTCCATGTCAGGGTCGCCAGTGTGGAGCAACCGTTACAGCTTTGCTGGCAGATGAACTGGGTAAGAGCCCGGCAGAAGTTGGTTATTACCACATCCGTTTTCCCATAAAACCGGTGACATTAGGTGAGTTAGCTGGACTTAGTCAGAGTGACGCCTAATACGCATAAAATTTAATAATTGAGACATAAATCATGACAATTGAACGCCACGAGACAGCGGCTCGGATGAGTAAGATAGTGATTCATAATCACACCGCGTATCTCTGCGGACAGGTCGCTGAAGACCGTAGTGCAAATATTTCGCAACAGACCCGGACCATGCTGGATAAGGTATCTGATCTATTGTTTTCGGTGGGCAGTAGTCCGGAAAAGATTCTTTCAGCGACGATCTATCTTAAGGATATGGCACTGTTCGCAGAGATGAATGCGGTTTGGGATAGCTGGGTTCCTGAGGGTCATGCACCCGCCAGGGCCTGTGTTGAGGCGGCTATGGCAAGCCCTGAGTTGCTGGTGGAGATCTCAGTAATAGCGGCTACAGATTGATGAGTCAGACTATCTGTACCGGTATTAATATGACTGTTTGATCCAGGATGGAGGATCTGCAGAGCGTTACCCTTTGCAGTTTTCCTCTCTACTTTTTTAACGATTATGGAAAATCATTAAACTTCAATAGGCTAGTAGTCGATATGTGAAAGACATGCGAATAACCGGCCTGATATTGACTCAGGTTTAATTAAATTCTGAATCCCACATTCAGCTCCTCGAGCGTTTTGGTCAGCTCTTCAAATACCAGTTGCCGCAACCAGATATGGCCAGGATCCTTCATATGCCGTTCATGCCAGATGATGGAATAGGTGAAGCCTTTCTGTTCCATGGGAAAGGGCAACATTTTCAATTTGTACTGTTCAGCAAAACTGACCGCTAAGCCGTAGGGGACTGTCAGAATCAGATCGGTTTGTGAAATCATCGCCAGCGCGGCGACAAAATGCGGTACCCTTAATGCGATACGCCGGCTCAGCCCCCGTTCTTCTAACAGGTAGTCGATAGCGCCTTTGCGGGCACCGCCCATGGTGATCAGCGCGTGGGGGTAGGTGGCATAGCTTTCCAGACTCAATCCCCGTTCTATCAGCGGGTGATCCTCTCTGACGACACAGATAAACCGGTCAAAGCCCACTCCGCGACCATGGATAGCTGCCGGAGCATCCTCGACGGCACAGATCGACAGATCGATATCCTCATGATCCAGTTGTTGCACCAAATTTTCATGCCAGGGGACAATCTCCAGATTGACACCTGGTGCTTCAGCACGTATCCGCTTCAGAACCGGAGGCAGTAATACCTGGGTACCGTAATCAGTTGTCGCCAGCCTGAAGTTTTGTGTTGCCGTTGCCGGATTGAAGGTGGCAGGGGAGATTAGCTGACTCAGATCCTGTAGCGATTGATGCAACTGCAGTGCCAGCGCTTCAGCGCGGGGAGTGGGTGCTAATCCTTTAGGGGTGCGGGTAAACAGGGGGTCATTAAAGAGCTCTCTGAGACGTGTCAGGTTGCGACTGATGGCCGGTTGCGTCAGGTTCAGTCTGCCTGCCGCCCGGGTGACGCTACGCTCTTCAAGTAACACCTGAAAAACCGGTAGCAGATTGAGGTCGGCCGAGGAGAGATGGCTGATATTCATAATATAATTTTTAATTATGTTGATTATGTATGGTATGCATTGGATGCATGTTATTTGGGAGAATAGACTACTCATCATTCTCAGACAACGAAAATTTAAGGTGTTGAATGTATATTGAATCAAGTCGCGAAATTCATCTGGCAAATCGCCCGCAGGGCATGCCGGTTAAGGCAGATTTTAATCTGGTGAGCAAGCCTGTTCCGGTGTTGGAAGAGGGGCAGGTGTTGATTAAAAATCTGTGGCTCTCGGTTGACCCTTATATGCGTGGCCGGATGATAGAGCGTGCCAGTTATGTTGAGCCATTTGCCCTGAATACGGTGCTCAGTGGCGGGGCGGTGGGTGAAGTAGTTGAATCTCGTCATCCTCAATTCCCGGTGGGGAGTAAAGTTTCCAGCATGAATGGCTGGCGCGAATACTTTACCTCAGAGGGTAACGATCTGCAGTTACTACCGAAAACAGAGATTGCTGATCAGGCCTTTCTCAGTGTCCTGGGCATGACCGGTATGACCGCTTATACCGGCCTGCTTAAAATTGCTGAACTTAAAGAGGGTGACCGGGTGTTCGTGTCTGCCGCATCCGGCGCCGTTGGGGCGATAGTCTGTCAGATCGCAAAACTCAAAGGCTGCTATGTGGCGGGCAGTGTTGGGTCAGATGAGAAAGCCCGTTATCTGCTGGATGAGCTGGGGGTTGATGCGGTGGTTAATTACAAAACCTCAAAGGATCTGCAAACCAGTATTGCGGAGGCATGCCCTGAAGGGATTGATGTGTATTTTGAAAACGTGGGTGGTGATCACCTCGAAGCTGTACTAAACCTGATGAACGATCATGGCCGCATCGCTGTGTGCGGCATGATCGGGCAATACAATGCCACATCGCCGCAGCCGGGGCCGGCTAATCTGGCGCAGATTGTTATTAAAAAGCTGAAAATACAGGGTTTTATCGTCTTTGAACACTGGGATGGCTATGCCGAATTTACTGCACAGATGATGCAGTGGATTGCCGCAGGAAAAATTAGCTGGAAAGAGACCGTTCACAACGGCATTGAACAGACCCCTGATGCCTTTATCGGGCTGTTTAACGGACAAAATCTGGGCAAGATGCTGGTTAAACTTGCCTGATGAGTCACCCATTTTCAGAGCTGGAGGAGGGCGATCAGTTTTTTGAGAAACTGTTCAGGTGATCTCCCTTCGCCAGATCCATTAAGAAAATTATTAGGAAATTAAAATGAATATTTTGTTTGTACTGACCTCCCACGATGCACTGGGTGATACCGGCGAGAAAACCGGATTCTGGATTGAGGAGTTTGCCGCACCTTACTATGTGTTTGCCGATGCCGGAGCGAATATCACTTTAGCATCGCCCGCCGGTGGACAGCCGCCGATCGATCCGAAAAGCGCTCTGGAGGATTTTCAAACCGATGACACCCGTCGTTTCGATCAGGATGCAGCGTTGCAACAAAAACTGGCCAGCACATTAAAACTGGATGAGGTATCTGCAGATCAGTTTGATGCGATTTTCTATCCGGGTGGACACGGGCCGATGTGGGATCTGACCAATGATCCGAAATCCATTGAGCTGATTGAAGCCTTTTCTCACCAGGATAAAGTGGTATCGGCGGTATGTCATGCGCCGAGTGTATTAATCAATGCGAAAAATGCTCAGGGAGAGCCACTGGTTAAAAACCGCAATGTGACTGGTTTTACTAATACAGAAGAGGCGGCAGTGGGCCTGACTGACGTCGTTCCCTTCCTGTTGGAAGATGAGCTGAAAAAGCGGGGTGGTTTATACAGTCAGGGGTCCGACTGGGCGCCCTATCTGGTTGAGGATGGCCTGTTGATTACCGGCCAAAACCCGGCATCGTCATCGTTGGTAGCCCAGGCTGTGCTGGCTCGGTTGAGTCAGTAGATAACTTTAGTGTCGTTGTAAATTAAAACCGGGAGCGTTTGCTCCCGGTTTTGTTTAATGCTGTTGGGTTTCAGTGTGGGCTAATACCCCGGATGGTTTCAGATCTGCGGCGCAGATATTCCACCGTACTCAGTAACAGTATCGACATACATACCAGCAGGGTTGCTACCGCGAGAATCGTTGGACTGATCTGCTCACGAATACCCGCCCACATCTGCATTGGCACAGTACGTTGCTCGGCACCAGCAATAAAGATAGCAACGACCACCTCATCGACCGATGTCATCAGGGCGAACAGACCGCCGGAAATAACGCCGGTTAAAATCAAGGGCACAGTGATTTTGAAAAAAGCATAGGTCGGAGTGGCACCAAGGCTGGCGGCTGCCCTGACTAAGTTGTAGTCAAAACCACTGAGGGTCGCGGTTACAGTGATAACCACGAACGGAGTGCCCAGCGCAGTGTGTGCCAGAATCAACCCCAGATAGCTCTGCGATATTCCCATTGAGGAATAGAAGAAGAACATGCCCGCTGCAGAGATGATCAGCGGAACAATCATTGGGGAGATCAGAAATCCCATAATCATGCCTTTGAACGGCAGCTCTGAGCGGCTCAGGCCGAGTGCAGCAAGGGTGCCGAGTATCATCGACAGAATGGTTGAACAAACCGCCACAATAAAGGTGTTCTGGATCGCGTTCATCCAGCGCTCACTTTCAAAAAACGCCTGATACCAGCGCAGTGAATAAGCATCCGGGTCAAATTCCAGCATGCCCTGAGTAAAACTGAAATAGGGTTCAACATTGAAAGACAATGGAATAATAATGAGCAGGGGTGATATCAGGAAGATAAATACCATGCCGCAAAAAGCACGAAACGCATAGTACCAGAATGTTTCCAAAGGGCCTGCATAAGATGGAAGCGCCATAGTTTTACCTCAAACTCATCTGATTGTTACTGCCCAGCAGGCGGCTGTAAAGGGCGTAGATACCCAACACAAGTGCCAGAAGGATAACGCCTAATGCAGCAGCAAGGCCCCAGTTAAGCGAGCTCTGCATATGATAGGCAATCATATTGCCGATGAACTGACCGGTCTGACCACCCACCAGCGCGGGGGTAATGTAATAACCGATGGCCAGAATAAAGACCAGAATGGCACCGGCAGAGATTCCCGGTACGGACTGTGGCAGATAAACCTTAACGAAGGCGGTGAATGGTGTAGCGCCCAAAGAGCGTGCTGCACGCATGTAGCTAGGGGGTATGGTTTTCATGACCGAGTAGAGCGGTAGAATCATAAACGGTAACAGTATGTGGGTCATGGTGATGACCGTACCTGTGGCGTTATAGATCATGCTCAGGCGGTTATCATCGCTGACCAGGCCGAACCACACCAGGATGTCATTGATCACCCCCTGACCCTGTAGCAGCGCTATCCAGGATGAGGTGCGAACCAGCAGAGATGTCCAGAAAGGCAGTAGCACCAGAATCATCAGCGTGTTGGCGATACCCATTGGCAGAGAGGCCAGCAGATAGGAAACCGGATATCCGAGTAACAGAGTTAATCCGGTGATCAACAGAGACATCCATACGGTGCGCCAGAGCATCTGCAGATAGACCCGTTGTTGTTCCGGGAGCATTCTTATTTCACCGGCAGGGGTCGTTTCCATGTCAAATGCAGCGATGTAATAGGATGCGGTATAGGGTTTTGATTCGCGTTTGATGACGCGCCAGTTATCGATATCGCCCCAGCCTTTATTAATTTTAATCAGTTGTTCTTTGAAAGGAGGCTTAAGTCTGCCAGCTTTACGTGCGGTACCGGTTAACAGGCTGCGCATCTGGCTTTTTTCATAATTAAGTCGGGTGGCTGCTTTACCAATGGTATGGTTTTCACGGCCTATTTTCAGATCGGTTACCAGCGCCGCATAGGTTGCTTCGTCTGGCAGTTCGTTACTATCCGCATCCCAGTTAGATAAGGCTGCAGTAGTATTCGGCATATACTCAGATACTTGCGGGTTATCAATAGAGCGGAACAACATCGTTGCGATTGGCGAAACAAAGGTGACCAGAATAAAGATAAGCAGTGGCGCTACCAGAAGCACTGCCCGGATTTTTTTGCGGCGCAGTGAGCGGTGCATATCGGCGGTTAAGCGTTTCTGCTCGTCCGGGGTTAATTGGCCTTTGGCCTCGACAGTATTTGCCATCATGAGGAATACAAACCCTTTTCTGAAGATGAATAAAATGGCGTTAGCCCACGATGGTGACGCCAGAGGAATGAGCCATCATTCAAACTCAAACCCTAATCCGGTTCTGTCGCGGATAACCCGGAACAGAACCAGTCATATTTCTTATAAAATGGGGGGCTAGTGAGCCCCCCTTTATATTTTATTGTACCAGCCAGGCGTTAAAGCGCTGACGCAGCTCATCACCGTTATCAGCCCAGAACTCCGCATTCTTCTTAATTGGAGTTTTGAAGTTTTCCGGATTAGTTGGCATGTGAGGTGCCATCTCTACACCAGTTTCCAGGTGAGTGGATACCAATGGTGCGGAAGACTTACGTGCAGGACCATAGGAGATATACTTGGTCTGATCTGCCAGACGCTGGGTGTCAGTGGCGAAGCGCAGGTAATCCATCGCCTCTTTCTTATGTGGTGCACCTTTAGGGATGATATAACCATCCAGTTCGTAAACCTGACCGTCCCAGATAATGGTAAACGGCTGGTTTTCTACAACCTGTGCGTTAAAGATACGGCCGTTGTAAGCAGAGGCAATGGCAACTTCACCATCAGCCAGCAGTTGAGGTGGCTGAGCACCGGCATCCCACCAGATGATAGAATCTTTAATTGTATCCAGTTTCGCAAATGCACGATCTACACCCTCAGGGGTTCCCAGTACTTCATACACTTTGTCATAGGGTACGCCGTCAGCGGCCAGAGCCCACTCAAGGTTAGCGTCGGGTTTCTTCTCCAGCGCACGTTTGCCTGGGAATTTCTTAAGATCAAAGACATCAGCAATGGTGCTGGGTTTTTCGCCTGGGAAGGCGTTGTTGTTATAAGAGAACAGGGTGGCATAAACGATGGTTGGAACGTAGCAGCCGGACAGTGAACCCTCAACAAAATCTTCCATTACTGGCGTACCGTCAGCACCTGGGTTCAGATCTTTCTCATAGTCAAGTTGCTGAGCAATACCTTCGTCACACGCCAGAATAGCGTCACCTTCCAGAATATCGAGAACATCCCAGGTTACGTTGCCCGCTTCAACCTGTGCCCGCAGACCTGCCAGACCATTACCTGACTTATCTTCGTCAACAATTTCGATACCGGTTTTAGCGGTGAACGGATTGCTGTAGGCCTCACGCTGAGATTTAGTATAGGCTCCACCCCAGGATACAACGGTCAGTGGTTCCGCTGCTATAGCAGAGCCCATGCAGACCGCAGCACCCAGTGCCAGGACAGATGATAGTTTGGAAAATTTCTTCATTTGATCTTTCCTCTCGGGCTTGATGTCATGACGCCTTCCTCTTGAAGGCGCTGTTTATAAGTCCATCACGCAGTGATTAGACGTTATTATTTTTTTTCTAACTTATAATAGTCTGGGCCAGATCACATCAGATCGGATCAAGAGCCCGGCAATCCTTAGAGGACCAGCCTATTGCAGCGGTTCCTCCCACCTGTAGTCCCTTGTTATCGGTTGAGTTAGGCACCTTGACAATAAACTCATTATGGCCACAGACATTCATGCGTACCCGTTTGTGATCGCCAAGGTAGATAACTTCTTCAACTTTACCCGTGAAAACGTTGTCGCACTGTCCCTCTACCGGATCGAGAAAAACCCGTTCAGGCCGCAGCGACAGCGTACTTTCTTTACCAATATCATCGGTATTGATATCCAGTGCGGTAACCAGCTCACCTGTAGGCAGACGTACTGTGCAGATACCGTCCTGGGTCGACTGTAATGTGCCGGATAGTTTATTGTTTTCGCCAATAAACTGAGCGACAAACGAATTGGTGGGTTTTTCGTAGAGTTCAGTAGGCGGGGCCAGCTGTTGAATAATACCGTCATTGAACACCGCAATACGGTTAGACATTGTCAGTGCTTCTGACTGGTCATGGGTAACATACACCACGGTAACGCCCAGCCGTTCATGAATATGTTTAATCTCATATTGCATCTGTTCACGCAGGTTTTTATCCAGCGCGCCCAGCGGCTCATCCATCAGAATCAGATCGGGTTCGAACACCAGTGCCCGGGCTACGGCAACCCGCTGTTGCTGTCCGCCGGACAGCTGTGCCGGGCGACGGTCACCGAAACTGCCGAGTTCGACCATATCGAGAGCACGTTTAACCCGGGTTTCTATCTCTGATTTACCCATGTTTCTGACTTTGAGAGGGAATGCCAGGTTCTCGGCAACGGTCATATGGGGAAACAGGGCGTAGTTTTGGAATACCATACCTATGCCGCGCTTATGGGGGGCGACATTGTTGATTGATCGGCCATCGAGATAAATCTCGCCGTGGGTTGCGGTTTCAAACCCCGCCAGCATCATCAGAGAGGTAGTTTTACCTGAGCCGGATGGCCCAAGCATCGTAAGAAATTCACCACGAGGAACGTCAATATTCAGATCTTTTACGACGAGAACTTTGCCATCATAACTTTTCTGAACACCCTCGAATCGTACAAAAGCCTCACTGGAAGCTGAATTTTCCATTTGTTCTTATGCCTCGCTACAATTTATTTTTTTGTTGTCTGCAAATTTTAAAATTTGTAGTCGGATACCGTCTCAGTTCTGTTTATACACTACGATATTACGAAGTGTCTGTGCAAACATAACCTTTAAAAACCTATAATTAAGTCTAAATGTTCTGCTTTGGTGTTCAAAAAATACAAAATAAACTACAAATTTTGACCGTTTGCGACATTCGACTATTCGAATTCTGTTGGTGTACGGCAAATAAACATCGAACAGTCGGTGCCTTAGTTTGGTGCGTGGATCGATAAGATCAGCCCTTTTTTCGTCTTCATAATATGTTTTTTTTTAAGGCTGCCCCATTCTGGATGCTAACGCTTAACTATCCGTCTCCGTTGCTGCCCAAGCAGTGAGTCTGGTTGTCTGTCGTATCATCCTACTGCTATTTCTTCAGCATAACAGTGCCATAGCGTTAGCGCGACCTGGCGGATTTATCCGGTTGCTGCTTAAGCGTCAGTGCTGCCAGTGAATTGCAGAAAAAAGGACTTTCGCCTCTACCTGTAACTCATAAAGCATAGATTATGCTTGGCTAATTGCACCTTAATTTTGTGGTTTTTCCGGATTCGGTATGTTTCCTGCTTTACCTTGTATATGGCGGGAGGTATTTGGCGATATCGAGGTTCAGTGCTTCTATTTGGTGCATTTTTATATATTTGCCGATGGAGCGCACAATTATAAGAGAGGGGACGATGACGCAACAGGTTCTGATTTTTACCGACCTTGATGGTTCGCTGTTGGATCACTTCAGTTATAGCTTTCACGAGGCCGAACCTTTATTGGCGCTATTGAGTGAACTGGCGGTTCCAGTGATCCCTGTGACAAGTAAAACCAGAGCTGAGTTAGCGGCTTTGCGCATAGCCTTAAATAACCCTCATCCCTTTATCGTTGAAAACGGAGCGGCTGTTTTTATCCCGGATAATTACTTTATTAACCCTCCTGCTGGCAGCTTCCGGGTTGATGATTACTACTGCTATCAATTTTCTAAACCGCGTGAGCATTGGGTAGCACAGCTGGCTGACTTGCAGCCAGAGTTTGGCGAAGAGTTTGAAACCTTTACCTCCATGGGAGTGACGGGAATTAAAGCGTCAACAGGGCTTTCTGAGCTTGCCGCGCAAATGGCTAATCAGCGTGAATTCAGTGAACCTGTGAGATGGCTCGGTACGGATGAGCGTAAACAGCAGTTCGTTGCGGTGTTGAGACAGCAGGGTGCAACGGTACTTCAGGGCGGGCGTTTTCTCCATATAACCGGGGCTTGCAATAAGGGGAAGGCGTTGCAATGGCTAAACCAGCAATATGCTGATTCGGCCCCGGGCAGTACATTTTTAACCATCGCCGCCGGGGATAGTTTTAACGATGTGGATATGCTTCAGGTTGCGGATTGTGCCGTGGTGATCCGTTCGCCGGTGCATGAACCGCCGCAACTTGTTCATTCTAACCTCTATCTCTCAAGTCAGACAGGCCCTGCAGGTTGGGTCGAGGGCATCAGCCAGTGTCTGGGTGCAACTGACAAGCCTGCAGAGATGAGTTTAACCGAGTTTCTTCGCAACAAGTTAAGGAGTTGAAGTTATGGGTGATTTTCACCAGAACGGCATTATCACTACCCTGCACAACCTGTCGCAAAGACCGATTGATGAGGTAGAAGCGGAGCTGACCCGTTTTGGCAAAAAGCGTCCATTGGCGCTGATTCTGCCTTCACTTTTTTCTGAGCTGGAAGGTCCTGCGCTTGGTCATATTATCGATGAGATCAGTAAAGTCCCTTATCTGTCGGAGATCGTTATCGGGCTGGATCGGGCGAATGAAGAACAGTTTCGCTTCGCACGAACATTTTTCAGCAGGCTACCCCAGCATCACC
Organism: Amphritea sp.; assembly: GCF_050300915.1. Taxonomy (GTDB): domain Bacteria; phylum Pseudomonadota; class Gammaproteobacteria; order Pseudomonadales; family Balneatricaceae; genus Amphritea. The sequence goes on from NZ_JBNKYN010000004.1 coordinate 81,894, forward strand.
GGATTCTGTGGAATGATGGCCCGCGGCTGAGGGCTCTTGATGCTGAGCTACAAGCGTTGAAACTGGCTCCTAAAGAGGCGGGAAAAGGGCGTAATGTCTGGTACTGCATGGGCTATATTCTGGCATCCGGCCGCGCTGAATCAGTCGCGCTGCATGACTGTGATGTAGTCACCTACAGTCGAAATATGTTAGCTAAACTAATTTACCCCGTGGCGAATCCACAGTTCAATTATGAGTTTTGCAAAGGATTTTATGCCCGGGTTGCCGATGGCAAGATCAATGGACGTGTGAGTCGTTTACTGGTGACCCCGCTACTGCGAGCGTTGAAAAAGGTATTTGGTGAGATCGAATACCTGCAGTTTCTGGACAGTTTTCGTTATCCATTAGCGGGCGAGTTCTCTTTCCGTCGAGACGTGCTCAGTGATATTCGTATACCCAGCGACTGGGGCCTGGAGATCGGGGTGCTGTCTGAAATGCACCGCAATTATGCCAACAACCGCTTGTGTCAGGTTGATATTGCTGACCAGTATGATCATAAGCATCAGGATCTGTCGCTGGACGATAAAAATGCCGGTTTATCGAAGATGTCGATCGATATCACTAAATCCCTGTTCCGCAAGTTGGCCACACAGGGGCATACCTTTAATACTGAAACCTTTCGCTCCGTTAAGGCTACCTATTTTCGTATCGCCCTGGATTTTGTTGAAACCTATCATAACGATGCGGTGATGAACGGGTTGCAATTGGATATTCATGAAGAGGAGATGGCGGTTGAGATGTTCTCGCGAAATATTATTACCGCTGGCGAGCAGTTTCTCAGTAACCCGATGGAGACCCCCTTTATTCCCAGCTGGAGCCGTGTTTCCAGTGCGATGCCCGATGTCTTTGATCGTTTGATCGAAGCGGTTGAGTTAGACCATCAGGAGTTTATGGCGGAATAGTATGGATAGTGTATTAAGTAGTGCAAGTATGCAGCTTGCCGGACAGATTGAAAATCACCTGCAGACCATTTATCAGATGGCTGATTCTGAGGTTATTACACAGCTGGTATCAGACCTGATTTCGATTATGCGGCTGGGCAGTGTAGAACAGCTTCCCAAACCCTACCAAAATCACTGGAGTCAGCAGGATGTCATTATGATCACCTACGGTGATAGCCTGTATCGTGATGGCGAACGGGCGATGACTACGCTGCACACCTTTCTCAATGAACAGTGTGATGGTGTTATCAGCGGTGTTCATCTGTTGCCTTTCTTTCCTTACAGTTCGGATGATGGTTTTGCGGTGAGTGACTATTACCAGGTGCGGGAGTCGGTTGGGGAGTGGCAGGATATTCAGCGGCTCTCGGCAGAATACCGGTTGATGTCTGATCTGGTGATTAACCATGGCTCCAGCGAAAGTGAATGGTTTCAGAACTTCATTAAAGGAGAGGGGTATGGGCATGACTTCTTTTTTACCGCCAGCTTGGATGATGATCTGTCAGGGGTGGTGCGGCCTCGCACCAGCTCCCTGCTGCGTGAAGTTGAAACATCAGCTGGGTTAAAGCATGTGTGGTGTACATTCAGTCATGATCAGGTTGATTTTGATTTTCGTAATACTGAAGTCCTGAAAGAATTTGTCAGGATTGTGCGCTTCTATCTCGATCAGGGGGTGAATATTTTCCGTCTGGATGCGATTGCGTTTTTGTGGAAAGAGGCGGGCTCCAGCTGTCTCAATCTGGAGCAGACCCATGAAGTGGTCAGACTTTTGCGAACTCTGATTGAGTATGCCTGCCCAACGGCGATGATTATCACTGAAACCAATATTCCCAGCAGAGAAAATCTCTCCTATTTTGGTAACGCCAATGAAGCCCACTGTGTCTATAACTTCTCGTTACCGCCGTTGCTGCTGCATGCGCTGATTACCGGGCAGAATTTTTATCTTAAGCAGTGGATGATGAGTATGCCTCCGGCGCAGGATGGTACGGCTTTCTTTAACTTTATCGCCTCACACGATGGCATCGGTTTACGCCCGGTCGAGGGAATACTACCGGATAGCGAAGTTGACCTGATGATCGCAACGATGCAGGAATTTGGTGGGCATGTTTCGTGGCGGGCGCTGGATAATGGTGAGAAAAAGCCCTATGAGATCAACATTGCTCTGTTTGAAGCCCTGCAGGGAACGGTTGAAGGTAAAGATGCGCTGGGTGAGGCGCGGTTTCTTTGTGCCCATAATATTATGCTGGCTCTGGAGGGGATACCGGGGATCTACCTGCATAGTTTACTCGGTACTCTGAATGATCATGAACGGGTGGAAACCACCGGGCATTTCCGCTCGATCAATCGTCATCAGTGGGATTATAGCGAACTTGAACGGTTGTTAGCTGATGACACGAGCCACTATCACCGGGTGTTCAGTGGCATGAAACGCTTAATCTATATACGTTCCTTACAGAAAGCTTTCCATCCCAATGCGACGCAGTTTACCCTGCACCTGGGTGAACAGATTTTTGGTTTCTGGCGTCAGAGTATTGATAGAACCCAGAATATTTTCTGTCTTAACAATATCAGTGCGCAACCGGCAACCCTGTCGTTATCTGATCTCAATCTGATCAGCACCCAGGACTGGTCCGATCTGCTGAGTGGGGAGCGTTATGATGATCTGCTGGGCAGTATCGAGCTGGCGCCTTATCAGAGTATCTGGTTATCAAACCGATGAGCCGCCAGACGGTATTTGTACACATGCATATTGTCCAACCCTTAAGCGGTTAAGGGCTGGTTATGTTGCCGCTGCAGTCGGCTAATCAGCGGGGGTATTTACCTGCACCTTTGGCACTTTTTCCCCGGCCACCTTTGCGCTTGCGCGGTTTTGGCGCGCTTTGGACTTCATCTTTAACCGCCAGTTCAAACTCAATCTTGCGCTGATCCATATCAACTCTGACAACCCGGATATTGATCTTATCGCCAATGCCGAAGCTGGCGTGGGTGCGTTCCCCAACCAGACGTTGCTGGGCTGCATCGAACTGATAGTAATCGTTGTTCAGTGCGGTTACATGGACCAGACCTTCAACCTGAGTATCATCCAGCTCAATAAACAGACCAAAGTTAGTAACGGTGCTGATCACGCCGCTGAAAACATCACCTACATGATCCTGCATATATTCACATTTGAGCCAGGCTTCAACATCCCAGCCCGCTTTATCTGCCCGACGGGAAACGGTTGAGCAGTGCTCAGCCAGACTTTTCATCGCCGCGAGGTCATAAGGATAGCTTTTCCCCTGTGCCAGCGGTGCGGCACTTTTAATCCGCTGAACCGGATCAGCGCCTACCCCGGTTACTTTTTTCAGTACCCGGCGAATGACACTGCCGCTTTCGCTACGTCGAATCACTGAGCGAATGGCGCGGTGGACGAGAAGGTCAGGGTAACGGCGAATCGGTGAGGTAAAGTGAGCATAGGCTGGATAGGCCAGGCCGAAGTGCCCCTGATTGTCTGAGCGGTACTCAGCCTGACTCAGAGAGCGCAACATCATCATACGGATAATCTGGGCGTCGGGACGCTCGCCAAGCCCTTTTAGCAGACGGTCATAATGTGCCGGTGTAGGCTTTTCTCCACCAGCAAGGTTCAGGCCGCGCTCACTAAGAAATGCGCGCAGATTGGTTAGCTTCTTCTCTACCGGACCCTCATGGACGCGATACAATGCCGGGATCTCCAGTTTTTCCAGAAACTGTGCGGTGGCAACGTTGGCACAGAGCATAAACTCTTCAATCATCTTGTGCGCATCATTACGCACAACCGGGACGATACTTTCAATCTTCCGGTCCGCGGTAAACTTAAACTGGACTTCCTGCTTTTCAAAGTCGATAGAGCCACGTTTGGTACGCGCTTTTCTCAGCACCGCATACAGGTGGTGCAGGGAGTGGATGTGCGGCACAACGTCGGCATGGTTATGGGCAACGGTTTTGCCTAACTCTGATTCAGGGGAGGACAGCAGCGTACCGACCTGGGTATAGGTCAGTCGGGCGTGGGAGTGAATAACGCCTTCGGAAAACTTATAGCTGGTCATCTTGCCGGCGCTGCTGATCGCCATTTCACAGACCATCACCAGTCGGTCGACATGAGGGTTCAGTGAGCAAAGGCCGTTTGACAGTGCTTCCGGTAGCATTGGCACCACATGGCCGGGAAAATAGACGGAGGTGCCCCGTTCTGCAGCTTCGAGATCAAGCGGGCTGCCGGGTGCGACATAGTGAGATACATCAGCGATAGCGACAAACAGACGCCAGCCACCGGATTTACGTTTTTCACAGTAGACGGCGTCATCAAAGTCGCGGGCGTCTTCGCCATCAATGGTGACAAATGGCAGGCCTCTCAGATCAGCACGGTGCTGCTTATCGCTCTCTTGAACTTCCTCGCCCAGGGCTTCAGCCGCTGCAAGCGCATCTTTAGGCCACTTATGGGGGATATCATGGTTGCGGATCGCGACATCAATCTCCATTCCGGGGGCCATTGAGTCACCCAGAATCTCAACCACCCGTCCCTCAGCATTAAACCGGTTACAAGGGTATTCGGTGATCTCAACGGTGACATACTGGCCCGCTTGTGCGCCTTTTAGCTGGTCATCCGGGATATCAATCTCATTGCAGATACGACTATTTTCCGGCTGCAAATAATACTCGCCATCGTCGACTCTGAGGCGGCCAACGAGGGTGGTCATGTTTTTCTCAACCACGTTAACGATCTGTGCTTCCTGGCGTCCGCGACGGTCAGTTCCTGTTATTCGGACTTGTACCCTATCGCCAGGGAAGGCTTTAAGCATCTGACTATCGTGCAGGAACAGGTCATCACCGCCCTGGTCCAGTGACAGAAAGCCAAAGCCATCAGGGTGGCCGATAACTTTACCTTCGAGCAGATCCTCAGAGCGGAGTAAACTATAGCCCTTGCGCGGATCGAAATTCAGTTGTCCATCCCGCTCCATCGCGCGCAAGCGGCGCCGCAACGCTTCTTTCTCTTCCTCTTCAAACAGCTTCAGGGTTTTACCCAGCTGCTCTCGGTTTAAAAACTTTCCTGGCTCATCGAACAGCCCCATGATGTATTCCCGGCCGGGAATAGGGTTGCTGTATTTTTCAAAATCTGCGGCATTGATGGCCGCTTTGGTATCTATACTCATTCTTTTCTCAAATAAACCAGCGTCAGACTGTGGCCCGGTAGTGTGAAGAACTCATTGTTAATGGGCTATAAATACTACGAGGAGGGTGTCGCTGGCATCACTCATCTCTGTGGAGTGAATCAAATTGGGTTGGTTATCAGCGTTACTTTTAGCGGGTATCTAACCCTGTCTGATAACCATAAATTTATGCTGAGATTTTCATATTTTAGCTCAGGCATATGACAAAAATATTTATCGCTGTCAGTGCTTCAGGCACTCTCACACAGCGGATTAAACGCTTTTATTTGCGAACCTTCAGGCCGCTTAACTAAGAACAAACAATACTCATCGAAAGCGTTGTAACAATCACTGACTGAGTATTTAAACCGGCAACGCTGATCTGTTGTTTGAAGTGACTCTTTTTAGTCTGGTCTCAGCACGGCTAATAGCATTGAGGCACTGAGGTTCGAAACACAGAATAGTTTTACCTGATAGCGAAAAAATAAGACTGGAATTTAATGCAGAGGGACGAGAATACTTAAGTAAAACAACAACAGTAATACAACGACAACAAATGGTTAAAAAATAGACTTTTTCTAAGCTAGTGAACACTATATAGAGTTACTGTGCATTGTCAATCAATCCTTTCTGAGGACTGAGTTTTACCGGACTAATAGCCTGGTTTGATTCACTGCCTGATCGCTACCCGGTATAGCTCACTCTTATTGGCTTTTAACAACCCGTAGATCGCCGTATCAATCTTGCCCTCGGCGGCCATTACATCCATGATTTCGATAACCTCATTAATCTGCAGCCGGTGGCGGTATGGGCGCTTTTGGCAGAGTGCCTGAAAAATATCGGCAATGGATAAAATCCGGGTAGGGAAGTCGATCTGATCACCTTTCCAACCGAAAGGATAGCCTGAGCCATCTAATTTTTCATGGTGTTCAGATGCCCATTTGGCGATCTGAGTATTCGGGAACAGCGATTTCAATACCCTTTTACTATCGAGGGGATGGCTACGCATCTGCGCCATCTCGTATTCCGACAGGGTTCCCGGCTTTTCCAATATCTCATCCGGGGTTCTGAGTTTGCCAACATCATGGAGCAATCCCGAAAGCCTTAGAATACGCCGTTGATACTGATCCAGACCGGCCAGACCTGATAGTGTATAAGCAAGGTCAGCTACTCGCAGGCTGTGATAGTGAGTATAGGGACTCTTCGCATCAACGATCTGGGAGATAAGCTCGCCGAGGGATTCAATCTCGTCAAATGACAGCGATATCTCATAATCTTCAGATGACAGGGTCTCCATAATGGCATCATCCAGGTACTCGTCTCTCAATTCCAGCCAGAAACTGTCTTTCAGAATGGTTGATTCTGTCGCTTTGTAAATCTCCGGTGAAAACAGCAGCCCAACATAAGGGGTTAATTCGCCGAGTATCTGCTGCCTGTTTAATAGTGCTTCATGGGGCGGTTTATTAAATATGAAGGATGAATAGGCGACATCTAAACGGTCAGCAAAGAATATTAGGTTTGCATACTCCCGGGTTTCAGTATCCAAACTTTCAGGCAGGTCCTGCCAACGTGTGTGGTGGTATCGGATCGCAGGTGCAAATGCGCTGAAGGGGGGGAAACTACGTAAAAAGTGATCGCCCCTGATACAGTGCTCCTCGGCGCCTTCCCACTCCATCTCATCCACCAGCTTTTGATGGACTGTCGTTGATGAAACACCGCAGTCATGTAGCATTCCAGCGATTAAAATAAAGTGCCTTTTAGATTTTTCCCAGCCAAGCAGGTGAGCGATGCGATGGCAGATCAGGCCTACACGGAGACCATGGCTTTTATCATCGATACCAACATAATCAAGCGCTTTAGTTACTGTAAATGCGGCGCGCCCAACATCAACATTCATACTCAGGATAACCTCAGCTATTCTATCGGCATCTTGTTTCATTGATCATTGTCCGTCAAAGGTATGAATGTTATCTGTTAACTCGGGTGTACATTAATCTGTATCTATTTTACAACAGGTTGGTCAGCTTTCCATGTAAGGTTTCACTGTTATGGTGAGTCTTAAATGTTCGGTAAGTATCGTTGAGGCTCAAGGGGGCTAATGACCAGATGGGTCTGCAGCAAATACTTGCGGCTAAAAATCTGTGAATAAACCCACAGAATGTCCTGTAGGTTTAAGCGAAATTCTGTCCGACTTCTTCAGCGTTCCTTCAGGCAGGGGAATGCTAAAGCCTGCGTTGCCAGTATTGCTTTTAGCTGCTGTTATCAAATCTCCACGGAAAGTATCACAGAGAAACTCTGTTATTAATTTGTCATTTACAAATAACTCGAGTGTGACAGGCTGATCTGAACCACTTTTCAGCATCCACCCAGAGATCAGACTTTCTGAGACATGGTCAATATATCCATCAAATCCCGCTTTATTTAAAGCGATAATCTGGCGGGAGATTTCAACCCACTGAGTGTAACTTCTCGGTGACGCCTCAATTGATTTACAGGCTCTTTCTATCAGATCCTCAGATGCCTCAAGGTGACAAAACGCTGCAAGTTCTTTCAGGTGCCCCTGCTTATCCTGTAACAGTTTCTCGTAAGAGATATGCAGTGCAGGATAGTGGCTCTTATCGACAAATTTGAGAATACGATTGTACGCGCTAAGGCTGGAGCTCATCGCTGCTGAAATATCGGTGTCATGTACGGTTTTCTTGCGTTTAGCGATAGCAAATATATCCCGGTAAACAAAGATAAAGCTGGGATTGGAAAAGAGCTTCGAAACACGGGTTAACTTGCTGTTGCTGTCAGGCAGTTTCCATGCAAAAAGTACATACTTCTGTTCATAAGCCACGATGAGTTTTTGAAGCTTTTTCCAGTTTCCCGCGCGAAAGGCTTCTGCCATTCCTATATCTTCGTAGATGGGTTCATGAAAATTATCACCCAGAGAGACGCCCAGCGCTTTTAGAGAGGCAGCTATGGCGGAGGTGCCGCCTCTCTGCACACCGACGACGATGAACTGCCGGTGTGCCGCGCTTGGGTTACGATTTTTAGTTGCAGAAAAGATCATATATTACCATCAGTCAGGGAGTAGAAATGTTACAGCGGTGGACGCAGGTCATATTTAGCCGACCTGGAATATTATCTATCAGAAACAGAGTTCAAACGATACCGGATTGAGTCCTTGCCGCGTATTTTGGAAATCTAATCCCATCTAAGGGCGAATCGTGGCGCTGTTAAACAGTTGCGGATCAGGCTTGTCCTTCATTCAGGGATGCGATTATTGATCTGTTATTTTGAGTACTAAAGCATTGTTTTTACAATCGGGTTAGTTGACTGAGCTGGATATGGATGCGCTAATCTCTGTATATGTGATCGAGTCTGAGTCCACTTAAGGTAAATGGAATGACAACCAATTTTGAGCGGCGGACGGCCGCTCTTATCAGTCTTGTGAGTCTGATTCTTGTTTCTATCGCCAGCCCGATAGCCTGGTATGTTGCAACAGAGGAGGCTGAGAGTGCGATTGTTTCGCTGGCTAATGAGGAAACTGAGCGTCTATTGGCCTACTACCATGTGCTGGACTTATCGAATGAGATATCCCGGGAGGGCGCTCAGCAGGCTGCCGATATTTTAGCGGGTGGCTTCTTTGATATTACGGAAATATACGGCGCATCTGGTGAAAAATTGGCGGAGGCTGTGACTCTCTCCGGAGCAGAGGTTGAGGAGCAGCTGGCTGGACACGTTATGCCTGCGTACACGAAAAGCTCTTACGAAAGTATGAAGTTGCAAAACGGTGACTGGGTGCTCAGGGTCTTTGTACCACTTCATTTTGTTAAGTCCGGCTCTGAATCGTTGGCAGGTTATTTTGAAGGGGTGCGTATTGTTCCTGATTGGCAGCGTAAACAGATAACCGCGACTGCTTTTACAGCAGCGTTGATGGTTGCCTTGGCGTCATTAATCTGCGGTGCCGTTGTCTATCCAATAGTTGTCTATCTATCCAGGGAAAACCGTCGCAAAGCGAGAGAGGTGCTTGATTCTCATATTTCGATGATGGAGGCTTTGGGCCGATCAATTGCCAAGCGTGATTCTGATACCGGTATTCATAATTACAGGGTTGCCTGGATTGCCACTAAGATTGCTGAAGCAATTGAGATACCGAAAGATAGTATGCAAGCCCTGATTATTGGTAGCTTTCTTCATGATGTTGGAAAAATAGGGATCCCAGATGCTATTTTGCTGAAACCTGGCAGACTGACTGATGATGAGATGGAGTTAATGCGTACTCATGTGGAGCAGGGCGAGTCGATCCTAAAGGGAATCGGCTGGTTGGATGAGGCGAGTATTGTGGTTGCCTACCACCATGAGAAGTGGAACGGAACGGGTTATCCCCGAGGGTTGAAGCAAGAGAATATACCGCTCGCCGCGAGAGTCTTCGCAATCGCAGATGTATTTGATGCTCTGTGCTCAAAGCGCCCATATAAAGCGCCAATGTCTTTTGAGCAAAGCATGTCCATCCTTATCGGAGACAGTGGCAGCCATTTTGACCCTGAGATTGTTCAGGTGTTTAAAAAAATCGCTCTGGGTGTGTATCAGAGGCTGGATGGTATCTCTGAGGGTGAGGCAAAAGCCTTGCTGCAAGAGCGGGTGCACTATTATTTTGGATTATAGTGAAGGTGTTTTTTCTGAGCTATCTGGAGCCATCTGTGTCTGATTGCGACCAAGCCCTTTGGCTTGATACAGTGCTGAATCCGCGGCCTGTAGTAACTCGCCGATATTATTAAAGTTCTGCTCTGATAGTGCGGCAATTCCTGCGCTCAGTGTAAGAACACCCAGCGGGGAGTATTGATGCGGTATCTGGAACCCGGCAATCGAAGCACGTATTTTGTCAGCTATCTGTCGGGCCGTTACCAGGTCGGTATCAGGAAGAATAAGGAGAAACTCTTCACCGCCATATCGTGCAGCAACCTCGCCGGCACGCTGCCCTGATGCTAACAGCACGTGTGCAACTTTCTTCAGACAATCGTCTCCTGCCTGATGACCATAGTGATCGTTGTAATTTTTGAAAAAATCGACATCCAGCATCACCAAAGCCAAAGGTCTGTGGTGGCGATTGGCTCTTGCCCACTCTTTATCGAGAATACGATCCATGCTGCGCCGATTCGCCAGTCCCGTAAGTTGGTCGGTGTTGGATTCTTGCTGTAGTCTGGATTGGGCTTCCTCGGTATAGCTTAATAAAGCGAATACACCACAAATGACACTAAAGGCAGGCCATATGATTTGTGACGAAATAACGGTTGCGCTAAAGAGTTCAGGCGAAAACTTCAATAGCAGAGATCGGCTGGCGACGACTGCTGCCATGATAAAACAGGCGTAAGCCAGGATAATATCAGAAGGGTTTCTGAACTTTTTTATCTTCAGAAACAGATACCCAATGATGCAAAAGGCTGAAGGGACAAACAGCGCGCTGACGTGCAGGGCCTCATATAACTGGCCAGCATAAGTGAAATAGCTTAAAGCGGTGCAATTGACCAGAAAAATGATTGAGATAAATGTCAGCGGTAGTGGGTATTCGCAGCGTTTGTAGCTGAACACAACCATGCCCCAGATGAATACAGAGGATAGAATGACCGATATGATTTTTAGGGTTACACCGATATCAAATACATAGATAAACCAGCTAAGGAAGTTTGCCGCGAATGCCAGAATGAAAAATAGTATGGATCGTTGCTTGCCTTCCGGGTCGTTAATTCTGGTTCCGGAAAACGCTAGCACCAGATTGATTAATGCAACGGTGAGGAAATATGCCTGCTCAGTGGTCATGCTTCTTCTCTGAAACAACGCTGTCGCTTGCTGCAGTTGGATGCGTCAAAACGAAGCGATTCTATGGCGGTATTCGGGCAGCTCTGTTTGGCCTGGTTTGATCGTTGTGTGAGAAGTCGTTCCATCGGTGACCGTGTCCACTTTAGCGCTTTGTTCTAGCGCTATTCTAACTAAGTAAGGTGTATACAAGTATAGGTAATAGGACTAAATATTTTAGTAGAAGAGGTTTTTCAAGGGGTAAAGTTGCTTCTAGCAGACGTATTAAAAATCCGGGGTAGCTGTATACAAGATAAAACAGACGTTAATGTATACCCCGGTGAATAACGAAATAATTTCGTTAAGGTTCAGCGAAGGGGATTTGCTGAAAAACAGGTTTATGAATATATCGTGCAAACAGGACAGAAGGTCTGGGTCGTTAGCTTGCTGAGTAAGTATGGTAAATAATTTACTAAAAAGCTTGTCACTTAGAAAGTGGTTGCGCAGCAGAACTTATGCTTTTTACAGCGGCTTAAAAAGTGGTCGGGGCAGCAGGACTTGGATCTATGACCCTAACCTGGAAAGTTCCCAAACCAGATGCGCTTTTTACAGCAGCTTTTAAAAGTGGTCGGGGCAGCAGGATTCGAACCTACGACCCTCTGGTCCCAAACCAGATGCGCTACCAGACTGCGCTATGCCCCGTTCTGACAGATGGCTCCTCGAGCTGGACTCGAACCAGCGACCAATAGATTAACAGTCTACTGCTCTACCAACTGAGCTATCGAGGAATGACATCTACTATGGTTAGGTTGGCTCCTCGAGCTGGACTCGAACCAGCGACCAATAGATTAACAGTCTACTGCTCTACCAACTGAGCTATCGAGGATCACCTCAACCAAGGCGGCGTATGTTAATGATGAGCGGGGTAGGCGTCAAGCGGAAACGAGAAAATATTTTACTGTTTTATTAAGTGGTTAAATAACGATCTGGTTATTCGCTTCGGGCTGGATTTTGTCGCTCTGGTTCGATATTCGCAAACCAGCATTTCGTTTGCTGAGAGATTTCTGTATAAGGGGCGTTATGCCTGATGGCACTGCTGGTATTAAACCTTTCAGGTTGAGGCCGATGGTGTCCTGGTTTTTACCACAAAAACTGGTACTAAGGATTCCCCTATGACGATGATTCCCGGCAAAGATGCACCACTGGACGATTCCATTTTGAGAATGCGTGCCTGTATCGCGGCATTAGGAATTGAGCTTGAGGAGACCCGATGGTTGAATCCTGTGCCGGGTGTCTGGTCAGTGCATATTTGTGACCGTAACTTTCCGCTGTTTTTTGCTAACGGTAAAGGCGCCAGTCGTAATGCGGCTCTGGCGAGCGCCCTTGGGGATTTCTGCGAGCGGCTGAGCAGTAACTATTTTTTCGCAGATTACTATCTGGGGCAGGCGGTTGCCGATGATGGCTTTGTTCATTACCCGAATGAGCGCTGGTTTCCTGTTACCGATAATGGGTTGCCCGACGGATTGCTGGATGAGCCTACCTTGCTGCACTACAACATGGATGGTGAGCTTAAAGCATCGATGTTAGTGGATAGTAATTCGGGTAATAGGAGGCGAGGCATCTGCGCCATCCCCTTTGTACGACAGAACAACGGTGATCAGGTGTGGATTCCGATTAATATTATCCGCAATTTGTATCTGCATAATGGTATTGCTGCCGGTAATACGGTGAATGAAGCGCGGGTAAAGGCGCTGTCAGAAATTTTCGAGCGACATATAAAAAACACGATTATCTCTTCCGGTATCAGTCTGCCGGATATTCCTCAATGGGTTCAGGAACGCTATCCCGCGACGCTAGGGGTTATTGCAGCGCTGCGCAGTCATGGTTATGTGGTGTTGGTGAAGGATGCTTCGCTGGGCGGTAAGTTTCCTCTGGTGAATGTCTCACTGATCAATCCTGCTGATGGCGGCTGTTTTACCTCTTTCGGCGCCCATCCCAAGTTTGAGGTGGCATTTGAAAGAGCAGTCACTGAACTGCTTCAGGGACGCGAACTGGACAGTCTGGACGGGTTTCCGTTACCCCGCTTCGATATTGCCGAGGTGGCTGATCAGGATAACCTGGAAGCCCATTTTATGGACTCCAGCGGCGCAGTTGCCTGGGATCTGTTTTCCACACAAACCGATTACACCTTTACTGAGTGGAATATCGAAGGTGATACGCAGGCTGAATTCGAAGAGTTGTGCCGTCGGATTCATAAAGTGGATATGGATATCTATATCGCTGATTTTGAACATCTGGGTATGTATAGCTGCAGGATCATCGTGCCTGGTATGTCGGAGGTGTACCCTGTGGATGAGCTGGTATGGAATAACAACAATGCAGGTATCGATCTGCGTGCGCCGTTACTGCGTCTGGCGGAACTGACTGATCCTGAGGTCGAGAGTCTGCTTCTGCATCTTGAAGAAGGCGGCTTTGATGATCAGCAACGGGTGGTAGAGATTATCGGAATTCTGCCTGATGCGGATATGCTCTGGAATACGTTGCGAGTCGGTGAGCTGAAGTGTCTGCTGAATCTTCGGTTGGGTGAGTTGGAGGAGGCGCTGGTCTGGAGTGAATGGATGCAGCAATCTGATACGCAGGCTTTCGGTGAAGAGCGGGCGGTGTTATATCGTTGTTTGCATCAGTGTCTGATGTTTCGCCTGGATGGTGAGCATCGGCTGGGTCATTATCGCGCTCTGCTGGACCAGATCTATGGTTCAGAGCGGGTTGCAGCGGTGCTTGATATGATTGATGGGCAGGGTGTTTTTGCCGGACTGGCCCAATCGACACTGGGATTGGAGGCGTTTGCTCAACACCAGTATCTGCTGTCGGTCTATGCCCGGGTGCAACAGGCAAAAAGAAGCATCTGATTAAACAATGATCAGTGTTTTATCTTTATGATTTAAAATGTTTTTTTAAATATTCTGTCAGAAAAGGGCTGGCATCCATTGGCCGGTCTTTTTTGCCACTTGGTCAGTGTGGCTATTTCCGTTATCATCGTTACCTTCCTTAGATCGCGTGCCCGGAGATTTTAGCTGAGATGCTTTTCAAAAAGCTTCCCGAAACACTCTTTGTCCCATTATCAGGACAGAATAAACATATCTACGAGGCAGTTCTGCTGGATCTGGCGGATCAGTTCTTTGATGAAGATCTGGTTGATCCGTTTGTCCCCAAAGATCTGATTCGCTCCTGTATAGAAGATACCGTGGTTCGCCTGGGGGTGCGCCGCTGGGAACCGGAAGAGGGCGAGTCTGAAGCCGACCGTCAGGAGCTGCCTCGTTCTGCTGCTGAATATACCAGCCGTATCTATCGTCGCCTGGTTGACACCGGCTGGTTGGAAGAGGAGCAACGGATCTACCGCACCTTCGTGCTGCTTTCTCCGGCGATCAGTTATCTGTTACGTACCTTAGTCGGTATCAACGAGCTGGAAAAGCGCAGCTACGGTGGCGCGGTGCTTAACGTGCTCAGCTCTCTGGAATCTGCGATCAGTGATCCGGCTGGCCGGGGTATTACCCTGCAGGAAGCGGCGCAGACCGCGGCGGATTTCAGTGCCCATCTGACCGATATGATGCTCGGCCTGCGCGAGTTGAAGATCAGCATGGCAGCGACATCGAACCCGCAGGAGATTGTCCGCAGCTTTTTTGATCGGTTTGTGGCGCACATTCTGGTGTCCGACTACAAAACCCTGAAAACCAAGAACAACCCGTTCCGCTTCCGGCGACAGATTCTCACCATGCTGCGTGATCTGCAATTTGACCCACTCAAGGTAGAAAAGCTGTCCAAGCACTATCAGGAACAGTTTGAACTCTGTTTTGCCGATGCTGAGGCGATGGTTCACAGTCATATCAACCGTATTATCCGCATCTTTGAGTCGGTGGATCAGCGTCTGGCAACGATTGATGATTTCCGTTACCGGCTGGAGAAGCGGGTGGCGGATACTGTCCGGTATATGGACAAGACCACGCCGGGCATGAGTTCGCGGCTGTCTCGCCTGATCAGTGATGTTGCTAAACTGGACTCCCGCTCAATCCCCCATATCAACACGCTGGATGGAGTTGCATTTATTGCGCCGGGCAGTGTGCGCTCGCCTATCCGGCGTCGGGTTGAAACTAAACCAAGGGTGATTCGCCCGGTTGAAATTGACCCGCGGGTACTGGAGTTACGCCAGCTGTTCAAAGAGTACAAGGCGCGGCGTGAGGTGAAGCCAGAAAACATTGAGTTGTATGTTGAACGCCACCTGATCGATAAGAAGAAGATTACCGCCGTTGATTTCACCATCGAGTGTATCGAAGATTACATCTGCTTCAGTTATCTGCGGCATATGCGCTCGCTGGGTAAGAAGGGTCGTGGAACAGCCAATAAGTATGAGATTAAGTTTGAAGATAAATATGTCAATGTCGCGGATATGGTTGAATGTCGCGATTTCAGTATTCAGAGGAAAGTATAATGCTGGGTGATCTGCAGAAAATCATCGGTCGCAGCGATCAGTATCAGGAAGAAGATTTCGTTCGTGCCGCCAATATGCTGCTGGTGAATCAGTTCCTCTACGCTGAACGTCCTGGACACCGTGACAGTTATTTCCTGGTGGCTTCCCATACGGATTACTTTGTCAATCTGTTTGCGGCCATCGGCTGGTCACTGATCTATCAGCCCGATGAAGCCTATCTGGGGATTTTGCCAAAAGGCGAAGAGCGCTTTATGCGTCTGAAGCTGGATGAGTCGCTGTTTTTGCTCTGCCTGCGTCAGCAATATGAGCAAAAGCTTGAGTCCTTTGACGTCGAAGCGGGACGTGCGTATATCACTACAGACGAGATGCTGACACTTTATGAAAATCTCACCGGGCGGGAGATACCCAACGAGACCCGTCTGAAAGAACTGCTGTCGCTGTTTAGTCGTCACGGCATTATTGAACGGGGCAAGCCCCATGAAACAGATCCTAAAAATATCCCCTTAACCATCAATCCGGCGATCCGTCAGGTTGTGGTCGAAGACTTTATCGGTCAGCTGGAGGCGTTGTGCGAAGAGCGCGATGAGGATGCGCCTGCGAAAGACAAGATTACAGCTAGCGATGATGCGGCAGACGCTGTTGAGGTGCAGTCGGATGAGGCTGGTGAATTGCAGGATACTGCGGAAACAGATACTGCTGAAACAGATACGGCGGCGCTAACTCCTGAAGTGGATACTGAGATCGATCATAATAAAGCGTTCACTGCACCGGAGGAAGCAAACTGATGAAACAGCTTAATCGAATGGTGCTGGTGAACTGGTATGTGCTGGGTGCTGTAGAGATTCCGATCAAAGGCAATGTGGCGGTTATTGGTCCCAACGGTTCCGGTAAGTCATCCCTGCTGGATGCTATCCAGACGGTCCTGATGGGGGGCAACAAAAAATATCTCAGCTTCAACGCCAGTGCCGGCGAGAAGAGTGAGCGTAGCCTGCGCACCTACTGTCTCGGTTTTATGGATGACCTGGGGAAAAAAGAGAACTCCCGGCAGGACTCCGTCAGCTATCTCGCACTGAGTTTCTTTGATACTGAAACGGGAAAAGAGACCTGTGTTGGCCTGGCCATCAGTGCGTCACTGTCTTCCCCTGAGGAGGATGTGCTGGGACGCTTTATCCTGCCAGACTTCTCCGTCTCACTGGAAGACTTTACCGTCAAGCAGGATGGTGGCCGACTGCCGAAAGAGTGGCCGGTAGTGAAAGAGAATCTGCTGAAACAGTGTCCTGAGATGAAGCTGGAGAAGCGGGCTAACCGCTTTATCCGTGAACTGGTGACTGAGCTTAGCTACGATCAGCAGATGCCGAATGATGATGAGAAGTTTGTGAAAAACTTCCGTAACGCGCTGAAATTTGTGCCGATCAACAGTCCGACCCGGTTTATCCGTGAGTTTGTGCTGGATGAAAATATTGTCCATGTGGGAGGTTTCCGTAAGTCGCTGGATGAATACCGGGCGATGGAGCAGAAAACCCGTGAGGTATACAACCGCATTGTTGAGCTGGAAAAGGTTCAGGAGCAGTGCAAAGGGATCGACCGTAATGTTAAAAACTCGGTCGAGTATGAGTGGGTGGTGCATGAAACCCGCTTTGAGCACGCAGATCTGAAGAAAGAGGAAGCGGGCGAGCGTCTCGAACTCAATCGTGAGCGAGAGAGTACGCTTCAGGCAGACCTGGAAGCAAAGAGCGAAGAGCTTAACGAGGTAATGCAGTCGCTGGCGAACACCCGCGCCGAGCTGAATAACACCGACAGTGCCCATAAAGTGAAGGCACTGGAGAACTCAATCAATGCCCGTCAGCATGAGTTGAACGTGGTTAAAGAAAAAATTCAGCATGTCTATTCATTGCTGCGCTCTGCTGTCAGCTTTGCCAATTATCAGCAATATCTCCCGGATAGTTTTATTCCGGTGGTCAAGGAATCGGTCGAGTTGTGGCGTTCCGGTGAGGATATGATGGCGGAAGCCTGGCCACTGGCGCCGGTGGATGTGGATAACAATCTTAACCGTCTGAAAGAGTCAGTTGATACGGTGCGTCGTGAGATCGCTCGTCGGTTTGAATCTTCCGTGATCCGCATGAATGAGTTGCGTAGCGAGATACAGAATCAGAAAAGTGCGGTTGAACAGCTGAAGCAGGGGCACGCCCCGTTGCGTCGTAATACCCGCGAACTGATGCAGCTACTGAAAGATTACGGTATCGACTCTACGCCGATCTGCGAGCTGGTGGATATTAATGATGAGAAGTGGCGCATCGCCATCGAAAGTTTTCTCGGCGCCCGCCGTGAAGCGCTGATTGTTGACCCGGACCGGGTGAAAGAAGCGATCACCCTGTATCGTCGTAAAGGTCGTCATCTGAAAGGGTGTCGGGTGGTCAATACCACCAAATCCCATGAGTGGCTTAACCGTTCTAAACCGGGTTCTCTGGCGCAGTTTGTTGATTGTCAGAGTGACGATGCACTGGCCTACATGAACCGTGCTCTGGGCGGGGTGATGGCGGTTGAAACCGAAAGTGAACTGCTGAAACAGGAACGGGCGCTGACCTACGACTGCATGCTGCAGACCGAAGGTACCACCACCTCGATTCGCGAAGAAGCACCGATGATGGGTAGCGGCGGAGGTCGGCGTGAGCACCAGCTGCATCAGCAGGACCGTCAGGTTGAGCAGATGGTGGCTGAGTTCAGCGCGCTGAATAAAGATCATGAAGCATTGGATAGCCTGCGGGAAAACCTGATCCGCATGACCGCGGCGCTGACCGGTGTCACCGAACGCACTTTCGATCTGGTGAACCAGCGGGAGATGCTGCAAACCGAGGTTGATGGTTATCGTCAGGGGATTACCGATCTGCGTAATCAGGATGATAGTGGCATTCAGAAGCGTATTGCTGACCTGGTTGAAGCGCAGAAAAACACCCAGGATGCGCAGAAAAAGCTGATGGACAAGCTGCAGTCCACCCGCACCAGTCTGATTAAAGACAATGCGTCGCTTGAGGTGCTGGATAATGAGTTGGAAGAGCATGCGGCGGCACGTACCCGCTGTGAAGCCGATGCTAACTTTGACGCTCAGTCCGCTCAGGAAAAGCGCGACTATATGGATGAATCCTGCTCCGGTGATCTGGACCGGATTATCTTTGAGTCGGCTAAAAAAGCGCAGTCAGAGCTGAGTCTGGTAGAGCGGAAGAAGAATATCGTCCGTGATGGTGTGGCTCAGTATAAAGCTCGTTATCACGGTTCAGGTCTGAGCCATCAGGAACTGGATAAAGTGAGTGAAGATTCCACTCATGAGCAGCTGGCGCAGTTTGTCGATGATACGATACAGTCGCTGCGTGATAGTGAGCTGGCGGAATATACCGAAAAAGCCGAGCGTGCCCGGCTGGAAGCAGAGACCTCATTCCGCTCAGATTTCGTGGCGCATCTGAAGGATCAGATCGATAAGATAAAAGAGCTGATTCGGGAGCTGAACGCGCACCTGAAGAACCGTCCGTTCCATCGTGAGATGTATAGCTTTGAGATGATGCCTAACCCGGAACTCAAAGATATCCTTGAGCTGGTGGAAGCCTATACGCGGATGGATCAGGCTAATGTCGGTTCACTGTTTGATTTTAAATATGATGAAAAACGTCCCCATCAGGATGCCCTGACTAAGATTCATGAAGTGCTGAAAGATGAGGGTGAAAGCAGCCTGCTGCAGGATTACCGCAACTTCTATAACTTCGAACTCGTGGTTAAAGATCTGGAGGGTAACCGTAAGACGACTCTGACTCAGCGGATTAAAACCGGTTCCGGTGGTGAGCATCAGGTGCCGTTTTATGTCGCGATAGCTGCCGCGATGGGCGCGACCTACCGACTGCGTGATACCGCCGATGGTGTGACTCTGGGTGGTATCAGCTTGTCGGTGTTCGATGAAGCGTTTAACAAACTGGATGCGGAAAACACTGTGACTTCGCTGGGCTTTATGAGTGATCTGGGTCTGCAAACGCTGATCGCTGCACCGGATGATAAGTACTCTCTCATGGCGACCACTATGGATACCATTATCAACGTCTGCCGTGATGGACGCATCGTGGATATCGATGTGGAGTTCCCGACCCAAAACGGTAAAGAGCTGCTCAACTCAGATAACCCGTATCGTCTGATTGAAAAATCTGACTTTGACGGAGAGTCCAGTGCGGAAGATGTGGAGGGGCTGATGCCCGCCTGATTTCTGCAGTAAAATCAGCTTAGACTGTGCTGGCCCAGCGGACTCCCCGTTGGGCCAGTTTGGGTTTAGGTGGTTTGAAATCCGGCTCAAAGCTGCATAGCGGTGTCTCCTGCCGCAGGATAATCAGCCGGGCAGCGTCATTTGGGTGTGGTCGCACCTGCCACCACTGCGGCTGGTTGATGATCTCAACCAGCATTTCTTGGACCTCAGGTGTCGGTATCCCTTTGAACTCCACCATAAACTGATCATTGTTGGGCAGTGCCAGCTGCTCGGTACGCATATCCCGATATTGATGATTGGCCAGCAGTTGTGACAGATGCAGCAGTTCCCAGCGGGGCGGTGGCTCACTCAGCGGCAGCAGTCTGCCGAGATTTCCCGGCGAGATAATTGAGCGGTCCTTAGAGAAAAACTTGCGTACTGTCAGGTCAGTGTGGGCTTTTAACAGCGAGTTGTCGCGCACATTGCCATCGAAATTAATCTCTGCTAACCCGTCGATCATTATCTGTAAATTGAAATCGCAGGCTTGAATAAATTTCCAGGCGGGCTTTAACGAGCTGCGGGAGCCAAGGCTGTATTTTATTGCCTGCTTGCCGTGCCGGGTATGATTGTCCAGCACAGTAATCATCAGATAGGTAGTCTGCAGATCCACCATCGCTTCAGGACTTAGAGTAAAGCAGGAGGAAACCTCCCGCTGACAGAAATCGAGCCAGGCTTGTTTAGTGTTCAGGTGCGGCAGGCAGCGGATATTCATTCACATCTCTAAGGCTGAGGTTATAATGCTGGCCACTAGTTTAGCTGAAGTCGGGAGAAGCCTCTATGAAACTGATCAACCGTTCCGGATTTGCCGTTCTGCCACGTCAGCCATTTGTTGACTGGGCCAATCAGCAGCAGGATGAACTGAATCAAACGATGACTCTGGCGGAGCATCGCGCTGAGGGTAATGTCTATCTGACAGAGGAGTTTCAGAGTGAGGCGGATCTGTCGCAGCAGTTGTCACAGTACTATGAAAAGATCTTTATCAATGAGCTGGCAGCCTGGGATGAGTTTGGTGATCACTGGCCAGAGGGGAGGTCGCTGGAGCTGTTTCTTGAATGGTTTGAGGTTATGCCGCAAGTGATGGCGGTTGATCTGCTGGATGCACCGCTTTTGTTAGCTCCTTTGGAGGAGTAATGATGGCTTTTGGCATTGGGTATTCAGTACAGTTGCTTTAGCTAATGATAATCGCCAACAATAGTGTTTTGTTAATAGGTAACAGGTAGTTAGATGTCTGCAACGAGTAACCTTCAGCTTGATATGCATCCGTTGAGAGAGGCTTTATACGAAGAGATGCACTCCCGGCCGTTTCAGGTAATTCCCAGCCCAGCAAGAATTACCCATCTTTCTGTCGTCTCCAGTGAACCGCAGAAAGTCGACCAGTTCAGGCACCTGCAGCAGCTTTGTGAAATTCTCGGTGGAGAGGTGCCTGAGTATGATGTCCCTTGTTTTCAACAGCGCTTTGGTAAATTAAAGGTTCGCCGTGAAAAGCATATGGAGTTCGTTTCTTATACTTTCATCTGGCTGGGTGGTGACGATCATCAACCGTTTGCTGAAACGGGTATCAGTCAGTTGCCTGAGGGCTGGTTAGAGGGTATTTGTGGCGAAGTCGTCGCTGCGTTTCACCTGTCGGTAGAAGATGTCAGGGATGTTGATGAGCCGGGTATTCCAGAGGTTAAACGTTATTTTGATGAGATGCGCCTGATCGGTAGTCAGCCCTCCCAGGGGGCCGCTCAGGTGTGGACCAGCTATCGCATGCACAGTGATGGTTTTGGCCGGTTTCTGATCTACAACCGGGAGATGAGTGACAGTCAGCTGGGTCGTTTGATCCAGCGGCTGCTGGAGATAGAATCCTATCGCCTGATGACTCTGATGGGGCTGCCAATGGCGCGCTCAATCAGTCCTGAGTTGCAGCAGATGGATCAGCAGCTGGCGGATCTGACGCAGGTGTTGTCTGCCGAGCAGTATGATGATGTCAATTGTCGCGATGAGCGTCAGTTACTCAGTCGGCTGACGCATCTGGCATCCCGGGTGGAAGCTTATCGGGCCAGTGCAACGTTTCGTTTTAATGCCACCAATGCTTACCAGGATCTGGTTATGTCACGCCTGGCGGATCTGCGCGAAGATGAGGTCTCCGGTCACCTGACCCTGCAAGAGTTTATCACCCGGCGGATGGTGCCGGCGGTGCGCACCTGTAAGGCAACCGCAGAGCGTCTGGAAGATCTGTCCCGGCGGATTGACCGGGTCAGTGATATGCTGCGTACGCAGGTAGAGCTGTCAATTCAGGGGCAGAATCAGGAACTGCTGAGCTCTATGGACCGGCGCTCGCAAATTCAGTTGATGATGCAGCACACCGTCGAGGGGTTATCGGTTGCGGCAATCAGTTATTACACCATCGGTCTGGTGAAAATTTTCATCGGGGTGTTGTATGATCAGGGGCTGCATATCAATAAGAGCCTCTCGCTGGGGATTGCTATGCCGCTGGTGATTATCGCTGTAGCGCTGATTACCCGACGGATACACTCTAAATTTAGTAAGCTGGCTGCCGACCCGGCGGACAATACCCATTAAACATGGTCAGGAATAATATGAGCATTGCAACCGAAATTGAACAACGTCTGACCCAGGCGTTGGCGTTACAGCATCTGGTGATTGAAAATGAAAGCCATATGCATAGTGGTCCGGCAACCGATAGTCATTTCAAACTGGCGGTGGTGGCCGATGATTTTGCCGGTAAACGACCGGTGGCGCGGCATCAGCTGGTCTACGGCGTGCTCTCTGAGCTGATGAACAACCCGATCCATGCGCTGGCGTTGCATCTGTATACGGCGGAAGAGTGGCAGGCACAAAACGGGGAGATCCCCCTGTCACCTAACTGTATGGGTGGCTCTAAGGGCGATCATTGACGTTAGATGCTGTCTTAAGCCTGCAAAGGGTATGGCCCGACCACTAAAAAAACCGCATTAGCGGTTTTTTTGCGCCTGTTAGTGATATTCAGGGTCTGAATGCCGCTAAACTTCGTAAATAAAGGGTTAATCTGGCCGACGATTCATCTGTAAAAGCATCAGGGAGGGCTCTTCTCGTTATGGAACAGCCGCACTACAACTGGCGATATATCTTCAGCGTCGCGCTGGAATACCGGCCTTTATTGATTAAAGCGAATATTATCGCTCTGCTGGCAACCTGTGCCAGTGTACCTCTGCCATTGTTGATGCCGATGCTGGTCGATGAGGTGTTGCTCAATCAGCCGGGTACGCTGGTCAACTGGTGTAACAGTGTTTTTCCACCGCACTGGCAGGGGCCAGTTCTCTATATCACTGCAGTGTTGATTTTCACCATCATTTTGCGAGCGGCAGCGCTGATATTCAATGTCTGGCAGGGGCGGCAGTTTTCGATCATTTCGAAAGAGGTGATCTATCGTATCAGGTCGGGCTTGCTGCAACGGCTGAAACGGATCTCAATGGCGGAGTATGAATCCCTCGGCAGTGGTTCAGTCAGCTCCCATTTTATAACTGACCTGGATACCGTTGACCGCTTTGTCGGTGCGTCAGTCAGCCGTTTACTGATCGCACTGCTGACCATTATCGGCACCGCCATCGTGCTGATCTGGATGAATTGGCAGCTGGCGCTGTTTATTCTGTTGCTCAATCCGCTGGTGGTCTGGTTAACGATGATGATCGGTAAGCAGGTCAAAGAGCTGAAAAAAAATGAAAACAGGGCTTATGAACAGTTTCAGGGTGGGTTGACCGAAGTGCTTGAGGCGATCTATCAGATTCGTGCGGCTAATCGTGAGAATCACTATCTGCAAGGGTTGATAGGTGATGCCCGCTCTCTGAGGGATCACTCCACCCGGTTTGAATGGCGCAGTGAGGCCGCCAACCGTTTTAGCTTTATGGTGTTTCTGGTTGGCTTTGACCTGTTTCGGGCACTGTCGATGGGGATGGTGGTGTTTTCCGATCTCAGTATCGGGCAGATGATGGCGGTCTTTGGTTATCTCTGGTTTATGATGGGGCCGGTTCAGGAGGTGCTGGGGATTCAGTATGCATTCTATGGGGCGAAAGCGGCTCTGCAGCGGATAAATCGTCTGGTTGGATTGGATGAAGAGCCTGACTATCCTCATCTGCATGACCCTTTTGCCGGACGAACCTCGGTATCTATTGAACTTGAGAATATCCACTTCAGCTATAGTGAAGGGCAGGAGATACTCAAAGGCCTGTCGTTGAAAATAGAGGCGGGCCAGAAGATCGCGCTGGTGGGGGCCAGTGGTGGCGGGAAATCTACCCTGGTGCAGGTGTTGTTGGGGTTGTATCAGGCCAGGGAGGGGCGGGTGCTGTTTGATGGTGTGCCGGTTGAACAGATCGGTCTTGATCTGGTGCGGGAGAATGTCGTCACGGTGTTGCAGCATCCGGCACTGTTTAATGATTCTGTCAGGGGCAACCTGACACTGGGACGGAAGTTTAGTGATCAGCAGTTGTGGCAGGCACTCGAAGTGGCGCAGCTGGCGAGCTTTGTGCAGCAGTTGGATGATGGACTCGATACGATGGTAGGGCGGCAAGGGGTGAGATTGTCCGGTGGACAGCGGCAGCGTCTGGCCATTGCCCGAATGGTGCTGGCCGACCCGAAAGTGGTGATTCTGGATGAAGCCACTTCTGCACTGGATGCTGAAACAGAGTTTAACCTGCACCGGGATATGGCCAGTTTTCTGCGCGGACGAACCACCATTATTGTCGCTCATCGTCTTAGTGCCGTTAAACAGGCGGACCATGTCTATGTGTTTGAGGATGGTCAGGTGGCAGAACAGGGTGATCATGAAGAGCTGTTACAGCAGAATGGATTGTATGCGCGTCTGTATGGTCAGCGGCAGCATTGATAACGCTGCTGAATTAAGTGCTGAATTGAGGCCAAAGGGAGCAGGGTATGACAGGCAGATACCGCTGGTCGGGTGGTAATCGGGTTGAGCTGCTGGTGGAGGGGAAACAGTTTATTCCCCGTATGCTGCAGGTGATTGAAGAGGCGCGTGAGACTCTGTTGCTGGAGTTTTACATGGTCAGCTCCGGGGATGTCGCTGATCAGTTTATCAGTGCCTTGATCAGGGCGTCTAAACGGGGTGTTCGGGTATGCTGGCTGATTGATGATTTTGGTGGGC
This sequence comes from Amphritea sp., assembly GCF_050300915.1. GTDB lineage: Bacteria > Pseudomonadota > Gammaproteobacteria > Pseudomonadales > Balneatricaceae > Amphritea. The sequence goes on from NZ_JBNKYN010000004.1 coordinate 106,720, forward strand.
GAAAGTTTCGTACTCAGGACAGCGAAAAGCTGATGCAGGGTGGGGTTCAGGTCAGACGATATAATCCGATCAGTCTGTTTAAGCTGGCCAGCAATCTGGTCAGAGATCACCGCAAGCTGATGATTGCTGATCAGCGCATCGGCTTTATCGGTGGCACCGGTATCAGTGATGAGTATCTGCGCAGTAATTCCGAGGAGGGTGCGCTGGCCTGGCAGGATGTAATGCTCCAGGTTCAGGGAGCGGTCGTTGCCGATATGGTGCAGCTGTTTTCCCGGCAGTGGTTGAATTCTGGCGGTGTGATGCCACCAGTCACTCCGCAGGAAACTGCCCGTCTGGGGGATGCGCTGGCGCGGGTGACTGAAGTCGAGGGGCTGAAATTGCAGCAGATCAAACGCAGTTTTGTCCACCATGTAAAACAAGCGAATGAGCGTGTGTGGCTGGCAACCGCGTATTTTATGCCGGCCTTTTCGGTGCGTCGTAGTCTTCGGCTTGCTGCTCAGCGAGGGGTTGATGTGCGGCTGATCGTTGCCGGGCCTGATACTGATCACCCGTGGGTGTATCACGCGTCAAAGCGTTATTACCGGCGCTTGTTACAGGCCGGCGTGAGGATTTTTGAATATCAGCCCTCTTTTCTGCATACCAAACTCGGGTTGTGTGATAACTGGGTTTCGGTGGGGTCATGTAATCTGGATCACTGGAACCTGCGCTGGAATCTTGAGGCAAATCTGGAAGTGGTGGAACCACAACTGACTCAGGCTGTCGAACAGTTGCTGAACAGTGATATGTCGCGCAGTTATGAGGTGATCTACGCTCATTGGTGTAAGCGTCCCTGGTATCAGAAACTCAGGGAGGTGAGCTGGTCGTTGCTATGCCAGCTGCTGTTAAAGATCCGTTAAGCTGGTGGTTGTTACACTCGGCTTATTTGAGACCGACTGCTCAGATTATGCTTATCAGGTTATACTGGCTGTATAGGCTGAGTTTTTTAAAAAATACAACTGTCTTCAGGACTGATTTATGAATAAAGTGATTATTGTTACCTTTACTGCAGTCGTACTGCTGTTGCAGGGCTGTGCGTCTTCACTCAGTGGTGACACTTATTCCCGCAGCGAGGCCCGCAAGGTTCAGAATGTTGAGTATGCCTGGGTCGATGCCGTGAAGCCGGTTATTATCGAAGGACGTACCGACAGTCCGCTGGGCGCGGGTACCGGTGCCATTGTGGGTGGTATTGCCGGTAGCACTTTAGGTGGCGGAAAGGGCAGCAGTATTACCACGGTTGTGGGCGCGGTGGCCGGTGGCATACTGGGGCAGAAAGTTGAAGAGAACGCGACCCGTAAGCAGGGTCAGGAGGTCACAGTGACTCTGGAGAGCGGCAAGTCGATCTCTATCGTTCAGGAAGTGGGAAGCGATGGTTTCTTCCAGCCAGGTGAGCGTGTTCGCGTGCTGCGTCAGGGATCTACTGCACGAATTGTGCGTTAACGCTGAAGTGAACGGTTTACTGCGCATAAAAAAGCCGGCTTCTGATTAGCGGGCTTTTTTGTGTCTGATCTAATATCTATGGCTTACTTTTTGTCAGCGGGTGCGTGGAACAGCAGGTAAAGATCGACCAGCAGATCCGGAATGGTGTGACACATCTCATCACAGAGCTTAGTGTCAGCGCGCATCTTGACAAACTCTTCGTCATCGAACAGCTCAGATGCAATCATGATAGGCAGCATCAGCTCGGCGACTTCCTCTTCAGCCTGGTGGTTAAACCACTCGTCCTCTTTGAGGAAAACGCCCTCCATGAACGCCTGAGCCCAGGAGGTCAGATAGCTTTGTTCATCGTCCTCTTCCGGTACCAGTGTCAGATCGCACGGCAGCAGCATATCCTGATCGTTGTAAAGATCGCTGCCAATGCTGAAGTAAAAGCGCCGCAGTAAACCTTCAATGCGGGCTTTCTCTGTTTCAGAGGTGTATTCAGGGCTGCCATCAAACAGTTCCTGCAGCCACTGTTTTTCAGAAATCTTCACCGGGCTGATATTCAGGGCACAAAAATAACCATGGGTGCCAACCAGATCCAGCGCATCTTCAGATACTGCATCTGAGAACAGAAATGCTTCAAGCTCATCCAGTTCCTCATCAGTAAGGGGTGTATTCAGCATCGCATTTTGCATAGGTTCCGGTCCGGCTAATAAAGTGTGGGCAGATTCTAACAGCGAAAGGCTTCGGATCGTAGTGTTAATCTGTCCGAAACCGATAAATCTGGATGACAGTCTGCGCTTCATCCCGGATAATGCCGCCCATGATAGAAAAGGCGCGGCACCTCTTAAAACAGATTTTTGGTTACGACCAGTTTCGTGAACCGCAGCAGGACGTGATTGAAACGTTGCTGGGCGGCGGCGATGCTTTGGTGGTGATGCCTACCGGTGGCGGAAAATCACTCTGTTATCAGCTTCCGGCGCTGATTCGTCCGGGGGTTGCGGTGGTGGTTTCGCCACTGATCGCGCTGATGCAGGACCAGGTGCAAGCGCTTTCCCAATGGGGTATAGCGGCGGGATACCTCAACTCGTCGATGGATTATTCCATGGCCCAGGAGGTGGAGCATCAGTTGCGCAGCGGTGAGCTGGATCTGCTCTATGTCGCCCCGGAGCGGTTGCTGCAGCCCCGTACTTTAAAAATGTTGTCAGAGTGTCAGTTGGCGTTGTTTGCCATTGATGAAGCGCACTGTGTGTCCCAGTGGGGACATGACTTCCGTCCAGAGTATCTGCAGCTGAGTTACCTGCAGGACTGCTTTCCGGGCGTCCCCCGCATCGCCTTAACGGCCACCGCTGATGAGCGTACCCGGGATGAGATCTGTGAACGGCTCGGGCTACAGAGCGCGCGCAAATTTATTCAGGGGTTTGATCGTCCCAATATCCGTTACCGTATTGGTCAGAAGCATCGGGCCAAAGAGCAGTTACTGAAGTTTCTCAAGGCCGAGCATGCCAGTGATTCCGGTATTGTTTACTGCCTCTCGCGCAAAAAAGTTGAAGACACCGCCCAATGGCTACAAGAGCAGGGCTTTAATGCACTGCCGTACCATGCCGGGCTGCATGCGGAGCTGCGGCGGCATAACCAGCACCGTTTTCTGACTGAAGAGAATATTCTGATGGTTGCAACGGTTGCCTTCGGTATGGGGATTGATAAACCCAATGTGCGTTTTGTGGCGCACCTCGATCTGCCTAAAAGTGTCGAAGCCTATTATCAGGAAACCGGTCGTGCCGGACGGGATGGTCTGCCCGCTGACGCCTGGATGGTCTATGGGTTGCAGGATGTTATCTTTCTGCGGCAGATGCTGGAGGGGTCGCAGGCGGATGATCTGCACAAAAGTATTGAGCGACAGAAGCTGGAGGCGATGCTGGGGCTGTGTGAGATCACCAGTTGTCGTCGTCAGACGCTGCTCACCTATTTTGGCGAACCGCTGCCTGAACCTTGCGGTAACTGTGATACCTGTCTTGAGCCTGTGCCGGTATGGGATGCAACTGAAGCGGCACGTAAGGCTTTGTCTGCGGTGTATCGGTGCGGTCAGCGGTTTGGTGTGAATCATATTATTGAAGTGCTGTTGGGTAAATCCAGTGAGCGTGTGCTGGAGCTGAAGCATCATCAACTGAGTACCTTTGGTATTGGTAAAGAGCTGGATCGTAATCAGTGGCGCTCGGTGTTTAGGCAGCTGGTGGCCAGAGGGTATCTGAGTGTGGCCGCTAACAGTCATGGGGTGCTCTACCTGACCGATAGTTGCCGGCCGTTGCTAAAAGGCGAGCTGCGGGTAGAGATGCGCCAGGATAAGCGTAAGCAGGAGTCTTTCCGTAAACGTAATGATCCGCAACAGAAGCTGGATGTTGAAGATTATGGTTTGTGGAATGCACTCAAAGCGTTGCGGATGACTCTCTCTAAAGAGCAGGATGTTCCTCCCTATGTGATCTTTCATGATGCCACTCTGATGGAGATGGTGATGTATCGTCCGTTGACTCATCAACAGATGGGGCGTTTGAGTGGTGTGGGTGAACGTAAGCTCGAACTGTATGGTGATGCGTTTCTTGAATTAATCCGTGAATACCAGGCAGAACAGCAAAACCCTCTGAATAAAGATCTGCAGGTACATGAGTCGGTTGCCCTTTATCGTTCGGGAATGACCGTCGCTCAGGTAGCGCGACAGCAACACCTGTCAGAAAACGTCATCTATAACCATCTGGCTGATGGGATTGCGGCAGGCGAACTGCATCTGCATGACGTGATTACGCTGAATGGTAATCAGCTGCAGCAGGTGCAGCAGATTATGTGCGCTTCTATGGCGTCTTCGGGCGTGGCACTAAAGCCAGTTTACGAAGCGCTGGATGGTTTATATGAGTATGGTGTACTGCGCTGTATCCGTGCGGATATGGAGCGCATTGAGCAGGGTAGTTAGCGGTCTTGGCTGAGCTCTGGGGGCTGTTTCTCAACGACAAGCTGGCCGTGCCGGACTATATTGCCTGCTACATTGTGCGGGATTGGGAGTGGGACAATGAGGAAAAGACACCGACCGTTTTTCCGTCTGCGGATGGGGAGATTA
>NZ_JBNKYN010000005.1:0-103515 GCF_050300915.1 Amphritea sp.
ATTTACCGCGTTAAGTGCTGAAGGCAGCCCTGCTAAAAACAGCTTTAAAACGACCTGAATCAGCCCTTTAACCAGAACCTCGATTAGCCGACTAGCGATAACGGCTGAAAATCGCCTGACCAATCTCTGCTATCGCCCGGTTGCGGCGATCAAACGAGGCATCGGTTTGTGTCAGGTAGATCGCTATAACGATTGGTGTTTGTTGTTCTGACCACACTATCGCGGTGATACCTCTGGAACCAAAACCACCGGCACCCGACCGGTCTGCGATTGACCACCCCTGCGGTAGCACGGAGCGCAGCAGGCTATCAGATACCTTATTATCCATCATCCACTGTTTCAGTTGCGCTGCTGCACTGGCACTCAGTGTTTCACCATATAGCAATTCAGCTAAACTGTTCACCATCGCATCAGGAGTAGTGGTATCACGATTATCACCGGCCAAAGCCTCATTCAGAGCGGGTTCTATCCGGTCAAGGCGGGTAACATCATCACCAATGCTGCGCATAAACTGAGTTAACTCGCCAGGGCCGCCAATACCTTCGAGGACAATATTGGCGGCGGTATTGTCGCTCATCTGCATAGCGGCAGAACAGGCCTGCTTAAGCGTAAACGGCTCGCCGACCAGGTTTTCTGTGATGGGTGACCAGGCGATCAGTTTCTCTTTTTCAATCATCACCGAACGTTCAAAGGACTGTGCGCCCCGATCAACATCAGCAAACAGTTTGGCACAGGCAAGCGTTTTAAAGGTGCTCATCAGCGGAAAACGCGTCTCTCCGTTATAGTGCCACAGGGTGTTGTCCGCCAGGTTATAAACAGCAACCCCGACCGAAGCGCCCAGATCAGCCTCAACCTGATGGATCTTGTCACTGATTAAATCTGGGGGTTCCGGTTGGCTCTGGCCTGCTACGGCACAAACACTCAACAACACCCCCACGGTGATGCATAGAACAGATCGCCACTTTACACTAGCGGGCAGACAGGTATCGACCATAAGACAAACATTCCAGTTAACAGACTAAATGGTACCGACCATACAATATTTTTTATCTGCAGAATAGCACCTCTCCTGTGCCAGGCTGTGTTATTTTAACAACCCAGTCACCTACACGGGATAGCATTAAATGAGCCATGAGAAGCACCTACCTCCGGTTGAGTTAACCCCGCTTGAGAAGGCTGAATCACTGTATGATGAGATTGTAGAGTGGTATGGCGAAGCCGATAAAAAGGAACAGCGGGCAGCGGCTAAACTACTCCTGGTTGCATTGGATAAGTTTGCCCTCTACGAGGGCAATAACTGGCCATCATTAGTCATGGAATATATCGACATACTCAAACATGATCCGGAAAAGTATCAAAAAATACTGTTATCGAATCGTGGCGAACTCAAAGCCAGAAATCCCACAGACAAACTGCAATAGACACCGGTTGGTCAAAGATTATCTGTTTAACAGGAACTTGCTGCTTTGCTCACTTTTGAGCAGTTTGGCAAATTTTCGAGTCTGTTTGGGCAGATGGAGAAATTCATCCAACAGTGTTTTTTTATGACGGTTTTTGGTTAATTCTGCTGGCTCGAAAAAGTGTTTCGCATTGTCATAAGAGAGCACAAATGGCGAATACCCCTGCCTCATCAGCAAATAACTCATAATCAATGAACCAGTGCGATGATTGCCCTCCAGGAAGAGCTGCGGCTGACTGATGATATGGGTGAATGTGCCCGCTGTTTTTTTCCAGATATCGGTATTTTTATTAAACGCCAACCACTCCATTAAGGGGCCAATACCCGCATTTTTGGTATCGTAAAAATGCTTTTTAGTGGCCTTAAATTGTGATTTATCCTCTTCAACAGAGATATCTGCATGGTGATATAGCACGATATGATTCAGCTCTAAGATCAGCCGGGAGTTACCGATCTTAAAAAGATCGGTTCCATTTTGCAGATGCTCATCAATTCTTACATACCCTGCTATCAGGTTATTGATAACCTCATCGGTTGGCGGCTTCCGCTGGACGGTCAGTGTTGCATTGATTTTGTTAAAGTTTTTTTGGGTATCGACAAGGCATGATCTGATTTCATCAATATTCAGAGGTAATATTTTAGCCATCAAATCATGCCGTGCTCTACAGGTTTCACAGGAATTCAGCGTAATAAAGATTAATCAGTATCTAAGGACTAATTAACTGAATTCACCTCTGACATACTGCTGCGTCAGTATTTGTTGCGGGTCTTCAAAAATCTTCTGTGTGTCATCCATTTCAACCAGATACCCGGTACGGCCACCCTGAGAAATATCAACCCCCAGAAACGCAGTGACATCGGCAACACGGGTAGCCTGCTGCATATTATGGGTTACCAGAGCCACACTATAGTGCTCTTTCAGTTCTACCATCAGATCTTCAACCTGGCGTGTCGCAATGGGATCAAGCGCCGAACAAGGCTCATCCATTAACAGCACATCGGGCTCTGTTGCAATGGCTCTGGCAATACATAGCCGCTGCTGCTGGCCACCAGACAAAGACAACCCACTGTTTTTAAGTTTATCTTTTACGTCATCCCAGATAGCGGCTCTTTTCAGTGCCTGCACCACCATCTCCTCTTCATCACCTTTGAAGCCATTCAGTCTTAAACCAAAAGCAACATTATCGTAGATGCTCATTGAGAACGGGTTAGGCAGTTGAAAAACCATGCCGATGTAGCGTCTGACAACAACAGGATCGACCCTCTTACCGTAAATATCATTACTGTGATATTGAATGCTGCCGTCAAAACGGAATGATTCAATCAAATCATTCATACGGTTCATACTTCTTAATACCGTACTTTTTCCGCACCCTGACGGGCCAATAAAGCCAGTGACTTTATTCTTTTCAATGGGAACATGAGAGTCCCTGACCGCTCTGAAATTACCGTAATAAATGTTATTTATCTGGCAATCTAAAACGACCGGGCCTTTTGGCTCATATTTTTTTGCAATAAATTCACCAGTAGCAGATAGCGAAGTCATAATGTATTACCTCAATTATTCTTTAAATTTCGAACGGCCAACAACGCGCGCCAGTATGTTGAAGAACAAAACTAATACGACCAGTACTAATGAAGCAGCCCAGGCGAGTTCAATCTGATTATCGAATGGCATTCCTGAAAAGTTATAAATCAGGATGGAGAGCGAGGCAGTCGGCTCAGCCAGTTCAGCCATGTAGTAGTTACTAAACAAGGCCGTAAACAGTAACGGCGCGGATTCACCCGCCGCACCGGCAACGGCTAAAATCACGCCGGTTAAAATACCGGGTAATCCGGTTGGCAGAACCACCTGCATAATCACCTGAGTACGTGTGCACCCCATGCCATAGGCCGCATCTTTCATCCGCTGAGGAACCTGTCGCATCGCCTCTTCAGCCGCCAGTGTCACGGTTGGCAACATTAACACGGCTAATGCAACACCACCGGCCCAGGCGGAATAGGTGCCTGTCGTAATAACAATGACAGCGTAGACAAATACACCGGCCAGAATGGAAGGAAAACCGGTAAGCACTTTTGCCAGAAAGCGGGAAACCGTCGCCAGCTTGCTGTTAGGGTCGAGAATCGCCAGATGCAACGCAGCCATAATCCCTAAAGGGATACTGATCAGTGAAGCGATCCCGACCATCACCAATGTGCCGATAATAGCGTTACCAAAACCCCCTCCCATTTCAAAACCCGCTGGCGGGATCTCCGTAAGCGCAGCAACATCGATACGCGCCCCTCCCTCGCTAACCAGCATAAAAATCACCGAGAAAAGAGGGATACTCGCCATAATCGCGATACCCCAGACCATAACGGTCAGGGCTGAATTCTTAATTGCCCGGATATCGAAGGAATCTTTTTCCAGCGAGGGAAACTCAACCACTGGAGGCAACTGCTGACTGATTTCGCTCATTTTTTACCCTCAAATTTACGCATCGCATATTGCTGTACTGCCAGACCCGCGACATTAACAATAAAGGTGATAGCCAGTAACACCAGTGCGGCATACATCAACGCCTGCACCTCTATCTCCCCCGCTTCAGGGAACGTTGATGCCAGCAGAGAGGCCAGGGTATTAGCGGGAGCGAACAGCGACAGACTGATGTTATTAACATTACCAATCAGCATCGCTAAGGCCATTGTCTCACCCAGTGCCCGACCGAAGCCCAGCACCAAACCGGCTAAAATCCCTGAAGATGCGGTTGGCAACATCACCTTAAGAATGACTTCCCATTTTGTCGCGCCCATACCGTAAGCCGCCTCTTTCACTTTATAGGGGATACGCTGGAAGGCATCGGCAGAGATCGCCGCGACCGTTGGTAAAATCATAATGGCGAGAACCAGTGAGGCTGGCGCAAGGCCCGGGCCACTTAACTCAGTACCAAAAAAGGGAAACCAGCCTAAGGTTTCATAAAACCACTGAGCAACAGGTCTTAATAATGGGATAAGGACATAGATACCCCACAGGCCATAAACAACCGAAGGGATAGCGGCCAATAATTCAATAATGGTTCTGAAAACAAGTTCTAATTTCGCATGAACAAAGCTCTGGGTCAGGAAGATAGCAATACCCACACCTAAAAACCCACCCGTGATCAATGCGATTAATGAGCTATAGAGTGTCCCCCAGATCTCAGGCAGCACGCCAAATTCACGCTGGTTTGCATCCCATGTCGTGCCTGTGACAAAGCCCAGACCATAACTCTTTATGGCAGGCAAAGCCTGGGAGCCAAGTTCAAATACAATGTATGCAACTAAAAGAACGATGGCTAAGGCACAACAATAAGCAAAAGATCTGAACACCTTATCCTTCGTATAATCAAAAGCTGAAGGCGGAGCAGACAGTGTTCTATCACTACTGGCGTGCTTAAAGGGATCATATACCATGCATATACCTACTATCTGTGCATTAAAATATGAGCATGAAAATGCTGTAAATACACTGAGGTACTTACAGCATTGACTAACCCATGTTGAGAGATCAGATTACTTGATCATTTTTGCAGCATTACGCACTTTCTCAACGACGTTCGCTGGCAGAGGAATGTACCCCATAGACTCGGCAGACTCCTGACCTGTAGTGACCATATACTCAATCAGATTTTTCATCGCTTCAGCTTTGTCATCATCCTGATCTTTGTACACAAGCAACCAGGTAAACGAAGCGATTGGGTAAGCATCTTCACCGGCAGGATCGGTTGCCCAGGCGCGCAGATCAGGAACATCACTGCCCGGCAGGTTAGCATCAGGGAATGTGGTTGTAGCCAGTGCGGCAGCGCCGGTTTCACCACCAGCGGCAACAAACTTACCTTTCTGGTTCTGAAGAATAGCGGTTGGCATTTTGGTCAACTTAGCAAAACCATATTCGATGTAACCGATAGCCCCCGGAGTTTGCTTAATTGTTGCAGTAACACCGTCATTTTTCGGTGCTTTAACGAGCGTACCGGTAGTCGGCCAGTTAGGCGATTTTGCTGCACCAACTGCCGCTTTGAACTCAGGGCTGATAGCCGACAGGTGGTTGGTATACACATAACTTGTACCACTGGAGTCAGAACGGACAACCACAGTGATTTTTGCATCAGGCAGCTTTACACCCGGGTTTGCGGCGACAATTTTCGGGTCGTTCCATTGCGTGATTTTACCCAAGAAGATATCAGGATAGACGTCACGCGGAAGCTTCAGCGTTTCAACGCCGTCAAGGTTGTATGACAGAACGACTTCACCGGCCGTCATGGGCAGCAGAATAGCTCCCCGCTTAACTTCAGCAATCTCTTTATCTTTCATCGCCGCATCACTGGCGGCAAAGTCTACCGTTTCGTTAATAAAGTCACGGATACCGGCACCACTCCCCTTCGACTGATAGTCAATGCGAACGCCATCGGTGATTTTGCTATAGTCTTTAAACCATTTGTTATAGATCGGCGCGGGGAAACTTGCACCAGAGCCATTTAACTTCAGGTCTGCATGAGCGACCGATGCTGCAGAGATCGCACCAATGAGGGCACTGACTACAACAGCGGATTTGGTGTTTTTAGCCAGCGCTACTGTCATTGCAAATAGTTTCATAATTATTCCTGATCGCAAGAAAATGAGAGCATCACATACTAGCGACTCTATATTTACCTTTTATGTCGTTAAGATTTAGGTTTTATGACAGCGACTGGCGACAGTGACCATGACACAAAATAGAGACACTCTAAGGAAGGCTAACTGCAAGGGGATGAGAGGGAGTTCCCTCAGAGGCAACAAGGTACTGCGGTTGGTGAGCAAGAGGCGTTCAGGTGGTCAACTCACCACCTGAAGCGGAGACATTACAGGTTGTTTATTGATAGTCGTCCGGCAGGGTAATGCTCAGACCCCAGCTTTCAGCGCGCTGCTGACTGGCCTGGCGAAAACGTTCGCGAACATCGGTGCCTTTAGGTTTAGTGAGATAAAACAGCAAAGTGCTGGCCTGTTCAGGACTCAGGTTTTGCTGTTCGCCCCAACGGCGGATAAACTCCACCAGAGTGTTGTCGCTTTTATTTTCGAGCGCAACCGGCACCTCAATGGAGAGATCTTCTCCGGCCCGTACCCGGCGACAGATGACCTGATAGTTATAGAGAAAGTCGGGGAAAACCCGGTCCTCTGTTTCACTGCGCAGACGAAACCAGCCTGTGGCTTTGCCTGCATGGTAGAGTGCTACATGAGTCCAGTCATGCTGAGTTGGATGGTCAGCATAACGACAGACCTCTTCATAGGCGATCTTTGCCGGAGGCAGGCCGAAATTACCACTTTGCTCATTAAGAATAGTGATAAATTCTGAGATGGTGGGCATCCACGCCAGCGTTTCTTTACAACGACTGATCGCCGCCACCAGTTCCGCTTCGCTATACCCCTGCATGCTCAGCGCCCATTCGCGCTTAGCGATACGGATCTCGTCCTGAGTTTCAAAACAACTTTTAAACTTATGCCCGTAAATTGCCATAAAACGGGCAAACAGCATGTTGATCAGGGTTTTGGTTTGGTTGCTGATGGTGGTGGGTTCAGCAGCCGCCTCGGAATTACCAGTCGGTGTCCTTGATGTCCATGATGGCTGCGGTAACCCGCTGGCGCTTTTCCCGATTATCTGGGCGGGTGTTTTCATGGTTTACACCTTTATTTGCTTCTTCTGCCCGCTGCTTGCGCGCATCACGTGTTTGTTGATTAACCCATTCCCGCTTAACCCAGGCAAGGAATTTCTGATCCCAGTTAGACTCTTTACGATCTTTATCCAGCCAGTAGAGTATAAACTCATCCAGTAAACTTTCAGCGAACGGCTGCGGAATACTGTGGCGAGGTAACATATCCAGCAACATCTGCGAAGGTCGCCAGCCGAGTGACATCGGCTGCAGCTTCTGGTTTTTCTGTTCGATCTCATTCAGCCGGCTGGCAAAGTCGTTCTCCGCCGTGGTCTCACGACTGGGGGTCACCTGACGACTTTTCGACCAGCCAATACTGCCACCAAAAGTGGGCGCTGGCCCCAGTCTGCGCGGCTGCGCCTGATGTACCCGGCGACTGATCTCACTGCGCTCCGGGGGCTGTTCAACCACCGGCAGCTCCTGCACCATCACCGGCGGCGGTTCATCCGGAAATACCGGAGATGATGAAGGGGCAGACGGTTGATCTAGCGGCATCAACAACGCCAGTTTAATCGCCCGGCCATGACCAAAGGATGCCTGAATGTAGCCCTGGGACACCAGACTACTGGTTGTCATTGCCAGTTTTTCTTCATCCCAGAAACTGACCAGAGAGAACCATTCAGAGCGACTCAATACCGCAGAAGGATAGCCTGACTTATCAGGCAAGCCGTGAATCTGAATGTAGTCATGATAGATAGCCAGAAGGATCGCTTCATCAGAGCCTGCCGTACGTGCCAGCGAAGGATAAAACAGTACGGGTTTTTCCGGAAAACGGAAGCTCATAATGATTCCATAAATCTAAAGCAGAAAGTAAAAACAACCAGGCCACCTGGTCAGCTCACCGGAACACAACCCGGCAACTGAGGGTTATAACCATACAAAGAGTATAACCTGCCGAACGGTTCGACATTACCGATGCAGCTAACTCTGAGAGGCGACCCGGATACAAATCCAATCAGCCGTCCTGGGCAAACTGCTCCACTGCGCGCAGCACATCCCGACGACTGATCTGGCCGATCAGTTTACCATTTTTTATCACCGGCAAGCGACGTCTTTTATTGATAATAAACTCTTCAGCCACTGAGATAATGTCGGCATCGTGGGAGATAGTGAACACCTCCGGTGACATGTAATCGCCTACCTTACCGCCCATCTCCTCTTCATGATAGGTCAGGGTCAGAATCGCTTTCAGACAATCAGCCTCGGACAGCAGCCCAACCAACTCACCATTTTTATCGATAACCGGCGCGCCGGTAATACGGTATTTAAGCAACTGATTTATCGCTTCAAACAGATCAGTTTCAGGTGTGAATGTAATCAGCTTTTCAGCCATATAATCGCTGGCTTTAACAGATCGCAACATCGAGTATCCTCCAGGCGGATATCAGTCATCTAACAGCCGGTCGAACCGGCCTTTATTATTGATTTTTTAAGTACTCTTACTACAAACTTATTTTTAATAAGCTCTTTTTAGGACTTTATCTTAGCCCAGCTGTTAACAACAAAACACTGTCCGAGGTCTATCAATTAGGCGAATAAATCCACTACCCACAGAATGAGTACAGCCGTTTTCAGTTAAACACCACGGTCTTATTTCCGTGTACCAGCACACGGTCATCCAGGTGCCAGCGCAGCCCACGTGAAAGCACCGTTTTCTCGACATCCTTACCCAGACGCACCATCTCCTCTGGCTGGTCGCGATGTGTCACCCGCACCACATCCTGATCAATAATCGGACCGGCATCCAACTCCTCTGTCACATAATGACAGGTGGCTCCGATCAGCTTAACGCCCCGTTCGTGGGCCTGATGGTAGGGCTTTGCACCGGCAAATGAGGGCAGAAAGCTGTGATGAATATTGATAATTTTATGGCGGTAGATATCGCACACCGTGCTAGGCAGAATTTGCATATAGCGCGCCAGCACCACAGTATCGGCCTGATGTTCCACAATCAGCTGATGCACCCGGTCAAAATGCGGCTGTTTATCCTTGGGGTCGACCGGCACGTGGTGGTAAGGAATGCCATGCCACTCAACCATACTGCGCAGATCATCATGGTTAGAGATTACACAGGGGATCTCACAATCCAGCTCACCTTCATGATAGCGATACAGCAGGTCAGCAAGACAGTGGGACTCCCGACTGGCCATCAGCACCACTTTCTTGGGCACTGCCGCGTCAGTGATTTCCCACTGCATTTTGAATGACTGAGCGATCGGTGTGAACTGCTCAATCAGCTGCTCCCGATCAAAACTCCGGGAGGCAGTGACAATCTCAACCCGCATAAAAAACCAGCCGGTAGAACTATCAGAATGCTGGTTGGCATCCGCAATAGAGCCTCCATGGCTGGAGATAAAATTACTTACCATCGCCACAATACCCAATCGATCAGGGCAAGCCAGTACCAGTCTGAATCTGCGTTCCATGATATCCTACTTTTTCTATCTGTTTTTGAAGTGGCGACATTCTATCAGCTATCCGGACTCACGCCACCTGTCTTAATTCACGAACCGTTTAAAGCCTACGAATAGGTAGCGATATCATGTACAGGCGATATTGTTCTCTGATATAAATTGATGAAAAGACCATTCTATTTGGCGACCAGACTTATTTGTTAACGGCAGTGTTAACCAATTGAGATCTGGACAGGGAGCAAAGCAAAGATGATCTCCACCCCCGAACGAGCCACCACTCTCCAGGCACGCAGGCTGGGTATCGACACCCGCCAGGAACCGATAATCTACCTCAGGGCCGACAGCCCGGTATGCCGCTCAGAAGGCTTTTCCGCGCTGTCACGGGTATTGGTGCACACCGAACACTGCAAGATAATTGCAACCCTCAATATCATTACCGGCGAGATGCTGCGCCGGGGGCAGATAGGCTTTTCCGAATCAGCCTGGCTGAGGTTACAACTGAATGCCGATGATAACGTCTGGCTGACGCACCCCCGGCCGGTGCAGTCTCTGTCCCATGTCCGGGCAAAGGTCTATGGCCACTCCCTCAGCAAACAGCAGTTTCAGGAGATCATCAACGATATCGTCGATGGCCGTTATGCCGATGTGCATATCGCCGCCTTTATCACCGCCTGCGGTGATGACAAACTGGATGATGCCGAGATCATCGCCCTCACCCAGGCGATGATCGATTCCGGCAGCCGCATCGACTGGGGGCAACCCATGGTGATCGACAAACATTGTGTCGGAGGACTGCCCGGCAACCGTACTACTCCAATTGTGGTTGCGATTCTGGCCGCCAGCGGCCTGACCATGCCGAAAACATCCTCCCGGGCGATCACCTCCCCCGCGGGCACCGCTGATACCATGGAAACAATGACCGAAGTCAGTCTGACACTGGAGCAGATGAAACAGGTGGTGAAACAGGAGGGCGCCTGTCTTGCCTGGGGCGGCTCGGTGCGTCTCAGCCCCTCCGATGACATATTGATTCAGGTCGAAAGAGCTCTGGATATTGACAGCGAGGGACAGTTGATCGCCTCCGTGCTGTCGAAAAAAATTGCCGCGGGTGCCACCCACGTTCTGATCGATATCCCGGTAGGCCCCACCGCTAAAGTACGTTCCCAGAAAGCCGCCGATAAACTGGCCGCATCCTTTATAAAAGTCGGTGAGCAGCTGGGTATTAAGATTCAGATACTCTATACCGACGGCAGCCAGCCGGTCGGTAACGGCATCGGCCCGGCTCTGGAAGCCAAGGATGTTCTCGCAGTTCTGCAGAATGACACCGATGCGCCGCAGGATCTGAAGCAGAGAGCCCTGACGATGGCAGGCACGATGCTTGAGATGGCCGGTGTTGTTGAACCTGGCCGCGGCATCGAAAAAGCGACGGTCGTTCTTGAAAGCGGTCTTGCCTGGGGAAAATTCTGCGCTATCTGCAATGCCCAGGGCGGCATGAAACAGCCGGATGAAGCCCCCTATCTGTTCAAGTTGATGGCAGATAAAACAGGCACCGTAACCCAGGTGGACAACCGCCAACTGGCACAGGTCGCCAAACTGGCTGGGGCACCACTCGACCCTACTGCTGGCGTAGAGATCCATGTCAAACTGGGCCAGACGGTGTATCCCCACGAACCGCTGCTGACCATCCACGCCGAAAGCTCCGGTGAGCTGAACTACGCAGTCGATTATCTCGAAAGCCACCCAGATATTATCTCCCTACGCTCTGATGAAGAGCTGCCTGATGAAGAGCCGCTTAATGAGGAGGTTTCTGATGGAGAGATCGCGTTAGAGGAGCGTCTGGCAAAGGAGTGTCGTCATGAAAACTATACTGATTAATCTGGAATCAAACCTGCAACTGGAAACCCAGTTGCTAAACGAACTTAATGCCCAGAAAGGTGAAATAGAGCTACGCCGGTTTCCCGATGATGAGAGCTATCTGCGGGTGCTGAGCGACTGCAAAGACCGTAATGTGGTGATCTTCTGCAATCTCTACCAGCCCGACAACAAAATCCTCAGGCTGGTATTATTAAGCGACACCCTGCGGCAGATGGGGGCCGCGAAGGTCGGGCTGATCACCCCCTACCTGGCCTATATGCGTCAGGACAAACAGTTTCATGCAGGCGAGTGCGTCAGCTCCCGCCCCTTTGCCCGACTGCTTTCTGATACTGTCGACTTTCTGGTGACCGTTGACCCACACCTGCACCGTTATGATTCACTCGATGAGATCTATACAATACCATCGCGAGTGGTCCACGCCGCACCACTCATCGCAGACTGGATCAAACAGAATATTCAAAAGCCTCTGCTGATCGGCCCGGACAGTGAAAGCGAACAGTGGGTCTCCAGCGTGGCGAAGCTGGCGGACGCCCCCTTTCAGGTGCTCAACAAAATTCGTCGGGGTGACTATGATGTAGAAGTCACGCTACCGGAAGTCGAGCGCTGGCGGCAGCATACCCCGGTGCTGGTCGATGATATTATCTCCAGTGGCCGGACCATGCTTGAGACCATCACCCACCTGCAAAATGCCGGGATGCCCAGAGCCACCTGCATCGCTGTACATGGAATATTCGCCGCCGATGCTTATCCACAACTGCAAGCGGTCTCGGATGTCATCACCAGTCGCTGTATCCCCCACCCCAGCAGTCAGATCGAAATCGCCCCGGCGATTGCAGCAGCCACCCGGGAACTACTGGAGGGATGACCGGAATACCGATCCCCCAGGGAGAGCTGCGGCTGGAGCCCGAGTTTATCTCTGCCGCAGAAGCCGCACAGCTGTTTCAGGCGCTGGACACTGAACTTAACTGGCACCAGGCCGAGATCAGAATGTTTGGCCGGATGGTGAAGATTCCCCGACTGCAATGTTTTCAGGGCGACCCGGGCATCCACTACCGTTATTCAGGCCTGAGCCTGCAAACTGACCCCTGGCACCCATTGATCCAGGCAGTTAAGCAGCGCGTAGAAATGGTCAGCGGACACAGTTTTAACAGCGTACTGATCAACTATTATCGCGACGGCAAAGACAGTATGGGCTGGCACAGCGACGACGAGCCCGAATTGGGCCGCAACCCGGTGATCGCCTCTCTGAGTCTGGGACAAGCGCGCCGTTTTCTGCTGCGCCACCGCGTGAATAAAACCATTCCTCAGCAGGAACTCTTGCTCAATAGCGGCTCCCTGCTGATAATGGCAGGTCAGTTACAACATTACTGGCACCACAGCGTGCCCAAAACCAGCCGGCCACAGGAGGGACGGATCAATCTGACCTTCCGGCATACTTTCACCACAGATACCCAGATGGAATAACCGATGAACCCCGTTATAGAGCTACTCAACAGTCACCGATCAATCCGTAAATTCACCGATCAGCCAATTCCACAGGAAACGGTTAATACCCTGGTGCAAGCAGGACAGGCTGCTGCCACCTCCAGTTTTATTCAGGCCTGCACCGTTATTCAGGTCAATGATCAGGACAAGCGTAACCAACTGGTAGAGTGTTCCGGTGGCCAGGCCTATGTCGCTGAGGCCCCTGTTTTTCTGGTGTTCTGCGCCGATATGCAGCGCAACAAACTCGCCTGCGAAATGAACGACGCCGAGATCAACTCAGGCTTCACGGAACAGTTTATTACCGCCACCGTGGATGTCGCTCTGTTTGCCCAAAACCTGACCATCGCCGCCGAATCACTCGGCTTAGGCATCGTCTATATCGGTGGCATCCGCAACCAGATCGCCCGGGTATCAGAACTTCTGGAGCTACCTGAACTGGTCTACCCTGTCTTCGGTCTCTGTCTCGGCTATCCGGATCAGAACCCGGAAGTTAAACCCCGCCTGCCGGTCGAAGTCGTCCTGAAGCAGGACAGCTATCGCGACAGCAGCGATAAAGAAACCATCGCTGAATACGATAAATCTGTGCGTGAATACTACCAAACCCGTACCGGCGGCAATAAAGAGATGACCTGGAGCGAACAGATGTCCGGCATGCTGGTTAAAGAAGCGCGGCCGCATATGTTGTCTTTTCTTCAAGAGCGGGGGTTTTTATTGAAGTAATGAGGGTCTGCTAAGCCCTAGTTTTGAAGCGGCCAGTGGCTAGAACGCGGCTGCGCCGCTCGCTAGACGTCACTTCGTGACTTGCTAGAAAAAGCATGGGAGTCGGGTGTAGGTTTTAGGTACGTGGCCTTAAAATAATCGGGATAGGGAGGCACCTCGCAATGCCCCCTCCTCCCAGACACCGGGCATAAGGGTCACGTACCACGGCGGTTCATCCCCTCATCTATTGTCACGCTGCCAGTGATGGCAGCCCCAAGCCTTTAAAATACTGGTTGGCAATGCCCGACATCGGCGTAGCGGCTAAAGCGGTGACCTCGTCTTATAAACGCTACGAAGTTAAGACCAACAAGTGAGCATAAAAAATTGAATTTTCGAACGCTTACCTTCGGTACACTCAATCGAGTATTTTCAGATTCAAGCTTTAAGTCTGCGATGAAGGTTCCCATGTCTAGTGCTTTTAACGCAAAGTGCAGCGGCAGTCGGTGGAGTGGCTCTTTGTGCTAGCGTAGCGATAAGCACAAAAGAAGCCACGGAACAAAATGTCCGACTGACTCATATGTGTCTGGTACCCCTACTCTCATCAGGGATGATGTATTGGTAGGCACCCGTTGAGCACGGGGTAAGAGAGTCTCAATATGTGTTTGTTGCAAACTCGTCTTGGCAACGACAATGACAGACGAAGAAAACTAGCTGGCTGATTAATTGAAAAACCTGACCGCTTCGCGGCCAGATAAGAGCATTATATTCTATTGACTCCGAGGCGGCTCATATGTGTAAGCAGTTTTATTTGGTGCATGCACATTAGTAATGATACCTGCACGATATTATGGTTAGCGTTTTATCATCAACGGCATAAACTAAACGATTGGTGTCATCAATTCGGCGTGACCAGAAACCTGACAAATTTTCTTTAAGAGGCTCAGGCTTACCAATACCCTCAAATGGTGTACGCTCAGTATCCTTGATTAATTTGTTTATACGCTTTAATGTCTTTTTGTCCTGACCTTGCCAGTAGATGTAATCATTCCAAGCTTCATCAGTCCAACAAAGTGGCCTACTACTCATCGACTATATCTTTTTGCGTAGCTTTACCACTTTTATATTGAGCTATTGATTTGTTTAAATGTTCTGCATTTGCAGGAGACTTTAATAAATGAACTGTTTCCATCAAACTATTGTAATAATCTAATGACATCACTACCGCATCTTCTGAATCTCGACGCGTTATAATAGTGGTGTCTGCATCATTAACGACAGAGTCTAAAACAGCTTTTAATCCATTTCTTGCTTCAGTAAAAGATACAACTCTCATAAATCACCTATATGTACAACTTATTGAACAACTATAACTCAGTTATTTTATATGCACAATATATGGTACATGTATTTTTGCTAACGCCAAGCTTTGGGACAGCCGAAACGCAGTGTAGGCTGTCCCAGCCGCGATAGCGGCGACAACAGCGCCTTGTTAAGCATTTTGCACAACCCTTTTCCAAAGAGATTCAAACTCTTCTTTGCTAGATGATTCCAACTCTTGAATCTCAAATTTCTTATCGCTATCTGTCCAGAAGCCAAAATTACGAATGTTTGGCGCAGCAAACAAATAGAGGGTTATTGTTCTTATCCATGCCTATTTCTCGTACTGGAGCACCGCTTTCATCGATTTCAATAAGCCACTTGGCCACATGCGGGTATAGCTTTTCCTGGTCGGGATTAGCTCGGGGAATGAAGAACAATATGGCTTTGATTAGGCGAACGCCAATACTATTCATTTCCCTCTCGTTCCACCTAGTTGCTAGCTTAGTAAATCCGTAGTTCATTTTGATGCTTAACGCCCGCAACACCGGCAAATTGTAGTGGAGAATTTTGGCATAAAATGGCGAAGCCATGCCAAAATGCGTAGCGGAAATTTGTCCGCGTGCTTGCGTTTGTTAGGCATATAAATTACTTATCGATTTTGCAGTTGAACATCCACTGCACACCAAAGCGATCCGTTAATTTACCAAAATAGTCGCCCCAAGGTTGGATCGCTAGTGGTGTAGTAACTTGCCCTCCATTACCGAGAAGCTCAAACAGGTTCTCGGTCTGCTGACGATCTTCTAACTGAAAAATCATGGCTGAGCCTCTCATCGGTTCAGCATCATCATTATCAGAGGCGTAAAACAATATTCCTGGCCCTTCGAATTGAGCGTGCATAATTTTTCCGCGCATCATTTCATTACTAACAGGCATACCATTCTCACCGAACCGCAAAATATCTACGACCTTACCAATGCCGCAACGGGTGTAGAAATCTAAAGCTTGTTCACAACAAGTCGTAAAAAAGAGATAGTTAGCCAAATACATGTTTATTTCCTTTGCGTGAAGATCTTCTCATTTAGTGCCTAACAGCTAATTATAGTGCCGTTTGGCACTATAACTCCCAGGCACTATAATTCTGGGGATTCGATAGGCCAAAGTTCACATTCATTCTATATATCAGCAGGTTAGCAAGAATTACGAGAGACATCTTACAGAATTATAGTGCCTGTAAAGGCTGCGTCCCTGCCATAAACTTGCCTCAATCATAATATCCACATTCTGTTAAATCAAAGCGTTAGTTCAATATTTACCTTGTTCAAGGGAAAGGGGGTCCCCTGAATTGGGAGAGTTGAGATATAGCAACCCCAGTACTGCTGTATATAAAACCCAGAAATCTGAGGGAATTGTCCACAGTGAATAGCGGGAAGGGGCGAGGCTATCAGCAGAGGTATTTTCTCCGTGACCTCAGTGCTCTTAGCATGCCGTTTGGCTACTGTGGTGAATCTTTTCGCCCTTAAAAAGGGCTCCTACAATGGGTTAATCCGTTGCGAGGGTCGTGTCCTTTCAGTGCCCCCCTATTGTGATGAGGGCGCTATTCCCAATAAAGAGCGTTGGCTCCTTTAACTAAAACCCCAATGATCAACGGGAGCGACTGCGGTGGTCTGTTATACATTTGTAACCGCAATGAACCACTTGGGCTGCATTTCATCGAAGTCTGTCCGAATGTTGGACGGAAGGTAGCTTGCTGAATCTAAAACAAGCTCCTGACCATTTAAACGTTTGAAAACAACCCAATGCCAGAAGTCTTTGCCACCCTCCTGATGATGCTTAATGGATAGTAGTGCCAGATCAGGCAGACCGGCCCATGATTCAAAAGGAATCTCATCGGGAGACGTCCCGACTCCGGCACTGGACAACATATCCCTAACATATTGGGTATCAGACCAAAGCGAATTATCTTCAGCATAGATACCCATAGCGTTTGCTACGCTCTTCATCTCCTGGTAGGTTCTGCCCAGAATATTGGCTACTGACGCAATTCCGCAACCGGTAGTTTCTTCCTGTATAACAGGCTTTAGCACCGTTTTCTCCTTATTGCTTGATGTTGCATTTACCGACTCAATTAAAGAGGACACTTTGCCCCTTTAATTCCAAAAGTAACAACGGCAGTTTGTCTGGGGCAGTCGGTTGTTATGCCGTAACTCTCTGACTCATAAGCTGAGCATCTTCACCGTAACTAGAGCAGACCTCTTGATGCTCTATGGGCAAGAAGCCCTGCTTTTGCCAAAACTCCAGAGAGTCTTGCACTGAAACCAGCCGAATCTGTTGAAAACCTGAAGTTTTAGCCATCTGGAGTAAATGTAGTACCATTTTTCCGCCAATCCCCTCACCCGCAACCTCTCTTGAAACAGCCAGATCATGCAAAAAAATTATCGGCCCATCGGTAACAATAGGTAATGTTTGAAAAAGCTTTGGCGGCGCTTCCCTATTCCATGAATGTGCCAGCAGGTAACCAACAACTTTGCCCGCTTTTTCATACACAAAGCAACTTTCCGGTGACCGCAACCACTTACTTTTAAGAACATCCAGACTTTCAGGCTCAACCTGTGAGTAAGCTTCAGCTTGAACCTTTACTATTCCTGACCAACTCGTGTCATCTATTGGCTTGATTGGCATTTCCTAACCCGACGATTTGTGCATAACTTTTTGCGCGTTTATTCTCTTTTCAACGGCACATAATCGTACCTGTTGATATCCTAATCTGTCTGATTCTGCATCAATGGAAAGGGTTATGCCAGAGGCAAAGCACGCCACTTTTCTGGGTTATCCTGACTAGCTTTATATAGTCAGAAATCTGAGGGAGTTATCCACAGTGAATAACGGGAAGATGTGAGACTATAAAAGAGGCACGTTCTCAGTGACCCCGGTGTTCTTAGCATCCCCTTTGGGTACTGTGGTAAATCTTTTCGCCCTTAAAAAGGGCTTCTACAATGGCTTGATCAGTTGCGAGGGTCGTGTCCATTAAATAAAAAGTTGGGGAGTAATCCATCGTGACGCAGTACCCAGAGGGCATGCCAGCGTCACTCCCACAAAACGCTCAAGCCCCGCTTTTTCGAGCAACAAGCAACGAACAACAAAAAGCGTTAATTCAACCTCCTTTTTTCAGCCCGGTTGCTGATGTAGTTGCCGATTAACATCACTAACGCGCCGATTAAAACAGCCCACTCCAACGGTTCGCCGTAAAACAGAAAACCCACCGCGGCGATCAGGGGCAGTCTTAGAAAATCCATCGAGACGACAACGGTGGCATCAATCAATTTCATCGCTCTCGTTAAGCAGTAATGGGCACTCATGGCGGTCAGTCCAACCATCAGGATCCATGGCCAGGCATCAATGGATGGCGTTTTCCAATCATACAAGGCCGGGATCAACCCTAAAGGCAGTTGGATTACTGTCATGTAAAACAGGATGCAAAGCGGTGTGTCGATATGGGCCAGCTGTTTGGTTTTTATATGGGATATCGCGTAACAGATTGCGCCACCTAACACCGCCAGGGCTGCGGGATTCATCACTTCCAATCCCGGACGCAAAATGATCAGCATACCCATAATCCCCAGCCCTATGGCGATCATGCGGGGGGCGGTTAATCTCTCGCCTAAAAAAAACACGGCCAGCACGGCAGTCCACACCGGCACAGTGAACTCAATCGCAAAAACCTGGGCAAGCGGAATGAATGCCAACCCGTAAAACCAGCCAAACTGCCCCCCGTAATGCGCCAGATTTCTAAAGAAATGCGTTGCTATAGCCGGGGTACGCACCTGCTGCCAGCCATTGCGTTGTAACAAACAGGCAATCACGAATAAACCGATAGCA
The DNA here is from genome assembly GCF_050300915.1 of Amphritea sp. Taxonomy (GTDB): domain Bacteria; phylum Pseudomonadota; class Gammaproteobacteria; order Pseudomonadales; family Balneatricaceae; genus Amphritea. The sequence goes on from NZ_JBNKYN010000005.1 coordinate 18,828, forward strand.
CTACGGAAGAACAGGATCTGAAAGGTGTTAAGTTCTTCAGATAGTTCACGCCCCCCGATAGCCATTATCATAAATGAAAGAAGGGCTCCGACCATCCACAATGCGGCTATTGAAGCAGGATTCTGATTGTTTTCCAAAGTATCGCGGTCCTGAGATAGAGACTGGTTTTACCCCTGTAGTGGATCACGAAGGTTTGTCCATGGTCAACAGCTCTCAACGAAGCCAATGGACGTTGCTTTTATTGAACACTTTTTAAGCATCATCCTTCCCATTTTGGCATATATACGACTGACTCAGTCTATTGTTTTTGTTAGATTAACTTTTTGACTTCAGCCCCAGTTATTCCAAAAATTGAAATCGGGTATGAAGTAGCCTGTTCGATGGAGAGTAAGGCTTTAGCTGATTTATCAAAGGGTGGTAACAATAATGAAGTTTGCATACGTCAACCCGTTTTTAAAATCCATGGTGAATGTTCTGTCGACCATGGCCAGTATCGAGTGTTCAGCGGGCAAAGCCTATCTTAAAAGTTCCACCAGTGCAGAGGGACATGTGACCGGCATCATGGGGTTAGCCGGACCTCATGCGAAAGGCTCTTTCGCAGTTTCTTTCACTCAGTCAGTGATTCTGGATATTACCGAGCGAATGCTGGGAGAAACCCTGACGACAATCGATGAGACCGTCACCGATATGGTGGGAGAGTTAACCAATATGTCGGCTGGCGGCGCGGTGGCACAGCTGTCACAAAACGGCTATGAACTGAATATGGCAACCCCCGTGGTTGTCAGCGGCGAATCACACCATATCAATCATTCGTCTTCAGGGCCGATTATTGTGGTTCCGTTTTCGACCAATGCGGGGGATTTTTTTGTGGAAATATCCTTTGTAACGACGGGATAACGCATTAACCAGGGATATCAGCAGCTCACGGCGAAAGTCTGAATGGTTAGCAGCGCCGCGATCTGGCAAGCCGATAACCTGTAAGGGTTTAAAGCTTTTCTGACCAGATTTCAATCCACTCAGCCGCCGCTTCTTCCGCATCCGGCGTTTCGCAGCTATCGATAAACAGCGCCTGACCGACGGCCTTAGCACCCAGATCATACATCAATTCGTTCATCTGCTTGCCCCCTTCAGCAAATGACTCATAGGAACTGTCTCCCAGTGCGATCAGCCCAAAACGCACTGCAGAGAAATCCGGCATGCGCGCTCTGAGCTGATCATAGAGAGGCTGGAGGTTCGCCGGTATCTCTCCCTGCCCGATGGTCGCGGTACAGATCAGTATCACATCCGGGTTTTGAGTTACCTGCTCATAGGTTGGTTCATTCAGTAATGTTGCCCGATGCCCCAGCCGATTCAATTGATCGACACAATCATCAGCGATCAGGCTGGCGTTACCATAGGTCGACCCGACCACAACCAAAATATCAGCCATCTAACTCCCACCTCTCTCTGCTAATTCAGCTTAAAGTCATAATCGGACTGTATATTAATGAAAACTAACCGCCGGTAGAACGTTAATTTTTTAAAAATCACCGTTTACCCAACTATTTCTGTCAACTATCTTTAATAAGACAGTACCAAAAGGGGAAAAGAACATGCCAAACAACCATATGGCTCTTCTTCTAAAGAAGTTGGAAGAGCAATCGACGGAAAAATCCAAACTGGTTGAGTGTAACTTTGCGATCACCGAAGAGGATCAGTTTAAGGTACAGGCGCTTGCCGAGCTGTTTCACATGTCTGAAGAGGCTCTGGTTGCAGACCTGTTACATTCTGCCCTGCTAGAGATCGAAGAGAAGATGCCCTACCGTGAAGGCCCAAAGGTCATTCGCGTTGAAGAGGGTGACCCGGTGTATGAAGATATCGGCCCGATGCCCCGCTACATGGCAATTAAAAACCGCCTTAGTCAGATCACCAAATGTGCCTGAGAATAGACGGATGCCGTTCTGGCATAGTGACAAGTACAATACGTGTCGGAAAAAGCAGCGGGACTGTTATCCCGCTGTAGTTGACACTAAGTTGAGACCGTATCGAGACAACGTTGCAACTCGCTGGAGTCTTTGCGCTGACTATAATGTCTTCAGGTAGGCGATCAGATAATCCTGTTCGGCAGGATCGGTGATCGACACATGGCGCATCCGGGTGCCAGGAACCAGTTTAGTGTTGTCGGCAACCCATTGACGCAGGTTAGCTTCGGTCCAGGTAATACCAGACTTTTTCAGCGCCTCAGAGTAAGCGAAGCGTGGCAGTGAAGCTGCTTCTCTCCCCACAACACCGATAAGACTGGGTCCAAAGGCATTCTTGCTGCTGTCAGTGGAGTGACAAGCCTGGCACCGTTTAAACACTTCTGCACCGGCAGCAGCCATCGCTGCCTCATCTGCCTGCACAGAAGAAGCCATCACACCGACCATCGCGGCGGCTGATAGCAACTTAAGCATTACTTTTTTCATTATCAGGTACTCTCATCGTAATTTATACGGGTCTGAAAAGTATACTGACTGAAAAGCTCGGGGAATTTACTACTTGAGTACCCTTTTATATCGACTGATGACCTAAATCAACACACCAGAGAGAAACAAAAAACGCGGCACAGGCCGCGTTTATGTCTCCGGGTAAAGAGGTTATCACACCTGTTCGGCGATAATCTGCTTCCACTTGGCAGGGCCGGTGTTATGTACAGAGATACCGTTAGTATCAACCGCAACGGTCACTGGCATATCTTTGACTTCAAACTCGTAGATCGCTTCCATACCCATCTCAGGGAATGCCAGCACCTTCGCATTTGTGATCGCCTTAGATACCAGATACGCAGCACCGCCCACCGCCATCAGGTAAACCGCTTTGTTATCACGGATAGCATCGATAGCAATCGGACCACGCTCTGACTTACCAATCATACCCAGCAGGCCAGTGCTTTCGATAACCTGGCGGGTAAACTTGTCCATGCGGGTTGCTGTGGTCGGACCGGCAGGCCCCACAACTTCGTCACGTACCGGGTCAACCGGGCCTACGTAATAGATAAAACGGCCTTTCAGATCAACCGGCAGTGTTTCACCGTTATCCAGCATCTCTACCATCTTCTTATGCGCCGCATCACGACCGGTAAGCATCTTACCGCTCAGCAGTACCGTTTCACCCGGCTGCCAGCTCAACACATCTTCCGGCGTCACGGTATCCAGGTCGACACGACGGGTGTTTGAACCCACTTCGAAAGTCACCTCTGGCCACTGATCCAGGCTTGGCGGGGTGAGTACCGCCGGGCCGTTACCATTCAGTTTAAAGTGGGTGTGGCGGGTTGCCGCGCAGTTAGGGATCATGCACACCGGCAGTGATGCCGCATGCGTCGGATAATCCATAATCTTCACATCCAACACGGTTGTCAGACCACCCAGCCCCTGGGCACCGATCCCCAATGCGTTGACGGCATCCATAATCTCCAGACGCAACTCTTCAACACGGTTCTGTGGGCCACGCTCACGCAGTTCATGAATATCGATAGGGTCCATCAGGGACTCTTTCGCCATCACCGCCGCTTTTTCAGCCGTGCCACCGATACCTATGCCCAGCATGCCCGGTGGACACCAGCCAGCACCCATCGTCGGTACTGTCTTCACAACCCAGTCAACAATGCTGTCGGATGGGTTGAGCATCACCATCTTCGATTTATTTTCAGAACCGCCGCCTTTCGCAGCCACATGTACTTCGACCTCATCACCTTCAACGATTTCGTAGTGGATGACCGCCGGAGTGTTGTCTTTGGTGTTCTGACGCTTACCCGCAGGGTCTGCCAGAATAGACGCGCGCAAAACGTTGTCCGGATGGGTATACGCCCGGCGAACACCTTCGTTCACCATATCGGTAACGCTCATCTTCGCGTCCCAGGTTACGTTCATACCAACTTTCAAAAATACCGTGACTATACCGGTATCCTGACAGATGGGACGTTTGCCTTCGGCACACATACGGGAGTTAATCAGAATCTGAGCCATTGCGTCTTTTGCCGCTGGATTCTGTTCTTTCAGATAGGCTTCATGCACACCCTGAATAAAATCAATCGGGTGGTAATAGGAGATAAACTGCAGCGAATCTGCAATGCTGCTGATCAAATCGTCTTGGCGAATTACGCTCATTATTGACTCCGCAATATCAGGCTTATGTCATAGGCTAAGGGCTGTTTTCATAACCCTTAACGTGCTCAGTAAAGCTGTGGTATAAGCTCATATACAGGCTGTTTTATAAGCGCTTGTATAAGCTGTTCGGTAAAGCTGCCGCAGAATTATACACTAATTTAATCCTCTGGCATTGTCCGGCCTTAGTCTAAAATCCAGCACCGCAAAGGGCTTGGCAACGCCATCACTTAAAGGCTAAAGCAGTACAGCAGGCCAAACAGCATGAAAAACCGACCACTGGCCGGGGGTAGTGATGCCCGGCCCAGCGCTTCCTGCTGTTGTTTGTATAACAGCCAGATCAGCGGCAGGCTGGCTAACCACCAGAGGCCGGATATTATCCCGGCAAGCCAGAGCGCTGCCGCGATGATAACCACTGACGTAAGTAGCAGCAGATAGAGTTTACGGGCGTTGTTGAGACCGATGCGCACCGTCAGCGTTCGCATTCCGGCAGCACGGTCACTCTCAATATCGCGTATCTCGTTGGCAAGCAATAACAGCGAGCTGATCAGGCTAACCGGCAGCGAACGCCAGAACACCAGCCAGCTCAACTCACCTGCGAGAATATAATAACTACCGCAGACCATCAGCACACCCATCAACCAGAACACCAACACCACCGCCAGCCCCCTGCGCTTAAAGTTAACCGGTTCGACGGTGTATCCCAGCGCGCCGGCCAACCCCACCATCAATAATGCCAACAGCCCCAGCCCGGCATAGCTGATAAGGTAGATGCCGATCGCAGCCGCCAGCAAAAAACAACACAACCCTAATCGGAAGTTACGGATTACACGATCTCGGACAATGCGGCTATGAAGACGCTGCAGATCCGCATGATCATTAATCAGATTGACCCCGGCCTGCAGCAACACCGCCGCTACCATAATCATCAGTGCTGCGAGATAACTAAACCCCGGCAGCTCAGAGGCGCTGACAATGCCGACCAGGCAGGTGATCAGCGCTACCGAAAAGGAGAATGGGCGCAACGCCCGTCCAAGTGAATATTTATCCTGTTGCATCAGTACTCACTGTACTCATCTGGCAAAAACTCTTTATCGAGATAAAAAGACATAAAAAAAGGTATCTCAGGATACCTTTTTCTCAATTATTATCAATTAGTTACCACTTTCAAACGCCGGAGCATTTGGCAGATCGCGCATCAGCAGGGCATATTCCAGATCAACATCAATATCCAGCGGCAGACGAACTTTATGGCCAGACCCAGGGGCGCAGTCTTTGGTTTCGCCCTGGAGGTTTTCCAGATGTTCCAGTTTAAACTTGCGGTTGCCGGCAGGCGTCATCAGCTCCAGGGTATCGCCCACCATAAAGCGGTTTTTCACTTCGATATCCAGCGTGCCTCTTTGCGCATCGCGGCCGATCACCTCGCCGACAAACTGCTGGTGCACCCCCACGGAGTTACCGGTTTCATAGTTCTGGTACTCGTCATGCACATGACGGCGATAGAAACCTTCGGTGTAGCCACGGTTAGCCAGATTTTCCAGCGTATCCATCAGCCCCATATCAAACGGACGCCCCGCCACCGCATCATCGATCGCCTTACGGTAGGCCTGCGCGGTGCGTGCAACATAGTAGTGCGATTTGGTCCGGCCCTCGATCTTCAGCGAATGGATACCCATCTCAGTGAGGCGGTGCACATGCTGAATCGCCCGCAGATCCTTGGAGTTCATAATGTAGGTGCCATGCTCATCTTCAAACGCTGGCATATATTCGCCCGGACGGGTCTCCTCCTGCAACAGATACATCTTGCTGGTCGGTTCGCCTTCGCCCAGCGCAGGTTGCACAGGTGTTTCATTCGGGTCAAAGTTCTGCACCGGAATCAGATCACCATTATCACTCTGAGTCGCCTCGTGGGCGTCATATTTCCAGCGACAGGAGTTGGTGCAGGTTCCCTGATTCGGATCACGGTGATTGATATAACCGGATAACAGACAGCGACCAGAGTATGCGATACACAGCGAACCATGAACAAACACTTCCAGTTCGATCTCCGGGCACTTCTCGCGGATCTCGGCAATCTCGTCCAGTGACAGCTCACGGGACATAATAATCCGTTCAATACCCGCCTGATGCCAGAACTTAACACTGGCCCAGTTCATCGTATTCGACTGCACCGACAGATGGATCGGAACATCCGGCCAGTGCTCCTTAACCATCAGAATCAGGCCAGGATCAGACATAATCAACGCATCAGGCCCCATCTCAATAACGGGGCGCAGATCATCTATATAGGTTTTCAGCTTACTGTTGTGGGGCATAATGTTACTCGCCACATAGAGCTTTTTACCCTGAGCATGGGCGATATCAATCCCCTCATGCAGATTATCCAGATTGAAGTCGTTGTTACGCACCCGCAGGCTGTAACGTGGCTGACCGGCGTATACGGCATCCGCACCATAGGCAAATGCGTATTTCATATTGCGCAGCGTTCCCGCTGGCGAAAGAAGTTCTGGTTTAAACATTATTCACAACATTGAAAAGTTAGGTTGTGCAGCTGGCTCAGGCCATATCCTGCAAGGGAATTTTAAACAGTGGCGTATAGATAGATCCACGCTCGCCCGGCTTACTCTGAAACAGAATCACCGAGTCCGCCAGACTGAAAAGATCCAGCGCTGGCCAGTCGTCGGGCGGTACAAACTGGTTTCTGGCAGGCAATCGTCCCAGGGTGATATGAGGCTTAAAATCCTCCTCTTTAAACTCAATCCCCGCTTCCAGAGCGATCTCCATCATCGCCCGGTTAAGACTATTGAGCTCTTCATCCTCCTGGCTCATCGCTGCAATGACCGACAGCTGTTTGCTCACCGGATAATACTGAGCCGTATTGATGCGCACCTGAAAAGAGCGGACATCAGACAACTTGTTGCGGGCGATATCTTCCAACTGATCAACCTGCTCCAGTGATATCTCGCCCAGAAAGCAGAGCGTCAAATGATAAGATTCTGCGTCAACCCAATCGACCTCTATCTGCTTATCATACTGACACAGGGTATCAGCGTAATCAGCCAACCATCGGGCCACAGAACCCGGCAGGGCCAGCGCAAAAAACGCACGAATATCCATTAAAACGTTGTCTACCTCGTCAAAAAAGACTAGCTATTTTGCCCGTCCAGCGGTGTGATCGCAATCACTAACCTGTATAAAAAAGCGACAATTTGTACTTCAACCGCCCTGACGTACTTTTTCCTGCGCCGGCAACGCCTGAATGCGAGAAACCCAGCGGTCTATCGCCGGATAGTCCGAATAGTCAAAACCAGCGACTTTAGGCCAGGAAATAACCATCGCACCATGCAGATCAGCGACCGTCAGTTTGTTACCAACCAGATATTCCTTATCCTGCAGATGGCTTTCAAGCACCGGCAAGAAGCGATCCAGAAGCTGGCGCTGTGCATCAATATTTTGCCGGTCAGGCTCACCATCAGCGTACTTAACCGCCAGTAACATATCCAGAGCAGGCACTTCGATCTGATTACTGATATACAGACTCCAGCGATACAGATCGGCTTCCTGCTCAAGCGTATCCACCCACAACAAGCCCGCGCCATATTTGCGAGCCAGATAAAACAGAATCGCCTGACTCTCCCAGAGCACCAGGTCTCCATCCACCAGGGTAGGCAATTTACCGGTAGGATTCAGCGCCAGGTATTCCGCGCTTTGAGTAGGTTCACTGCGGGGCATCAGAGGAACATTTTCATAGGCTAAACCCAACGTTTCAAGCGCACACATCACCATGCTGGCGCGGGAATAGACACCGCCATAAACCTTAATCATCTCACTCTCCTTGAGGTTGCGTTTTACCTTGCTTGAAGCTGCTCTACTTTCAACTGCAGGTTATTCAGTTTCTGACGTATCTGTAACAACTCATTATTGGTCACCAAGCGGGAACCATCAATTGCCTTAACCGCCTGCTCGTTCACCTTGACCCGACGTTCCAGCCCTGCGGCCAGCCCCTGATCACCTTTCAGAGAGATAACCTGCTCAGCCAGTAGCGCCATTTTCTTTTTCTGATCCGCCTGCTGCAGCTCAACCGACTCGGTCAACGCCTGGAATTCGGTGCTCAGAGCAGAGGCGCTCTGGCGAATAGCGGCCACCTGTTTGCTGTTTTCACTGCCTTTAGCGTCAGCCGCTTTCAACTGTTTATCCAGTTTTGCCAGCTCAGTATTCATCCCCTCAAGAGTCTTAGCCTGCTGATCGATCTGGGTTGAAGCATCACTCAACAGTTTTTCCAGTTCAGCAATCTTAGGTGTATTACGCTGATGAGCAACGACCCAAAGCTTACCATTTTCGCTATTCAACTTAGTCACTTCTGCATCAAGCCGGGTAATGGCTGCGTCAAACTTAGCGACATCTGCATCCACTTTTTCAAACTTCTGCTGGGCAGCCGCAGCCTGTCGCTGCACCTGATTCTGCAACGTTTCCCCTGACTGAGCAGCACTGTTACCGGCCACCAGAAACAGCTTCTGCAGTTCAACGATCTCCTGCTCAACCGCCTGACGCTGGGACTCAAGTGTTTGTAGCTGCTGATGCTGCAAAAAGTTCCAGTAGGCCAGCCCAGCCACCGCTGCAGCCAATAGCAAAATAATCAGATAGCTCAGAGCACTACTGCCAGAGCCTTTCTTTTGCTCCGCGACAGCGTGAGGACGGCCTGCAGCAGGATCCGGAGAAGACTGTGGCTGCGTCTTAGCACCGGGAAGTTTGATGTTCGGCTCCCGCTCTGCCGGACCTAAGCTCGGAAGCTCAAGATCTTTATCCTGATCACGCATTTAAATCTCTCTATCAGATCAATAGTTCAGTTCAGAACTGCTGATATTACACCATCTGGCCGTTTTTTTGCCAAAAGAAAAGCCCCGTGCAGAACACGGGGCTTTCCAGGTAGCGTATAGCTTAAGAGCAGATGATTACATCATGCCGCCCATGCCACCCATACCGCCCATACCACCCATGCCGCCCATATCAGGACCGCCTTCAGATGGAAGGTCAGCAATCATCGCTTCAGTGGTGATCATCAGACCAGCAACAGAGGCCGCAGCCTGCAGCGCAGAACGGGTTACTTTAGCCGGATCAAGAATACCCATCTCAATCATATCGCCGTACTCACCGGTCGCAGCGTTGTAGCCAAAGTTACCTTCACCCTTTTCACGGATGTTAGCAACGATAACAGAACCCTCTTCACCGGCATTACCTACGATCTGACGCAGAGGCGCTTCAAGGGCACGGAATGCCAACTCGATACCGACAGTCTGGTCATGGTTGTCGCCTTGCAGCGCGCCCACTTTGTCCATTGCACGGATCAGTGCAACACCACCGCCAGGAACCACACCCTCTTCAACCGCAGCGCGAGTCGCGTGCAGAGCATCTTCAACACGAGCCTTCTTCTCTTTCATCTCAACTTCGGTAGCAGCACCGACTTTGATTACGGCAACACCGCCTGCCAGCTTAGCAACGCGCTCCTGTAGTTTCTCACGGTCGTAGTCAGAAGAAGTTTCTTCAATCTGTGCACGAATCTGAGATACACGGGACTCAATTGCAGTGTGCTCACCAATACCATCCACAACAGTGGTGTTTTCTTTGGTGATGGTAACACGCTTAGCCTGACCCAGCTGATCCAGAACAGCAGTCTCCAGACTCAGACCGACCTCTTCAGAGATCACGGTACCGCCAGTCAGGATAGCAATATCTTCCAGCATCGCCTTACGACGATCACCGAAGCCAGGTGCTTTAACGGCAGCAACCTTAACGATACCGCGCATGTTGTTAACCACCAGAGTTGCCAGGGCCTCACCTTCAACATCTTCAGCAATAATCAGCAGCGGACGGGAGGTTTTAGCAACCTGTTCCAGAATTGGCAGCAGATCACGAATGCTGGACACTTTCTTGTCAACGATCAGCATGAACGGATTTTCCAGTTCAACGCTCATGTTTTCCTGGTTGTTGATGAAGTATGGCGAGAGATAACCGCGGTCAAACTGCATCCCCTCGACTACATCCAGCTCATTTTCCAGACCTGAACCTTCTTCAACAGTAATAACACCCTCTTTACCAACCTTTTCCATCGCTTCAGCGATGATGTCACCCACCTGGGTGTCAGAGTTAGCTGAGATAGTACCAACCTGAGCAATGGCTTTACCGTCAGCACAAGGAACAGACATCAGCTTAAGCTGTTCGACAACTGCCGCAGCAGCTTTATCAATACCGCGCTTCAGGTCCATCGGGTTCATGCCAGCAGCGACAGACTTCAGGCCTTCATTCACAATCGCCTGCGCCAGAACAGTTGCAGTGGTCGTACCGTCACCGGCAACATCATTGGCCTGGGAAGCAACTTCCTTAACCATCTGAGCGCCCATGTTTTCGAACTTATCTTTCAGCTCGATCTCTTTTGCTACGGATACACCATCTTTAGTGACGGTAGGAGCACCGAATGCTTTATCCAGAACAACGTTGCGGCCTTTTGGCCCCAGAGTTGTTTTAACTGCATCAGCCAGAATATTTACACCCGCCAACATACGTACGCGAGCATCGTTACCAAACAGTACTTCTTTAGCCATTTTTAAAAATCCTGTGTCTAAAAAAATTCAATCAGAAATTCTTACCAGAGAACTGAAATCAGTTTTCCAGCACACCGTAAATATCGCTTTCATTCATGATCAGCAGCTCTTCACCGTCGATTTTAACGGTATTAGAACCGGCATACTGACCAAACAGTACAGTGTCGCCAACCTTAACAGCCAGAGCCAGAACTTCACCGGTGCTGGTAATACGACCAGTACCGACAGCAAGCACTTCACCCTGGTTAGGCTTTTCAGCAGCAGAACCTGGCAGCAAAATACCACTGGCAGTAGCGGCTTCTTCTTCTTTACGGCGAACAACGACACGGTCGTGAAGCGGACGAATTTTCATTGAATCTCTCTCCTGATCCGTTGATCAAAAAAAGTCAGTTTTGTTTTATAAAGTGTAAACGCTGTAAGCGCTTACAAATCCTTGGATGACACACTAAATGGGGGCGCTGAAAGAGATTTCAACACCCGGGCAAAATTATTTTTTAATCTTCGCGACGGAAGTCACCATCAATAATATCGCCACTTTGCTGGGTATCGCTGTGGCCGGGACGCTGACGCTGATTCAGCGTATCATGGCTTGCAGCACCACCCTGACGATGCGACATCGCCACTATTGTAAAGCGACTCATCAGCAACCGGGCAAAACGTTGGCGGGTAAAGGGAATAAGACAGAGAAAGCCGATCACATCGGTGACAAACCCGGGCGTCAGCAGCAACGCGCCACCCACCGCCAGCACGATCCCCTCAACCATCTCATTGCCGGGAATCTGGCCTTCGTTCATCCGCTGCTGCGCCCGGGCCAGAGTTGATAATCCCTGATAGCGCAACATATTCACGCCGATAAAGGCTGACAACAACACCAACCCAACGGTATACCAGGCCCCGATCGCCTGGCCGACATTAATCAACACGGTTATTTCAATCACCGGAATGACAATAAACAGCAGTAAGAGAAAGCGCATAATGCTCCAATCCTGTGCCAGACAGCATCTCTGTCAGCACTGCTTAAAAAAATTTACGCCCTGCGAAATTTCGCTACGCAAGGAGCCAAACAGAAAAAAATACTGCACATTCAACATAGTTAGGGACTGTTTCTGCCTTTTCAACCCCTCGGAAACTATTCGCGATTGCAGCATTACGACTAAATAACTACAAACCACCCTCTACAGAAGCGCACAAATTATCACTTAACAATCAGACACTTAAGCAAGAAAGGACAGACTATTGATAATATAAGTCATTGTTTATTATGAATATTAAACAATACCACCTTTAGGCAGTAGACTTTTTTGCAGAAGCGTTATAAGTTCATATGCACAGCATTTTGCAACGCACAAATACGGCTATAATAAAAACGAAAAGAAAATATAGAAGATAAGGTAGTAAAAACTGATGGAACTGAAAGATAAAGTAATCGTTATCACTGGCGGCGGTCGTGGTCTGGGTCGTGCTATGGCACTTGAACTGGCTGAAAAAGGCGCAAAACTGGCTCTGGCTGACCTGGATCAGGAAGGCCTGGATGAAACCATTGGCATGTGCATGGAGTTCGGCGTTGAAGCCCGTGGCTACATCGCTAACGTTTCCGATGAAGATTCTGTTGTAAAACTGTTCAACGATGTTGCATCAGATTTTGGTGCCCTGCACGGTCTGGTAAACAACGCGGGTATCACTCGTGACGGCCTGTTCATCAAAGTTAAAGATGGTGAAGTTGTCAGCAAGATGAGCCTGGATAACTGGAACCTGGTCATTGATGTTAACCTGACCGGAACATTCCTCTGTGGTCGTGAAGCGGCTATCAAGATGATCGAGCTGGGCAACGAAGGCTGCATCATCAACATCTCCTCTATCTCTCGTCACGGCAACATGGGCCAAACCAACTACACCGCCACTAAAGCGGGCGTAGAAGCAATGGCGGTTACCTGGGCAAAAGAACTGGCCCGTTACGGTATCCGTGCAGCCTCTATCGCACCGGGTTATATCGGTACTGAGATGGTAATGAGCATGAAACCTGAAGCGCTGGAAAAAATCGCTGCTGGCATCCCGGCTAAACGTCTGGGTAAGCCACAGGAGATCGCCAACACCGTTGCCTTCATCCTGCAAAACGACTATGTAAACGGTCGTTGCATCGAAGTAGACGGCGCACTGCGGGTGTAATATCTCCACAGGTTGCGTCTGAAAAGCCAGCAGCGATGCTGGCTTTTTTGTTTTTTGCGGCTGACATGTCGACCTTGTTTACGCTCCACAGCCGATGTTTACCACCCTGAAATAAGTATCAGGGTAGCGCCCCATGTTATCTTTAACTGGTGAAGTCGACTATGTCATACTTCGCTATATTAAAGCAGCCATTTAAAGTAAGCCTAATGATCAGAACTATATTAATCGTTGAAGACGAAGCAGAGATCGCTGATGCATTGGTTTATGTCTTAAAATCTGAAGGCATGAACCCTGTCTGGGTAAGTACGGCCCAGGATGCTTTAATCAAGCTCACGGCGACTGCCGTTGATTTGGCTATTTTAGATGTAGGTCTGCCTGACGGTAATGGTTTTGATCTGTTTAAAACTATTCGCGAAAGTTATGCGATACCGATGATGTTTTTGACCGCACGTTCAGAAGAGATTGACCGGATTATTGGTTTGGAGATTGGCGCCGATGATTATGTCACCAAACCATTCAGCCCCAGAGAGGTGGCAGCCAGAGTTAAAAACATCCTGAAGCGGGCTGGCGCTGATACGGCCACACAGACCAGCACGGAAACAAATCGGACTAAGAACGGCTTTAATGTAGACAGCCAGCAGATGAAAATCAGATATCAGGGACAGATACTGGAGCTGACTCGCAGCGAATACTCTTTACTCGAAACCCTGATAAACCATCCGCAACAGATATTTTCCCGCCGACAATTAATAGAAGCGGTCTGGTCATCACAGCACCCATCTGATGAGCGGGTAATTGATACACATATTAAAAGTTTGAGACAAAAGCTGAAAAATATCGATGCCGTCAATGTACCCATTATAACTCATCGCGGCTTCGGCTATTCCCTGGCTGCCACTTCATGATAAAAATAAGCTTTAGTCTTCGCGCGTTTTTTGTTTTTTTTATTATTCTGGGCGCGTTAACCTGGTTTTTTCTGGATAAAGCCACTGACAAACTCAGTACCGCATTTCAGCAATCATCGGAAACGGTATTAGTCGATACAGCGAACTTACTGGCAACCTCTTTAGAACATCAGTTTCGGGATCAGGTGCTGGATACAGATGAAATCTCACGTATTTTTGAAGAGAGTTATAAACGCAAAATCCAGGCGCAAATCTACAGTTTGTATAAAGATGCCATAGATCTGGAGATCTACATCACCAACCGGCAAGGCATCGTAATATATGATTCTACGGGTCTACATGAAGGTGAAAATTTTTCTGCCTGGCGAGATGTGAAGCTTACGTTGGAGGGAGAGTATGGAGCCCGGAGTAGTTTTCGTTATGAGAATAAAACGGGTAAAACTGATGAGAAAATTATGGTCGTCGCGGCCCCGATTCAAATTGAAGGGAATATCGTCGGCGTGCTCAGTGTTGTCAAACCCATCAGGCCTTTAGAGCAGTTACTGGCAACCGAAAGCGAGAATTTGAAAAGCTACATATTAGTTGGCTTAGCTATCGCCATGCTGATTGGCTATTTGGTGAGCCATAGTTTTACTGCGTCCATCTCGCGGCTGGTCGACTATGCGAATAACATGGCGTCAGGGCAACGTAGCAAGCAGCCCGCATTTATGGATACACGTTTTGATAATCTGGCAACAGCGATTACGCATATGCGTGACCAGCTGGATGGCAAAGAATATGTCGAACACTACATCCACGGCTTAACACATGAGTTGAAAACTCCACTCACAGCCGTTGCTGCAGCGGCAGAACTGTTATCTGAAGAGATGCCCGCCGCTGAGCAGAAGCGTTTTATAAATAATATCCGCGCTTCAAATACACGTATGCAGGCATTGGTAGAACGCATGTTGGATCTGGCCAGGCTAGAAAACATGACCACCCTGACAGAGATTAATGCGTTTGATTTAGCGGATATTATTGAGGCGAAAATAGGTGAAAGTGACTCTATTATTCGTGAATATGACCTCCATATCCATGTCGATAAACCTGAACAATTAATAGTCCATGGCGATAAGTTATTGTTGCAGCAAGCAATAAGCAACCTGGTGGATAACGCTTTGGAAAATAGTCCGCCAGGGGGCCACATCAGCATTAGTTATGAACTTCAGGCTGGCCGGCATCATGTTAAAACCATCAATGAAGGTCGCTTGGATGATTTTATGATCGAACGGGCGTTTGAGCGTTTTTTCTCATTACACTCTAAAAATGGCGCACGTAAAAGCACCGGCCTTGGTTTGAGTTTTGTCCGTGAAATCATGCACCTGCATCATGGCGAAGTGAAATTAGGCAATATTGCATCAGGCGTATGCGCAGAAATGTCCTGGCCCGTTAAGTTAGGCTGAATCAAAAAAACACACAATCCACACATAAATCACAAGTGGCTTTGAGAAAGTTATTCCAACCGAATTTAAGGAGGAATGACATGAACAAGCTACGCCCCCATCTGATAACACTACTGTTGTACTGGTTATTGATAGCGCCCGCACAGGCCAGTATTGAAGAGAGTGATACAGCACCGCAACTATTGATGAGTGACGCCCGGCAAGGTTCACAACCGGCTTTATTAATGAATAGTCACATCAGAGGGCAGGTTAATGGTCTGGTAGTGTCTCTGACACTGACTCAGGAGTTTAAAAACACCAGCGCTAACTGGGTCAACGGTCGCTATGTCTTCCCATTACCTGACAATGCTGTTATCGATAGCTTAACGCTGACCAATGAAGACCGTGTTTTGCATGGCGTCGTCAAGGAAAAACAGCAAGCCAAAAAGATTTTTGAACAGGCAAAAGCGGCTGGCAAGAAAGCCGGATTGCTAGAGCAGAATCGTCCCAACTTATTTGCGATGTCGATGGCAAATATCGCCCCTCACTCGACAATCAAAGCAGAAATCACCTGGGTGCAAAAAGTACATTATGAAGGCGGCGTGTTTTCATTATCGCTACCAACAACACTCACCCCTCGCTACATTCCAGGAGAAAGCCTGCAACTTAGCCTGAACGAGTTAACAGAACAGGCTGAAGCGATTGCAACAACCATTCAACAGGGTTGGGCGGTCAACACCGATCAGGTTCCAGATGCTTCAGAGATCACCCCGCCACAGGTGACAGGTATGAATAGAGTCGATACACACCGTATTGATATGGATATTCATCTGAATGCGGGTCTGCCATTGGATAAGATTTCCAGCATCAGTCATGCAATAACAGTTGAACAGCAAGGATCGGCTTATCAGGTCAAATTTCAGAATAAAGATGAGCTCATGGATAGAGATGTCTTGTTGCAGTGGCAAGCAGCAGCGCATTCGATTCCCAAGGCGGCTATATTCACCGAGAAAAAAGGAAGTGCTTATTACAACTTAATCATGATCAATCCACCGGTTAAAAATATTGTGTCAACCTTGCCCAAGGATGTGACCTTTATTGTGGATACCTCAGGATCAATGGCTGGCGGCTCTATGGAACAGGCTAAAAATGGTTTGTTAGCCGCATTAAACTTACTATCGCGTAAAGACCGTTTCAATATCGTTGAATTTAATAGTAAATCCAGTCAGCTATATGATGACTCTCAACCCGTGTCGGACAGCAGCCTTCGTTCGGCACAGATCTTTGTAAAAAATCTCCGTGCGAATGGCGGTACTGAGATGATGGGGGCACTTCAACTGGCGATTGCACAGCCAGAGCATGAAGAATATTTGCGTCAGATCATCTTCATTACTGATGGCTCCGTGGGTAATGAAAAAGCATTATTCAGTTACATCAATCAGCATCTGGGTAAAGCTCGCTTGTTCACTGTTGGCATAGGTAGTGCGCCGAACACTCACTTTATGCATGGCGCAGCCAAATATGGCAGAGGCACATCGACTCAAATCAGCGACCTATCTGAAGTCAATGCAAAGATGACCCGCTTATTTGAAAAACTAAGCTATCCAGTCATGCGTGACCTCAAAGCGCAATGGCCAGCGGATGTCACCGTTGAATCTTATCCTGCCAATATTCCTGATTTATATGTATCTGAGCCGATCATGCTGATTGCACGTTCGGAAAAGCCAATCGACACGGTCACACTCACCGGACAGATTGCAGGTCAGCCCTGGCAACAGGAGTTACTGGTTAAACAGGGAGGATCAGCCACCGCCGAGAATATTAATAAGATCTGGGCGCTGGATAAGGTAAACGACTTGATAGAAAAGTCTGTTCTCTATGGCGAGCCAGTCACAAAATACAAAAATGATATTGTGAAAATAGGTGTTGAGAACCAGATCGTGACGCAGTTCACCAGTTTTGTTGCCGTCGATGAAGCAATTGCAAAACCTGAAAAAGCGGTGGCTAAAGATGAGCAAGTGCCTAACTTACTGCCTAATGCCAAAACCGTTCATGCTCCAGGAACAGCGACACCAGCCACCTTACAGATATTGCTGGGCTTGATTCTATTACTCTGCGCCCTTGTTTACCAGCGCTTCGCACAGTGTCCAAGCCAAAAGGGTCTGCAAGCATGAAAGCGCGTAGATATCTCATCATGCTAAGCCTGATTGCGGCGAGCGCATGGCTGATGGGGAACGGGCTTTACATTAAAGCTAAAGCTCAGGTTGCAGACTGGATGATCAGCAACACATGGGAGGAACGCCAGCCAGATGGCGTTCCACAAAAGCCCTGGCCATGGGCCGATACCTGGGTAGTCGCTCGTATCGAGGTGCCTCGCTTAGGTAAAAAACAGTATGTAATGCAGGATGCCAGCGGCGAATCGCTGGCATTTGGCCTGGGTGCCGTGATACCCGTATCCGGCAATGGCTACAACTTTATTTCGGGACATCGGGATACTCATTTTGACTATCTCGATCAGTTAATAATAGGTGATACGGTAACTGTTGAAACCTATCTGGGACAGCGGCTGTCATACCGAATCACAGCCACCAATGTGGTTGATACCCGAAACGGTCCGTTGACCGTTGATCAGAACAGCCAGGGGCTATCACTAATCACCTGCTGGCCGATGGATAGCATAGTACCGGGAGGCCCCTTGCGTTATGTCGTTTCAGGGGTGTTAACCGGGCGGTCAGAAACTTAGTAATAACATGGACTAGCTCAGACCTGATCGGCCATTAAAATATATATTTTTTCACTCGTTGAATACGCCGCATAATTTACCCTGTAAGCTGTAGCGACTATCTGAATACGCATTCATCTGCACCAATACCACCATTTGGATATCACCTTTTCTGACACTATCTGGAAACAAAGATGACAATATACAAATCAGCTGAGGGTGAACAGGCCGTTCAGGAATACTACCAAACATTCATCAATCACTGGCCCGTGCCCTGTCAGCAATTAAAACTGGATACCCGCTTCGGTGAAACCCATGTGCTGACCTGCGGTGATAAAACACTGCCCCCTCTGCTGCTGATGCATGGTGCTATGGCGAACGCCAGCGCCTGGTTTTTCGATATCGAGGCCTGGTCAAAGCATTTTCGCATCTATGCCATCGATATGATCGGCGAACCCGGCCTGAGTGCACAGAAACGCCTGCCGCTGGACTCTGATGCCTATACCCTGTGGCTGGATGATGTGATGCAGGAAGCGGGGCTCGCTAGCGCTGCTGTTGTGGGCGAATCACTGGGCGGCTGGCTGGCACTCGACTACGCCAGCCGACGACCAGAAAGGATTACAAAACTCGCTCTGCTGGTGCCGGGTGGCGTAGGACCACAACGTAAATTCCTCTTCAAAGCGCTACCGCTGATGTTGTTGGGGAGATGGGGCAAGCGCAAAGTGCGTGAGATGATCTTCGGTCCTGAAGAGAAAGATCCATCCCCCACAATCCTCAAATTCAGGGAGTTCTTCGGGCTGATTACCCAGCACGTTAAACCCCGAATGGAAAAACTGCCGATCTTCAGCGATACAACCCTGCAAAACATCCGCGCCCCAATGCTGGCCATTGTCGCCGGTAAAGATGTTCTGCTCGACTCCAAAGCCACGCAAGCCAGGCTCGAAGCCAATGTCGCCGATGTCCGGGTCATCTGCCAACCGGAAGCCCGGCATCTGATTCGGGAGAGGGGGGAAATCTTAGAATTCTTGTTAAAAAGCAGTGGCTAGACCGTCGCTGCGCGACTAGCTAGACGCGGCTTCGCCGCTTGCTCGTGGCTAGGAGAGCCTTCTTTATAACTATAGAGAGATTTTTAAAAAGATGAGCGTTGTAAGAAGGTTACTGTCGAAAGAATAAGAACCTTCGAGCCGATTACTTCGCATCATTCAATTCCATTGGCTGAAATGAGATCCCGTCTTTTGTGCCTACAGGACCTGACTCAGCGAAACCAAACCGTTTGTAGACTGGCACAGCATAGATAGATGAGCGCAAAGAAAAACATTTGCTTTGGCAGCGTTCTTTAGCATGTTGCCATAACAAACGAGAGACTCCCCTTCCCTGAAACGCTTGTGCTACAAACAGATGATAAAGATGGCTACCGCCTTTGATAGAGATATAGCCCATCAGTACGCCAGCCTCTTCATAAACAAAATTAAGGTATTCGGGACTGGAAACCCTAGCAGCAAATGCCGCCTCCGTTATCGAATCCCTAAACCAGAACGGTAGCTCCTGGCCCGGCTCATCGAGGTAAAAATGCGACAGCGAAGCAACCAAATCTGCGATCTGGAGCACATCACTTTCAACTGCTATCCGAATACTCATCTATTATGTAAATTTAGAGTTATTTTCATGAATACCGCGCCAATCGTTTACGCTTTTTCTAACAACTAACAAGTGGCGAAGCCACGTCTGGCAGCCGCAAAGCGGCGTTCTAGCGAGTCGAACTTGTTCGACGGTCTAGCTCAAAGAGCATCTCTGCTTTCCGCTCTGCTTTCGCAAAGCTGTATTCAAAGCTGTTGCGTGCCAGTTCTATCGCCTGCTCCCGTGTCATCCCCAGCCCTTTTTCCAACGCGATGAAGTTTTCCGTCAGGTAGCCGCCGAAGTAGGCCGGATCGTCGGAGTTGACCGTGACTTTTACGCCCTGCTCTAACATCTGCAGGATGTTGTGCTGGCTCATATCATCGAAGACTTTCAGTCGGGTGTTCGACAGAGGGCATACCGTCAGAGCCACTTTTTCCTCTGCCAGCCGTTTTATCAGTTGCGGATCATCGATCGCCCGCACACCGTGATCAATCCGATCAACTTTGAGAATATCCAGTGCGTCGATGACGTTTTGCGCGGGCCCCTCTTCGCCTGCATGGGCAACGGCCAGCAGCCCCATATTGCGGGCTTTGGAAAATACCCGTTCAAACTTAGCGGGAGGATGCCCTTTTTCTGAGCTGTCCAGGCCGATGCCAATAATCTGATCCAGATAGGGCTCCGCCTGTTGCAGAGTCTCGAACGCGGCATCCTCACTAAGGTGGCGCAGGAAGCACATAATCAGACCAGAGCTGATGCCATACTCGGTTTCAGCTTGTTGCAGGGCCCGGCTGATACCACTGATTACGGTGGCAAAAGGGATACCCCGCTCTGTGTGGGTCTGGGGATCGAAGAAGGGTTCAATATGGATAATATTCTGCGCCTGGCAACGCTCGATATAGGCCCAGGTCAGATCATAAAAGTCCTCCTCAGTTAGCAGCACCGCTGCCCCCTGATAGTAGAGATCAAGAAATTCCTGCAGATTTGCAAAATCATAGGCCTGTCGCAGCTGGCCAACTGAGTCATAGGGCAACGCAATCGCATTGCGTTCAGCCAGCGCGAACATCAGTTCAGGTTCCAGTGAGCCTTCAAGATGAAGGTGTAATTCGGCCTTAGGCAGGTCAAGCAGAAATTGATCCATCAAATACCTCAAACTTTCTGTTTTGTTTCAGTGTAGTAAAAATGAAACGCTGATTCTTATCAATTATTTATCCGTTTTTTTAACAACTTAAGTGGACTGGTTATTGCAGTTAGCCATTGCAATAACCTTTATTGTCGTGAACAGATCAATTTATCGGTGACTATACCCCGCAAATCTGGCAGCAGAAAAGACCAGAAACTGGCTGCATAGCCCGACGGGGGGTATCGCCAGCTGTTATTTGCTTAACTGCAGTGCCATCCATCTAGCACAACCCCAGGGGTTGCTTTATTACAAGAGATTGTCATGACCGATAAAACTGACATAGCGCTCAACACTCACTCAGGAGCAACTCCAGCGCTCAATATCGACAAACGGCAGGATAACCTGCTGTGGCTGCAGATGTGGACGGATAAGCAGACCGGGTTTCACCAGCTGCTGGTTAATCCATTGCTCGCCAGATTCTGGGGCGGGCAGTCATTGCCTAAAGGCAGTCGTGTGCTGGTGCCTCTGTGTGGTAAAACTCAGGATATGATCTGGCTGGCAGCACAGGGGCACCGGGTAATCGGTGTGGAATTGAGCCCTGTCGCCGTCAAAGCTTTTTTCGCAGAGAACGGTTTAAAGGTTAAAAAAACACGCGAGGGCAGTTTCACCCGCTGGCAGTCGGGTTTGATAACGATCTGGTGTGGCGACTTTTTCTCATTACAGCCACATCATCTGGGCAAGATTGATATTGTCTTTGACCGTGCAGCACTGACGGCGCTGCCCGAGGCGATCCGGAGCCAGTATATCGCCCAGCTACAAACACTTATCGAGGACAACAGTCAGATTTTTCTGCTCACCGTTGAGGATATTGAGAACAGCAGCAATCAGGCTGCCGATATGATTGATGAAGAGATAAGCACACTCTACGCAGAGCACTTTGAGATCAGACTGACACACACCGAGCGTGCCCATGGAAATGAATTGCACAAACTCAACGCAACGTTTCATAGCGAAAGCAAAGTGTATCAACTGACCTACCGCCCCATAACGGTTTGAAAAACCTTATACCGTGGATCAAATGTTAGAGGGATTTCACTGGTAATTTTTCCGCTGTGACGGTATCGCCATTCCAGGGAGCTACTTTGAGTAGTAACAACATCCCCGGGATCGCCAGCAGGGCGCAGATATAGAAAAACAGATGCCAGCCGACCGCATCGACAACATAGCCAGTAAAGGCGTTGACGAAGGTACGGGGCAACGCGGCCAAAGCGGTGAACAACGCAAACTGGGTGGCGGCAAAGGTGATACTGGTTGAACGGGCGATAAAAGCAGTAAATGCAGCGGTCCCCAGCCCGACCCCGAGATACTCAAGGCTGATAACCACCGCCAGCACCAATTTGTCAGGCCCGGCCTGAGCCAACAGCGCGAATCCCAGGATAGTTACCACCTGCACCACACCAAAGATCCACAATGCACGGTTAATACCCAGCTTAATCATCCACAGGCCGCCGAGAATCCCCCCCACCACCGATGCCCAGAGTGCCGAGGCTTTCGCTATCACTCCGATCTCTGTCAGACTGAAACCCATATCGATATAGAAGGGTGTCGATAGCGCGGTAGCCATGTTATCGCCCAGTTTATAAAGGAACATAAAGCTGAGAATCTGCAGTGCACCGGTCCATCCCAGCCGGGTAATAAATTCGTGAAACGGTTCGACAACCGCTTCTTTAAGAGTCTTTGGGGCCCGGGGTTCAGTGATCGGCTCATTGACCACCAGCGTCATGATCACGCCCAGCAACATAAATGCGGCAACGATAATAAAGACACTGCTCCAGGGCAGGATATCTGCCAGAATCAGCCCCAGCGCACCTGGCACGAGTCCGGAGATGCGGTACGCCTGCACATGCACAGAGTTACCCCAGCCCAGTTCCTGTTCTGGCAACAGCTCCCGACGATAGGCATCCAGGACGATATCCTGGCTGGCGCTGAACAGGGCCACAGCCGTGGCCAGATAAGCGATAGTCATGATCGACATAGTCGGATCAAACAACCCTAAACAGGCAATAGACCCCAGCAGGGCCAGCTGCATCATCAGCATCCAGCCACGCCTGCGCCCTAAAAATGGAGGAATATAGCGGTCCATCAGCGGCGCCCACATAAACTTCCAGGTGTAGGGGAAAGTAACCAGAGCAAACAGACCGATCTCTTTCAGCCCTACCCCTTCAGCCCGTAGATAAGCAGGTAACAGCTGAAACAAAACGTAGAGCGGCATACCGGAGGAGAAGCCGGTAAAAATACAGATCAGCGTCCGTCGGTTAAATACTGCGTCTAACCAGTTTGGTTTGTCGTCCGGTGCTTTTACCGCGTCCACTTAAAATCCTTTACGGGTAACGTTTAGCTGATCTTAGCTAGGTAGAAAGGAACGGCAGCTGAACACTGCCGCACCTGAACCAGAATCAGTCGCGGAAGTTGGTATATTGCAGCGGCAATTCCAGATCTTCATTACGCAACATCGCCATCACTTCCTGCAGATCGTCCCGTTTCTTACCAGTCACCCGTACCTGATCGCCCTGCACCTGTGACTGAACCTTGAGTTTTTTATCTTTAATCATTTTGACAATTTTCTTGCTGAAAGGCTGATCCAGTCCCTGCTTCAGGGTTACCAGCTGACGCGCCCGCATATTAGCTTTATGGGGTTCGCCGACATCAAGACTCTTAATATCGATCTTACGCCCCACCAGCTTGTTGCGCAGAATATCCATCATCTGTTGTAACTGGAAATCCACTTCCGCGTGCAGGGTGATAACCTCTCCTGCAAGTTCAAATTTCGCATCAACCTTATTAAAGTCATAGCGCGTACCCAGTTCCCGGTTAGCCTGGTCAACCGCATTACTGACTTCATGCATGTCCAGCTCAGAAACGATATCAAAAGATGGCATCGAAATTACTCCTTAAAACACTACTGCCGCTCGCCCGGCGGTCTAATTCGTTTGATCCTGCCTATCATACCGTTATGATGATCATACACATACCCCATTCAGCATAGGATTCTGAACATATGCACTGGCATATTCTGGGCGCGGGCGCGATCGGCCTGCTCTGGGCAGCAAAATTACAAAAAGCGGGTCACCAGGTTACTCTGATTCTGCATACACCAGAGAAACTGACGCGGTACAACGACACCGGCCACTTTCAGATCAGCCATAACGATACCTCTGAGCGTTTTGTCGCCGAAGCGGAACTGGCCAGCAGCGAAACACCGATCAGTCATCTGCTGGTATCAACGAAATCGTTTGCGGTGATTGATGCCTTTGCAACCGTGCAGCAGCGTCTGAGCGATAGCGCCCGGGTGTTGCTACTGCACAATGGCATGGGGCCGCAGCAGCAACTGACAGAAAAGCACCCTGAACTGGAGATCTGGGCAGGTAGCACAACCGACGGCGCCTATTTTGACCAGCCCTTTAGTCTTGTCAGGGCGGGTATTGGTGAAACCCATATCGGCCGGCTGTCTGCTTGTGGCAATGATCGGCTGTTTCAGGAGCTGCAAGGGGTTGATGATCAGCTCCACCATGCCACCGATATTGCAACCGTACTCTGGCGTAAACTGGCGATTAATTGCGCCATCAACCCACTCACCGCACTGTTTAACTGTCGCAATGGCGAACTCTTGAAATATGACGACCGTCGGGCAGCGATGGCGCAGATATGTAAAGAGGTAGATGATGTCACCAGAGCACTGGGGTTCACCCTGTTTGATCGTAAGCTGATGGAAGAAGCCTGGGATGTGGCAGAGCTGACTGGCAATAACCATTCCTCGATGCAGCAGGATGTCAGCCACCACCGCCCCACCGAGATTGAAACTATCACCGGTTATCTGTGCGGGGTTGCTGACCAGGCTAACATAGCGACACCGGCCAACCACTTAGTACTGGAGGCAGTACGGGAGCTGAGCGAGTAATAACAGTGCTTTTCTCTCAGTAGAGAACGGCTTTCCAAATACGTATAGGTTAACAAGGATCTTTAAATGGCTAAGAAACATGCAGAGGTGAGCCCATCAGAACGCCGCAAGTCCCAGGGGCTGGGAGAGGATTACCCTTACGACAGCAAACTGTCGAAGAAAAAGTATAAAAAAGAGAAGCAAAAGCTGCAGATCGAGTTGCTGAAAATGCAGAACTGGATCAAAGAGACCGGCCAGAAAGTGATCATCATCTTTGAAGGCCGGGACGCCGCAGGCAAAGGGGGAGCTATTCAGCGTTTTACTGAGCACCTCAACCCCCGGGGCGCCCGTATCGTAGCGCTGAACAAACCTTCCAGCACTGAGCAGGGTCAGTGGTACTACGAGCGCTATCTGCAACACCTGCCCAACGCGGGAGAGATCGTGCTGTTTGACCGTTCCTGGTACAACCGGGCCGGTGTTGAGCGGGTAATGGAGTTCTGTTCTGAGGAGGAGTACAAGCTGTTCCTCAAGCACACCCCGATGCTGGAGCAGATGCTGGTAGAGAGTGGTTTCCGCCTATTCAAATTCTGGTTCTCGGTGAATCAGCGGGAGCAGCAACGACGCTTCGACGAGCGCCGCGAAGACCCGCTGAAGCATTGGAAACTCAGCCCGATGGATCTGGCATCCGTGGAGCGCTGGAAGGAGTACACCAAAGCCAAAGAGGCGATGTACCACTACACCCATACCGAATTCGCGCCCTGGAAAACCATCATGTCGGATGACAAAAAACGCGCCCGACTGAATGCGATGAAGATCGTGCTGGACGCCCTGCCCTATGAAAACAAAGACCCTGAGGTTGATCTGGTACCCGACAGCAACATCGTTGCTGAAGCAATGGATCGTACCCCACAGTTCAGCAAAAAGCATATCCCTGAGATTGACTAAAGGAATGGATTAAAACACCTCATCAACAGCTGATACATTTTCATTTGACCCGAGCGCAACTGCAACATAGAGTAGCGCCTCGCTCTACTGGTGCCCGACGCTGATTCCACAGCCAGGGTTAATCGGGAAGTCTGGTGCGCTCTTCAAATCGAGCAACTCCAGCGCTGCCCCCGCAACGGTAAGTAACTGCGAAACTGACACACGCCACTGTCATGGGAAGGCGTCAGTTGCAGATCAGCCAGAAGCTGATCAGGTTACCAGCCCGGAGACCGGCCAGTAGTCAGTTCACTCTTTAAGCGCACGGTGGGTGCGCTAAACAGGAAGTA
This sequence comes from Amphritea sp., assembly GCF_050300915.1. Lineage (GTDB taxonomy): Bacteria > Pseudomonadota > Gammaproteobacteria > Pseudomonadales > Balneatricaceae > Amphritea. Next base: position 44,707 of record NZ_JBNKYN010000005.1, read on the forward strand.
CAATGAAAATATCTCCCCTTTACCAGGCGGTGCTGTTAGGCAGCGCGCTGATCTCCACTACGGCTGCAGCGCAGGAAAAAACCCAGAAGAACACGCTCGATACGATTGTTGTGTCCGCTAACCTGATTGAGCAGCCGATTACAGAAACGATCGCTTCAGTATCTGTTGTCACCGCTGAGGATATTCAGCGTTCCCAGGTGGATTCTGCTAAAGCCGCAATCAATCTGCTGCCAGGGGTAAACTTCACCAGCAGCGGTGCACGCGGCCAGGCTGCGGCACTCTATACCCGGGGTACAGAATCTGACCATACCCTGGTTCTTCTGAATGGTATCCGTATAGGCACACCGACCGCAGCCGGTACACGACTGGAACTGATCCCGGTTGATCAGATCGAAAAAATTGAGTTTGTCAGAGGCCCACGTTCGGCGCTCTACGGCTCCGATGCCATTGGCGGAATCATCCAGATATTCACGAAGAAGGGTAACCAAGAGGCCTCCGGTTCAATGGCTCTGACCCTCGGTGATCAGGGTACACAAAAGCTCTCCGGCCATTATTCTCAGCCCTATAGCGACAGCGGCACGCTGTCAGTCACGCTATCCTCCGACCATCATGATGGTATCGATGTAAAAGATGATGCAGAGTTTGATAGGGACGGTTATCGCAATCTGTCAGCAAATATTGCCGTTGATCAGAAATTATCTGACCGGGTTAACCTGAACCTCGAAGCGATGAAGTGGCAGGGAAACAGTGAGTTTGATACCACCTGGGGTGGCAACGAGTCCGATTTTGAAAACGAACTCTACTCAGCCCACATTCAGTATTCCGGCGATAGTTTCGATAGCGCCCTGAACGCCGCCTATGTCAAAGATGATAACCTGACCTACGGCAACGGTATCAATCGCAAGAATGGCTCTCGCTATGTCACTGAACGCAAGCAGATAAACTGGCTTAACACCGTCTACATCAACAACACTTCTATTTCTGCCGGGCTGGATTATCTGGATGATGATCTGAGCGAAAGCACAGAAAACTACACGGTGTCCAGCCGTGAAACCAAAGCCGCTTTTGTCGGCCTGCTTCACGAAGGGGAAAATTACCAGGCCGAACTCAGTGGTCGTTTTACCGACGATGAACAGTTTGGCGAAAATACTACCTACAGTGCCGGATATGCCTATCAGTTTGAGCCGGTAAAAGTAGCCATCAGCCATGGCACGGCCTTTAAAGCCCCAACCTTTGATGACCTGTATTATCCCCTGAGCTTCGGCTACCAGGGTAACCCTGATTTGAAACCTGAAGAGTCAGAAACGACCGAAATCAGTTTTTCAGGCAACGGCGTCGCGCTATGGGAGATCAGTGTCTATAAAACAGATATCCATAACCTGATCAGCACAAATGATACGTTTACCACCGTAGAAAATACCAACAAAGCGGAAATCGAAGGCGTGGATGCCAGCTACCAGATAGGTTATGGCCACTGGAACCACACGCTGACATATCAGTACGTTAACGCCAAAGACACAGAAACAGGTAAAAAACTGCGTTTCCGCCCTCAGGACACCGTCAAATGGCAGATTAATTATGCTGCCAGCCAATGGTCTGCCGGTAGTGAAATCATCTGGGAAGGCAAACGCTATACCAACGCAGATAACAGTGCTTCGCTTGCCGCTTTTGCCGTGGTTAACCTTTATACAACCTATCAGGTAACCCCTGAATGGACACTTGGCAGCCGGATTGAAAACCTGTTCGACAAGGCGTATCAAACCAATCCCGGGTATAATACTCAGGATCGCTTGCTAACCGTTTCGGCGCGTTATAGTTTTTAATTCAGCTGAAGCAGGTCACTCCAGGGCTGAATAATGTTATTCAGCCTTTTTTATTTCAAGGATTAACTATGGCCAACCGCCTGACAAAAATCTACACCCGCAGCGGCGACCAAGGCACCACCTCCCTAGCCAATGGCAGTAAGGTGAACAAATACCATCCCCGCATCGAAGCGCTGGGGGATACCGATGAACTCAACTGTCTGCTGGGCGTTTTGATTGCTGAACTGCCTGCTCAGGAACCGTTAAGGAAACTGTTGCTACAGTGCCAGAACGATCTGTTTGATCTGGGGGGTGAACTGGCTGTGGCAGATCCGGGCTACACCGTTATCAACGCTGAGGTGATCACGCAGATGGAACAGCAGATCGATGCGCTGAACAGCCAACTGCCGCCGCTGAAGGAGTTTATCCTTCCGGGCGGCAACCGGTCAGCAGCGCTTTGCCATCAGGCACGAAGTGTTTGCCGTCGGGCAGAGAGGCGGATGGTGGAACTGGCTGACCAGGAAACAGTCAATCAGGAAAGCGCCACCTATCTGAACCGGCTATCCGACCTGCTGTTTGTCATCGCCAGAGTGCTGGCACGACATAACGGTGGCGAAGAAATCTTATGGCAACCGCGCAAACCTGATCGTAAATAAGAGTACCTGGGGGTTTAAATAAGCCCGTATGGCCACATGTTATTATCTGTTATCCGCAGCTAATATGAACCGTAAAAGAGAGAAACCGATATGTTGCGTTTTATCGCTCCACTGACGATTGCCCTTTCAGCTTCGCTTCTGGCACCGCTGGCTCAGGCAGACTGCGCCGATGAGCAGACCTGGTGCGAAACAAAGTGCGAAGTTAAACATCTGACCGATGACGCGGCCGCAACCGGCTGTAAATCCAAGTGCGTAGCAGAGCGTGCGGCCTGCAGCACTAAAGCCGGAGCTGAAACAGCCTGGGATGCGACCAAGAAAGCGGCACAAGACACCAAATCATTTTTTAAGGGGCTCACTGAGGAGTAACCCTGGCGGTGACTATTGAGGGTAAATAGTCACCCTGGCCTGCTGTAGCGCTTCACACATCTGCTGAGCGCCGTCCAGCAAACGCATCGTTGGGCGGTATAACAGATCTTCATTCAGACGATAAAACTGGTTATCGCGACTGGCAGCCAGGTCTGGCCAGTCCTGCCAGGATTGTTGCCAGCCATCGGGTACGCCCTCTCCGGTTAGAATAACCTGAGGATTAGTCAGCAAAACCGATTCAACCCCTAAACGGGGAATCGCCTCCCGATGTCCGGCAAACAGATTTTCACCGCCACATAAACGAATTACCTGATCGATCATCTGACTGTGGTTAACTGTCATCAACGGCTGATGCCAGAGCTGATAAAACACCCGTAGTTTAGATCTGTCAGCATAACGCTGCTGCAGTGCTGCTAATCGCCGTTCAAACAGTACCGCCTGATCCTCCGCCTGGGGCAGCTCTAACAACTGCCCCAATGCCCGCAGGTTGTAGGGTATATCACTGAACACTTTTGGGTCCGAGTAGTACACCGGAACCCCCATCTGCTCCAGCCGTTGCAGAGGCAATTGGGGGTTTCCCCCCGCCCAGGCCACCACCAGATCGGGTTTCATAGCAATCATCGCTTCAAGATTAAAGCTCTGAGAGTCGCCAACCACCGGGATATTCAGCGCTGCGGCAGGATAATCACTATGGCTGACAACCCCAATAACATAATCACCCGCACCAATGGCAAACAGATTCTCGGTGATATGGGGCGCTAAAGCGATAACCCGCCGGGCTGGTTGAGCAATATCAATCACCCGGCCCCGGTTATCTGTCACACTGATCCCCGCTTCGGTCGCCGAGGCCAACAAGAGTGGGCTGCATATAAGCAGAATAAAAGCGGGTAATTTAAAACGCATAAATTATTGCCAGAACAGGATCAGGTAAAGAGAACCCAATTCTACTCTACCCAACAGAGAAAAAATGCTAATACAGCCAGTAAACTACCAGAAACCATTCTTTTGCGTTCGTTGCACAGTTAAACAGGGTGAAAAATAGTTATGCAGATTCAGGAACCCCATCAGAGCAGTCGCTTCGCTCTGTTTAACCTCGGCTTCCGGCCATTTTTTTTATTCGCCGCTATTTCAGCACTGCTGCTGATGGTTCACTGGCTGATGCTGCTGGGATCAGGCCAGGCCACCTACAGCTATTATCAGGCCAGTCAGCTATGGCACGGCCATGAGATGCTGTTTGCGTATGCGGTGGCAGTGATTAGTGGTTTTCTCCTGACAGCGGTGCGCAACTGGACTTCAATCCAGACCCCCTTCGGGGTAAAACTGGCGGGTCTGTTTCTGCTCTGGCTGGCAGGCCGCTTATTACCTGTCATCTCAGCGTTTGTTGTGCCACTGCCCGCACCATTGATAGCGCTGACGGATCTGATGTTTCTACCACTAGTCGCTCTGTCAATCGGCCTGCCAATTATCCGCTCTGGCAATTACAAAAACCTGATCTTTACGCTTATTCTGTTAATCATGAGCATTGCCAATCTGCTGATACATCTGCAGCTGACCGGATTAACGGAAGCAACGCTGGCGTCAGGGATGCAACTTGAGCTGGGGTTGATCTTGCTGGTGATGATCATCATGGGTGGCCGGGTCATCCCCTTCTTTACTGAACGGGCGCTGGCCTTTGAGGCCCGCCGCTTTAAACTGCTAGAGTTTGCTGTTATCCCCCTCGCCGTTAGCTGGCTAGTGGCTGATATCGGCCAGTTTCAGCCCGTAGTTACCTGGCTGGCTGCGGCCAACGCCATGCTCCATTTTATCCGTCTGGCAGGGTGGTTCCGGGCACGTATGGTTCGTAACCCGCTGATCTGGATTCTGCACGTCGCCTACCTGTTTATCCCGCTGGGATTTGCCCTGGATGCGCTTAGCAGCATCACCCCCCTATCACCATACCTGTCGACTCATGCTTTCGCCGCCGGAGCGATCGGATCAATGACCCTGGGCATGATGGCCCGGGTGGCTCTGGGCCATACCGCCCGGCCGTTAAAACTGGCAAGAATAACCGTTGTGGCTTTTGCAGTGATGATCGCTGCGGGTGTCATCAGAGTCTTTCTGCCGATGATTCCGGAACTCTATACGACGGCTATCCACCTCTCCGGAGGTTTATGGATAATCGCCTGGGGCCTGTTTCTGATCCCTTACACCCCGATTCTTTTGCAACCACGGCTGGATGGTCAGTTGGGATAACAACCGCTGACCAGTAAAGAATCTCGCCTCGCCTGGGATAGGGTCTCATTAACATTTTCAGCCCGTGGCTTGCACAGTTATGTTCCCTCTGTGTTTCAGATTGGTGCAGACCAGGCTGAACAGTCGTGGGAGGCACTCCCCATTTCTCGGCCCTGTCCGTCTGAAATAAGCACAGCAATGCTGCAGCGGCACCCATTAGCAGCTCCGAAATATTCCCTTCATGAATTAAATATTCTTTTGGAATGAGGTTTGCTTCAGTTAGTGCTTCTTTGACACTCCGGAAGGTATGAGCAATGACACTGATTTCTAAACTATTTGGCACTTCAAACAGTACAGCTGCGGATACCAATACCTCCTCTGCAACCCCGGTGGCGATGGAAACACTCAACTATCAGTACTTTTCAGATGATGAAAAGCGTTTCTATCGCGCGCTGCAGCTGATCAGTGGCCAGACTGCCCAGCTATCCCGACAAGTGTTCAGAGCGCTTGAGGCCCAGGAGAACTTCCTCTCAGAAATCAGCCAGCGAGCCACCAAGCTGGATACTGAACTCAGGGTCGCCAACGACTACCTTAACAGTTCAAACACGACCGTCAGCACATTACAGCAGCAGATTGAGGTGGAGGTGAAGGAGGTCAATAACACAATCAGCCAGTCGCTGGATGCGATCAGTAACTCTCTGTCGGAGAAGTCCAATAATGTAAATCAGGTGCTGGATGGTATCCTCAAAATCGGCAAAGGTGTAAACCTGCTGGCACTCAATGCGTCGATAGAAGCCGCTCGTGCTGGCGAACATGGACGGGGCTTTGCGGTTGTTGCCGATGAGGTGCGACGCCTGGCAAACGTGACCACTGAACAGGCACACCAGGCGGCAGAGCAACTCGACTTCTCTCAGGTTAACGCGGATCTGCATAATATCAGTAGGGCCAATAGCGAAAAGCTTAGCAATTTTATCGGTGTTATCCAGTCGGCTACCGGACAGCTGACCGAACTGTTTAACTCTATCGGTGAACAGCTCAGTGCGGTGATGGAGAATACCGCAGTGATTTTTGAAACCCTGGATATGAGTAGCGGATCAATACAGAGAATCAGCGGCAAAAACCAATTGATCAATCAGGTCATTGAACAGATGTCGCTTGGTTTAGATAAAGTTGATATCCACAGTGCCGACATCACACTAGCATCGCAAGCAGTTAACACCACCCTCAACAAACTCCACCTGGTAGCCGATGCCGCTCACGATCAGCTGGATGATGTGCTGCAAAGGGGGAAACTGCGGGTAGCGATTGAACCCAGTTTTGTTGGTTTATCGTTTCGGGAAAGGCTGGGAGAGCCGCTGAAAGGTCTGGATGTCGACTATGCCACAGCGTTTGCCCGATACCTCGGTGTCGAATGTGAGTTTATTGAAACGCCTTGGGACATGTGTACAGAACTGCTGACATGCGGGAAAAAATTCGGCCAACCACCGGCGGACATTGTTATCAGTGCACTGCCCCCCTCCGCCGAATATGACAATGTCGCATACTCTGACGCTTACACCTACCTGCCCTGGATTTTAGCGCGACGCAAAGATGATAACAGAGTTAACTCAATCAACGACCTGCAGGACAAAGTGGTTGGCGTAGTCAATGATCCCGCTGCGTTAATGATCCTGGAAGAGCTTGGCATCCGCTGGAGCAGTAATGAAACCAAACCCGGTGGACGGATTACACTAAATAACCTGATCGCATACTCTGACCAGTCACGCATCCATAACTGTCTTGCAGATGGCATTGTTGATGCGTTTGGTATTGATCTGCCTATCTATTACTGGGCCTGTAAAAACCCTGCCAGCCCCTGGTTTGACAAGATTGAAATTATTCCCGGCAATCTGGCTGGCAGACCCTTTTTCTACACCATGGTTGTCAATGGTACGGCTTCCGGTTATCGCCTGCTAGCCCAGGCAAACCGTTTTATCCGCTGGTTTAAAACACAGGGCGAACGCGCCTTAATCGAACAGAAATGGCAGGGCGCCCCCCTGGATGGAAGTGGTTCCTATCTTGATGAGCCCGGAAATCTGTTGGGAGAACCTGAGCTTAAAAAACTCTATGAAGCTCACTGTCTCAAATTTAATATTGAACCTAAAAATCTCATATCAGACTAATGAAGCGAGCCCCTTCACAGACTATAAACCGGCTGTAACAGTCTGACGTTGTAAAATTAAGGTAACAAGGTATCGTTATCCCTGTTAAACAGCCGGTTGGGAATTTTAAATTGTTAAATTAAGGAGCCTGCCCGGGTTAGGCCCCAAATCTGAGGCATGGCTTATCGAAGTGGGTATTACCAGCCCCGACGAACTCAGACAGGTAGGCGCGGTCAGGGCATTCATCAGACTCCAGCAGCAGTGCAGCACTAAACCCAGCCTGAACTTTCTCTACGCGATGGTCGGCGCTATCGAAGGCAGAAGCTGGCTGAAAATCGCCAAACATGAAAAGAGTCGGTTACTGACAGAGCTGGACGGTTATCGGGAACTGGAACTACTATTCAACGCCGAAGGGGCAACGATAACCCCGCCATAAGCTCAGTTATCGATAAAAAAAGAGGGCTTTCCGGCCCTCCTTTTCACAGCCGCGAACAAGCGGCACTGTTACCTTGCTTACTTATTAGGGTCAACCAGGGTACGCCCCTGAATTCTGCCCGCAACAATATCTTCTGCAGCCTGTGGCAGATCAGCAAGACCAATAACACTGGAGATATCGCCTAATGCACTATCCGGCAGATCGGTCAGCAGGCGATTCCAGGCCTGGGTGCGGATATCCACCGGACACATTACTGAATCCACTCCCTGCAAACGGACATTACGCAGAATAAACGGCATCACTGTTGTTGGCAGCTTATAACCACCCGCCAAACCACAGGCTGCGACTGTGCCACGATAATCAGTCTCTGCCAGCACCCGGGCCAGGATAGTGTCCCCAACGGTGTCAATCGCGCCTGCCCAGCGCTGTTTTTCAAGCGGGCGTGCCGATTCAGCCATCTCTGCCCGGGACAGCAATTCGCTGGCGCCCAGACCACGCAGATATTCATGGGTGGATTCCCGTCCGGTAACCGCTGCAACGGTATACCCCAGTTGGCTCAGAATCGCCACCGCTACACTGCCCACACCGCCAGCAGCCCCGGTGACCACTACAGTCCCCCGATCCGGGGTGATTCCCCCCTCCTCCAATGCCATCACACAGAGCATTGCTGTGAGGCCTGCGGTACCGATTGACATCGCTTTCGCTGCATTCATCCCTTCAGGCATCTTCACCAGCCACTCAGGCTTCATCCGTGCGTACTGGCTATATCCACCCCAGTAACGCTCACCAACACTCCAACCGGTCATAATCACTTTATCGCCAGGCTGGAATTCAGGACTGTGGGACTCCGTCACAACTCCCGCAAGATCGATTCCCGGAACCATTGGAAAACTGTGGACAATTTTACCGCTGCCGGTAATGGCCAGTCCGTCTTTATAGTTAAGTGAGGAGTATGTTACTTCAACCAGTACATCCTCATCCGGAAGATCGCTGAGTTCCAGCTGCTTTACTGCGGCGAGGGTTTTACCCTCTTCCTGCTCTAATACCAGGGCATTAAACATAGTTTACCTCTCTTTACCTATATACGGCTGACGTAATGTTTAGATGGCTGATCTATAAGCCCCTCGCAAGGGATATAAGACCCACCCTATTTGTCTTACAAATTAACTTAAAACAAATATACACCAACGATATTCATCTTACAAATTAACAATTAGTCGTTTATATGAAATAATCGTACTACTACTGTAGGAGAAATTCTGTGAGTTTAGAAATAGAACCGGTTGCCCAGCGCAGCTTGCCCAGCCAGATTGCAGATCAGATACGTCAAGCCATCATTGATGGGTCACTCAAAGCTGACGACCGTTTACCTACTGAAGGAGAGCTGGCGCTGCGCTATCAGGTTTCCAGACCAACGATACGTGAGGCGCTGAAACGTCTGGGAGCACAAAACCTGATCCGCTCCCGCCGCGGCCCAACCGGTGGAACCTTTATCAACCGCCCCTCAGCCACCGATCTGAGTGATGCTCTCACCAGCGCCACCACCCTATTGGTGGGTATGGATGCATTCTCCATCGACGAGATCCACCAAACCCGTTTGCTGATGGAAAGTAACTGCCTGCAGCTGGCCGCAATGCATATCACCCAGGAACAACTGGACGAACTCAAACGTGAGCTCCAGGCCCAGCAGGATAAAAATCTCACACCAGAGCAGTTTTGCGCCGCCGATGTTCGTTTCCACCGTCTGATCGCTGAAGCGTCTGGTAACCGCCTGCTGAGTTTCATTATGTTCAGTGTAATTGAGGCGCTCCAGCCAGTTAGCAACATGGTAACGTTTCGCTTTCGTGAGCGCTCGGTGGTCATCGATCAGCATCAGCGTATCCTGCAGGCGCTGGAACAGAAAAATGCAGACTTCGCCTGCAGCGTATTAGCTGAACAGGTGAGCTACCTGAGCGAAAAAACCCAACAGGCACAGCAGTGGAAAGTAAATAAATCACCATAAGCCACAGACCAAAATAACATAGGATTTGTCCGGCAATTACGGTATTCTTCAGCTGTAAATCGGAGTATTTAAGGAGTTAGTGTGGAAGAGAACAGCGTCTGGATTATTGGTATTGTCACTCTGATAGCGGGAGCGTTAATCGGTTATCTGATGGGCCGCTCCGGTGATACATCGAATCAGAAAAAATTGGTTGATCAGCTGAATGATGCCCAGCGCGATCTGAGCGAATACAAAGAAAAGGTCAACAACCACTTCGAAAAAACCGCCGAACTGGTGAATAACCTCACGGAGAGTTATAAACAGGTTCACCAACATCTTGCCCAGGGATCGGAAACCCTGTGTATGGGTGAGCACTCCCCTGCCCAGTTAAGTGCTCATACTCAGGCTAAAATCTCCGAGCCGGTAAACAGTGAAGCCGCTGAGACGGAAGAGATTCCAACGGTTACAGAGCAGATTACCCCTGCTGCAGATGAGCCTGAAGTTGTTGAGCCTCCCCGCGACTATGCCATTAAAGGGCCCGATGAAGAGGGCACTCTGTCAGAAAAATATGGTTTGAAGAAAAAACCTGAAGCGGATGACGAGGAAGAGATACCCCCACTGCTGAAAGATCATATTCCCGGCAACAGCCTGCGTGACAGCGAAGAGAAGTAATCTGGTTGAGCGACAGCCAATCAGCTGTCTCACAACGCTTTAAACAACCGGCTCCTGCCTGTTTTTTTCTAGCTGCGGTGTCGCCAAAGCGAGCTTATAAAAAGGAATTTTGCAATAACTCACAGCTCGCTGGGCGATGATCGTGCCATCACACAGGGTTATTGATATCAATAAACTGGTGTTCCAGATCGAACTGCTCCGCCAGCCTCTCTGCCAGTGCCTGCACGCCATAACGTTCGGTCGCATGATGGCCCGCTGCGAAATAGTGAATACCCAGTTCTCTGGCGCTATGTACCGTTGGTTCGGAGATCTCTCCTGAGATAAACGCATCCAGCCCCAGCGCTGCAGCCTTGTCGATATACCCCTGAGCGGCACCCGTGCACCAGCCTACGGTTTCAATCAGCTCAGGGCCTCCGTCAATATGCAGTACCTCACGTCCCATGGCGATAGCGATCTGCTGGCTGAATTCACTTGCGCTCAATGGACCAGGTAAGCGACCGCTCAGACCTATACTGAGGGGGTTATCCGGCTCAAGTCCACCACTAATCTGAAGTCCTAGCTGCTCGGCAAGGCAGACATTGTTGCCCAGCTGCGGATGCCCATCCAACGGCAGGTGGTATGCCAGCAGACTGATATCATGACGCAACAGTGTCTGCAGACGGCGTTTTTTCATGCCCGTCACGGCTTCAGGCTCGCCTTTCCAGAAGTAGCCATGATGCACCAGAATCAGATCAGCACCCAAAATCACTGCCCGTTCCAGCAGCGCCTGACTGGCGGTAACACCCGAGACGATCCGCCGAACCTCGGCACGTCCTTCAACCTGCAGGCCATTGGGGCAATAATCCCTATACTTTTCAGGCGTTAGCAAAGAGTCACAATAATTAACCAATTGTTTCAGCGATACAGCCATAATCTTCTCTTTATATTCCCAAATAGCGTTTTTTATCCGTATAATTCTAAAACAGCAGATCAACTTTACCACTGTTTATAAGGCGTCATTAATTGATTCAACGCTTGGCTTTTCTTATCTGGCCCATTCTATCCGGGATACTGGCCGCAGTTGCGCTGCTGATCTATCTGCCGGATATGTTTGCGCCACCGACTAATACTGTTCAGATTCATGAAGCAGACTACACCCCTGCCAACCAGCGCGGACCATTCTCCTATGCCGATGCGGTCGAACATGCGGCCTCCAGCGTGGTGAACATCTATACCCGTACGGTGATACCTAACAATAACCCGCCACTGTATAACGATCCTAACATTCAAAAACACTATAACAAGAACAGTAATAAGGAACGGATTCAATCCAGCCTTGGTTCTGGCGTAATCCTCAGTAAAGAAGGCTATATCGCCACCAACAACCATGTCATTTCGGGTGCGGACAGCATAGTGGTAGCGCTTAAAGACGGCCGGGAAGCCACCGCAAAAGTGGTGGGTAACGACCCTGATACCGATCTCGCGGTGTTGAAAATCGACCTCCCGGACCTTCCCAGCATCACTATCAGCTCATCGGCCAAGCTGCGTGTCGGTGATGTTGCTCTGGCCATCGGTAATCCGTTCGGCGTCGGCCAGACCGTCACCATGGGCATTATCAGTGCCACAGGCCGTAACCAGTTGGGTCTGAATACCTATGAAGATTTCATCCAGACCGATGCGGCAATCAACCCCGGCAACTCCGGTGGTGCGCTGATCAATGCAGAAGGCAACCTGATCGGCATCAATACAGCGATTTTCAGCCGTTCCGGAGGTTCTCAGGGGATCGGTTTCGCCATCCCTTCGGATCAGGCAAAACAGGTGATGCAGGATCTGATTGAACATGGTCGGGTAGTGCGCGGCTGGGTGGGGGTTGAAGCCCAGGAGATTACTCCGCAGCTGGCCGAGTCTTTCGGCCTCAAAGATACCAAGGGGCTGATTATTGCCGGCATTTTCCGGGATGGCCCAGCGCACAAAGGCGGCCTGCTGCCCGGCGATATTCTGCTGGAGATCGGCGGCAAAAAGATTATCAACAGTTACAACTCCATGTACAGTGTCGCCCGAATGCCCCCCGGCACAGTTCTGCCACTGAAAGTATGGCGTAACGGCGAAGTGCTTGAACTGGAAATTACCGTTGCAGAACGCCCAGCCGTTGAAGAAACCGGTAAAGCAGATGAAACCCAGGTTGATGAAACAAACAGCGGCCAATAACGCCCAATAAACAGGTTATTACGCCTTTTTATTCAGCCACAAAAAAAGCCCCTGAGGGCTTTTTTTGTTTCACAGCGATGCGAATCAGCAGTTATTTCTTAATCCGGTATTCTGCTGAACGGGCATGCGCTGTCAGGCTTTCTCCCCGGGCTAAGACCGATGCAACCTTGCCCATCTCAGATGCACCATCCTCAGAGAACATAATCAGCGAAGAGCGCTTCTGAAAGTCATACACCCCGAGAGGTGAGGAGAAACGCGCGGTTCCTGACGTTGGCAGAACATGATTCGGCCCGGCACAGTAATCGCCCAGAGCCTCAGCTGTGTAACGTCCCATAAAGATAGCACCGGCATGTTTAATCAACGGTAACAGCGCCTGAGGGTCTGCTACAGAGAGTTCAAGGTGCTCTGGCGCGATGCGGTTGTTAACCCGGGCAGCTTCTTCAAGATCGACCACCTTGATCAGTGCCGCACGATCCGCCAGTGAGCGACTGATGATCGACTGACGCTCCATGGTTGGCAACAGTTTATTGATACTGGCGCTCACCCGGTCAAGGAAGTCAGCATCCGGACTGATCAGAATCGGCTGAGCATCTTCATCGTGCTCTGCCTGAGAGAACAGATCCATCGCGATCCAGTCAGGATCGGTATCGCCATCACAGATCACCAGAATCTCTGAGGGACCCGCAATCATATCGATGCCCACGGTGCCATAGACTGCGCGTTTCGCTGTAGCAACGAAGATATTCCCCGGCCCAACGATTTTATCCACTTTGGGAATAGTTTCAGTACCATACGCCAGTGCTGCGACAGCCTGTGCTCCACCGATTGCAAATGCGCGGCTGACACCGGCCAGCGCTGCTGCCGCCAGTACCAGTTGGTTGACTTCACCATCCGGCGTTGGCACCACCATAATCAGCTCTTCAACACCCGCTACGTGTGCAGGAATCGCATTCATCAGCACCGAAGAGGGGTAAGACGCTTTACCACCGGGCACATAAAGACCGGCTTTATCCATAGGTGTCACTTTCTGTCCCAGCAAAGTGCCATCGGCTTCCTGATATTGCCAGGACTCACCTTTCTGACGCTCATGATAATCACGAACGCGACGAGCGGCGACCGTCAGTGCTTTATGCTGATCCTCTGGCAGGCTATCCAGTGCCTGCTGCAGATCCTCCTGAGAGAACTCCAGTTCAGCCATAGAGCTGACGCCGAGACGGTCAAAGCGGTTGGTAAACTCTACCACCGCACTGTCGCCCTCAGCTTTAACCCGCTCTAGAATATCTTCGACGGTTCGGTTTACCTCTTTGTTAGAGACCGACTCCCACGCCAGCAATCTGTCCAGCTGTTCACTGAAATCAGCCTGCTGGCTGTCTAACCTTAATATCTCTGGTTTGGACATACTATTCCGACCTTTCTTTACGTGCTTCAACGGCAGCGGCCAACTGTTCAATTATTGGCTGTATCTGGCGGTGTTTCATTTTTAAAGCGGCTTTACCGACAACCAGCCGTGAACTGACATAGCAGATATCTTCCATCGGCACCAAACCGTTCGCCCGCAAGGTATTACCAGTATCGACAATATCAACAATCCGGTCAGCGAGCCCCATAATCGGCGCCAGTTCCATAGCACCATAGAGTTTAATAATATCAACCTGACGCCCCTGCCGGGCAAAAAACTCTTTGGTGATATTAACGAACTTGGTGGCCACCTTCATCCGCCCTTCAACTTCTCCGGCGTCTTTCATGCCCGCAACCATCAGCCGGCACTTCGCTATATCAAGATCCAGGGGCTCATACAGCCCTTTAGCACCATACTCCAGCAGCACATCCTTACCCGCCACACCCATGTCAGCGCCCCCATGTTCAACATAGGTAGGCACATCAGTAGCGCGGATAACCACCAACTTAATGTTCTCATGGTTGGTATCGAAAATCAGCTTACGGCTGCTGAAAATGTCTTCAGCCGGAATGATGTTAGCCGCCTCTAACAGGGGCAGAGTATCTTTCAGAATACGCCCTTTGGATAGCGCAATGGTCAGGTTCTGTTTCATATTTGCTGTTTCGTTACCACTTGATAATTCAGTACAGACACGCAGCCTATCCTGGGAATGCTAAGTTCTGGTTAAACAGAGCTCTTGTCAGTCGCGCTATCGTTAACCCGGAACCCGTCTGATCTTAGCACCCAGCAGCTGCATCTTCTCTTCGATACACTCATAACCACGGTCAATATGGTAGATACGGTCAATCACTGTATCACCGGTTGCCACCATCGCCGCGATTACCAGACTTGCAGAGGCCCGCAGATCGGTCGCCATCACCGGCGCACCGGTCAGAACCTCCCGTCCTTCGATAATCGCAGTATTGCCATCAATAGTGATCTTAGCCCCCATCCGCAGCATCTCCTGCATATGCATGAAACGGTTTTCAAACACCGTTTCTTTAATCACCCCCACACCTTCAGCAATAATATTCAACGCCGCAAACTGCGCCTGCATATCGGTGGGGAATGCAGGATAAGGTGCCGTGGTCACATCAACCGCTTTTGGACGCTTACCTTTCATATCCAGACTGATCCAGTCCGGGCCGCGCTCAATCTCGGCTCCCGCTTCTTCCAGCTTCATCAGCACCGCATCAAGAATATCCGGGCGGGTGTTCTTAACTTTTACCCTACCCCGAGTGGCCGCTGCAGCCACCAGATAAGTTCCGGTTTCAATCCGGTCTGCCACCACTGAATAGGTACAGCTCTTCAGTGAGGCAACACCATTAACGATAATCGTATCGGTACCATGTCCGGTAATATCGGCCCCCATGGCGATGAGAAACTCAGCCAGGTCGACAATTTCCGGCTCACGAGCCGCATTTTCAATAATGGACTGCCCTTCAGCCAGAGCCGCCGCCATCAGGATATTTTCCGTTCCGGTGACGGTCACGATATCGAAAAATACCCGACCGCCGGTCAGACGACCATCGCAGGTGGCACGAATAAAGCCTTCCTCAACAGTAATCTGTGCTCCCAGAGCTTCAAGGCCCTTAAGGTGCAGATCCACAGGACGACTACCAATGGCACAGCCGCCCGGCAGGGAGACTTCAGCATGACCAAAATGCGCCAACAGCGGCCCAAGCACCAGAATCGAAGCACGCATGGTTTTCACCAACTCATATGGCGCGATTGTGGAGGTCAGAGTCCGGGGGTCGATCTCAACATTGAGCTTTTCATCGACCGTCAGCTCTACACCCATCTGCCGCAGCAGCTCGAGCATTGTAGTGATATCATGCAGATGAGGCAGATTGCTGACAGTAACCGGTTCATCGGCCAACAGAGTCGCAGCCAGAATAGGCAGCGCCGAATTCTTCGCTCCGGAAATACGTACTTCACCGTCCAGGCGATTACCACCGGTAATAATCAGTTTATCCATCGATATAGGGTCTCTAAGCGCTTCAGTTCTGTTCTGCCCACTGGGCACGGGTAAAGGTTCTGATGGTCAGAGCATGGATACTGCCATCAGCAATCTGATCAGCAAGGCAGGCGTAGACCATCTGTTGCTTTTTAACTGGTCGCAAACCTTCAAAGATGTCCCCAACAACAGTTACCTGAAAATTACAGCCTTCGCCTTCAGGGAATACTTCACATCCTTCCAGTTTTTCTTCCAGAATCTGTTTTACGTCTTCGATTTGCATGCGCGGTACCAATGAGTATTGGGGGAAAATAATAGGCCGGATATGATAGCGGAAAATGTCACAAAAGGCGATGACTGTAGCGTAACAGCCACCGCTTACCAATGCGCTTCCGGGCAGCCCTTCAGGGATTCAGACCCGTATGTTCAAGCCCGACCAGACTAACGATTGAGCTTAGTTCAGCGGGAATATTAACCGCCTTGAGTGAGAGTTTGCGTGACCGGGTTTTACGCTCCAGACAAAGCCAGAGCGACACGGCAGAGCTATCCACCCGGCCCACACCTGCAAAATCAATGATACATGTCTGATTCGCCTGGGCAACCGCTTTTGCGAGCGCCTCGCGAACCGACATAATCGTGCTAAACAGCAGATCACCCTTCAGTAGAATAACATCGCCACTAACCTCTACCTGAGATGTCATCAGCTATCCTTACTGCCATTACCAGCCACAGCGGCTTGCCAGTCAGCGATGACCTGCTCCACATTACCATTGGTGCGCGACACCATATCAGAAAATTGATTTTTGAAATTGAGTCGCAGATTAATCCCGTCGACCAGCACATTTACCAGCTTCCAGCCGCTATCCTCTTTCAGCATATAGTACACCAGCGTGTACGCATCACCTTTAGCCGAGAATACATTAACACTCACTACCTGCTTATCCGCGTCAGGGCTTGGCGAGCCTTCTGGCGCCACTTCATATCTGACAATATCAAAACCGGTAAGCGACTTCGCATAGGTACGCACCATGGTATCTTTAAAAACAACCGCAAAAATCTTCTGCTGCTTTTCGTCCACCCGGTTATAAAACTTGCCCATAACCCGCTTGGAAACGTAATCAAAGTCCACCACTGGATTAAGAATGGATTCGATCTCACTGATCAGCTGCTCATTTTGCTCAGGTGCCTTGAGAGACTCATTTTCAAGCACTTTCATCATTTTTGCAGAGGCCTGTTCTACGGCATTTCGCGCTTCATCCCATGAAGCATTTGCCGTCACCGAGGTAAACACCAGAGCCAATACGACCAACCAACGATTCAAATATCTCATTTTTACACTTCCTATACCGTTACAACACTAGCTGACTGACTCTATTCCGAAGCCTGGTTGAAAAGAAACTTACCAATCAACTCTTCCAACACCAGAGCCGACTGAGTGTCTTCAATAAAGTCGCCCTCTTTCAATATCTCATCATCGGCAGCACCACTGGTAATACCGATATATTTCTCGCCCAGCAGACCCGCAGTAAGAATGGATGCAGAACTGTCAGAAGTCAGGTAATTGACATCTGCGTTAATATCCATTTCTACCAGCGCCATCAGCTTTTTACGATCAATAGTGATACTTCTGACCTTCCCGATAGTAACACCTGACATAGTCACTTTTGAGCGGGCCGTCAGCCCCCCCACATTTTCAAACCGGGCATATATCTTATAGGAATCTTGCTGTTTAGACAGACTCAGGCCGCTCACATTTATCGCCAGCATGGTAAGTGCGAGAGCGCCCACCAACATAAAAATACCGACGCCTAACTCAACTCCACGGTTACGCATGTATTAAAGATCTCCAAACATCAAAGCGGTCAAAATAAAATCCAGCCCCAGGATGGCGAGGGATGAGTAGACCACCGTTTTTGTAGTCGCCTGACTGATTCCCTCTGACGTTGGTACCGAATCGTACCCCTGAAACACAGCAACCCAGGTCACCACCAAACCAAACACCAGGGACTTAATCAACCCGTTGCCGATATCATCAAAAAAATCGACTGAGTTTTGCATATTCGACCAGAATGAACCCTCATAGATTCCCAGCCACTCAACACCAACCAACACCCCACCCCAGATGCCAACGGCACTGAAGATCATGGTCAGAATTGGCAGGCTGATCAACCCGGCCCAAAAGCGCGGCGCGATTATGCGACGCAGCGGGTCAACACCGATCATCTCCATGCTGGAGAGTTGCTCGGTGGTCTTCATCAGACCGATTTCAGCGGTCAGCGCCGACCCTGCACGACCGGCAAACAACAACGCGGTGACCACCGGTGCCAGCTCACGTACCAGGCTGAGTGCAACCATCTGCCCTACCGCCTGTTCAGTACCGTAATCCACCAGAATGGTATAGCCCTGCAATGCCAGCACCATACCGATAAACAGACCCGAGACCACAATAATGATCATCGATAAAACGCCCACTGAATAAAGCTGGCGCACCAGCAGGGGGAATGAGGTCAGCGGGTCTGGCCGGGCGATAATGGCGTGCATCAAAATCATGCCTGAACGACCTATAGCCGCTATCCTCTCAAGCACAAAACGACCGAGAAGGATTAAATTATTGGCTACTGCTTGCATCAACACCCCTCCATCAGTTCAGTTTCATAATCGGCGGCAGGAAAATGGAACGGCACCGGGCCATCCGGCAAGCCCTGCATAAACTGTCGCACCTGCTCAGAGTTATTCTGTTTCAGCTGCTCCGGCGTACCATGGGCAATCACACTGGCATCCGCCAGAATATAGATATAATCAGCGATGCTCAGGGTCTCTTTGATATCATGAGAAACGATGATACTACTATGCCCTAACGCCTGATTGAGCTTCTTAATCAGATTCACCAGCACCCCCATCGCAATCGGGTCCTGCCCCGTAAATGGCTCATCGTACATCACCAACGCCGGATCCAGCACTATCGCCCGGGCCAGCGCAACACGACGCCCCATCCCTCCGGAAAGCTCGCTGGGCATCAACTCTGCAGCTCCGCGCAACCCCACAGCATGCAGCTTCATCAAGACGATATCGCGAATCATGTCCTGCGGCAGCTTAGTATGCACCCGTAATGGAAAGGCGACGTTTTCAAACACGGTCATATCGGTAAACAGTGCGCCGCTCTGAAACAACATGCCCATTTTTTCACGCACGTTGAACAACTCAGAACGCCCCAGGCGGGGGATATCATCACCATCCAGCAAGATAGAGCCGGAATCAGGTTTCAGCTGCCCGCCAATCAGTTTCAACAGCGTTGTCTTACCGGTACCACTGGGCCCCATAATCGCCGTCACCTTACCCCGGGGGATACGTATATCTATATTTTTACAGATATAGCGCTCTCCCCTGCTAAAGGTAAGCTGTTTAATATCAATTATGATATCGTCAAAAAAATCCATAGTAACGATGGCTCAATCGGGACAGTAATGGGTTCCAGGTTAATGCAGTATTAACGGCAACAGAGACAGCCTGAAACGACTATGCTAGCTAGCGGCAATCGGCTTAAAAGCGCCAACCTGCCATAAAAAATGCGTGCAGACTATAACACTCTTGCTATTAAACTTGAATAAAATCAGCGACAACTGCAGCTACCTCTTGCACATGCAGCGGATTATTCATTAAATAGGCCTCCGTTTTAACCACAGCTGAACAAACAACCCGATGCTATACCCCATTATTGCACTGCTATTAGGTTTCATCATTCTTGTCTGGAGTGCTGACCGGTTCGTCGCCGGCGCCGCCGGAACAGCAAAGAACTTCGGCATGTCGCCCATGCTGATCGGTCTGACGGTGGTTTCCTTTGGCACTTCGGCTCCGGAGATTCTGGTCTCGATCATGGCAGCGACCACCGGCGCTGGCGACCTGGCGGTAGGCAACGCACTGGGATCTAACATCGCTAACATTGGTCTGGTGTTGGGTATAACCGCACTAATTGCTCCATTGCCGGTACGCTCCAAGGTACTGAAACAGGAGATTCCTCTGCTACTGGCCATTACATTGCTGGCGGGTGGCGTACTTTATGACTTTTATCTCGGCCGGGTAGACGCGATCATCCTCTGTCTGTCACTGGCAGGCTGCCTGTTCCTGTTTACCCGTTTCCAGCGAAACTCGGAAGGTGATGAGATCCACGATGAAGAGGACGAACTGCCTGAGCTACCCACCGGACGCGCCATTTTTTGGCTGATTGCCGGACTGGCACTGCTCGCCGCCAGTTCACGGCTTCTGGTCTGGGGCGCAACCGAAATCGCGCTTACCCTTGGTGTCAGTGATCTGGTTATCGGTCTGACCATCGTTGCCATTGGCACCAGCCTGCCGGAGCTGGCAGCATCGGTCGTCAGCGCCCTCAAAGGCCATACCGATATCGCGCTGGGCAATGTGGTCGGCTCTAATATCTTTAACATAGCCGCGGTTATGGCAGTCCCGGGGCTGCTGGCCCCAATTGAGCTGGTACCGATGGTCTTTTGGCGCGATTACGGCGTAACCTTAGGTCTGACCCTGTTACTAACAGCGTTGGCGTTATATCAGCGCCCCCCGAAGATCTCAAGGTTCGAAGGCGGATTGCTACTGGCAGCCTATGCAGGTTATCTCGCACTACTATACAATATGAGCGTTTAATGAATCGATCGGGCGTAGCCCGCTCTACCCTGGCACTTTAAGTTAAGTATGTGTACGTTAGGTGCGATTAACAAAGAGCAAAAATAGAGAATGATGAATAACGAACTGGACTTTCTGGCATCCGCCAGACGTACAATTGAGCTGGAAAGGGATGCAGTCAATGATCTGCTTGCCTACCTTGATCCGGACTTTGAAAAAGCCTGCAAGCTGGCACTGGAGTGCAAAGGCCGGGTTATCGTCACCGGAATGGGCAAAAGCGGCCATATCGGCAACAAGATCGCCGCCACACTAGCCTCTACCGGCACGCCATCATTCTTTGTTCACCCAGGTGAAGCCAGCCATGGCGATCTCGGTATGATCACCCGGGCCGATGTTGTTATCGCGCTATCTAACTCTGGCGAAACCAGCGAAGTGCTGTCAATCCTACCGCTGATTAAGCGGATGAAAGCACCGCTGATCAGCATTACCGGGAATCCTGAATCAACCCTGTCCCGCAGCGCTGATGCCAACCTGAATGTCACCATCAGCCAGGAAGCCTGCCCCCTCGGGCTGGCACCCACCTCCAGCACAACAGCCACACTGGTCATCGGCGATGCGCTGGCTATCGCCCTGCTGGAAGCCCGGGGTTTCAGTGCCGAAGACTTTGCCTTCTCCCACCCGGGCGGCAGCTTAGGACGCCGTCTGCTACTGAAAGTGTCAGACATCATGCACAGCGGCGATGATATCCCAGTGGTCAGCGATTCAACCATGCTGCGTGAAGCGCTGATGGAAGTTACCCATAAACGCCTGGGAATGACCACCGTTGTCAACGATCAGGGCATCCTGCAAGGTATCTTTACCGATGGCGACCTGCGTCGTACCCTGGATCATGACGTGGATATGAAAAGCACCCCGATTACCGAAGTCATGACCACCCAGTGCACCACCGTTACCAGCGAGATTCTGGCTGCAGAAGCGCTTCAGATCATGCAGGACAAACAGATCAACGCACTGATCGTACTTGATGACGAACACCGCCCGGTTGGCGCACTGAATATGCATGACATGCTCAAAGCGGGTGTGATCTGATGCCAGCGCAATATACTGAAGCACTAATCCAGAATCTGACTGCAACACAGATTGACGATATTAAGCAGGTCGCGCTGGCGGTATTTGATGTCGATGGCGTGCTCACCGATGGCAAACTGAATTTTCTCGCAGACGGCAGTGAAGTAAAGAACTTCAACACCCTCGATGGGTTGGGCATCAAACTGCTTGCGCAGGCGGGAATCAAAACCGCCATCATAACCGGACGCCTTTCACCGCAAGTGGAGCGCCGCGCTGAAGCACTGGGTATCGACTACCTCTATCAGGGCCGTGAAGATAAGCTAATCGCCCTGCAGGAACTCTGGCTTGACACCGGTTTCAGCGCAGCACAAACCGCCTATATCGGTGATGATCTGCCGGATCTGGCAGCCATTCGCGCCGTGGCATTTGGTGCCACCGTCAACGGTGGGCATCAGTTCGTAGCCTCTCACGCCGACTTCTGCACTCTGCGTAGCGCCGGCAATGGCGCCGGGCGGGAGTTTTGCGAAACCATTCTGGCGGCTCAGGGAAAACTTGAACCTCTGCTGAGTGAGTATCTCTGAATGCTAACCGGGCGAGCACGACTGGCTGCCGCAGCGGCAATCCTTATCCCCGCCGTTATCTATCTGGGGATGGACAGCGAACGCCGCCCGGTGCAGGTAAAACAGGAGCCCAACCCAGCCTATCAGCAAGCAGATTATTATATTGTTAATGGCCAGATCAGAGACTTTGACAACACCGGGCTGCTGAAACAGCAACTCAGCTCAACCCAACTGGAACACCAGCCTGCGTTACAGCAAACTGTGGTCACCAACCCCGAGATGCAGATTTTCAACACTCACCAGCCAAACCGGAGAGTCAGCAGTCACAAGGGCATCATCAGCGATAATAATGATGAAGTGACGCTTGAAGGCGAGGTATTGTTTCAGGATAACGGGGATGCCAGTATAGCAACAACCCTACGCACCGAATCACTAACCA
Organism: Amphritea sp.; assembly: GCF_050300915.1. Taxonomy (GTDB): domain Bacteria; phylum Pseudomonadota; class Gammaproteobacteria; order Pseudomonadales; family Balneatricaceae; genus Amphritea. Next base: position 67,253 of record NZ_JBNKYN010000005.1, read on the forward strand.
TCCTGCCACAACAAAGTATGGCCAGAACCGATGACCGGGTGGTTATCTCCAACAGTTCGGGCACTACCAGCAGTGTTGGCATGACAATAGACACCGACAGTGGCATTCTTAACCTCCTGTCTGATGTAACCGGAGTCTACCATGTTAATTAACAGTGCAACCAAAGCCCTGTGCGCAATGCTGCTAAGCTGGCATCCCATGGCGATGGCGATGCCTGATGATGCTCGCCAGGCTATTCACATCACGGCAGACAGCGCGACCCGTAACGACCAGACCGGCATTACCCTCTACAAAGGTGACGTGCTATTAACCCAGGGCACGATGAAAGTCACCGGTGACAGCATCGAACTGAGACAGACCGGGACAAGCATCTCCACCATTATCGCCAAAGGCCACCCTGCTGAGTTCCAGCAACGTCCGGCTGCCAATAAAGAAGTAACTCATGCATACGGCGAGGTTCTGGATTACAATATCCGTACCAAAGAGCTGGAGATAACCGGCCAGGCCAGAATATCCCAGGGTAGCGATAGTTTTAGCGGCAATCGAATTGTCTATGATATGAATAAAAGTACCGTCAATGCGTTTAGTGATCACAGCATTGATGGTCAACGGGTGCAGATGATTATCCAGCCAAAATCAACGCAACAGACAACACCTGCCGAAGACAACACGGCAACCGGACAACAACCCGCTGCAGATGCAGCTGCGGGAGAGCTCAGCAACCAATGAGTCGATTAGAAGCGCTGAATCTGGCTAAAAGTTATAAAGGTCGGGCCGTCGTTAAAGATGTCTCGATGAACGTCGACAGCGGGCAGATCGTCGGCTTGCTGGGGCCCAACGGGGCGGGCAAAACAACCTGCTTTTACATGATTGTTGGACTGGTCGATGCGGATCATGGGCGCATCAAAATTGACCATCAGGATCTGACTAACGAGCCGATGCACGGCAGAGCCCGCAAAGGGATTGGCTATCTGCCACAGGAAGCATCCATCTTCCGTAAACTCAGCGTGCACGACAATCTGATGGCGATTCTGGAAACCCGAAAAGAGCTGGACCGGAATCAACGCAAGCAAAAAATGGAAGAGCTCTTAGAAGAGTTTCATATTACTCATCTGAGCAAGAGCCTGGGCATGAGCCTCTCCGGTGGCGAAAGGCGCCGGGTTGAGATCGCCCGGGCTCTGGCAACTGAACCAACATTTATCCTGCTTGATGAACCCTTTGCCGGAGTCGATCCAATCTCCGTCAATGATATTAAGCAGACCGTAAAACACCTGCAAAGCAAGGGAATCGGCGTACTGATCACCGATCATAACGTTCGCGAAACGCTGGACATTTGCGAGCAGGCTTACATTGTCAGTGAAGGCTATATCCTTGCCGAGGGAGCGCCAGAGGATATACTTGCGAACCAGCAGGTCAGGGAAGCCTATCTGGGTGAGCAATTCAGGCTGTAACAGGTATAAAAGCGACTCTTATGAAACAAGCGTTACAATTAAAAATGGGTCAGCACCTGACCATGACCCCACAACTGCAGCAGGCGATCCGCTTGCTGCAGCTATCTACGCTTGATCTGCAACAGGAGATACAGGAAGCTCTCGAATCGAATCCAATGCTGGAAGTCAGCGAAGATGAAGGGACATCTGACGGCAGTGCTGAGCGCGATGCGTCTGACACTGAAATCAGCAACCATGAATCGGCCTCTGCATCTGCACAGACCACCGAATCAGAAGAGATTCAGGCACCTGACAGCGACTGGAACGACGACATTCCCAATGAATTGTCAACCGATAGCAACTGGGAAGACACCTTTCAAACCGCATCAGGCTCTTCATCGTCCTCATCCCATGATTTTTCCGATATGGAGATGGAGTCCAATGACACCGCCGATGAAACCCTGCAGGACCATCTATACTGGCAACTGAATCTCACCCCCATGAGCCACGTAGATCAGCTGATTGCCACCAACATCATCGATGGTATCGATGTGGATGGCTATCTCACCGTCGAACTGGACTCAATACTCGAATACTTCAATAGCCAGGACGATGACCAGCTCAGCAGTATTGAGCTGGATGAGATTGAGGCCGTATTACGCCGGGTGCAACAATTTGATCCTCCCGGAGTTGCCGCCCGGAATCTGAGTGAGTGTCTGGCGATTCAGCTGCAGCAACTCCCGGAAAATACCGAATATCGCGCTGAAGCCCTGAAAGTCGTCACGCAATATATCCACCTGTTGGGTAACCATGATTACAAACAGCTGATGCGCAAAGCACGTATTCGCGAGCCGCAGTTGTTGCAGGCGATCAATCTGATCAAAACCCTGAATCCCAAGCCGGGTTCAATGATTACCAGTTCGCAATCTGAGTACGTCATCCCTGACGTTCTGGTGTACAAAGAAAAAGGTGTCTGGCAGGTCACTCTAAACCCTGAAGTAGCCCCCAAACTGCGTATCAATGACAGCTACGCCGACCTTATCAGACGGGCCGATAACAGCCCAGACAACACCTATCTGAAGAACCACCTGCAGGAAGCCCGCTGGTTTATTAAAAGTTTGCTGAGTCGTAACGACACCCTGATGAAGGTAGCCCGCGAGATCGTCACCCGCCAGGAGGCGTTTCTGGAACACGGTGATGAGGCGATGCGCCCCATGGTGCTGCACGATATCGCCGAAGCAGTGGAGATGCATGAATCAACCATCTCCCGGGTGACCACACAAAAATATATGCACACCCCCAGGGGTATTTTTGAACTCAAGTACTTTTTCTCCAGCCATGTAACGACGGTAACAGGTGGAACATGCTCATCTACCGCGATCAGAGCCCTGATCAAGAAACTGGTTACGGCTGAAAATCCGGTCAAACCATTAAGTGATAATAAAATTGCCCAGCTCCTTGAGGACCAGGGCATCAACGTTGCAAGACGAACCATTGCAAAATACCGTGAATCGCTTAGCATTCCGCCTTCTAATGAACGCAAGCGTCTGGTTTAATGACTTTATATTCATGGGAACCGGGTTTCCCCCCGGTAAAACAACACTAGGAGATTACCATGCAGATCAATATTACTGGTCACCACGTTGAATTGACTGATTCCCTGAATGACTATGTTCAGAGTAAATTCGAAAAACTTGAACGTCATTTCGATAACATCACCAACGCACAGGTCACTTTAAGTGTTGAGAAAAACCGCCAGAAAGCGGAGGGCGATGTACATATAGCCGGAGGCCAGCTGTTTGCTTCCGATGAACAGGATGATATGTACGTAGCGATTGATGGCCTGATCGACAAGCTTGACCGTCAGATCATTAAGCACAAAGAAAAGATGAAAACTCACAAGTAAATAACAAACGATGCTAATCTCAGAACTACTAGCGCCCTCCGGAGTACTTTGTGCTCTGGAGGGAGGTAGCAAAAAACGTATTCTCGAAATTGCCAGTCAGCATATCGCTGAACTGCATCCTGGACTTAAAGCTGAAACCATCTTCGCTGGCCTGTTAGGACGTGAAAGACTGGGCAGTACAGGGATCGGAGATGGTGTGGCAATTCCTCATTGCCGTCTGGATGAGTGCAACCAGGCAACTGCCCTGCTGATCCAGCTTATCGAACCTATCGACTTCGATGCCGTTGATGGCAAACCGGTCGATCTGCTGTTTGCCCTGCTAGTGCCCTCCGAAGCCTGCGATCAGCATCTGCAAACACTGGGTAAGCTCGCAGAGCTGTTCAGTCAGGCCGATTTCCGCGAACAACTTCGCAGCGCCACCTCAGCAGAAACACTTTACACCATCATGACTGAATCCAGTCGGGAATAATACGGATGAAGCTGATTATCATCAGTGGACGCTCTGGTTCAGGTAAGTCTACCGCATTGCAGGCACTGGAAGATGTTGGCTTCTACTGCATAGATAATCTCCCGGCACCGCTGCTGCCTGATCTGGTGAATCAGATCCTGCGTGATCCCGATCACCCCAACAAGCTAGCTGTCAGTATCGATGCCCGCAACCAGCACAGTAACCTGAAACAGTTTCCGGACATTTATAAACGCCTGCGTGAAACCCGCGGACTGGATTGCGAAGTCATCTATCTCGACAGTTCAGAAACGACCCTGTTACAGCGTTACAGTGCCACCCGCCGAAAACATCCGCTGTCGAATGACTCACAGGGGCTACAACAGGCAATCAGCTATGAAAAACAGTTATTAGAGCCTGTCTCAGATCTGGCGGCGATCCGCATCGACACCACCCGCCTGTCACTCTACGAGCTGCGCGACAGCATCAAGCTGAGAGTTGCTAAACGCCAGGAGCAGGAGCTGTCACTGCAGTTTGAATCTTTTGGCTATAAACATGGCATCCCTCTGGATGTTGATTTCACCTTCGATGTCCGCTGCCTGCCCAACCCTTACTGGCTACCAGAGCTACGCGGTTTCACCGGTCAGGAACAACCGGTTATCGAGTTTCTTGAACAACAGCCAGAGATGTTGGAAATGTTTGCCGACATAACGGCTTTTCTGGAGAAATGGCTGCCGCTGTTTGAAAAAAATAACCGCAGTTATATTACCGTTGGCATCGGCTGCACCGGCGGTCAACACCGTTCAGTATTCCTTAGTGAACGTCTCGCTGGTCATTTCCGGGCAACTATGGATAATGTCCAGATTAGACATCGAGAGCTTAATTAACCAAGGATTTCAAACGATGCTGGAAAAACAGATCACCATTATCAATAAGCTCGGCCTGCATGCACGTGCAGCAGCCAAACTGATTAATGTGACCAGCGCATTTTCCTCAGACATAAAAATCACTAAAGATGGCCGCACGGTGGATGGCAAGAGCATTATGTCAGTAATGATGCTGGCTGCCAGCAAAGGCACTGAGCTGGTTATCACCACCTCAGGAGAGGATGAACAGCAGGCAATTGATGCGATTGAACTGTTGATCAATAACCGCTTTGACGAAGAAGAATAACCGTCACACCCTATTCCTTTAAAACCAATACGCTATAATGCCTCACTAACTATAAATGTCGGCAGTTTGTGTCATTGCCGACTGCCTGTATGGCATTCTGATTTTATCTGTCTGACCGGGGTCCGGCCATGAACGCCAGCACAAACGAGACCGAACTGGATAAACTGAATACTGCCCTCGAAGAGGGAGCCTTCAGACAGATACGTTATACCCTGAATAAGACTCTGCGACCCTCTGAAGTCGCCCATCTGATCGAGAAATCACCGCCCAAAGAGCGGCGTCTGTTATGGAGCCTGATCCACAAGGATATCGAGGCCGATGTTCTGCAAGAACTCGGCGACGATGTAAAGTCTGAAATTCTCAGTAAGATGAACGCTTCAGAAGTTCTGGCGATCTCGGAATCGCTGGAGACCGATGACCTTGTCGACATGATGCAACAGCTGCCGGAAACGGTGATGCACGAGCTGCTGCGATCAATGGATCATCAGAACCGGGAGCGGCTGGAAAAGGTACTTTCTTATCCGGAAGATACCGCCGGCGGTCTGATGAATACCGACACCATCACCATCCGCCCGGACATCACCATTGAGGCCGCGATGCGCTATCTGCGCCGCCATGATGAACTGCCGGACATGACCGACTGCCTGTTTGTTGTCAGTCGTAAAGATACTTATATCGGTAGCCTGCCGCTAACCCGGATGCTCGTAAGTGACCCCTCCAGTACCGTGCGGGAGATGATGGTCACCGATAAGCCACCGATTCCAGCGGATATGGAAGATACCCTGGTTGCAAAACTGTTTGAACAGGAAGACCTGGTATCCGCACCGGTGGTGGATGAGGACGGCCAGCTGCTGGGACGTATCACCATCGATGACGTGGTCGATGTTATCCGCGAGGATGCAGACCACTCACTGATGAGCATGGCCGGTCTGGAAGAAGATGAAGATACCTTCGCGCCGATTATGAAAACGACCCGACGCAGGGCAGTCTGGCTGGGCATCAACCTGGTCACTGCATTTCTTGCCTCGGCGGTGATCGGCCTGTTTGAAGAAACCATCGGCAAAGTGGTCGCCCTGGCGGTGCTGATGCCGATTGTTGCGAGTATGGGTGGCATCGCCGGCAGTCAGGTATTAACGCTAATGATTCGAGGCCAGGCTCTCGGTCACGTCGAGCGCTCCAACGCAGGCTGGCTGTTAAACCGGGAGATGGTGGTTGGTGCACTGAACGGGCTTCTCTGGGCACTGGTGGTGGCAGTGATTGCCGTGCTCTGGTTCCAGGATCTGACCATCGGAATTATTATCGCCTGTGCTATCATTATTAATCTATTAGCTGCGGCGCTGGCAGGCACAATGCTGCCGATCCTGTTAAAAACATGGGGCATTGACCCGGCGCTCGCTGGCAGCGTTTTGTTAACTACGATTACAGATGTAGTCGGCTTTTTTGCTTTTCTCGGTCTGGCTACCTTTTTCTATAGCTAGAGCGGCCCACATAAGAGATCTATATGAGTCAGAACGACGATTTTCTCCCCGATGATGACCACCCATTCGATGAAGAGTGGGTTTCAAAAACCCGTCGCAAACGGGAAATGGAAGAGTTACAGGCGTTGGGAGCGCGACTGCCAGAGCTGAATAAAGACCAGCTCTCCAAGGTACCAATGAGCGATATTCTGCGCGCGGCGGTTGTTGAGGCGCAACGCCTGCCTCCCCGATGCGAAGCGATCAGACGCCAGCTGCAGTATATTGGCCGCCTGATGCGCTCAGAAGATGCCGATGAGATACAAAACGCAGTCGACCGTTTTGAAGCCGGAAAGCAGGCACACCTGCAGGTATTCCATAAACTGGAACGCTGGCGAGACCGTCTGATACTGGGGGATAATACTGACCTGGAAGCCTATCTGGCGGAAGATTCTGCGGCGGATATCCAGTATCTGCGCCAGCTGATCCGCAACGCCAAAAAAGAGGCTAGTCTGGAAAAACCACCGGCCTCAGCTAAAAAACTGTTTAAATACCTGCGTGACAGAGCCGGTGTGTAAACAGCGTATCCAATACCTGTAACCCCGCTTACTTCAGATCAGATTTCAGATCGGCGGGGCTATCAGACGACACAGGCTTCTGGAGCAACTCAACTTTCGGGTCGCCCCAATCCCCTTCCATGGTGTAAGTCACGGTGGCAAACTCTTTCTTCACCTCATCTCCGATCAGCTTATCGAGCAAAAAAGCCAGTCCTGCGATCTGCGGAGCCCCCAGCAATACCGCAGCCAGGGGGATGTTATCCGTCACTGGCAGAGTCACCGCCATCTGCTGATTGACCGTCTCGTTAACCAGATCGATATCACCACTCATCGCCATATCCACAGAGGGCCCACGCATCACAAAGGGAGTGATCGTAGACGCCACTCCGTTAACGATGCGGTAATCGCCCTCCATCCGGTCAAAACTGACCCCTTTGGCAAACAGATCGGCAAAATCAAGTTTCAACCGCCGCCCCAGCGCATTCATATTGAGAAGACCAAATACCCGCAAGATACCGGTACCACTGCCCGCCTCAATCACCCGACCATTACGGGCAATAAATTTTAAACTGCCATCGGCACTGGCGAGAGCATACTCCCAGGGCGCCCCCGGCCATTGCAACTGCAAATCAGCATCGGTTTTCTCCGTTTCCAGCACCGTTGCATAGCCTGCACTTGCAAGCGCGCGCCCCAGATTTTTTGCTTCGAGTTTAATGTTCAGCTCACTTTGACTGGGATCACCCGGGTGCCAGATGATCCCCCCCCGGACACTGAGTTCAGGCAGCTGACCGAGAATATTCTCGATATAAGTGCTTTTATCCCGGTTGCGAACAGTAAAACTCCACTGCCCCCAACGCTTGCCTCTCAGCACCAGATCGCGAACCTCTATATCCAGATCCGGCAGCACGCCGGGCTGCAATGCGCCCACAGGGTTAACCTCTGCCGGCAGAACAGCACTCTCTTCTCCCGGGGATAGCAGAGCGTCCAGATTCAGCTGTTCAAAGCGCAATGTCGGCGCTATCGAAGCCTTATCAGGCACCGTGACCTGCAGACTCATGTCCGCAGCAATAACACCGATATCCCAGGCATGGGCAGCACGTTCAAATGATAACCGGGCACGTTGCAGCAGCAGATCGGAGTAGCTCAGGGCCGCCACATCAACGCCCCCTCTAACCGCAATCGCCCTTGCTGCAGTACTGCTTGCAGTGGTAGAGCCAGTGATGATGCCCCCCCGCTGTAACATAGTGTTTAGCTGATCATAATCAAGCTGATCTAAATGCCCGCTAATCTCCAGCCCGTTATAGGTTGTCGGCCGGGCATCCCCCGTACCTAACACAAGATGCCCGCGATGGAGTTGCTCATCCTGCAGTTGCAGCCAGGCGCTGAGCAGCTCTCCAGCCTTAATATTAAAGGTCTGAGGCGACTCAAAATCAGTATGTATTAGCAGCGGTAATGGCTGACCCATCTTCTTACGGTAAGGCGGGATAAGATCCAGCGCCACCTCCTTCAGGTCAGAGCGTAGCGTTAATCCCGAGCAGTCCGCACGAATACAGATATCCAGCTCCGCATCATATGGCTGAACTCCCTCAGCCAGCGCCAACATATCGATCCCGCTCCACTCCCGCAACTGCGGCATAGCGATAGATGACTTCAGTCGCGCAGTGATTTTCTCTGTTTTGTTTTTGCCCGTTGTCGCAATCGATGCACTCAGTGGATGGCCAAAAAACTGCCCGGTGAGCGACTTTGCATACAACCCCGACTCATTGCGATAACCGATCTCACCCGCCAGCTTATTAACGCTTAATTTGCGGCTATCTGATGCCAGAGTAAGGTCGGAAAAAGCCGTGCTGACATCAACATCCGGCTCGCCACCATTCAACGGTATCATCAGATTCAGGCGAGTGTCAGTATTACCACTGAGCCGCCATCGCAGCAGCTCTTTTTTGTCACCACCAATAACCGGGCTGCCCAACAGCGTTTTGCCAATATCTGCACTGTCACCATTGATCGCAGCCAGCAGATGCAGATTGTGTGATCCTGGAGGAAGATAGACCCAGCCGTGCTCTATTTTGCTATCGTAGATCTTCCCGTCACTGACGCTGATCGCCAGCCCCTGATCCCGCAGCAGCAAAGAGGCATCCGCACCACTCACCGCAGGCCAGCCTGGCTGATAGTCTACCGAGGCATCGGCAATATCCATAAACATTTGCACCGTCGGTGGCTGACGCGAAGGGATACTGCGGGTGCCGGTATGCAGCATAAAGCCACCCTGATTCAGGTGTCCCTGCTTAATCGACTGCACCACCCATTTTTTAATTTCCGGGTCGATCTCATGGTCAGGCACCAGCTCTGGCGCAAGGCTGCCATCCGAGTCTTTAACGCCAATCAAGAGCGTCAGTTCACTCTGAATATCATGCTCCAATGGCAGATAGAGGCTCCAGCGGCCCGAAGCATTAATGCCCGGCTTTTGCACTGTGACATGCTCGCTGCTCAGGTGCAGAGTATTATTCGCCAGGCTAAAATGGGTGGTGCCCCGTGCAGCGTTAAACACCCAACCCTGATCAAAAATTTCCGGAAAATGCAGACCCAGGTTATTACTCTCCAGGTCGATGCGACCCTGCAGCCCTGTCTGATCATATTCCAGTTGCAGCAAGCCGGTGACCCCGGACATAGCGGGAGCACCATACGCAGCGTTGAAAGCTACATCCTGCAGATCCCCCTGCAATGTTAGCTGCGTCCAGTCTTGCGGCTTATCGGCCTCAGCGTTTTCTGTGTTCTTTATTACACTACTAATCGTCTGAGAACTGCTGACTGCTGCGCTTACTGTCTGAGAGAGGTTGGTGGGAGTGATTGTTGCGTCTATAGCAGGATTCTGGATAGCGTCAGAGGCGCCAGTTTCAGTGACAGCAGCGACAGCACTGCTAGCCAGAGTGGCAGGTTGAATATCTGACTCAGGCAGCACCGGCGGCTCCCGGTCTGGCCATTGCAGCAACAAATTACGAATCATCCCGGTGGGTGCAACCCGCTTAAGCACGGCCCGGATGTCATCTGGCACAAGCGGCTGTTGACCCAAAAACGCGGCAGCGGCAGTGATATTAAATTCAGTCATCGCCAGGGACTCAATACGTCCCTGTTGACGATTGACCACCAGCTGCGGCAGTTGCAGTGACTGCTCATTAATCAATGCGGAAAAATCATCAATCTGCAACTGGAAGCGGCGGTGCTCAGGCTGTAACAGTGCGAAACGGGTTCTCAGATCCTTAATTGCCAGCTCAGGCATCGCCTGCAGTTCTGTGGCCAGTTGTAACAAACCAGTATCAAGCTCGCCAAACACACGGGTCAGACGGCCTTCAGACCAGTTTCCCCAGATCTCTGTAGCCAGCTCCAGTTGCTCAAGAGCGTCGGGCACCGGAAACAGTTCACGGGCAGCATCCAGCAATGGCGTATCGATGCCTGCCAGTTTCAGATAAAAATCAAAATTAGTGGTTTTAGGGTCGAAGCGATAACTATCTGATTCGATCCTCAGGGTAGCAGCGGCCAGTCGCTGCTCAAATGTAACCTGAAGTTCACCGGCGAAATGGTGCTGACGGCGACTGTTTTCCAGATTAAAACGCTCGCTCTGCAACAGCAGCTGTTTGCCCGATGGCAACGTCAGGTCAATCTGCGTATCGTAGAAAAATATATGCGGCTGTAACCACAGTGCCGCCAAAGGATCCACGCCGGATGTCGTGGAGTCTGCCTGTTCTGCAGCAGCGACTGAGGGGCGCGGCCAGCGAACCAGTTTCACCTGCGTATGCAGTGACCAGATTTCGACTTTGCTGAGCACGGGCTGCCATTGCATCAGACTGCTGACCGGATTCAGCCCCAATACCAGCTGTCCCAGTTCTATACGACCGATATTGTGTGAACGGTGATCAGCAATCACCACATCCTGGAGCAGCAACCGGGGAAAACGTCCCTCCCAGCTGGCATTGATGTCGCCAATGGTCACCTCGGTACGCAGGCGTTCACTCAGATATTGTTCAATCTCTGTGCGGTAGTCCAGTACCCCAGGCAACAACTGTCTGACAGCCACCGTGAGCAAGGCGATGGTCAGAATAAGGATGACCATAACCCAGCCCAGCCAGCGATTAAGCGCCCTTAATATCCGCCCGACAGACGACACAACTACCTTAACACCACATCATATTGTTCAGGGCCATACATCGGCTCAACCTGAAAACGGATTGTTTTCGCAATAAAGGCCTCCAGCTCAGCGACATGATCCGACAGCTCATCCAATAACATCGCCACCACCCGGTCAGATGCCAGCACCAGATAGGCATCGGTATCATAGGCACGGTGCTGTCGTAATATCTCGCGGAATATCTCATAACAGACGGTTTCCGGGGTTTTTACCGAACCACGGCCCTGACAGTGTGCGCAGGGTTCACAGAGAATATGTTCCAGGCTTTCGCGGGTCCGCTTGCGGGTCATCTCGACTAACCCCAGCTCAGACACCCCGGTGACCTTGCATTTAACATGATCTTTTTCCAACACCCGTTCGAGGGTTCGCAACACCTGACGCTGATGATCTTCATCAAGCATATCGATGAAGTCGATAATAATGATGCCGCCCAGGTTTCTCAGCCGCAGCTGACGGCCGATCGCCGTAGCCGCTTCCAGATTGGTCTTAAAGATCGTCTCTTCCAGATTACGATGACCTACATAAGCACCGGTATTGATATCCACAGTGGTCATCGCTTCGGTCTGATCAAAAATCAGATAACCGCCAGACTTCAGCTCTACTTTGCGTCCCAGTGCTTTCTGAATCTCCTCTTCGATATTATAGAGGTCAAAAATAGGTCGTTCACCGGGATAGTACTCAAGGATATTACTGATCTCAGGTACCAGTGCTTCAGCAAATTGCTGTGAGCGCTGAAAGGTCTCTTTAGAATCCACCCGGATCCGCTCAATTCCGGCATGCGCCATATCCCGCAACGCCCGCATATTCAGGGGCAGATCTTCATAGATACAAGTGGGTGCGCTGTATTCTTCAACTTTGCGTGAGATCGAGTCCCATAAGCGACAGAGAAACAGAATATCCTGTTTCAGCTCAGCCTCTGAGACCCCCTCTGATACAGTACGCAGAATAAATCCGCCTACCTTGGTATTCTGGTCCTCCATTCCAGCAACCACCTCTTCCACCGCTTTACGCAGACGTTCACGCTCTTCGCTATCTTCAATGCGCTGGGAGATGCCGATATGTTCATTGCCCGGCATATACACCAGGTATCGTGAGGGAATAGAAAGATTGGTTGTCAGGCGCGCACCTTTGGTACCGAGCGGGTCTTTGGTCACCTGTACGGTGAGTGACTGACCCTCTCGCAGCAAACGATTGATGGTCAGATTCGCTTTACCGTTACTACCCGACTCATCATCATCCGGATGCTGTAACTCATCGACATGAATAAACGCAGCCCGCTCCAGGCCGATATCGACAAATGCGGCCTGCATACCAGGCAGAACGCGAACGACTTTACCCTTATAGATATTACCGACAATACCGCGACGCTCAGCCCTTTCGACGTAGATCTCCTGCGGCATACCGTTTTCAATCACCGCGACACGGGTCTCAATCGGGGTAAAGTTAATCAGAATCTCTTCACTCATAATCCGTCCCTAGGAGACCCACCTGCAGGCCCCGTCAATATACTCTGGTACTGTCCAAAAGCAGCGTTATCTGTAGCGACGGTAACACTGCTGTTCTCTACGTTACGTTAAAACAAGACCGGGACAAAAGCCACGCGTAGCTGCACTGAGCTCTTCATCAGTGCCTGCTGGTCTGACTGATCGCTAAACCTGCCACACCGGGATACCAAAGGCATCCAGCAGTACGGCAGTCTCCATCAATGGCAAACCGACCACCGCAGAATAGCTGCCCTTAATATTCGCGACAAACACGGCACCCAACCCCTGAATAGCATAAGCTCCGGCTTTATCACAGGGCTCGCCACTCGCCCAGTACTGCTCACACTGAGCCAGGCTCAATATTTGAAAACGTACATCTGTAGTGACTACTTCTGTCAGCATTCGTTCCCGGTTGGTGACCGCCACGGCGGTCATCACCTGATGTTCAGAGCCGGAAAGCTGCTGCAACATTGCCAGGCCATCTTCCCGGTTAACCGGCTTGCCCAGAATCCGGCCATCACAGACCACCACGGTATCAGCCCCCAGCACCACTGCGCCTTCCGCCGCGACCGCTAAACCAGCACGGGCTTTTTCCCGCGCCAGTCGCTCAACAAAGCACTGTGGCAGTTCTCCCACACCGGGAATCTCAGGGATATCAACCGGGCTGACACTGCAGTTCACACCGATCTGTTGCAGCAGTTCTAAGCGTCGGGGAGACGCAGAGGCAAGCACCAGATTGGGAACCTCCCCACTTCTATCAGTCATATAAGGCACCACCAGACATCAGGACACCCTGAAGGCTCTGCGCAGCCCTCTCAGAACAATAAACAACCAGGGCCACAGCACCGCACTCATCACTGCAGGCAGAAGAAAGATCAGACTATCACTGCGGGTTCCCATCAGACTGTGAACCCAGTTAAAGATCAATTGATTAATCCCCACCAGCACCATCACCATCACCGCCTGTTGCACCAGCGGAAACATCCTCAGGCGTTTGTACAGCAGCAATGTCAGATAAGCGATAATCAACAGAGATAAAACATTCAGCCCCATCGGGCTGCCTTTAATCAGATCGAGTCCTAAACCTACCAGCGCTGCTGTCCCCAGGCCAACCCGCTCAGGCAGTGCCATCACCCAGTAGATCAAAATCATGGCAACCCACTCAGGCCTGAACCACTCGGCAAACTGCGGCAGCGGCATCTGACTAAGCATATAACCCACCAGAAAGGTGGCCAGGATAATCGATCCGCCACCGCCTCCCTGATTATTCACCCTCACTCTCCTGAACATCGATACCGGCCTGCTGAGGCTTTAGCTTCTCAGTGTGTAACGGTTTATCTTCGGGAGGCAGCTCCGGCGCTTGCGGCATATCTACCAACAAGATATGGCGACTTTTATTCAGCATGGCGGCGGGTTCCGCTTTAACCAACGCAAATGGCTCACCAGGGTCTCGCTGCACACTGACCACTTTAGCGACCGGATAGCCCCGCGGGAAACGTCCACCCAGTCCGGAAGACACCAGCAGATCCCCTTCACGAATATCGGCAGTATCAGGTACATGCACCAGCTCAAGCTGATTGACCGAACCATTTCCCAGCGCAATAGAGCGAAAGCCGTTACGATTAACCTCAACCGGGATCGCATGGCGCGAATCGGTAATCAGCATCGCCCGGCTGGTATAGTGACTCACTTCAACTACCTGTCCCATAATACCACCGGAATCGAGCACCGCCTGACCCACATAGGCATGATCTTCTGAACCCCGGTTAAGGATAATCTGATGTTGAAATGGATCCGGATTGACACCAATCAGCTCGGTGAGGAAGACATCCTGCTCGAGTCGCTGACGACCATTGAGCAGCTCGCGCAAACGCACATTCTCAGCGGTCAGCGCCGACACCTGCTGCACCCGCTGCTTCAGCAACAAGGCCTCCTGACGTAAGCGCCGATTTTCGTCAGACAGCTGACTGCGGGTCACCAACACATCGCTGAGGTCATCCGCCACCTGCGCCGGAGCATCAACTACCCATTGCAACGGGGTAATCAGCAGAGAAAGGTAGGAGCGTGTTTTATGCATACTGGCCCACTTAAGGTCCAGCACAATCAGCACAATAGACAGCACCAGAAGCACAATAAAACGGGCCCGTAAGGACCCGCTACTGAATATACTAGCGATGGAACACCCCCTGTTGGAACTGTTCCATTAGATTGGGTAAATCAACCATTCAGATCATTCAGACTTATTCAAAGGTCAGCAGTTCAAATGCGTGTTTATCCAGCAGCTCCAGGGCCCGGCCACCGCCACGGGCAACACAGGTCAGAGGGTCATCAGCAACGATCACGGGTAAACCCGTCTCCTCACTAATCAACTTATCCAGGTTGCGTAACAACGCACCACCACCGGTCAATACAATGCCGCGTTCAGCGATATCTGATGCCAGCTCAGGAGGACACTGCTCCAGCGCGCTTTTAACTGACTGAACAATCGCCGAGAGAGGCTCCTGCAGGGCTTCCATAATCTCATTACTGTTGAGTGTGAAACTACGGGGGATACCTTCGGCCAGGTTACGGCCGCGCACATCAATTTCGAGGGTTTCAGAGGTCGGGTATGCCGTACCGATCTCCTGCTTAATCCGCTCAGCGGTGGCATCACCAATCAGGCTGCCGTAGTTACGCCGGACATAGGTCACAATCCCCTCGTCAAAACGGTCACCACCGACCCTGACAGATTCAGCGTAGACAATACCGTTAAGCGATATAATCGCAATCTCAGTGGTGCCACCACCAATATCCACCACCATCGAACCGTTCGCCTCATCCACCGGCAAACCTGCGCCAATCGCAGCAGCCATCGGTTCTTCAATGAGATAGACTTCGCGGGCACCTGCGCCCATGGCTGACTCTTTAATGGCCCTGCGCTCAACCTGTGTCGACTGACAGGGAACACATACCAGAACCCGGGGGCTCGGAGTCAAAAAACTGTTGCCATGCACCTTACTGATGAAATGCTGCAGCATCTTCTCAGTGACATGAAAATCTGCGATAACGCCATCTTTCATCGGCCGGATAGCGGTAATATTACCCGGCGTACGACCTAACATCCGTTTTGCATCAGTACCCACTGCTGCCACGGTCTTCTGCGACCCATTACTGCTTTGACGAATAGCAACAACTGAGGGTTCATTCAGTACAATGTCTTTATCGCGAACATAAATAAGGGTATTGGCAGTGCCCAAATCAATAGAAAGGTCACTGGAAAAAAGCCCTCGAATCTTCTTAAACATCGGTTGTCCGCCTTAGATTGTGCGACTGCACATTCACTTGATCAAAAAAACAGGCCCACTGTAGCAATGGCGGGGATTTTGGGCAAGCTGCAAATGTGTTAACGTAGCGCTTTATTTAGTTATCAGACCAAATTCCATAGCAATGAGAATCCAATAATGTCTTTAGACCGCACAGACGTCGAAAAGATCGCTCATCTGGCAAGATTAAATATCGCCGAGCAAGATATTCAGGAATATGCTGAGAATCTCAGTGATATTCTTAACCTGGTTGACCAGATGCAGGCGATCAATACCGATGACGTAACACCGATGGCCCATCCGATGGATGCGATCCAGCGTTTACGCATTGATGAGGTCACCGAGGGCAACCAGCGTGACCTGCTTCAGACCGTGGCACCGGCTGTTGAAGCCGGGCTGTTTCAGGTTCCTAAAGTGATCGAGTAATCTCGCACCAGACACCCGTTTTAAGGATTTAAAAACGTTATGTTAGACAAGACACTCGCCGAACTGGCGCAGGGGTTAGCAACTGGTGAATACAGCAGTGTTGAGCTGACCCGCAACTACCTTGACCGGATCAACACCGAAGATGGCGCCCTGAACAGCTTTATTACTGTCACCGAAGAGCAGGCACTCGCTCAGGCTGAAACCGCTGATCAGCGCCGCGCCGCTGGCGACGCAGGCCCCTTTACCGGTCTGCCGATCGCCCACAAAGATATTTTTTGCACCCAGGGTGTACGCACCAGTTGCGGCTCACGCATGCTGAACAACTTTATCTCACCCTACAACGCCACAGTAATTGAAAAATTCAACAGCGCTGGTGCAGTAAGCCTGGGTAAAACCAATATGGACGAGTTCGCCATGGGCTCCTCCAACGAATCCAGCTTTTTACGGCCCGGCACGCAACCCCTGGAACACCGACTGTGTCCCGGGAGGCTCATCCGGCGGCTCCGCAGCGGCCATTGCCGGCGGCCTGGTACCCGGCGCCACCGGAACTGACACCGGTGGCTCCATTCGCCAGCCTGCCGCGCTGTGCGGCATTACCGGACTGAAGCCGACCTATGGGCGGGTATCCCGCTACGGCATGATCGCCTATGCCTCCTCGCTGGATCAGGGCGGCCCAATGGCGCGTACCGCGGAAGACACAGCGATGATGCTGAACGTAATGGCCGGTTTCGATCCTAAGGACTCCACCAGCCTCGACCAGCCGGTTCCCGATTACACCCTGAAGCTTAATGACTCGCTTAAAGGGTTAAAAATTGGTCTGCCAAAAGAGTTTTTCTCTGATGAGATCGATCCGCAGATCACCGCACAGGTGCAGGCCGCCATCAAAGAGTTTGAGGCACTGGGAGCGACCATTAAAGAGGTCAGCCTGCCAAACAGCCATCTGGCGATTCCGGCGTACTACATTATTGCGCCGGCTGAAGCCTCATCTAACCTGTCCCGGTTTGACGGTGTGCGTTACGGTTACCGCTGTGAAGATCCGGTTGATCTGGAAGATATGTACAAACGCAGTCGCGGAGAGGGATTTGGCGAAGAGGTTAAGCGCCGTATCATGGTCGGCACCTATGCGTTATCAGAGGGTTTCTACGATGCTTACTACAAAAAAGCACTGCAGATCCGTCGTCTGATTCAGCAGGATTTTGTCAAGGCGCTGACAGAGGTGGACATCATCATGGGGCCAACTACACCTCATCCGGCGTTTAAGCTGGGCGAGAAAACATCTGACCCGGTAGCGATGTATATGGAAGATATTTTTACCATCTCCCTCAACCTCGCCGGTATGCCAGGTATGTCTATCCCCTGTGGTTTTGCCAACGGACTACCCGTTGGCCTGCAACTGATCGGCAACTACTTTGCCGAAGAGCGCCTGTTGAATGCTGCGCACCAGTTCCAGCAGGCAACCGACTGGCACACGCAACGCCCCGTACGTTGAAGAGACCCGCTCGCTAAAACGACCTGGCCGCTCAACGGCGGCCGCCACGGGAAACAGAATTTAACGCAGTTGCTGTTCAGGCTAAAGGCTTAACACGCTGCAAGATGAGGTTTACAGAATGGAATGGGAAGCAGTCATCGGGCTTGAGATTCACGCCCAACTGGCGACTAAGTCCAAAATATTTTCCGGCGCCAGCACCGCCTTTGGTGCTGAACCCAACACTCAGGCCTGCGCAGTCGATCTGGCCCTGCCAGGCACACTACCTGTGTTCAATGCTGAAGCGTTGCGAATGGCGGTATTATTTGGTCTGGCAATTGATGCAAAGATCGGTCATACATCAGTGTTTGACCGGAAAAACTATTTCTACCCCGATCTGCCTAAAGGCTACCAGACCAGCCAGCTGTTCCACCCAATTGTGGGTATCGGCCATGTTGATATCGAACTGGAAGACGGCACCACCAAGCGCGTCGGTGTTACCCGGGCACACCTGGAAGAGGATGCCGGTAAATCTCTGCATGAGGAGTTCCCGAGCATGACCGGTATCGACCTTAACCGGGCAGGCACACCTCTGCTGGAGATCGTCTCCGAGCCGGATATGCGCAGCGCTGAGGAAGCGGTTGCTTACGTGAAAAAGATTCACGCCATCGTCACCAACCTGGGAATCTGTGACGGCAACATGTCGGAAGGCTCATTCCGTTGTGACTGTAACGTTTCAGTACGCTACAAGGGTGAGGAAAAGTTCGGCAACCGTACCGAAACCAAAAACATCAACTCCTTCCGCTTTATTGAAAAAGCGATTAAAGGCGAGATTATACGGCAGATCGATATTCTCGAAGATGGCGGCCATATCACCCAGGAAACCCGCCTCTATGATGCTAATAAAGATGAAACCCGCTCAATGCGCAGCAAAGAGGAAGCCAACGATTACCGCTACTTCCCCTGCCCCGACCTGCTGCCCATCGTTATTGATGATGAGTATATCGAGCAGCTGCGTAACACGTTGCCGGAACTACCGGATGCCCGTAAAGCACGCTTTATCGAGCAGTATCAACTGAGCGAATACGATGCGATGGTGCTCTCCGCCTACCGTGATCTGAGCAGCTATTTCGAAACCGCCGCTCAGGCTGCTGACGATGCCAAGCTAACCGCCAACTGGGTGATGGGCGAGCTGTCAAAACACCTGAATCAGAACGACACCGACATCAATGACTCTCCGGTCAGCGCGGAACAGCTCGGCGGCCTGTTGTTACGCATCAAAGATAACACCATTACCGGCAAGCTTGCCAAGCAGGTGTTTGAAGCGATGTGGGCTGGCGAAGGCAGCGCAGATGAAGTGATCGAAGCGAAAGGCCTGAAGCAGGTTACTGACACGGGTGCGATTGAGTCGATGGTGGATGAAGTGATCGCCGCTAACCAAGCCCAGGTTGATCAGTATGTCAGCGCTGAGCCAGATAAGCGCGGCAAGATGATCGGCTTCTTTATGGGCAAGGTAATGCAGGCCTCCCAAGGTAAAGCTAACCCGGGTCAGGTGCAGGGATTACTGAAACAGAAGCTGGATGCATTAGCCAACAGCTGATCATCAAAAGCATCACACCAAGCCGGTCAGCGCCCACTGCGCTGACCGGTTTTTTTATTGATCAATGTGCAAAAAAAATGCCCCGACAACATCGCTGCCGGGGCAAAACCAGTTTACGTTAAATACTCTGGAGAGATACAAACCTCTCCCTGAAACCGAACACCTTAGAACAGATCAAAGCTCTTGCTGATGGTAAAGGTCAGCTTGTCGGTATCACTTACCCAGGCATTGGCTGAGTTGTCATCATCCGGGAAAATTGCCGCAACCGACATATCCAGACCTTCATAGGTCATGCCATAACCCGCTTCGAAATAGGAACCATCAACTTCGTCGCCATAAACACCATAGGTCAGGTAAGCACCTTCGTATTCACCCGTAATGCTGGCAAAGGTGTAATCCACATCGGCAGAACCCGGTACATCTTTCAGAGTACCAATATTGTAACCAATAGAGATCGGCCCATAACCAGCACTCAGGTTATACTCAAAATACTTGCCGGTATCAGAGTCATCATACAGGTAGGTTATTACACCAACGCCATAACTGAAGTCCTCATACGAGCCGTTATAACCTCCATACAGGTCATACTCGATATTATTTGGCAGTGATGCCAGCCAGGTACCTGCATAGAAGCCCATATCGCTTTCATAATCCAGACCACCCATCATGCTGGCATTACCACCATCACCAGACTGATCCAGACCACGGAACCAGTAGTCGCTCATAGCACCCACATTGGCGGACACACCGGCAAAGCTGGCAGCAGAAGCAGATAGCAGCGCAGAAGCGATTAGCGTTTTAGTAAGCTTTTTCATTGACGTTCCCCTTACAGATAGTCTTTTTGCAATGCAAAAGAGTTATTAACTGAGAAAAGGGGTAGCAAGCAGCACGCCATGAGCGTGCTATCTCCATATTTATCAAATAGTTGATAAAAATCGCATAGCGTGCGCAATAACCTGCGGGAACCACAAAAGCGCATTACGTGCTGCACCGCACCAAAAATTAACATTTATGTCATCAGGCTGTCATTTAGCAAATAAACACAATAAAAATGATCCAAAAAGATGAAAATCCGTCTAACATCTATCTATAAGCAAAGAACAACAGATCAGAAACAAACAGGAGCAGTAGCATGCCAACCGCAACATTTGCAGCAGGATGCTTTTGGGGAGTGGAATCACGCTTTGCCAGCACCCCTGGGGTGACATCAACCGCCGTAGGATATATGGGAGGACATACTGAAAACCCCACCTATAAGGATGTCTGTGACAGGATGACTGGCCATGCAGAAGTCGTACAGCTGGAGTTCGATGAGCAGAAAGTGAGTTATGACACTCTACTGGATATTTTCTGGCAGATGCATGACCCAACCACCCTCAACCGGCAGGGACCTGATATTGGAGATCAATACCGCTCTGCCATTTTCTACCATAATGATCATCAACGCATTATGGCCGAGCAAAGCAAAGTCGTACTGGATAAAAGCGGTATTTTTGGCAACCCGATTGTTACCGAAATCACCCCCGCTGAACAGTTCTGGCGAGCCGAAGAATACCATCAGCAGTACCATGCTAAGAACGGTCACGGCGGCTGTTCTATCTGAAAAAGCGCAACCGGAAGGCCCCGGCTGCGCTATTGCTATAACTCAGATAGTTAACGCCAGACGGGTGCCCTGCTCTATCGCCCGTTTGGCATCCAGCTCGGCTGCCAGATCCGCCCCGCCGATAAGATGAAATGGCTTATCCAGACCCACGGTCAGCTCCCGCAGAGACTCCTGTCCGGCACAGAGGACAACATTATCGACTTGCAGCAAGCGGTTTTCACCATTGACGCTGAGATGTAAACCGACATCATCGATACGCTGATATTCACAGCCGGATAACATCTCCACATGGCGCTTTTGCAGGCCTAACCGATGCGCCCAACCGGTTGTTTTGCCTAATCCGTTACCCACTTTAGAGGTTTTACGCTGCAGCAGATAGATCTGCCGCGCAGCAGGTTCCGGAGCCGCTTCGACACCCTCTACACCACCACGGGACTGCATACTCATATCCACTCCCCATTCACGCATAAAGGCGGGAATATCCTGACTGGTTGATGGCCCCTGATGGGTCAGATATTCACTGATATCAAAACCGATCCCTCCGGCACCAATCACCGCGACACTACGACCCACAGGGGCACCACGAACCACATCCAGATAACTAAGGACTTTAGGGTGATCCTTGCCCTCAATATCAGGTACCCGGGGAATAATGCCGGTGGCGATAATCACCTCATCAAAATCACTCTGCTGCAGTTCATCCACCGTTACCCGGTGCTCCAGTTTAAGGCAGACCCCATCGAGTTCAATGCGGCGACCAAAGTAACGCAACGTCTCGTTAAACTCCTCCTTCCCCGGAATCTGCTTAGCAATATTAAACTGCCCGCCAATTTCGCTTGCCGAGTCAAACAACGTCACCTTATGTCCCCGCTGAGCCGCGGTAGTAGCAAACGCCAGTCCCGCAGGACCCGCACCAACCACAGCAAGCGTTTTGGGTGTATCGGTGGCGACAACCTGAAACTCAGCTTCATGACAGGCACGGGGATTCACCAGACAGCTGGTCAGTTTGCCCGCAAAGATGTGATCCAGACAGGCCTGATTACAACCGATACAGGTGTTAATCTCGTCGCTGCGCCCTTCGGCAGCTTTACGAACAAACTCAGGATCAGCCAGAAACGGCCGGGCCATCGAGACCATATCGGCATCGCCCCGGGCCAGTACCTGTTCAGCCACCTCCGGGGTATTAATCCGGTTAGAGGTGATCACCGGCACTGACAGCGCTTGCCGCACTTTAGCTGTAGCCCAGGTGAAAGCGGCCCGGGGCACTTTCGTTGCAATGGTGGGGATACGCGCCTCGTGCCAGCCAATCCCGGTGTTAATAATGCTAGCCCCCGCCTTTTCAATCGCTTTACCCAGGGTGATTATCTCATCGTAGCTACTTCCCCCTTCCACCAGATCCAGCATTGATAACCGGAAGATGATAATGAAATCGCTCCCAACGCGCTGGCGCACCCGTTTGACCACCTCAACAGCAAAGCGAATACGATTATCATAATCGCCCCCCCACTCGTCATCACGCTGATTGGTGCGGCGGGCGATAAACTGATTGATAAAATAGCCCTCTGACCCCATCACCTCTACACCGTCATAGCCTGCCTGCTGCGCCAGCCCGGCACAGCGGGCAAAATCCTCTAGCTGTTGTTCGATCTCTTCCGGGGTCACTTCATGGGGCGGGAAAGGGTTAATCGGTGCTTGCAGGGCCGATGGCGCAATCAGCTTAGGGTTGTAGGCGTATCTCCCCGTATGCAGAATCTGCATACAGATCTTGCCGCCCTCGGCATGTACTCTGTCGGTAACAATGCGATGCCGTTCTGCATCCTCCGGCGTCACCATCATCGCCCCGCCTGCAACTACACCACCTTCAGGGTTAGGGGCAATGCCGCCGGTAACAATCAGACCAACACCACCTCTGACCCGTTCCGCATAAAAGTCAGCCATACGTTCAAAACCGTTGGGTACCTCTTCGAGGCCGACATGCATGGACCCCATCAGGACCCGGTTTTTCAGCGTCGTAAAGCCCAGCTCAAGCGGCGCTAATAGATGAGGGTAGCGGTTGGCGGTAGTGCTCATGTTTTGTTCCTCAATATTCTTATTCTGAATCAGGCGTCCATCACGGTATTAACGCTACAGGCAGCTCAACGAGCCCCCACATCGGGCAAAACAACACAAACACCAAACTGGACAGTGTCAAGATAAAACGATATTTTGACACTGTCAAGATTGATTGATAAATTGCCCTGATGAAACATACCGACACCATACCCACATCCCGTAGCTATCATCATGGCGATCTCTATTCATCACTGTTAGAGACCGCAACCAGAATGATCGCAGAAGGTGGCACCGAAAGCCTCTCGATGCGCAAGCTGGCTGACCGGGTAGGCGTCTCCCGCACGGCCCCCTATCATCACTTTAAAGATAAAAACGCACTGCTGTGTGCGATTGCAGAACAGGGCTTTGAACGGGTGGAAACGTTTCTGGGTGAGATCCGGGCGAAAGAGAGCTCTGCACAACTGAGCACACTCTTTTCAGAGTATGTGCATGCCTATATAGAGCAGGCTTACCAAAACCGCGAACAATACGATCTGATGTTTGGCCGTGAAATATGGCGCAATGGGACACCTACGGCATCATTACAGAAGATCTCCCGACAGCATTTTAAAAGCTGGTTAAACTGGATCGAATCCCTTTGTAACCAGGGAGTCATCAACGCCGGAGACTCTCCATTAAGAACCGCTCAGATCTGCTGGGCAACACTCCACGGCCTGTGCCGCCTGTTAAATGATGGCATCTATACCGAGCAAAGCAGCATGAACCAGATAATTGATAGCGCTGTAAACATGATGTTTAAGTCCTGAGCAGCATCCCCACTCTGCAAACTTCATCTATTCAGACGCATTATCATCCGTTATAAGTTCACCGCGCCAGTGACCCGCACGATGTTCCTGCCGGACAACTTCATGAATCAGTGGGATAACCGCACGTATCAGCGAACTACGCGGACGGTTAGCCACCGTAGAGATATAGACATCCCGTTCGATTGCGGGATCAGTAATCTCAAGCGCATGGATCTGCCCAGCCTCCTCCAGGTGATAAAACGATGAGGATGGACTCAATAACATACCATAGCCATCGGAAACGTAGCGCAAGGTTGTCATTAACTGACCAAAGGCAGGTTTTTGCCGCACCTTAACACCGGTCTGCTGCTCATACTGACGTAACACATAGCCCAGTGAGTCTTGCCGCCCCGTGACAATAACCTCATGCTGGGCAAACTCAGTAAAGGTGATCTGCGAACGTTCACGCAGTGGCAACTGCGTACTCACCTGAGGCGATGCCCCCATCGCCAGATAGAGCTTCTCCCGGAACAGCGCTTCC
The DNA here is from genome assembly GCF_050300915.1 of Amphritea sp. Taxonomy (GTDB): domain Bacteria; phylum Pseudomonadota; class Gammaproteobacteria; order Pseudomonadales; family Balneatricaceae; genus Amphritea. Next base: position 91,662 of record NZ_JBNKYN010000005.1, read on the forward strand.
CGGGTCAGCTGCTTCATATCACTACCATCTGGAGAGGAGATCGCCAGATCAATCTCACCGCTGAGCAACTGTGCCGACAGGTTATAGGAAAGCCCGGCAAACAGATCCAGCTCTATTTTTGGATAGCGCTGCTCCACCCGCTTCAATAATGGCACAGAAACAACGTTGCCAATCGGTTGCGTCATACCCAGCACCAACCGACCTACGGGTTCCAGTTCAGCCTGCCGGATATCCAGTTTAGCCTGATCGACCTGGCGCATGATGGATTCCGCATGCGTTCTGAATAACTGGCCACTCTCCGTCAGCCGCACGCCCCGATAGTCACGATCAAACAGCGAGGTGCCCAGCTCATGTTCAAGGTTTTCCAGCTGCAGACTGATACTCGGCTGCGCAATATCCAGCTCACGCGCTGCAGCGGCGATACTGCTCAGCTCTGCGGTTTTAAGGAAGTAGATCAGCTGTTTTGTATTCATCGCGAAAGCATATAAGAAAAATATTGAGCAGACCAATATTTGTTATGCTTTTTATTGTGGCGAGTTTAATTAATATCGACACCTGGATCACACAAAATAAATATGAGAATAGAGAATGTCTTTAACTAACCGCTACTATGATCGCCCATCCCGATTCAGCGAAACCGAGTGGCAGGCCCGGATAGAGCTGGCGGCTATGTATCGAATCTTTGCTTACCAGAAATGGGATGAATCGATCTACAACCACATCTCTTTACGGGCCCCCGATGAGGATAACCACTTTCTCATCAACCCCTTCGGCCTGCACTACAGCGAGGTCTGCGCGTCCAATCTGGTCAAAGTTGATATTGAGGGCAATATCATCGGTCACTCAGACTGGCCCATCAATCCCGCAGGCTTTACCTTTCACAGTCAGATTCACGATAAAGTCCCCGGTGGCCACTGTGTCATGCATGTTCACACCACGGCGACACTGGCAGTATGCTGCTTAGAAGAGGGCCTCTCCTACAGCAACTTCTACGCAGCGCAGTTACACGATAAGATTGCCTATCATGAGTTTGAGGGGATCACGGTACATATGGATGAGGGTGAGAGGATCCTCGCCAGCGCCGGAGATAAACCGGTGCTGATGCTACGCAACCATGGCCCGGTGGTAATCGGAGCCAACCTTGCCCAGGCGTTTGCCCTGATGTGGCTGGTAAACCGTGCCTGCGAAGTGCAGTGTGCCTCAATGGCGATGGGTAAAGTACGTGAGATTCCTGAAGAGATCGTGAAGAAGTGCACCAGAGACTCACTAAACTTTGATCCTAAGTTTGGCGCGGGCGCAGATGTGTTTGCCGCAATGAAGCGACTGGTTGAAAAACAGGATCCCTCATACAAACGCTAATCTGCTTAAAGGAGCCCCGCTATGAATGTATCTGTATATGGTGCTGGCGCAATCGGCGGCCTGATTACCGCGCGGCTCAGTGCTGCGGGAATAGCGGTTACCGTGATTGCCCGGGGAGACACTCTGCAATCATTGCAGCAACACGGGGTCGGACTGACAGAAGATGATCAAACCCGTTTTTATCCGGTGACGGCGGTGTCCGCACCGGATAGTCTTGGCGTGCAGGATCTGATTATTATCGCCGTTAAGCAACCTTCGATGAATGCGATCATCAAACAGCTTAAACCGCTGATCGGAGAGCACACCCGTGTTCTTCTGGCAATGAATGGGGTTCCCTGGTGGTTCTTTGATGGCCTTCCGGGTGCACCTGCTGACCGCATACTTAACACAATCGACCCTCAGGGAGACCTGCGGGATTTCATCCCCAGTCATCAGCTTATTGGCTGTGTTGTTCACCTCGCAGCAACCACCCTCTCTCCGGGCATCGTCCGACTAAACATGGGCAATAACCTGATTATCGGTGAACCCTATGGCGCACCGTCAGAACCAACTCTGCGACTGGGTAAAATCCTCGAAGATGCGGGTTTCGAGGTTGAGATATCACACAGAATCCAACAGGATATCTGGTACAAGCTGTTGGGGAATATGACCATCAACCCGGTTTCAGCCCTGACCCGCGCGACCGCTGATCGCATCCTTGATGACCCACTGGTGAATCAGTTCTGCTGCAAAGCGATGCACGAAGCATTGGAGATCGGCAATCTGCTAGGCTGCATTGTTACGCAAACGCCCGAAGAGCGAAACGCAACGACCCGAAAACTTGGCGCATTCAAAACCTCAATGCTACAGGATATTGAGGCGGGGCGACCGCTGGAATATGCAGCCCTTGTTGGTGTGGTCTATGAGATAGCGGAAAAGCTTGGTAAAGAGGTGCCCTGTATCGCTGCACTTTACGGTTTAATCCGCCAGCTGGACAACAGTCAGCGACCGGCCGACTAAAGCAGACCGCCTACAGCAAAAAGGGTCTGACAGACAATTTCAGATGAAAACTGGCTGCCAACCCTCTTCAGAGACACTCTTTATAAACCTCTTTGATTGACGTTACTTAGCCAGCGAGCGGAACATTTCCAGCGCCGCGGCACCATCAACGTTTTTAGCTTTCGCCGTTTCAACCCACTGCGCTGCCATATCGGCAGTTTTTGCTTTCAGCTCAACCACCATCGGATCAGTTTCACTCAGACGATTGATTACAATGCCGTTCTCTTTGGCTGCAGCATAGCCGTTGACATCCGCTTCACCCCAGGTTTTACCCGCTAAACGGGACAGTTTCTCACCTGATACACTCATCAGCGCCTGCTGATCCTTTTCACTCAGCGCAGCAAATGAGTCCGGATTGATAAAGAAACTAAAGGTCGTGGTGTACATCCCATCCGGGAAGGCCGTGAGATATTTAGAGACTTCAGCCAGTCGCAGATACTTCAGGTCCAATACCGGCAGAAAAACCCCTTCAACCACCCCTTGCTGCATCATCTCATAGATTTTTGGTGCAGGAGCCGCCACTTCAGTTACTTCAAGACGCTTCGCCACTTCACTGGCTATGCCGCCCCCAATACGAATCTTCTTACCCTTCAGGTCCGCCAGTGAATTAACCGGGAAGGTGGTGTGCAGCTGACCAGGCCCATGTACAAACAGCCCCAGTAATTTCAGCCCATCATATTCATTTGCCTGGTTGAAATATTTTTCCTGTACCTTCCACAGCGCAACAGAGGCTTTCTCAGCATCGGGGCTTTCTCCCGGAAGCTCGGCAATGCTCCCCAGAGAGAAACGGCCTGGAACATAGCCATTAACGGTAAAGCTGGCATCGATAACCTGGTCTTCTACCAGATCAAACATCGACTTGGGATGCCCCAGGCCATATTCAAGTTCAACTTTAACCCGTCCTTCGGTGGCCTCTTCAACCCACTTTGCCCAGGTAGGCCAGACAATCGCATTTTGTGGTGCCGTCGGTGGCAGCCAGGTTCCCACCTTCAGCATTGTGACAGCCGATGCACTGAGTGATATAAACACCCCGGCACACGCAGTTGCTGAGGCTAAGAGTTTTGTTATTTTTTTCATCTCTGCTTCCTGATTAGTTGTTGGTTGAACAAAAAGCCTTACTTGAAACGCCACACCCCGGTGTTTATCCGCGGGACTCATGGCATAAACCTGCGCTCTCTCCCTTATCGGTTTCCTCTCTGATCGTTGATAAAACCCTCTACTGTTGACATACTAAACAATGAGTATTAATTAGCATATTAACAAAAAGACTATAGGGAAGAAGCTAAACAAATTTCGCCCCCCCTCAATATTTTTCTTATAAGAAAATAGCACAGACAGCAAAACAGATGGTTACGTTGAATACCGGCAATTAAAGGAACAATAAGAATGAGTCACACGCCGCAGCTTAAACACTTTGCAGAATTAACAGTCAAAGTCGATGCCCCCCAGGAGATTGGCCATGCGCAGCACGGACAACGACGGGTGATACCCATTACTGGCGGAAGTGTCGAAGGCCATGGCTGGTCGGGCAAGGTCCTTCCGGGTGGCGCGGATTATCAGCTGATTCTGACACCGCGCATGGCAGACCTGGATGCTCACTATGTGCTGGAAACCTCTGAGGGAGAGCTGATCTATGTGCATAACCGAGCCATACGGGTCGCAGCACCGGAAATCACTGAACGACTGATCAAAGGGGAGCCGGTCGATCCAGCGGAGATATACTTCCGCTGCCACCCAACCTTTGAAACGGATGCGCCATCCATGAGGTGGATCACCGAACGTATGTTTATCGGTACCGGGATTCGCAGGCCCGATCGGGTCGAGATGCATTTCTACGAAGTACTGTAGAGAAACGCAAACATCAGGTGGCAACAACATGCAAGGTATCGCAGCCCGACAATGCCTGGTAAGTCATTGGGCTCAACATAATCAGGCCGCTTTAATACCCGGCAAGCGCATCCGGGCTGCGCACCCAGATCTCTACCCGACGGTTACGCTGACGCCCTGAGCGGGTTGTATTGGAGGCGATAGGCACCGCTTCCCCCAGCCCCTCAACAAGCTGCACATTGATACCCCGCGCCAGCAGGGCCTGCCCCACCGTCTGAGCTCGCTGCTGGGAAATATGCTGATTGCTCTCCGGCTCACCAATACTGTCGGAAAAGCCCACCAGAATAGCGGACTGCCCCGGATGATCTTCAAAGTATTTCACCACCCGGTCAAGATCTCGCAGGGCTTTGTTATCCAGCATGATAGTGCCACTGTGAAAACGGAAATTGAGAGAGAGCCTTTCTGCATTTTGCGTCAGCTGCCGATATTCCAAAGGCAGATGATTACTTAGAACAGGCCGGGTTTTGTAAACATTCTGCGAGATAAATCCAGCCTTTTTGACGACATCCTGACCCTTTTCAGACAACACGAAACGGATAAACTGATCTATAACAGAGCCGGTGCCTACGGTTGCTGGCTCATACATGTACAACCGGCGCACCAGCGGATAATCCTCGGTAGAGATAGTAAACGAGGTCGGATAGATCGGCTGAGCGTTGGTCTCATCTGAGATCGCCAGTGCCTTAGCCCGCAGAATATAGGGAAGGCCGATAAAACCGATCGCACCGGCTTCTTTACTAACCAGATCAGACAGTTCAATACTGGACTCAATCCGTTCAGCCTGCGCGGAAAGCGTCTTATCATGTGTTTTCAGCACCATCGACTTAAACGAGTCCCAGGTACCTGAATTTGCATCCCGGGCATACACTTTAACCGGAAGATCCGGCCCGCCAAACGCCGACCAGTTATCCACGGTGCCGGAAAACAGCATCGCCAGCTGCGCCGTGCTCAGATGACTGACCGGGTTAGCCGGGTTAACGATCACCGCCAGCCCATCCATACCGATAATATGCTCGGTGCCTTTCGATCTCAGATCACCATAGCGCCCCGACAACCTCTCATTCTCAGTATCTTTAATCCGCCGTGAAGCCATCGCCAGGTCGGTAAGCCCTTGCTCAAGTGCTTTAAACCCGGTACTGGAACCGTGCGCCTGCATCTCGATACGTGAGATAACGTTATCCCCAGGCATATGGAACAGAAGATTATTCTCGACATCAACCGGGGTTGCGCGCAACTGAATATCCTCTGCCCCCAGGTCAGTCAAAAAGGCTTTCAGCAGCTCCGGTGCCAGGGTCTCGCCAATAGTGTTTGAACCGTGTAAACGAAACAGGCGTTGCTCTTTTAAGAGCGACCGTTCGGGTGCAGCACCTGGATTCAGCGGGGCTTGCGCAAACACCTGAGACGCGGTTGCACTACTCTCCGAGGGTGAAAAATACCGAAAACCAGCGCCCAGCACCAACAACAGCATCAACCCCAACAGTACCGGAACAATTCTGCGGGGCCTTGGTTGCGATTCGGACGTTAACTTAACGTCGACGGGCGGCGCAACCTCAACTTTTGCTGCAACAAAGTTATCCGGATCATCCGCCACAGCCTGCTGCAGATCGATCTCTTTGGTCAGGTCCAGGGCTTCATCTTTCAGCAGATCTTTATAAATCGCCCGGATTCCAGCACTGAACTGAAACTGGCCACTATCTGCGTTCAACAGAATGGTTCGGCGATACTCGCCATCCTCGGTAAACTTATGCAGATCAATGGCTTCATGCCCCTGTTTCTCCAGGGCTCGCTTCAGCTTCCAAATCAGGTCAAACAGAGTAGTTTTCACGACGTAACTCCGGCGGTGATACAGCAACAAGACCGGGCATTTTACTCAGGATAAATTTCGTAAATATTACACCGTGCGTAAAAAGCTATTCAAAACAGATAATTGCAAAAGAGGTAAGTCAGAGAGGGGGCCGAACTTAGGTGACGGGAGGTCAGGCTGACCTCCCGGCAAGAACTTTTAGGTTTTAAAACAGTTAAACTTACAAACGGCTGGCCCCCGGTGCGAAGCTGGCGGTAACCGATGCCTGAGGCCCGGGTACTGCAGATCCGTCCTGCTCGGTTACCGGGAATACACAATTGATCTGACCGGTGCCTGAACTACCAAAATAGGGTGTCAGAACCTCAGCCTGACCTTCGTAGTCACTCCACCCCAACGCTCCCAGCATCATCGCGGTATCATGCATAAAGCCTTCGCCGTGACCTTTGGCGGCGTATTCAGGCAGCATCTCGCAGAAGGTTTTCCAGTCGCCCCGCTGCCACATCTCCACCACTTGATGATCAAGGGTTTCCAGGAACGGACTCCAGACCTTATTGGCAAACTCAGGCGCCTGACCATTCTGCGCAAAACGATGAGACAGTGAACCACTGGCAAAGAAGGCCACCGTACCATCGTAATGCTTTTCAATCGCCTCGCGCATCGCCCAGCCCAGACGGGCTGAATCATTCAGATAGTGAACGGTACATAACGCGGACACAGAGATCACCTTAAAGTGGCGGTCTTCATTCATATAACGCATAGGCACAATAGTGCCATACTCTGGCCCCAGTGAGGTTTTATCATGAGCCAGTGTTTCTACCCCTTGCTTACTGCACTCAGCTGCAAGAATTTTACCCAGCTCCGGGTTGCCATCATATTCAAACTCCATATTAGAGATAAAGTGAGGCAGTTCGCCGCTGGTATAGTTCCCTTTGAAATGGGGCGCGCAGTTGATGTGATAGTTGGCATTGACCAGCCAGTGGGTATCAAACACCACAATGGTATCAACACCCAGCTCCCGGCAGCGTCTGCCGATCTCTATATGGCCATCAATAGCAGACTGTCGTGAGCCCTTTTGCGGTCCATCCAGTTCAGACAGATACATGCTGGGAACATGCGTAATTTTCGCGACTAATGCCAGTTTACCCATTTCAGTTTCCTCTTATCTCTTGTTATCCACAGACGGGGCTGAATATGTCAGACTGAAAACCCCATTCAGGCAGACCGCACTCAGCACACGCGATCACATCATCTACATGACAGACCACAGTCAGTTTAATTCGCCTATTTTGTTAACATATTAACTAAATTGCAACCACTATTACAATTTTCATATTCTATAAGTAGTGAAGACATTGAATTTAAAAGGGTTTGTAAAACAACAGCTGTAGCGTATGTCATATAACTGGACTATTGTTTAGCTGTTTACGTATAACCTGCTGATAATCGGTCATGAGAGCTCCTGATATGAATAGCGACAACGGTGTCACTGACGCCAGCACAATCACCTTAGCCGATATGGATTCGGCGATTGCCGCATCACTGCTGGCCCGGCAAGCACCCCATACGATTGAAAGCACACTTCACGACCTACCGAGTGAGGTCACGCTGAAAATAGCCGCCCACCTCGCATCTGAGGCGGGCCGCAAAGAAAATGATGACAACGAACAACACTCTCTCGAAGGCATCAAGGGAACCATTGGTCAACTTATGACAGAGGTTTTCGGCACTCTGTCACCGGATGATACCGTGGCCAGCGCTCTCGATTACATTGTCAGAGCAGACCCCTCCATCACCATCACCTATATCTACGTTACCGATGAAGACGAGAAACTACTGGGGGTTGTGGCGATGCGCGATCTGCTGCTCGCAAGTCCCGGACAGACTCTTGAACAGATCATGACGCACGATCCATTTTCCTTCACACCCGATGTTGAGATGCCTGAAGCGGTCAACGCGGCCCTGTTACAACGCCATCGCCTCTATCCGGTGACCGATGAAGAGGGCACCCTGCTGGGGCTGGTCTACGGCTGGCGGTTGTTTGAATATGTCGCCACCGAGATCAGTGCTCAGGCAGGATCAATGGTAGGTGTGGATAAAGAGGAGCGCATCACCACCCCGATACTTGAATCATTTCGCATGCGTCACCCCTGGCTACAGGTCAACCTGCTGACTGCATTTGCTGCGGCCTTTGTCGTCGGGATGTTTGAAGATACCATCGCCCGTATCGTCGTGCTTGCCGTATTTCTGCCGGTGCTCGCAGGGCAAAGTGGCAACACCGGCTGTCAGGCGCTGGCAATCACACTGAGGAGTATGACGCTGGGAGAACTGGCCGGCATATCCATCTCCAGAGTGCTGCGAAAAGAGATTATTCTTGGTGCCATGAACGGCTTCTTTGTGGGTTTAGTCGCTGCACTGGCAATGTGGATCTATGCAGGTATCAGTGGCACAGAAAATTCTGCAATACTTGCACTGGTGGTGTTAGTCGCCATGGTGGGCGCCTGCATCGGCAGCGGAATTTTTGGGGTACTGGTCCCTGTAACCCTGAAACGTTTTGGTGCCGACCCGGCAATGGCCAGCAGCATCTTCCTGACCACCTTTACCGATATTCTCGGTATGGGCCTGATGCTATTCCTCGCCACCAGCCTGCTGATGTAATCAGTAAGCTGGTTGAGTTTTGCAAAAAAGTTAGGGCTGTCTTTCATCAGCATAGGCCACCTTCCATCCATCTCTCCCCCTTCCCCTTAAGGAGTCACTAGTGAAGTTGCGTATTTTCCAGGTTGATGCATTTACAGACACGCTATTTGGAGGTAACCCAGCCGCCGTTTGTCCGCTGAAAGAGTGGATCAGTGACGCGCTGATGCAACAAATAGCGATGGAAAACTCTGTGGCTGAAACCGCGTTTTTTGTTCCGAATAAAGTAGGTTTTGAGATCCGCTGGTTCACGCCCGAAATTGAAATGGATCTGTGCGGCCATGCCACTCTGGCAGCAGCACATGTAATAACAAAGCACTTAGGCTATAGCAAATCAGATCTGATTTTCCAGTCTACAAGCGGCAAACTCCCGGTCAAAATCAATAACGATCTGATTACGTTGATTTTTCCATCCCGAAAACCATTAACCGATAAAGCCCCTCAGGCGATATTGGATGCCTTGCATATTCCCCCCATCGAAGTACTTAAAGCCCGTGACTATCTCCTTGTCTTTGATAGCGAAGCAGATATTCGCAGCATACAGCCAAACAGGAATATTCTTGATCAGATCAATCTGGATCCGGGAGGAATTATCGTTACTGCCAAAGGCGATAGTGTGGACTTTGTTTCTCGTTTCTTTACCCCTCAGGCGAGTATTCTGGAAGATCCGGTTACAGGTTCAGCCCACTGTTCTCTTATCCCCTACTGGGCCGAGAAGCTATCCCGTAACCAGATGACTGCATTGCAGTTATCATCCAGAGAGGGGACGTTATTCTGCCAAAACGCAGCCGATGAAGTCCACATATCAGGTAAAGCGGTAACCTATATGGAAGGCATAATAACGATTTAGTAACCCAGTAGATCGTCAGCCGAACTGCAACCGTAGAAACGCGATAGCATTGCCATCAGATGACACAGGATGGGCTTGGCAGCCGGTGACCCGTAGCCTCTTACGCCACTTGCTTTGCCAACCTGAAAAGCTGACCGGGGAGCTTTATAAGCTTTTGATATTTAGCTTTCCTAAATGCGTACGATAAGCAAGCGACTCAAAATAGACTCATTGATAGGATGCAACATATATGCTTCTTTTTCTAATCAAATCGCTCTACATACCAAAAAGCAATCTATACGTTGCTTTATTACAAAAAAGAAACTAATATGTTTCTCATGGAAAAATAGCAACATATAAGTTTCATCATGAATTCATTACTCGAACAGATCAAAAAACGCCGTATCGCACTAAAACTCAAGCAGCACGATATGATGCTGCGCGTTGGTATATCGCGCCAGCAATATCAACGATTGGAATCCAAGGGCAATCCGCGTCTGGATACCCTTGAGCTTGTCGCCAAGGGGCTAAAAGGTGAATTGATGCTGATACCACAGGAAAAGCTGAATGCTGTGCTGGCGGTACTGGCCGACGATAATTTGGCATCAACTGGGACACAAACTAAGCAAAGCCAGAAGAGAAAAGAACAAAGTAACCCATTGGCGGATGATCCATGGAAGGGTTTGTTGGGAGAAAATGAATGAGCGCAGATGCCAGAAATGAAGTGGGCGATGAAATGAATGTATTACAGCTCTCAATTCATGGCGTATTAATCGGCTATCTCGCAGGGTTTAAGAATGGCCGCAATGTGTTGAGCTTTGCAGATTCATTCAGGAACAACCCTGATCGCCCAACATTCAGCCTGATTACCCACCCGAAGTTTCCGAATGCAGCCAGGCTCATGGCAGAGTCATGGGCAAGAAATCAGCGACTACATCCCGTGCTTTCAAACTTGCTGCCGGAAGGATCTTTGCGAGAACTAATCGCTCAAGGCCTGAAGGTGCACGTTGATAATGAATTTCATATTCTCTCGTATCTTGGCGAAGACTTGCCGGGGGCTATAGAAGCCACGCCAATGGAGCCGGATGATGTTCCCGATTACGTACTGAACACGCACGGAAAGGCTAAGGCGATTAAGTTCGATAAAGATACTCTTCACAAGAAAGGAAGAGAAAACAAGTTTTCCTTGGCTGGCGTGCAGATGAAGTTTTCTATGAAGGAAAAGGATGGACGCTATAACTTATCCAAAGGTGATGTACTGGGCGACTGGATTATCAAAACGCCCTCAACCAAGCATAAGTTCGTACCTCTGAACGAATACACTACCATGTCCTTAGCCGCATTAGCTGGAGTTGATATTCCCGAAATCAAGCTGGTTGAACTGGACAAGCTGGATAATCTGCCACAAATTAACCTGCCAGATGAAAAGCAAGCCTTTGCTATTAAGCGGTTTGATCGTGACCCCGTAGATCAAAACATGAGTCAGCGCATCCACATGGAAGACTTCGCGCAAATTCTGGTGAAGTACCCGCACGAAAAATACACTTCCGCTAATTACGAGAATATCGGCAAAGTCATCTATGACTTTTCTGGCGACGGGCTGGCCGACGCTCAGCAGTTCGCAAGGCGGTTACTGGTGAATATTCTCTTGGCGAATGGCGATGCGCACCTTAAGAACTGGAGCTTCCTGTACCCTGATAAGGTTACGCCTCGACTTTCTCCTGCATACGATATCGTAACAACCAATGTCTATATCGAGAATGAAACCCAATACGCGCTCAATTTAGGTAAAACAAAAGAGTGGTATACAGTCACCATGGCACACTTTCAGTCGTGGGCAGGCAGGTCTGGCATTCCGTGGCGAGTGATCAAGCCTAACTTGGACGATACAATGAGCAAGGCAAGAGAGTTATGGCCTGAGGCTCTGAAAGCATTACCGATGAACGAAGCGCACAAAGAAGACCTTAGATCGCATTGGGCTAAGCTTCAGCAAGACTTTAAGATTGAAGTCACAAAATAAAGGCTATCCACAAAATAAAGGCTATCTCAGTTAACGAATAATTAAGATACGACACGCTTGACTTACATCAGACATAAAAAGGCATACCCTTTCGATACACCTCTGATTATTACGTTGGTAGCGGAGCCAGATCTTAACCAACGACCTTCCTGCCCTTATAAAGGGCCGAGCCCGACGCTTTCTATGCCAGCTTAAAACCACTGAATTTCAGGCAAAAAAAAGACCA